>NZ_JANUEA010000003.1:0-796071 GCF_024810135.1 Pseudomonas sp. BIGb0164 | reverse complement strand
TCCGATCTCTCGTTAGCGGGAGGCGAATTCTACAGCGTTACACGCTGCTGTCAACACCTCTTTTTCTCCGCTTTCGACCGAGAAGATCGAAACGTCAATAGAGCCAAACTACACCGCCCTATCAACTCCTTCTGGGCTTCGATGAACTGAAGCAACTCACTATCGAAACCTACTTAACTCATTGAAACTCAAGGAGTTTTCCGTTTCGACTGCGCCGGAAGTGGGGCGAATTATAGGCTTCCAGAATCTGCCGTCAACCCTTAATTTGTCTTCTCTATCAATTAGTTAGAATTGATTAAAAAGCAACCAATAAACAGCCAGAAACCTATATATAGAAGGAAACACTCAGATCACACCCAACGCCCTCAAATCGGCCACGTTGGCAGCCCCCAACCCCAACACGTCCTGCAACACCTGAGCCGTATGCTCACCCAATAGGGGAGGAGCGCTGCGATACTCAACAGGCGTCTTGGACAAACGAATCGGGCTGGCAACCTGCGGCACCACGCCAGCCAAAGCATGTGGCAGCTCCAGTGCAAGTCCGCGCGCCTTTACCTGCGGATCAGCAAACACCTGCGCCAGATCATTGATAGGCCCGCATGGCACACCCACTCGCTCTAGCTGTGCCACCCACTCCGCTGTCGTCTTGAACACGGTGGCCTGGCGAATCAGCGGAATCAGCTCTGCGCGATTAGCCACCCGCACCTTATTAGTAGAGAAGCGCGGGTCATCCGCCCACTGCGGCTGCCCGACCACCTCAGCAAACTTACGGAACTGACCATCGTTGCCCACCGTAAGGATGAAGTCGCCGTCAGCCGTGGGAAAATCCTGATAAGGCACAATATTCGGATGAGCATTACCCAGACGTTTCGGAGGCACTCCTGTCGTCAGGTAATTCATCGCCTGGTTAGCCAAACATGCGACCTGCACGTCCAGCAATGCCATATCGATGTGCTGCCCGCCACCGTCATGATCTCGATGAGCCAGGGCCGCCAAGATCGCCACCGTCGAGTAGAGCCCGGTGAGAATATCGGTCAACGCCACCCCGACCTTCACCGGCCCCGCGCCCTCATCACCCTCAGGGCGGCCGGTCAGGCTCATGAGACCGCCCAAACCCTGGATCATGAAGTCATAACCCGCACGCGTGGCGTATGGTCCGGTTTGACCAAACCCCGTGATCGAGCAATAGATCAGCTCCGGGTTGATCTCCTTCAGCGACTCATAGTCCAACCCGTACGCCGCAAGACCACCCACCTTGAAGTTCTCGATCAGGATGTCGGACTTGGCAGCCAGGTCTCGCACCAGCTTTTGCCCCTCCGGTCGCGTGAAGTCGATGGTGACTGACTCCTTATTGCGGTTGGCCGACAGGTAATACGCCGCCTCGCTGGTGTTTTCACCATAGGCATCTTTGAGGAAAGGCGGCCCCCACGCCCGCGTATCATCCCCATTACCCGGTCGCTCGACCTTGATCACCTCAGCCCCAAGGTCCGCAAGAATCTGCCCGGCCCAGGGGCCCGCCAGTACTCGCGACAAATCCAGTACCCGCAGATGCGAAAGCGCGCCCATGGTCGTGCTCCTATTAATAGAACGCTTGAAGACCGGTTTGCGCGCGCCCAAGGATCAAGGCGTGCACGTCATGGGTGCCTTCGTAGGTATTGACCACCTCAAGGTTGACCAAGTGACGCGCCACACCAAACTCATCCGAAATCCCGTTTCCGCCCAACATGTCCCGCGCCATGCGTGCAATGTCCAGGGACTTGCCGCACGAGTTGCGCTTCATGATCGACGTGATCTCCACTGCCGCCGTCCCTTCGTCCTTCATGCGCCCCAGGCGCAGGCAACCTTGCAGCGCCAGGGTAATCTCGGTCTGCATATCAGCCAGCTTCTTCTGGATCAGTTGGGTCGCTGCCAACGGGCGACCGAACTGCTGACGATCAAGGGTGTACTGGCGGGCGGTATGCCAGCAGAACTCAGCGGCTCCCAACGCGCCCCAGGAAATGCCGTAACGTGCGGAGTTGAGACAGGTAAACGGCCCCTTCAAACCCCGTACATCCGGGAAGATGTTCTCTTCCGGCACAAAGACGTTGTCCATTACGATCTCGCCGGTAATCGAGGCACGCAGGCCAACCTTACCGTGGATCGCCGGAGCGCTCAGCCCCTTCCAACCTTTCTCCAGGACAAATCCACGGATGTCACCCGCATCATCCTTGCCCCACACCACAAACACATCGGCGATTGGGCTATTGGTGATCCACATCTTGGCGCCCGTCAGGCTGTAGCCGCCATCCACCTTGCGCGCCCGGGTAATCATCGCGCCCGGATCGGAGCCGTGATTAGGCTCGGTCAGGCCGAAACAACCGATCCACTCGCCGGAAGCCAGCTTCGGCAGGTACTTCTGCTTCTGCGCCTCAGTGCCAAACTCATTGATAGGCACCATCACCAGTGACGACTGCACACTCATCATCGAGCGATAACCGGAGTCGACACGCTCGACCTCACGGGCAATCAACCCATAGCTGACGTAGTTCAAACCACTGCCGCCGTATTGCTCGGGAATCATCGCGCCCAGCAAGCCGGTCTCGCCCATCTCGCGAAAGATGGCAGGGTCGGTCTTTTCATGGCGAAAAGCTTCGAGCACACGGGGCGCCAGCTTGTCCTGGGCGAATTGCTCAGCACTGTCGCGCACCATGCGCTCTTCTTCGGTGAGCTGTTGATCCAGCAGCAGTGGATCGATCCAGTTGAAGCTTGCCTTGCCAGCCATGAATAAGTCCTCGCGGAAAAATCAGAAGTCGTGGATGCAGACTAGGCCGGGCAAACGCAGAGGGCAAACGAGGTTTCCGCATAGGGTTGTGCTAATTTCTCACTTCGAAAGCGCCATAGACGACGTATATGCGTTTTATAAGTGAGGACAAGTTACATGCGCAGAAAGATCCCCAGCACCACCGCCCTGGTCAGCTTTGAAGCGGCAGCCCGCCACGAGAGCTTTACCAAGGCCGCGCACGAGCTTTCCATCACTCAAGGCGCTATCTGCCGACAAATCGCGAGTCTCGAAGAGTTTTTGAGTGTCGAGCTATTTCGGCGCTCGCGACGCGGGGTAAAACTCACGGAGGCGGGGTTGTCGTACAGCCGCCGCGTCGCCATGCAGCTGGACGCAGTAGAACGTGACACCCTGTCGGTCATGGGGCAACAGGGCGCCAATGTCATCGAGCTCGCGGTGGTACCCACCTTCGGCACCCAATGGCTGATCCCCCGCCTGAAGGATTTCCAACACAAGCACCCGGAAGTCACGGTCAACCTCACTAACCGTACCCGCCCATTCCTGTTTGCAGACACCGAGTTCGACGCTGCGATCTACTTTGGTGATGCCGACTGGTCGGGTACCGAATCACACCGACTGATGGGCGAGAACCCCGTTCCCGTCTGCAGCCCTCGCTTATTGGGCACACGTACCCACTTCAGCGCCCAGGAAATTGCCGAACTGCCGCTACTGCAGCAGACCACGCGGCCTTACGCCTGGCGCCAATGGTTCAACGCGCAACATCTGAACATTCCTCGCGACATGACAGGCCCTCGTTACGAGCTATTCTCGATGTTGTCTCAGGCAGCCATGCATGACATGGGCATCGCGCTGATCCCGCCGTTCTTGATTCAGCGCGAACTCGACGAGCACCAATTGGTGATCGCCAACCCCGAAACGCTGAGCAGCGCGAAGGCGTACTACCTGATGATTCCCGACAGAAAAGTCGAATCGGCGTCATTACACGCTTTCAGGGACTGGTTGGTTGATCAATCCCAACGCTATAGCCCCAGCATTTAAAGGACAAAGCCCGCTTATTGACCCTGTAGTCAAATAAAATCAAGACCTACAGATATACGTATATGTCGCGTTTAAGCAGACTGTACTTATCTGTTCGAATTAAGGCTAAGAGCCATGATTTTCAAGGCGTGTAGCGACTACGGCAAGCCAATGCACGACCATTCACACCAACGATGAAGAAACACCCAATATTCGGCTACAGTCCTTTAAACACCTGTATTTAAAGAGGTTATTTCATCGCATTGCGACAATCAGTCACAGGGTGACTTGTAGTTAATTTTTCGTCACCCGTCATAATCCCTTGAAGGCCGTAAAGTTCGCCTGCAAAATGCCGCGCCCCGCTGTCATTTCAGCGGGATCGTGCTGATCGGCCGCCCCAGATGCGCCACTCACGGTGCACTGGCCTTTTTACAAAAAGATCAAAAGCAAAAAGATCATGCAGGAGATTTGACGTGCACATTGGTGTTCCTCTCGAAACCCAGACCGGTGAAACGCGGGTGGCTGCCACCCCGGAAACCATCAAGAAGCTGATCGGCCAGGGCCATAAGGTCACTGTTCAAAGCGGAGCCGGCGTTAAAGCCAGTGTCGTCGACAGTGCCTATGAAACGGCAGGCGCAACCATTGGCAGTGCCAGCGATGCGTTTGACGCAGAGCTGATTCTCAAGGTAGTTGCCCCCAGCGACAGCGAGCTTGCGCTGATCAAAAGCGGCACCGTACTGGTGGGCATGCTCAACCCGTTCAGCAACGAAACCATCGCCAAGCTGGCCGAACGCGGCATAACCGCTTTTGCGCTCGAAGCCGCGCCACGTACCTCGCGCGCCCAGAGCCTCGACGTGCTGTCCTCCCAGGCCAACATCGCTGGCTACAAGGCCGTGCTGCTCGCCGCTCATCACTACCCACGCTTTATGCCGATGCTGATGACGGCCGCCGGCACCGTAAAGGCTGCACGCGTGCTGATCCTCGGCGCCGGCGTCGCGGGTCTGCAGGCGATTGCGACAGCGAAACGCCTGGGTGCTGTGATCGAAGCGTCTGACGTACGCCCGGCCGTGAAGGAACAGATCGAATCCCTCGGCGCCAAGTTTGTCGACGTGCCCTACGAGACCGATGAAGAGCGTGAATGCGCCGTCGGCGTCGGCGGTTATGCCCGCCCGATGCCCACCAGCTGGATGCAGCGCCAGGCCCTGGCCGTGCACGAGCGCGCCAAACAGGCCGATATCGTGATCACCACCGCACTGATCCCGGGCCGCAAGGCTCCGACCCTGCTCAGCGCCGACACCGTCGCGCAGATGAAGCCCGGCTCGGTGGTCATTGACCTTGCCGCCGCCCAAGGCGGCAACTGCCCGCTGACCGTCGCCGATCAGGTGGTGGTGGAGAACGGCGTGATCATCTGCGGCCCGACCAACCTCGCCGGCGCTGTCGCCGCCGACGCCTCGGCCTTGTATGCACGCAACCTGCTGGACTTCCTGAAGCTGGTCTTCACCAAGGAAGGGCAGTTTGAAATCAACCTCGAAGACGACATCGTCGCCGCGTGCCTGATGTGCCGCGACGGCCAAGTCATCCGCAAAAACGCCTAAGCAGGGATTCAGACGATGGAAGAGCTTATCTCCCCCGGTATCTACAACCTGATCATCTTTGTGCTGGCGATTTATGTCGGTTACCACGTGGTCTGGAACGTGACACCCGCGCTGCACACGCCCTTGATGGCCGTGACCAACGCCATTTCCGCAATCGTGATCGTTGGCGCCATGCTGGCTGCGGCCCTCACCGTGACCCCACTGGGCAAGACAATGGGCACCCTGGCCGTGGCGCTCGCAGCGGTAAACGTGTTCGGTGGCTTCCTGGTCACTCGCAGGATGCTTGAGATGTTCAAGAAGAAAGCCCCGAAAGCAAAAGAAGAGGCGCCGAAGTAATGAGCATGAATCTCGTAACAACGCTCTACCTGATCGCGTCGATCTGCTTCATTCAGGCTCTCAAAGGCCTGTCGCACCCAACAACTTCGCGGCGCGGCAACCTGTTCGGCATGCTCGGCATGGCGCTGGCGGTGCTCACCACCGTAGGCCTCATCTATAAGCTGGGCGCTGAGCTGGCAACTGCCGGCATCGGCTATGTGATTGTCGGCCTGCTGATCGGCGGCACCGCCGGTTCGATCATGGCCAAGCGCGTAGAAATGACCAAGATGCCGGAGCTGGTCGCGTTCATGCACAGCATGATCGGCCTGGCGGCAGTGTTCATTGCGATTGCCGCAGTGGTCGAGCCGCAATCCCTGGGCATCGTCAAACATTTAGGCGACTCGATCCCTGCTGGTAATCGCCTGGAACTGTTCCTCGGTGCAGCCATCGGTGCCATCACCTTCTCCGGTTCGGTGATCGCGTTCGGCAAGCTGTCGGGCAAGTACAAGTTCCGCCTGTTCCAGGGCGCACCGGTACAGTTCGGCGGCCAGCACAAACTGAACCTGGTGCTCGGCCTGGCTACCCTGGGCCTAGGCCTGGCGTTCATGTTCACCGGTAACCTCACCGCCTTCGCCCTGATGCTGGCCCTGGCCTTCGTGCTCGGCGTGCTGATCATCATCCCAATCGGCGGCGCCGACATGCCGGTGGTGGTGTCGATGCTCAACAGCTACTCCGGCTGGGCGGCGGCAGGTATCGGCTTCTCGCTGAACAACTCGATGCTGATCATCGCCGGCTCCCTGGTGGGCTCCAGCGGCGCGATCCTCTCGTACATCATGTGCAAGGCGATGAACCGTTCCTTCTTTAATGTATTGCTCGGCGGTTTCGGCAATACCTCGGATGCCGCTGCGGCAACCGGCTCTAAAGAAGCGCGGCCAGTGAAGTCCGGCTCCGCTGACGACGCCACCTTCCTGCTGACCAACGCCGACACCGTGATCATCGTTCCGGGCTATGGCTTGGCAGTGGCACGGGCGCAGCATGCGCTCAAGGAACTGACCGAGAAGCTGACCCACCACGGCGTCACCGTGAAGTACGCGATCCACCCGGTGGCCGGCCGTATGCCCGGGCACATGAACGTCTTGCTCGCCGAGGCCGAAGTGCCTTACGACCAGGTGTTCGAAATGGAAGACATCAACTCCGAGTTCGGCCAGGCCGACGTGGTGCTAGTGCTCGGCGCGAACGACGTGGTCAACCCGGCTGCCAAAAACGACCCGAACTCACCGATCGCCGGCATGCCGATTCTCGAAGCCTTCAAGGCCAAGACCATCATCGTCAACAAACGCTCGATGGCCAGCGGTTATGCCGGCCTGGATAACGAGTTGTTCTACCTGGACAAGACCATGATGGTCTTCGGCGACGCCAAGAAAGTCATCGAAGACATGGTGAAGGCCGTCGAGTAACACTGCTTCAGCGCAATACTCGAAACCCCGGCCTCTTGTAGGCTGGGGTTTTTTATTGCCGCATGAAACCCGACCAAAGGCTCTAAATCGCTGCCCGGCATTCGACCATGGTAGCGGGCCGAATTTTTTTGAAATCACTAAACTGCGCACCTTGCTTCCGTAGCCTGAGATAACAATCCATGTACCGTGATCGTATCCGCTTGCCTTCGTTGTTGAACAAGGTCATGAGCGCGGCAGACGCCGCCGCACTGATCGAGGACGGCATGACTGTCGGCATGAGCGGCTTCACCCGCGCCGGTGAAGCCAAGGCCGTCCCCCACGCCCTGGCCGAACGCGCCAAGACTTCCCCGCTGAAAATCACCTTGATGACCGGCGCCAGCCTGGGCAATGACCTGGACAAGCAACTGACCGAGGCCGGCGTGCTGTCCCGCCGCATGCCGTTCCAGGTCGACAGCACCCTGCGCCGCGCCATCAATGCCGGCGAGGTGATGTTTATTGACCAGCACTTGTCGGAAACCGTCGAGCAATTGCGCAACAACCAGCTCAAGCTGCCGGACATTGCCGTGATCGAAGCCGTTGCGATCACCGAACAGGGGCACATCGTGCCGACGACATCGGTGGGCAACTCGGCCAGCTTCGCGATTTTCGCCAAGCAGGTGATCGTCGAGATCAACCTGGCGCACAACCCGAACCTGGAAGGGCTGCACGACATCTATATCCCGACCTACCGGCCAACCCGCACGCCCATTCCGCTGGTGAAGGTCGATGACCGCATCGGCAGCACGGCCATTCCCATTCCGCCGGAAAAAATTGTCGCCATCGTGGTCACCAACCAGGCGGATTCCGCCTCCACTGTGACACCGCCCGACAGCGACACCCAAGGCATTGCCAACCACCTGATCAACTTCCTCAAGCAGGAAGTGGACGCCGGGCGCATGACCAACAAGCTCGGCCCGCTGCAGGCCGGCATCGGCAACATCGCCAACGCAGTGATGTGCGGCCTGATCGAGTCGCCGTTCGAAGACCTGACGATGTATTCGGAAGTGTTGCAGGATTCGACGTTCGACCTGATCGATGCCGGCAAACTGAGCTTCGCCTCGGGCAGTTCGATCACCCTGTCAGAACGACGCAATGCCGACGTGTTCGGCAACCTGGAGCGCTACAAAGACAAACTGGTGCTGCGCCCGCAGGAAATTTCCAACCACCCGGAAGTGGTGCGCCGCCTGGGTATCATCGGGATCAACACCGCGCTGGAGTTCGATATCTACGGCAACGTCAACTCCACCCATGTCTGCGGCACGCGGATGATGAACGGCATTGGCGGCTCCGGGGACTTCGCGCGCAACGCTCACTTGGCGATCTTCGTCACCAAATCGATCGCCAAGGGTGGCGCGATTTCCAGCGTGGTGCCGATGGTCAGCCATGTGGACCACACCGAGCATGATGTGGACATCCTCGTGACCGAAGTCGGCCTGGCCGACCTGCGTGGCCTCGCGCCCCGCGAACGCGCCCGGGTTATCATCGACAACTGTGTGCACCCGGCATATCGCGATGCGCTGAACACTTACTTCGACGCAGCCTGTGCCATCGGCGGGCATACGCCACACATCCTGCGCGAAGCACTGAGTTGGCACATCAACCTGGAAGAAACCGGGCATATGCTCAAGGCTTGATTGATACAGATCCGGGCTGATGCAACGGCAGTTTCATCAGCTCGGCTGTACTTCTTAGCAAACTGAAAAAAACTGTACTGCTGTACCGGTCATTTCCTACCGAAATATCCCACATACTCCGTCGAAAACTCCTATTTCGCACTGTTTCAGTGCAGACAGGTACAGTTGCCCCATTTCCGAACAGTACAGCACCTATAAACAGTTAACTGGCCCCTCACAATACAGGTGAACTGTATCTAGAGAGTCTTGCGCCGGAAGAGGATCATTGGCATCAGTTAAACCACTACCTAATCCCGCCACAAGCGGAAGGATGTCATCATGGAACGTACACTCAGTTCCGATCTGTTCTTCGAAGAAAAAGCTGTAAACACCCAGGCCTCCCTGCCTTTGCGCGTTATCGCCAACCTGATGTTGTGGCAGCGCCGCATCTCCAGCCGCCACCAACTGGCTCGTCTGGATTCGCGTCTGCTGGCTGACGCCGGTATCAGCGAAGCTCAACGCTACGAAGAGCTGAGCAAGCCGTTCTGGCGCTAATGTAGCGCCCGCTGGCCCTGACCCACCGGGTCCACCGCCAGCACCCTGATTTATCAAAGCAAAGCCCGCCCCGGGAAACCGGAGGCGGGCTTTGTTGTTTCCGGGGTTTGGGTTTTGAGGATAAAAACAGAAGGTCAACTTCATGACAGGTACAGTTTAAAAAACATAACAATTAAACGGTACAATTTAAGTCTGGTGTATCTGTACCGGTAAACCCGCGCCGCCCAACATGGTGTTCCAAGACCTCATGGAAGGCCTCACTCATGACCACCCAAACCCCACGCTATAAACAGTTGATCGCAGGTATAGCCCGTGCACTGGCCAGATGGGCGCGACAGGCCCACGAACGCCGCCAACTGGCGCAACTTGATCCACGCGAACTGTCTGACGCCGGTATCAGCGCCGGCGACCGAATGGCCGAACTGTCTAAACCCTTTTGGCGTGACTAACGGGTCGAGAGGCTTTTCGAACAGATAAGCGGCGGCTTAAGATCCCGTTACCACGTGGCGAACCTTGTAGAACGGGCGTCTGATGCTCAACAGCAACAACACCCGTTTCACAGTGGCCGTTCTGCGCCACCTTATTTGTTCATCTACAGGAGTTTTTCCATGTCCCGTTTTCGCCTGCTGAGTGCTGCTGCCTTGTTGGCCGTGGCTGCCAATGCCAATGCCACCAGCCTCATCGTGACCACCGACGCAATCGTCGGCGCACTCAAAGCCACGTCGGACGCCAGTTCCGATGCCACGTCGTCCTTGCGTGACAACAAGGTTGTGCGAGCTGCCCGTGACGACGCAGCCAGCTTTGTCGCCAGCGACGGCGCCATCCGTGGCGTCAAGCTGGAAAGCGCTCTGGTACAGATCCGCCAACAAGCCCCACAACTAAATGCCGCAACAGACGCACAACTGGCCCAGGCCATCCTGGCGATCTGACTTCAGCTCGGTGTAAGGGAGCGCCAGCCGCTCCCACATGCCTCAACGCTGGCTCTCGCCCGGGCATTGCGCTAGCCTTGGCGCTCGCTTTCAGTTGTCGAGTCCCATGGCTTTTTCATACCGCCTGTTGATCGTTCCTGTTCTGTTTTCCGTCGTCTGGTCGCCATTGGCTTCGGCCTTCGACGTGACCACCCAGAGCACCGTCATAAGTGTGTACGCCACCAGCAAGGTGACTTCCGCGCCCTTTGACAAGAAACTGGTATTGGCCGCCCAGGATGACGCTGCCGCGTTTGTAGCCACTGACGGCCAATGGCGGGGGGCTCGCCTGGAATCCGCACTGGATTACCTGCGCCGCACCCAGCCAAAACTTAACGCCAGCGACCTTGAACTGGCGCAAGCAATTCTCGTCCAATAATCATCTTTGTATTTCCGTCTTTGTAATTGGAGTTATTCCATGCGTAGCCCGCTGATCGCCGCCGCTCTCGGCCTGCTGTTGTTGGCCGATGTTGCCCACGCGCAAACCTTGAAGGCCACCAGTAACATCATCGTCCGTGCGTCGGCCCGTACCATTGACTTCACCTCGGACACCACCACGTCCATCCGCGACTCCAAAGTCGTGCGCGAAGCCCACGATGACGCCGCAAGCTTCGTCGCCACCAATGGCGAGATCCGTGGCGCACAACTGGAAGCCGCCTTCGACACCATTCGTACGCGCATGCCGGAAACGCGCGACGCCAGCGACCAGAGCCTCGCCGAAGCCATCCTCGCACTGTGAGGCGCCTCAACGCCTGGCTACTGGCCGTGGCTGTGCTGCTCAGTGCAAGCGCAGCCCAGGCCAGCCTGCAACTGCGGCTCAAGTCCGACGGCTTGAGCCCGGCCGAACAGCAGGCCAGCCAGGCGTTGCTCGATGAAGCGATGCGCTCTCTGCCGCCGCGCTTCATCGAACAACTGGACCGCACCATCGATGTCGGCTGGACCGACAAGATGCCCGAGAACGCCTACGGCCAGGCCTCCCTGGTTTCCGAACTGGATCTCAACCAGAACCTGCTCGCCAGCCTGACCGACGGCAGCGCCGCGACCCAGAAGACCAACCGCCCCCACGGCACCGTGCGCCGCGAAATGCTCGCCACTGTGCTGCATGAGCTGACTCACATTTATGACCGTGCGCGCCTGTGGTCCAAAGAAGACCGCGCGCTCATCAACCGTTGCAGTCGCCAGAACAACATCACCGGCCTGATCGGCCTGCCCGACCAGTGCCGTGGCCAGAATGACCGCCGCTTTACCCTCAGCGATGACCCGCGCCTGCTGGACCTCGCCGGCTGGCCGCAATACGTCGGCCGTCGCGGCGAGCGCGAGCAACACAACCACCAGGTAGCGCGCAGCCCGGACATCTACGAAACCACCAGCCCGCTGGAGTTCGTCGCGGTCAACATGGAGTATTTCCTCCTTGACCCGAGCTACGCCTGCCGCCGCCCGGCGCTGTTTCGCTATTACAAGGAACACTTCGGCTGGGCACCGCCCGAGCAAGACACTTGCGCCAAGACCTACGCCTTCCTGAACGCAGGCAATGATTTTGCCAAGACGCCGCTGGGCCAGATCGACCCGGAGCGCGTCTACGAAATTGACTACCTACTGGCCGAAGCCAACGAGAACCTGGTCAGTCGCTGGGGCCACAGCATGTTACGCCTGGTGATCTGTGCACCCGGCCGGCCACGCGGCCCGGACTGTCGGCTCGACCTAGACCAGCATCTGGTCCTGTCCTACCGCGCGTTCGTCGGTGACGTACAGCTGTCGAGCTGGGACGGCTTGGTGGGCAAGTACCCGTCGCGGTTGTTCGTGCTGCCCCTGGCCCAGGTGATCGATGAATACACCAAGACCGAGCTGCGCGGCCTGGCCTCGGTGCCGCTCAAACTCACACGCCAGGAAATCAACGACACCGTCGAGCACGCCGCCGAGATGCACTGGAGCTACGACGGCAACTACTTCTTCATCTCCAACAACTGTGCGGTAGAGAGCCTGAAACTGTTGCGCAGCGGCAGCGCCAACCCACAACTCACCGGGCTGGACAACATCACCCCCAACGGTTTGCTGGAAGTCCTCAGCGCCCGCGGCCTGGCCGACACCAGCGTCCTCAAGGACAAGCGCGAAGCGCTGCGCCTGGGTTATCACTTTGATTCATTCCGCGAACGCTACCAGGCGATGTTCGACGTCCTGCGCAAACACCTGCCGATAAAGCAGACTCAGGTCGAAGATTGGCTGTCACTCAGCGCAGAAGAACGCCGCCAGTGGTTTGGCCAGGCCGATCTGCGCACCAGTGCCGCCCTGTTGTTGCTGGAGCAGGCCAGCTACCGCAAACAACTGATGCTGGCCCAGGATGAGGTCAAGCAACGCTACCTTGGCGCCCGCGAGCTGAAAAACGGCGGCATGGAAAAAGCCAACAACACCCTGCAACAAATCCTCGCCAACAGCGGCTTCCTCAGCCGCCCGGCTGAACTACTGGGCAGTGGCGGCTACGGCCTGCCGCAACCGTCGGAGTCCAAGCGCCTCGAATCGGAAAGCGCCCAACGTCAAAAGCAGCTGCAAACGCTGACCGGCGATCTGGATAAAGAGGTGAGGGTGCTGCTGGAACCTTCCCGCGCCGCCGAGATTGCCGCCTGCGAAGCCAACCTCAAGCAGGTCGGCGAGCACTTGCGCGCCTTGCACAAGGCCGCCGGCGGCCTCGAGCTGCCCTGATAATTCCCTGCAAGCACAATCCGAATGTGGGAGCTGGCTTGCCTGCGATGGCGCCGGCACATTCAACATCTTTGTTGCCTGGCCCACCGCTATCGCAGGCAAGCCAGCTCCCACATTGAATCTCCACATACTTGAAGAATGTGCCTTTCCCCTTCGTCACCTGTTTTTCCAGCGAAAGCTGGCTGAAAGCTTACCCGTCTAGGATCGCCCCCACTGTCGGCAACAGACCGGCTGTTAACAACAACAATGGTGATTCCCGATGTCCGCTCGTACCCGCCTGTTCGCCCCCACTCCACCCGTACGCCTCGTGCCTTTCGATCTGCGCTGACCCCACTCGGTTCGCCATTCCCTAGCCGCGCTACGCCTGGAGTATTCCTATGCTGACTTTCCTTGGCTTTGCCATGGTCATCACGTTCATGTTCCTGATCATGACCAAGCGCCTGTCTGCGCTGATCGCCTTGATCATCGTGCCGATCCTGTTCGCGCTGTTCGGCGGCTTCGCGCCCGAGATCGGCCCGATGATGCTGGCCGGTATCACCAAGCTTGCGCCGACCGGCGTGATGCTGATGTTCGCCATTCTCTACTTTGCCCTGATGATCGACTCCGGCCTGTTCGACCCGGCTGTGCGCAAGATCCTCAAGATGGTCAAGGGCGATCCGCTGAAAGTCTCGGTCGGCACCGCCGTGCTGGCGCTGGTCGTGTCCCTGGACGGTGACGGCGCCACCACCTACATGATCTGCGTCGCCGCCATGTTGCCGCTGTACCAGCGCATCGGCATGAGCCCGCGGATCATGGCCGGCCTGATCATCCTTGCCGGTGGCGTGATGAACATGACCCCTTGGGGTGGCCCGACCGCCCGTGCCGCCAGTGCGCTGCATGTGGACCCGTCGGACATCTTCGTGCCGATGATCCCGGCCATGGCCGTCGGTGTGGTCGCGATCCTGGTGATCGCCTACCTGTACGGCGTGCGCGAGCGTGCACGCCTGGGTGAACTGCACCTGGCGGGCGATGAAATCGACCACAGTGAAATCAGTGTGTCGCAGTACCCTGACGCCCGTCGTCCGAAGCTGATCTGGTTCAACGGCGCGCTGACCTTCGCCCTGATGTGCACGCTGATCGCCGGCCTGCTGCCGCTGCCGGTGCTGTTCATGGTGGCGTTCAGTATCGCGATGATCGTCAACTACCCATGCCTGCAAATGCAGAAAGACCGCATCGCCGCCCACTCCGGCAGCGTGTTGGCGGTGACCGGCCTGATCTTCGCGGCCGGTATCTTCACCGGTATCCTGTCGGGCACCGGTATGGTCGACGCCATGTCCAAGAGCCTGCTGGCGGTCATTCCTGACGCACTGGGCCCGTACCTGGCGGTGATCACCGCCCTGGTGAGCATGCCGTTTACCTTCTTCATGTCCAACGACGCGTTCTACTATGGCGTGCTGCCGGTACTCGCCGAGGCCGCCAGCCACTACGGCATCACCGCCGTCGAAATGGCGCGGGCGTCCATCGTTGGCCAGCCGGTGCACTTGCTCAGCCCACTGGTGCCATCGACTTACCTGCTGGTGGCCCTGGCCGGTATCGAATTTGGCGATCACCAACGCTTCACCCTGAAGTGGGCAGTGCTGGTATGCCTGTGCATAATGTTCGCCGCTTTGCTGATGGGGATTTTCCCGCTGTTCAGTACTCTATAATCGTATCAACCCAACCGCGCGGCGCTGCAGCTTGCGCGGTTTAACACTTGCTCAAAGGAATACACATGGAATGGCTGACCAATCCGGAAATCTGGATTGCCTTCTTCACCCTGACGGCCCTCGAGATCGTCCTGGGTATCGATAACATCATCATGATTTCGATCCTGGTCAGCCGCATGCCCAAGCATATGCAGGCACGCACCCGGATCTTCGGCCTGGCCCTGGCCATGGTCACGCGCATCCTGTTGCTGCTGTCGATCACCTGGGTGATGCAACTGACCGCCGACCTGTTCGTGGTGTTCGGCCAGGGCATTTCCGGTCGCGACCTGATCCTGTTCTTCGGTGGCCTGTTCCTGCTGTGGAAAAGCTCCCAGGAGATGTACCACGCCCTGGAAGGTGAAGACGAAACCCACGACGAGCCCAAGGGCGCCGGTGGCAAGTTCATCTACACCATCATCCAGATCGCCATCATCGACATCGTGTTCTCCCTGGACTCGGTCATCACGGCCGTCGGCATGGTCTCCCATGTGCCGGTCATGGTCGCAGCGATTGTCGTGGCGGTATTGGTGATGATGCTGGCCGCCGGCACCATCAGCGCATTCATCGACAAGCACCCGTCGCTGAAGATGCTCGCGCTGTCGTTCCTGCTGGTGGTGGGTACGGTGCTGATCGCCGAATCCTTCGACGTGCACGTGCCTAAAGGCTACGTCTACTTCGCCATGGCGTTCTCGCTGGCGGTAGAAGCGGTGAACATCAAGATGCGCACCGCCATCGCGAAAAAGAAGAAACAGCAGGATCCTGTGAAACTGCGCAAGGACATTCCGGGTCAATAAACCCGAGCCAGACCAAAAAGGGGCCTATGCAGGCCCCTTTTTTCATTTCGCACTCAGCTGATTTCATGACAGTTTTGTTTCAATCCCCACTTTAGCTATGCGATGCTGGCGCAGAGCCCATTCGCCAACTACAGCTTAACTACAAGACGTAGAACGGCACGCGGCAAACTTCCTTCGCTCTTTTTGGAGCGTACCCACACGGGGGGCCGAGCATGCTGACCTTGCTCAATCTGCTTTCCGCCGTGACCCTGCTTATCTGGGGCACGCACATCGTCCGTACCGGCATCTTGCGGGTCTACGGTTCCAACTTGCGCCAAGTCATCGGGCAGAACATGTCCAAGCGCTGGCTGGCGTTTGTCGCCGGTATCCTGGTGACGGCCATGGTGCAGAGCAGCAACGCCACGGCCATGCTGGTGACTTCATTTGTCGGCCAGGGCCTGATGAGCCTCACGCCGGCCCTGGCAACCATGCTCGGCGCCGACGTCGGTACGGCCTTGATGGCGCGGGTACTGACCTTCGACTTGTCGTGGCTGTCACCGCTGCTGATTTTCCTTGGGGTGATTTTCTTCCTGTCCCGCAAGCAGACGCGGGCAGGGCAGATGGGCCGGGTCGGGATCGGCCTGGGCCTGATCATTCTGGCACTGCAATTGATCGTCGAGGCAGCCGGGCCGATTACCCATGCCCAAGGCGTCAAAGTCATCTTCGCCTCGCTGACCGGCGATATCTTGCTCGACGCCCTGGTGGGCGCATTGTTTGCGATGATTTCCTACTCCAGCCTGGCCGCCGTCCTGCTCACAGCCACCTTGGCCGGCGCCGGCGTAATCGGCCTGCATGTGGCCATCGGCCTGGTGATCGGCGCCAACATCGGCAGCGGTGTGCTGGCCTTTCTCAGCACCAGCATGCAGAACTCGGCCGGTCGCCAGGTCGCCCTGGGCAGCCTGCTGTACAAACTGATCGGCTTGCTGCTGATCATCCCGGTACTCGACCCGCTGGTACGCTGGATGGACGGCCTGGACTACAGCGCCCAGGGCATGGTCATTACCTTCCACGTGCTCTACAACGTCAGCCGCTGCCTGATCCTGCTCCCGTCCATCGGCCCGATGGCCCGCCTGTGCGCCTGGCTGCTGCCGGAACAGCAGGAAACCAACGGCAAAGCCAAGCCTCGTCACCTGGACCTGGCGTCGCTCAACACGCCGAGCCTGGCCCTGGCCAACGCCGCCCGCGAAACCCTGCGCCTGGGTGACCTGATCGACAACATGCTCACCGCGATGCAGGAAGTGCTGCGCGGCAAACAAACCGCCATCACCCAGGAAATGCGCAGCCTCAGCGACGACGTCGAAGCCCTGTACAGTGCGATCAAGCTCTACCTGGCGCAGATGCCCCGCGAGGACCTCAGTGAACAGGACAACCGCCGCTGGGCCGAAATCATCGAGCTGTCGATCAACCTGAAACTGGCCGGCGACCTGATCGAACGCATGCTGCGCAAGGTGCAGCAGCAGAAGACCTCCCAACGCCGCCAGTTCTCTGAAGTCGGCCTGGAAGAGCTCACTGGCCTGCACAGCCAGTTGATTGCCAACCTGCGCCTGGGGCTGTCGGTGTTTCTCAGCGCCGATCCCGAAAGCGCCCGCCAACTGCTGCGCGAGAAGCGCCGCTTCCGCGCCCAGGAGCGCCGCCTGGCCCATGCCCACGTCAGCCGCCTGCAGCGCAAGATCGTGCAGAGCCTGGAAACCAGCTCGCTGCACCTGGAGCTGATTGCCGACATGAAGCGCCTCAATTCATTGTTTTGCAGCAGCGCCTATGTAGTCTTGGAAACGTCCGACACCGGTGCACTCTCCGCCGAAGATATTGCCGACATCACCCATTCCCCCTGAACGTAAGACGGCGAGTGAAGTCAGTTAACAATGGACCTCACTCGCCAGGAAGCTTGTTATGCGTCGCCTGCTATTCGCCTGCCTGCTCATGGGCTCTGCACATGTCTTTGCCTTTGACCGCCTGCAAGTCGAAGGCTACACCTTGCCCAACGGTCTGCAATTGCTGCTCAAACCCGGCACCGAGCGGGGCCATGTGGCCATCCGCCTGGTGGTAGGGGTCGGCCTGGATGACTTCAGCTGCGACGAAAAAGAGCTGCCGCACCTGCTCGAACACTTGCTGTTCAGCGGCATCGACGGCGGCGGCGAGGGCGACCTTGAAGACCGCATGCAAGCCCTGGGCGGCGAATGGAACGCCTACACCAGCAATGCCGACACCACCTTCGTGATCGAAGCCCCCGCGCAAAATCAGCGCAAGGTGCTCGACCTGTTGCTGGCCATCCTCACCCGCACCCAACTGACCGACGCCAACATCAACGCCGCCAAACAAGTGGTCGAACGCGAAGACGGCGGCCACTACTCGCACCTGCAACGCCTGCTTGACCGCCAGGACCTGGGCCACACCGCCAGCAACCAATTGGCCATCGAACTGAGGCTCAAATGCGCCGAACGTGCCGAGGTCAATCACCTCACCCGCGACCAGCTGGAGGCGCTGCGCAAGAACTGGTACGCCCCCAACAATATGACCCTCATCATCGTCGGCGACCTCGACAAATTGCTGCCGGCCTACCTGGAACGCACCTACGGCCAGCTCGAACCCGTCGAGCCGAGCGAACATCGACCACTGCCAGAGATCCAGCACGCCGCCGCCAGCCACCGCGAACTGGTGCACGGTTGGATCGGTGACAGTGCCAAACTGCACTGGCTGTTCCCCGAGCCGGTGCTGGATGATCAGCACGATGAAACCTACGACCTGCTCAAGGACTACCTCGACTGGGCGCTCTACCGTCAACTGCGCCTCAAGCATGGTTTGTCCTACGGCCCGTGGAGCGAGCGCGAGGTGCTCGGCGGTGTCGGCTTCCTGAGCCTGAACGCCGACCTCGAACGCGACGACCTGCCCGAAGCCGAACAGGTACTGCAGGACCTCAAGGCCCAACTGCTCAAGGACGGCCTCGACCCGGCAACCTTTACCCGCCTGCAGCAAGCCGCCATTGCACGCCAGTCGTGGGCGGTGCAAGGCAACAGCGCGTTGGCCGACTATTACTGGAGTGCCTCCGGTGACTACGCCAACGGCCATTTCAGCGATCCGGTAAAGCGCATCAAGGCCGTGAGCCTGAAGCAAACCAACGAGGCCATGCGCCAGGTGTTCAACCAGTCGGGCTATTGGCGCATCGAAAAACCCTTGTTCAGCTACGACCTGCTCAGCTGGATAGGTGCCGGCGTGCTTGGACTGATCGCACTTGTGTTGATCGGCCTGCGGTTTTATCGCAAACGGATTGCGTAATGCAGCACCGTACTCAGGGCTAAGACGTTATTCTGTGTGGGTTTTTTCCTATACGAATTGTGAATTCCCATGCCAAGCCTGCCACCCCTCATCCAGCGCATCCTCGAACTGATCAAGCGCTACCCGGGGGTGATCGCACTCGGCGGCTTTATCTC
The DNA here is from genome assembly GCF_024810135.1 of Pseudomonas sp. BIGb0164. NCBI lineage: Bacteria > Pseudomonadati > Pseudomonadota > Gammaproteobacteria > Pseudomonadales > Pseudomonadaceae > Pseudomonas > Pseudomonas sp. BIGb0164. The sequence continues at coordinate 777,054 of NZ_JANUEA010000003.1, read as the reverse complement.
GGGGGTGTGCAGCTTCATCCTGGTGGACCGTCAGCAAGGCATGGCCAGCTGGATCGCGGTCATCATGCTGGTGAGTTGGTTGTGGCTGATGCTGGAAAACAGCTTTACCCAACTGTTCACTCGGGTCTTCAAGCGGGAAATCCCCGAACCCCTGCTGCGCTACGCCACCCAGATGATCCACCAGGAAAGTCTGTTTTTTGTGTTGCCGTTCTTTTTCGTCACCACCACCTGGAACAGCGGCCAATCGATTTTCACCGGCCTGCTGGGCGCGGCGGCGCTGGTCTCGATTACTGACCCGCTGTACTACAAATGGCTGGCGCCCAAGCGTTCGCTGTTCCTGGCGCTGCACACCCTGACCCTGTTCGCGGCGCTGCTCACCGCGCTGCCGATCATCCTGCACCTGACCACCGCCGAAAGTTACAAGCTCGCCCTCGGCGTCGCCATGCTGCTGTCGATCCCCAGCCTGGCCGTGAGCCTGCCACTGCGCAGCGTCAAGGGCTGGGCAATGTTGCTGGGAGTCACGGCGGCGATTGGCTGTGCCGGCTGGTTCCTGCGCAGTTGGGTGCCACCGGCCACCCTATGGATGACCGAAGTGGCCATCAGCACCCAGCTGCAAGACCGCACCCCGGGCGATGACCTCAAGGAAGTCACGGCTGCCCAGCTACGCAGCGGCGGGCTGTACGCCTACACCGCGATCAATGCCCCGCGCGGGCTGGATGAGCGGATCTACCACGTGTGGAAATTCAACGGCAAAGAAGTCGACCGCATCGCGCTGGATATCCATGGCGGGCGCAAGGAGGGTTACCGCGCCTGGACCCACAAGCAGAACTTCCCGGCCGATTCAGTAGGCCGCTGGCAAGTGCGGGTGTTGACCGAGGACGGCCAGGTGATTGGTGTGCTGCGTTTCAAAGTCACTGACCCAGCACAAACGGACAACCCAAAGTAGGCTGTATCGTGCTATTACGTAGGAATTGTGGATAGCCAAACAAGCTCGGAGCTTATGACCACACGTACGACGGCCGGTGCCGCCCATCTCGATACGTCCACGACGCCTCCGTTACTCAGGATTACGGGGGACTGGACGCTTGCCCACTACGCAAACCTGAAGAAGCTGTCGGACAAGCTCGACGGCCAATACGACGCCGGCGCCCGCATCGACCTCAATGGCCTGGGCGCGCTGGATACCGCCGGAGCGTCACTGCTGGTGGAGCTGCTGGGCCCCGCCAGGATCGAACACTCGGCCGAACAGACCGACTGTAGCCTCTCTGCCGCCGACCGCGCATTGCTCAAGACCGTCTACCGCTCGCTGAATGATTTCTGTGTGCCGGAAAAAGCCCCGGAAGAGGCGGCCGGCATCCAGGTGTTGGCGCGCATTGGCCGGGCGGTCGACACCGTGTGGCAAGACAGCATGAAGCTGCTTGGTTTTATTGGCCTGATCCTCGAAACCTTCGCGCGCGGCATCTGGCGCCCCAAACGCTGGCGCATCACGCCGATGGTCGCCCATATCGAACAGACCGGGCTCGACGCCGCGCCCATCGTCGCGCTGCTGACCTTTTTGGTCGGCGCCGTGGTGGCCTTCCTGGGTGCAACGGTGCTCAAGAGTTTTGGTGCGACGGTGTTCACCGTGGACTTGGTGGCGTTTTCTTTCCTACGGGAATTTGGCGTGTTGCTGACGGCCATTTTGATCGCCGGGCGCACCGCCAGTGCGTTCACCGCACAAATCGGCTCGATGAAGGCCAACGAAGAAATCGATGCGATCCGTACCCTGGGCCTCGACCCCATGGAGCTACTGGTATTACCGCGCGTGCTGGCACTGCTGGTGTCGCTGCCGATGCTGACGTTCCTGGCGATGCTCTCGGGGATTGTCGGGGGTGGCGTGGTGTGCGCCGTGGCGTTGGACATTTCGCCGGCGATGTTCCTGTCGCTGCTGCAATCGGACATTGGCGTGCAACATTTCCTGGTGGGCATGGTGAAGGCGCCGATCTTCGCCTTCCTGATCGCCGCCATTGGCTGCCTCGAAGGCTTCAAGGTCAGCGGCAGTGCCGAGTCGGTCGGCGCCCACACCACCTCCAGCGTGGTGCAATCGATCTTTGTGGTGATCGTGCTGGATGCGGTGGCCGCGATGTTCTTCATGGAGATGGGCTGGTGAGCCGTCTACACCGTGCGCCCAGTGAGGCGGTGATTGAAGTGCGCGGCCTGTGCAACCGCTTTGGCCGGCAGAGCGTGCACGAGAACCTCGACCTGGATCTGTACAAAGGCGAAATCCTGGCAGTGGTCGGCGGCTCGGGCAGCGGCAAGTCGGTGCTGTTGCGCAGCATCGTCGGCCTGCGCCGCCCCAGCGAGGGTGAGGTGCGGGTGTTCGGCAAAAACCTGCCGAGCCTGTCGGAACATGAGCGCTCGCTGGTAGAACGACGCTTTGGCGTGCTGTTCCAGAAGGGCGCGCTGTTTTCCTCGCTGACCGTCACCGAAAACGTCGCCCTGCCGCTGATCGAACATGCCGGCCTCAGCCGCCGTGACGCCGAGCACTTGGCCGCGGTGAAACTGGCCCTGGCCGGGTTGCCGCTCTCGGCCGCCGACAAATACCCGTCTTCGCTGTCCGGCGGCATGATCAAGCGCGCCGCCCTGGCACGCGCCTTGGCCCTGGACCCGGACATCCTGTTTCTCGACGAACCCACCGCCGGCCTTGACCCGATTGGTGCGGCGCAATTCGATCAGTTGATCCTGACTCTGCGCGACGCGCTGGGCCTGAGCGTGTTCCTGGTGACCCACGACCTCGACACGCTCTACACCATCACCGACCGCGTGGCGGTGCTGGCGCAGAAAAAAGTGCTGGTGGCCGACGCCATCGATGTCGTCTCGGAAACGGACGACGCGTGGATTCACGAATATTTCCACGGCCCCCGGGGCCGCGCGGCATTGGATGCCGCTCAATCGCTAGACGAGGTATGACATGGAAACCCGAGCCCATCATGTGATGATCGGTCTGTTCAGCGTGATTGTGGTGGTCGGCGCCCTGCTGTTCGGCCTGTGGCTGGCCAAATCCAGCGTCGACAGCGCCTTTCAGGATTATGAAGTGGTGTTCAACGAGGCGGTCAGCGGCCTGTCCCAAGGCAGCCCGGTGCAATACAGCGGGATCAAGGTGGGCGATGTCACCAGCCTGCGCCTGGACCCTAACGACCCCCGCCGCGTGCTGGCACGCATTCGCTTGGCTGGGCAGACGCCGATCAAGGAAGACACCCAGGCCAAGCTAGCCCTCACCGGCATCACCGGCACCTCGATCATCCAGCTCAGCGGCGGCACACCCCAAAGCCCGGAGCTCAAGGGCAAGGACGGCAACCTGCCGGAAATCATCGCCTCGCCTTCGCCCATTGCGCGCCTGCTCAATAACAGCAACGACCTGATGACCAGCATCAACCTGCTGCTGCACAACGCCAACCACATGTTCTCCCGTGAAAACGTCGAGCGCTTGAGCAACACCCTGGACAACCTGCAGCAAACCACCGGCGCCATCGCCGACCAACGCGGCGATATCAAGGTGGTGATGCAGCAACTGATGCAAGTGAGCAAGCAGGCCAGCGCCGCCCTGGAGCAAACCACCACCTTGATGCGCAACGCCAATGGCTTGCTCAACGATCAAGGCAAGCAGGCCTTCGGCAGTGCCGAACAGGCCATGAAATCCCTGGAGCAAAGCACCGCCACCATCAACACCTTGCTCACTAACAACAAGGACTCGGTGAACAGCGGCATGCAGGGCCTCAATGAACTGGCGCCGGCGGTGCGCGAACTGCGCGAAACCCTCGGTTCGCTGCGCGCCATCTCCCGCCGCCTGGAAGCCAACCCCAGTGGCTACTTGCTGGGCAGCGACAAGAACAAGGAGTTCACGCCATGAAGCGTGCTTACCAGATGATCGCCCCCGTGGCATTGGCGCTCGTGAGCGCGTGCTCGATCCTGCCCAAGGCCGACCCTTCGGACGTGTACCGTCTGGTGCCAGCCCAAACCGCAAGCCAGGGCGCCCCGGTGAGCTGGTCGCTGCGCGTGTCCAAGCCGCAGACCAGCGAGTTTCTCGACAGCCCGCGCATTGCCGTGGTGCCGGACGGCAACTTAATCAGCAGCTATGCGAACGCCCGTTGGAGCGACCCGTCGCCAGTGCTGTTGCGCAACCGCTTCATGGACGGCTTCCAACGTGATGGCCGCGTGACGCTGTTGAGCACCGATGAGACCAACCTGCAGGCCGACTACGAGCTGGGCGGGCAGTTGCAGGCGTTCCAGAGTGAATACCGTGGAGGCGCGGTGGACGTGGTGATCCGCCTCGACGCGCGATTGGTGCGCGGGAGCGATCAGCGGATTATTGCCAGCCGGCGGTTTGAAATTCACCAGCCAGTGACGGGTACCAAGGTGCCGGCGGTGGTGGCCGGGTTTGGGCTGGCGGGGGATCAGTTGAACAGGCAGGTGGTGGATTGGGTTGTGCAGCAAGGCAATAGTGCTGCGAAACGGTGAGAGCCCTATCGCCGGCTTGCCGGCGATAGCCATTTAAGCCTCAAGCAAAGAACCAGTAGCACACCGCAATAGCCGCAACGACACCCGCCAACTCCGCCAGCAGCGCACACCCCACCGCATGCCGGGCCCGCTGGATGCCCACCGACCCAAAGTACACCGCCAACACATAGAACGTCGTCTCGGTACTGCCTTGGATCGTCGCCGCCACCAGCGCCGGGAAGCTGTCCACGCCTTGGGTCTGCATGGTTTCGATCAACAGCGCCCGGGCCGCGCTGCCGGAAAACGGTTTGACCATGGCCGTGGGCAACGCATCGACAAAACGCGTGTCCATGCCGGTCCAGGCGACCACATGGCGGATCCCTTCCAGGCCGAAATCCAGCGCGCCCGAAGCGCGCAATACACCCACCGCGCACAGCATCGCCACCAGGTACGGCAGCAGGTTCTTGGCAACGTCAAAACCTTCTTTGGCGCCTTCGACAAACGCCTCGTACACCTTCACCTTGCGCAGCGCACCGATCACCAAGAACAGCATGATCAAGCCGAACAGCGTCAGGTTGCCGAGTATCGAAGACAAGCCCGCCAGCGCCGTGGCCGACAGTGTCGCCAGGAAGGCCATGAAACCGCCGAGCACCAGCGCACCGGGAATCAGGTAAGCCAGCACCACCGGGTCCCACAAGCGCAGGCGCTGCATGATCGCCACCGACAACAGGCCTACCAAAGTGGAGGCGCTGGTCGCCAGCAGGATCGGCAGAAACACCAGCGTCGGGTCCGCCGCGCCTTGCTGGGCGCGGTACATGAAGATCGTCACCGGCAACAGCGTCAGCGAGGACGCGTTGAGCACCAGGAACAGGATCTGCGCGTTACTGGCGGTGTTGGGGATGGGGTTGAGTTCCTGCAGCGCCTTCATGGCCTTCAGGCCGATGGGCGTGGCCGCATTGTCCAGCCCCAGGCCATTGGCGGCGAAGTTGAGCGTGATCAGGCCGATCGCCGGGTGCCCGGCAGGCACTTCCGGCATCAGGCGGCGGAACAGCGGGCCCAGGGCTTTGGCCAGCCAGTCGACAATGCCGGCTTTTTCAGCGATGCGCAGGAAACCCAGCCAAAGGGTGAGAGTACCGAACAGCAGCACCATCACTTCCACCGACAGTTTGGCCATGGCGAAAATGCTTTCGACCATCGCCGCAAAAATGCCGGCGTTGCCACCGACCAGCCATTGCACCAGTGCTGACACCATTGCCACGACAAAGAAGCCAAGCCACAGGCCATTGAGCATCAGTTGAATCCCCCGAAAGATGGGGCGAATGATAGCGGGGCTGGCAGAAACGACAAACCCCGGAATTATCCGGGGTTTGTCTGGGCGCCGTCAGCCTGTCAGCTGCGGGTCGCTTGAGCGGTCGGTGCGGCTTCCTTGCTGCGCCAGTGCGGCAGGGAATTCCAGTAGCGCTCGCCCTTGGCGTCGTCGTACATGCCTTCCCAACGCGCGATGACCAATACGGCCAGGGCGTTGCCGATCACGTTCAGTGCGGTACGCGCCATGTCCATCACACGGTCGACACCGGCGATGAAGGCCAGGCCTTCCAGTGGAATGCCCACGCTGCCCAGGGTGGCCAGCAGCACCACGAAGGACACACCCGGGACACCGGCGATGCCTTTGGAGGTGACCATCAAGGTCAGTACCAGCATCAACTGCTGACCGATCGACAGGTCGATGCCGTACAGCTGAGCGATAAAGATCGCCGCGATGCTCTGGTACAGGGTCGAGCCGTCGAGGTTGAACGAGTAGCCGGTCGGCACCACGAAGCTGCAGATCGCCTTGGGCGCGCCGTAGGCTTCCATCTTCTCGATCACGCGCGGCAGCACGGTTTCGGAACTGGCGGTGGAGTAGGCCAGGACCAGCTCATCCTTGAAGATGCGCATCAGCTTGATCACCGAGAAGCCGAACAGGCGGGCGATCAGGCCCAGTACCACAAAGGCGAAGAACAGGATGGCCACGTAAACCAGAATCACCAGCTTGGCCAGCGGCAGCAAGGAGGCGAAGCCGAAGTTGGCGACCGTCACGGCGATCAGGGCAAATACGCCGATCGGGGCGTACTTCATGATCATGTGGGTGACTTTGAACATGCTCTCGGACACGCCCTGGAACATGGTCACCAGCGGCTCGCGCAGTTCAGGCTTGAGGCTCGACAAGCCCAGGCCGAACAGCACCGAGAAGAAGATGATCGGCAGCATTTCGCCACGAGCCACGGCGGCAAAGATGTTCGAAGGGATCAGGTTGAGGAGGGTCTCGATGAACGCATGCTCGTGCTGCACTTCAGCGGCGGTGGCGGTGTACTTGGAAATATCGACAGTACCCAGGGTACTCATGTCGATGCCAGCGCCCGGGTGGAACAGGTTGGCCAACAGCAAGCCGACCACGATGGCGATGGTGGTGACCACTTCGAAGTAAACGATGGTTTTGACGCCGATGCGGCCGAGCTTTTTCGCGTCACCGACACCGGCAATGCCGACGATCAGCGAGGAAATCACAATCGGGATCACGATCATCTTGATCAGGCGGATAAAGATATCGCCCGCTGGCTGCAACACATTGCTGATCCACCAGGCCTTTTCAGCACTGAAATGGTTGAGCACTGCACCGATTGCGATCCCCAACACCAAACCGATGAGGATCTGCCAGGCGAGGCTTAGCTTTGCCTTCTTCATGTCATTACCCTTACTTCAAGTGGACTTAAGGCAAATGCGCCAGCTGGAACGCTCGAGAGCGAAAAAGTGTGAGCATCTGCCTCCATGGAAGGTCACCGCCGCATGGCCGAAATGGCTTACTGGCAGGCGAAAAAAGGCGCAACTATTCCCATGCAAGGGAGCGACGTCTAATGCCGTAAACGCCTACCCTATGCCGAATCGGCATGGCTTTTTTTAATAATAACTGTCCGAACGGTCAGTTCAAATGTGACATTTTGTCCGACAAACATGCCGTGAACCGGCCAAACCCGGCTCGCTCAGAGATTCAGGACGTCTAGAGAGCATTGGCAGAAATGCCTGTGAATTCCGTCGTTTAGTGTCGGAAATGTCTTATAGGCCCACACAAATTTTATCGATAGATGGTCAACCCGACATACCAAGTAATGGTTGGGAATGAGCAAAAACGGAATTAGCGACTATGGAAGACATAGGAGGGAGGTATAAGCCCGTCGCAAGTTCAGCAAGCCTTGGGCTTGTGAACCTGCGTCGCAGCTTTTCGCCTGACCCGGCCCTTGCGCAGGCACTCCCTGTACCCGTAGGTCACGCCGATCCCGATTGATCAGAGCAACCCGGCCCCCTGGTCATGCACCGCCCTTGGCGGGCGATGCAAACAGAAAAAAGCAGCTGGGCTTCTTTCTATGGACGCTGGTTCCACAAGCGCGATGCGCCAAGCGGAACCTAGTACCAATTGGGGTCTTTCTTGAGCTGCTCCATCAGCAGCTTCTGCATGCCTTCGTCCGGCTTACCGAGGAACCGATAATCGGCGTGACGCGTCGGGGATTTGTCCGCCGGCAGGCCGGCCGGGACTTCCACCAACATGGCGTAGGCATCTTTCTTGTCGTAGCTGAAGGCAACGATCAGGCGCTTGTTCAGGCACGTATCTGCAGTTTCGCAAAGCGGCCCCACCAAGTACTTGTCACCGTCTTCTTCCACGGCATTCATTTGTTCGGCCGTACCGGACAGGTTCATCACCCATTCCGGCAGGCGCTCTTCTTTCTTCACCACGCCTTGCCAGGTCTCACGGAACTGAGGGTCCGAGGTCAGCAATTCGTTGGCTCGGCTTTGGCCGTCGTTGGCGGCCATCACCAGGCCGCTGCCGCCCAGGAGCAGGGCGGCAGCCATGGCTTTAAAGGGCAGAGTGGTCATATTCAGCCTCGGCCGCGACGACCAAAGAAGAACGAAGCGATGAACATCACCAGGAAGACGACAAACAGGATCTTGGCGATACCCGTGGCAGTGCCCGCGATACCACCGAAGCCCAGGACGGCGGCCACAATGGCGATGATCAGAAATGTGATAGCCCAGCTCAACATGGTGATTCTCCTTACGCTTTTATAGGGGTAACAGCGGTGTTGCCGTGCAGCCGCTCAACAGCGGCTTTGTCTTGCCTAGAACACCCAGCGCTCTTGGATTGGCAGATCGCCAGGGGTGGAATCCTGGTCAGCCACTCTCAGTTGCGGGGCGGTTACATCGGCAGTAGCGCTGCCAACGGAACGGAAATGGGTTTGCGTCATGACTGGCCTTTCAAATTGCGGGGCGTGTTGCTGACTCTGCTGCCAATGCTGCATCTGTTGGCCAATAACCAAGGTGACCATCAGGGCCAGGCTGGCGAACAAGCCTTGCTGCAAGCGCAGTGGCGATACAGGCAATTGGCTGAGGCTTTGGCGAGTCATGCTGTGTTTCTCCCGCATTCTGATTATTGGTTCATGACACTGTTGGGAGAGGTATTGCAGAGCGCATGCCAGGTTTTTTACAAAATAAAACCCAATAAAATCAATTAGTTATAAATGCATGCAGCAGATGACGACCAGCATCCTGCACGATGGCCCTGGATGAGCCGTGCGAAATGCACGATGGTCAGTGGTCGGATCAAGGGATCGAAAGCGCCTGGCGAGTTGCCGAAGTGGCAAGAAGGCATGAAAACGCCAGCAATCGGCGTATTTGTAGGAGACCGTGCAGATAGCTGCGCGAAGATGCCGTTTATCAATCAGAATAAACCATGCAACTTGCCCGATTATTCCGGGACTAAACACCATCATTCATACTTTAAGGAGCGCGGGACAGATGGAATCAGCCAAGGAACTTCAAGGCCGCATTCTTTTAGTGGATGACGAATCCGCGATCCTTCGCACCTTCCGTTACTGCCTGGAAGATGAAGGCTACACCGTAGCCACTGCCAACAGCGCCGCCCAGGCGGACGCCCTGATGCAACGCCAGGTGTTCGACCTGTGCTTCCTCGACCTGCGTCTGGGCGAGGACAATGGCCTGGATGTACTGGCCCAGATGCGCATCCAGGCGCCATGGATGCGCGTGGTGATCGTCACCGCTCATTCGGCTGTCGATACAGCCGTAGACGCGATCCAGGCAGGCGCCGCCGACTACCTGGTAAAACCTTGCAGCCCGGACCAACTGCGCCTGGCCACCGCCAAGCAGCTGGAAGTGCGCCAACTGTCCGCGCGCCTTGAAGCGCTGGAAGGCGAGGTGCGCCAGCCCAAGGACGGCCTCGACTCCCACAGCCCGGCCATGATGGTGGTACTGGAGACTGCACGCCAGGTCGCCGGCACTGACGCTAACATCCTGATCCTCGGCGAGTCCGGCACCGGTAAGGGCGAACTGGCCCGGGCGATTCACGGCTGGAGCAAGCGCTCGAAAAAATCCTGCGTGACCATTAACTGCCCGTCGCTGACGGCGGAATTGATGGAAAGCGAGCTGTTCGGCCATAGCCGCGGTGCCTTTACTGGGGCCAGCGAGAGCACCTTGGGCCGGGTCAACCAGGCAGACGGCGGCACGCTGTTTCTCGACGAGATCGGCGACTTTCCGCTCACTTTGCAGCCAAAACTGCTGCGTTTCATCCAGGACAAGGAATATGAGCGTGTGGGCGACCCGGTCACCCGTCGCGCCGACGTGCGCATCCTTGCGGCCACCAACCTGAACCTGGAAGACATGGTGCGCGATGGCCGCTTCCGTGAGGATTTGCTCTACCGCCTCAACGTCATCACCTTGCACCTGCCACCGCTGCGTGAACGCAGTGAAGACATCCTGACCCTCGCCGATCGCTTCCTGGCGCGCTTCGTGAAGGAGTACGCACGGCCGGCACGGGGATTCAGCGACGAAGCACGCGAGGCGCTGCTCAACTATCGCTGGCCGGGCAACATCCGCGAGCTGCGTAACGTGGTGGAACGTGCCAGCATCATCTGCCCACAGGAAAAGGTGGAGATCAGCCACCTCGGCATGGCCGAGCAACCTACCAACAATGCGCCCAGGATTGGCGCCGCGTTGAGCCTGGATGAATTGGAGAAGGCCCATATCGGCGCCGTGCTCGCCACCAGCGACACCCTGGATCAGGCAGCTCGCACCCTGGGCATCGACGCGTCGACCCTGTACCGCAAACGCAAACAGTACAACCTGTGAGCGGCACCTTATGAAGCTTGCGATGAAACTGCGCACTCGGTTGTTCCTGAGTATCTCCGCGCTGATCACCGTAGCCCTGCTGGGATTGATCCTGGGCCTGGTCAGCGTGATGCAGATGGCCAAGACCCAGGAATCATTGATACGCAGCAACTTCGTGACTCTGGACCTGGGGCTCAAGCTGCGCCAGAGCCTGGGCGACCAGCTGATCATGATGCTGGAGAAGCGCCCCGATCCCCAGGCACTGCAAGCCTCCAAGCAGCGTTATTTCGAGCTCCTGGACCAAGGCATCGCCCACGAGCAGCGAGATGCCAGTGGCAGCGGCTTCAGCCAGGCCCGCACCGACTACCAGCACCTGCTGGAGGCTTTCGACGAATCCCAGCAAGCCTCACCGCCCCCCGGTAGCAAGGAAAAACTGACCGAGACCTTCAATGTGCTGCGTAACGGCCTGATCGCCGAACACAAGCGCGCCCTGGAAAACATCAGTACCAGCGAGCACAAATCGCGCGAGCGTGCTTTGCTGATCGCGGGGCTGCTGGGGCTGGTCGGACTGGCGGTGCTGATCATCGGGTTCGTGACCGCCCACGGCATCGCCCGGCGTTTTGGTGGGCCAATCGAAGCCCTGGCCAAGGCAGCCGACAAGATCGGGCAGGGGGATTTTGAAGTCACGCTGCCCATCTCTTCGGCAGCCGAAATGAACCAGCTGACCCGACGCTTCGGCATCATGGCCGAAGCGCTGCGCCAGCATCAGGCAACCAACGTTGATGAACTGCTGGCGGGCCAGCAACGCCTGCAGGCGGTGCTCGACAGTATCGACGATGGCCTGCTGATGATCGACCGCCAAGGCCGCCTGGAACACCTCAACCCGGTGGCGCAGCGCCAATTAGGCTGGGACGAGGACCGTCTTGGCCAAGGGCTGGGCGAAGCCCTGGTGCGACCGGAACTGGATGAACAGCTTCAACTGGTACTGCGCGGCGGCAACCTGGAGCGGGCGCCGGAAGATCTGGAAGTGGAGGTCGAGGGTGAACTGCGCCTGCTGACCTACAGCCTCACCCCCGTCAGCCACACCCAAGGGCATATTCTCGGGGCCGTGATGGTGCTGCATGACGTTACCGAACAGCGTGCCTTCGAGCGGGTGCGCAGCGAGTTCGTGCTGCGTGCTTCCCATGAATTGCGCACGCCCGTGACCGGCATGCACATGGCGTTCGGGCTGTTTCGTGAACGGGCGAAGTTTCCTGCGGAGTCTCGCGAAGCGGACTTGCTGGATACGGTCAATGAAGAGATGCAGCGCCTGATGCAGTTGATCAACGACCTGCTCAACTTCTCGCGCTACCAGAACGGCCTGCAAAAACTCACCCTGGGGCCCTGTGACGTGACCGACCTGCTGGATCACGCTCGCGCCCGCTTTGCCGAACCGGCCAATGCCCAGCACATTGAGCTCCTGGTGGAAGCCCAGTCTGACTTACCTCGCCTGTATGCCGACCGCGCGCAATTGGAACGGGTGCTGGACAATCTGCTGGGCAACGCCCTGCGCCACACTGCCGAGGGCGGTCAGATTCGCCTGCAGGCGCGCCGACATGGCGAACGGGTGATCATCAGTGTCGAAGACAACGGCGAGGGCATCGCCTATGGCCAGCAAGGGCGGATCTTCGAACCCTTCGTGCAGGTGGGCCGCAAGAAAGGCGGCGCGGGCCTGGGGTTGGCGCTGTGCAAGGAAATCGTGCAGTTGCACGGCGGCCGCATGGGTGTGTATTCACGGCCGGGGCAGGGTACGCAGTTTTATATGGCGTTGCCTTTGTAGCGGCAACCGTAGGTGGCGAGGGTGCTTGTCCCCTCTGGGTGCATGGTGCTCATGACAGCCGGCGCCTGCTGCGCAGTCGAACGGGAGCAAGCTCCCTCGCCACAGCAAGCCGGGCTCCTACAGTTAGCTGCGGTTGAGTGCTCGCAGGATCGCGGCGCTTTCCGCATCGGGGGTGCCGTCAAACAACGAAGGGCGGAAGTGCATCTGGAAGGCCGCGATCACATGACGCGTGGCCACATCCAATTCCCCCGTCTGCGGCGTCTGGTAGCCCAACCGCGCCAGCTCTTCCTGGAACCACGTGATGCTCGGCAGGTCAGCGGCGTACTGTACCTGGAACCGGGCGACAGCCTGAGCGTCCGGCCAAACCCCTAAGCCTTCAGCCGCCAAGCGCTTCCAGGGAAACAGCGGACCGGGGTCAAGCTTGCGCAGTGGTGCGATGTCGCTATGGCCGATGATGTTCTTGGGGTCGATACCGTTGCGTTTGCTGATGTCCTTGAGCAGCACCACCAGGGACTGGAACTGCGCCTCGGAGTAGGGGAACCACACACGGCCGGTGGGGGTGTCCTGGTACCCGGGGTTGACGATTTCGATGCCGATGGAGCTGGAGTTGAGCCAGGTGCGGCCCATCCACTCGCTTTCTCCGGCATGCCAGGCGCGCTGGCTCTCATCCACCAGCTTGTAGATAGTGCCCGACGCGTCGTCACCGATCAGGTAATGGCTGCTGACCTGGCCGTGCGTGAGCAAGGCCAGGGAGCGCTCGAGATTGGTGGAGGTGTAGTGAACAACGACGAACTGCACGCGATTGTCGTGGTTCACCGAGGGATGGCTGGTATTCAGGCGCGGGCCGCTGGCGCAGCCGGCGAGCAGTAGGAACACAAAGACAAAGCAAAAGGATTTCATGGCAGGAGACATTACACTGAAGGCGATAATGCAACAGTGTAACGTACCGTTTGTGGCCGGGCGGTCAAATTACAAAATGGAACATCTTTTAGGCCGCCTGCACCTGATTGCGCCCTGCCGCTTTGGCCCGATACAACGCCTCATCGGCACGCTTGAGCGCCAAGTCGCTGCGCTCACCGGGCTGGAACTGTGCCACGCCCATGGATACCGTGATCGTCACCGGCTCACCCTTGAAGTGGAAAGGGCACGCTTCGATGGCCTGGCGCAACATCTCACCGGCCGCCAGCGCATCGGCCAGGGATGAGTTGGGCATCAGCAACACAAACTCTTCACCGCCGAAGCGCGCAATAAAATCGGTGGGTCGCAGGCGTTTGCGCAGCACACTGGCAATGATCTTGAGCACTTTATCGCCCGCCAGGTGGCCGTAGCCATCGTTGATGCGCTTGAAGTGGTCCAGGTCGAGCATGGCCAGCGACAGGCTGTTGCCACGCTGGTGCCAGGCATTGACCTCATGGTCGAGGCGCTCGCTCCACGCCGCACGGTTGGGCAGCCCGGTCAGCGGGTCGATCAAGGCCTTCTGGCGCTGCACCTCCAGGTGCTCGCGATAGCCCTGGGCCTCCTGCTCCATATTCGCCACGCGCTCAGCCAAGCCTTTCAAGCGCGCCGCCACTTCCTGCTCACGCTGGTCACGCTGCTGCTGGTGTTGGTCCATGGTGCCAAGCAAGCCTTCGAGGTGGCTCTCCAGCACCTGCTTGAGGCTGTCGAGGTCGGCCGCGTCCTGCACGCTGCTTTGCAAACCGTCGACCTGCTCACGAATCTGCGTGTCCAGCTCCCGTGCAGCCGAGCGGCTGTCGGCATGACCATCGCTGGCAACCTGCAGATGGCCCTGGAAGGCTTCCAGTCGTTCGTTGAGCTGCTTGAGATAGGCCTCGAACTCATGCTGGCCACTGTCGGTGATTGCCAGCATCAACACCGCCAAATCATCGAGGATCGGCAGCAGTTCATACCAGTTCAAACCATGGGCTAGGCGCTCACGCATGGCTTCGGCCTGGGGACGGTGGCGTTCGGGCAGCGAGAGGTCTTCCAGCAGGCCTAGCAAGGTGTCTTCGATATGCTTGGCCACCGAGCTGTAGGACGGCTCGGGCGAGTCGGGCAAGGCGTACACGCCGTCCGACTGCAACGCGTCAGGGTCAGGCTCGGCGCTTTCCAGAACAGGCGGAAGCGACAGGCTGCCGATTGAGGTTTCATCCGGCGCATCGTCCTGAACCGGCGGTGGTTCGATAAACGCCGCGAGGGCACTTTCGGGGGCGGGATCTTCGACCGCAGGTTCAATCACCTCGGGTTCAGGTGCCTCGACAGGCGCAGCCTTGGGCGCCGCTTGCGCGGGGGCCTCGAAGGCCAATGCTTCACTGGCTGCCTCTAGCACCTTGGGGGGCGCAGCCACACTGACAGGCGTAGGCGGCTCAGGCGGCGCGGCGACGGCTGCCTGCGGCAAAGGCGCAAAGGCGCGCAACGCTTGGGTCAACTCTTCGGATTGTGCAGGTGCCTGAGGCTCAGGCTCCGAGTGCAGCTTGGAAGACGCGGGCTTCGGCGCAGGATCTGATGCCGGCTCGACTGCCGGGGGGTCATTGGCAACCTCTTTTGCACCAAACAACCGCTGCAGCAAACCAGGCCCCGAGCGTGGGGTTTCGCCGTCTGGCTCCAGGTTATCCAACGCTTGCCCTTGCAGGCTGCTCAGCTCACTGAGCAGCAGCGGGATCTCCCGCGCCTGGCCGACGCGCCCGTCCAACTGCTTGGCGAAGGTTTTCAGCGGCCGGGCCACTTCGCGCGGCAGTGGCAGCTTCTGCAACTGTGCAACCAGTGCGGTGAGCGCGGTGCTGATCTGGTCAACCCGGGTTTCGCGGCGCTGTTCAGAGTCGAGCACGGCTTTTTCAAGGCGTGGCAGCAGGGCGGCGAGGGCGGCATCCATGTCGTCGGTGCGGACAACATCACGCATCTCCTTCATGCACTGATCAACGGCGCGGTCGGTGCCCTCAGCGGCCAGTGTGCTGCGTACCAGCCCTCGGCGCAGCAGGTCGAGGCGGGCAGCCCAGCGGCGTTCGAGCTTGTCCTGCTGCTCGATGCTCTTGAGGTATTTTTCTTTCCAGCGCTGGGCGTCGTCGCTCATGCAAGGGGTCCGCGAGGGCCGGGGCTCAACGCGGGCAATGCATCAGCCGTGAGCGAACCCGGCAGACGAATCTCTACCGCGACCGGCAGGTGATCGGAGATGGGCTGCGCCAGGACCTGCACGCTTTCGAGCGTGAGGGTCGGGCTGAGCAGGATATGGTCGAGGCAGCGCTGCGGGCGCCAGCTGGGAAAGGTGGCTTCGACTTGCGGCGCCAGTAACCCAAGGTCTCGCAGCGGGGAATTCTGTAGCAGGTCGCTGGCGTGGGTGTTCATGTCCCCCATCAGCACCTGGTGTTTGTAATTGCCGATCAGCTCTCGGATGTAGGCCAGTTGCATCGTGCGGGTACGCGCCCCGAGCGCCAGATGCATCATCACCACCACCAAGGCTTCCGGGCCTTCGCCAAAGCGCACGAGGATCGCGCCCCGGCCCTTCGGGCCTGGCAGCGGGTGGTCTTCGATAGCCCATGGCTTCAAGCGGCTGAGCACGCCATTGCTGTGCTGCGCCAGGCGCCCGAGGTTGCGATTGAGTTGCTGGTACCAGTAAGGGAATGCGCCGAGCTGGGCCAGGTGTTCCACCTGGTTGATGTAGCCCGAGCGGATGCTGCCGCCATCGGCTTCCTGCAAGGCGACGAGGTCGAAGTCGCTCAACAGGTTGCCGATCTTTTGCAGGTTGCCGGCACGTCCGTTGTGGGGCAGCAGGTGCTGCCAGCCACGGGTGAGGTAATGCCGGTACTTCTCGGTACTGATGCCCACCTGGATATTGAAGCTGAGCAGGCGCAGACGGCTGTCTGCCGGCAGGCCCGTGGACTCCAGGTGGTGCTCGTTGACCTGCGGGTCATGCAGGCCGACGACGCGTTCAGTCCCCCAGCGGCGCATGATGGCCCCCTTACTTGGCTGCGCGCTCTTTGGCGATCAGCTGGTCGGCAACATTCAGCGTCTGCTCAGGACCACCGGAGGTGCCCAGGTCGAAACGGTATTTGCCGTTGACGATCATGGTCGGTACGCCTTGCACGCCGTACTTCTGCGCCAGTTCCTTGGCCTGCTTGATCTGGCCCTGGATAGCGAAGGAATTGAAGGTGGCGAGGAACTTGTCCTTGTCGACGCCTTGGGTGGCAACGAAGTCAGCCATCTCTTCCGGCTTGGTCAGGCGCTTGCCTTGTTTCTGGATCGCGTCAAACACCGCGTTGTGGACCTTGTGCTCAACACCCATGGCTTCCAGGGTCAGGAACAGTTGGCCGTGGGCGTCCCATGGGCCGCCGAACATGGCCGGGATGCGCTTGAAGTTGACGTCGGACGGGAGTTTTTCGACCCAAGGGTTGATGGTCGGCTCAAAGGCGTAGCAATGCGGGCAGCCGTACCAGAACAGCTCTACCACTTCGATCTTGCCAGGCACCGAGACCGGCACCGGGTTGGCCAATTCAACGTAGGTTTTACCGGCTTCAAGCGGCACGTCGGCAGCTTGTGCGGTCATGCCGAAGAGGCTGGCAGTGACGAGAGCGGCGCTGAGGATCAGATTACGCATGCTTTACTCCTGGACAAATAAAGTCGCCTCACGCGACCTTTGTTGTGACAGGTCTACGCGGGCATGAGTTCGTTAGTGTAACGGCACCGGCCACAAAAAAGGGCGGCCTAAGCCACCCTTTTTATGCTTGCATCGACGGATTAATCGAGCGTTAACGTCGTATTTGTATCAGTGCAGACCCTGGATGTACTGGGAAACCGCCTCAATGTCCTTGTTGCTCATTTTATTGGAGATGGTTTGCATGATTTTGGCATCGCCGTCGTTGGTGCGATTGCCTTCACGGAAGTCCGTCAGCTGCTTGGCGATGTACTGCGCGTGCTGGCCGCTCAAGTGCGGGAAGCCAGCAGCGGCAAGGCCTGCGCCGTTAGGCGAGTGGCAACCGATGCACGAAGGCATGCCTTTTTCCAGGTTGCCGCCACGGAACAGTTCTTCACCGTGGGCCACGACTTTTGGATCGGCAGCTCCCACACTGCCTTTCTGGCTGGCAAAATACGCCGCGATATCTGCCAGGTCCTGATCGCTGAGGTTGGTCAGCAAGCCGGTCATTTCCAGTACCGTGCGCTTGCCGTCCTTGATGTCGTGCATCTGCTTGGTCAGGTAACGCTCGCCCTGGCCGGCCAGTTTGGGAAAGTTCGGCGCCAGGCTGTTGCCATCCGGTCCATGGCAAGCACCACATACGGCGGCTTTCGCCTGGCCCGCTGTAGCGTCGCCTGCAGCATGGGCAACACCGGTGATGCCCAGGGTCAACAGCAGACTCACGATCAGTTTGTTCATCAGCTAATCCAACTACGGCTAAGGGGTTTATAGAGTTATCTACCGGGTTTACTCACCATCATTTCAATGATGGCCTGGTAATCCTCAGTACTGCAGTCCATGCACAAACCACGCGGCGGCATCGCCTTGAAACCCTGGGTCACGTGTTGCACCAGCGTGTCCATGCCCTGCGCCAATCTTGGCGCCCACGCTGCCTGGTCACCCCGTTTGGGGGCGTTGGGCAACTGGCCGGCATGGCAAGCCACGCAAACTCGGTTGTACACCGCTTCGGGATCCTGTGTAGCCTGAGCGCCGTAAAGCGGAATCAGGACACCGACAGCAAGCAACCACTTGGTCATACGTCGACCAGTTCAGGGTTTGAGAGCGTTTTGCGTTCTAATGCGCAATAAAGGTCTATCGCTCCCGTGAACTTCATCCTTCGCTGGGACAAAGCACACACAAAATCTGCGGCATTATATACTGGCGCTACTGAAACGGAAACGACACCGCTTGCCGCACCCTTTCTCGGCACCGCCCACATCGGAAATCTCATGCAACTCAAGAATCCCATCCTCGGCCTGTGCCAACAGTCCACGTTCATGCTCAGCGCCGCCAAAGTTGACCAATGCCCCGATGACGAAGGCTTTGAAGTCGCCTTTGCCGGTCGTTCCAACGCTGGCAAATCCAGCGCATTGAACACCCTGACCCACGCCAGCCTGGCCCGTACCTCGAAAACCCCAGGCCGCACGCAACTCCTCAATTTCTTCAAGCTAGACGATGATCGGCGTCTGGTCGACCTGCCGGGCTACGGATACGCAAAAGTACCTATCCCGTTGAAGCTGCACTGGCAGCGTCACCTGGAGGCTTACTTGGGTGGCCGCGAGAGTTTGAAGGGTCTGATCCTGATGATGGACATCCGCCACCCGATGACCGACTTCGACCTGCTGATGCTCGACTGGGCCGTCGCCAGCGGCATGCCGATGCATATTCTGCTGACCAAGGCCGACAAGCTCACTTACGGCGCTGCCAAGAACACCTTGCTCAAAGTGCAGTCCGAAATCCGTAAAGGGTGGGGTGATGCGATCACCATCCAGCTGTTCTCGGCGCCAAAACGCATGGGCCTGGAAGAGGCTTACACCGTGCTGGCCGGCTGGATGGAATTGGCAGACAAAGGCGCTGAAATCGCGGAATAACTTTTCTGCGGGCAAAAAAAACCCCGGACTTCGTATGGGGAGGGGAAGTTCGGGGTTCAAGTTCCGGACCGCTAGGGCGGGGTCCAGATATCTGCCAACACTTAACACAACATAGGAGCATTGAAGGGCTTCACCACCCATTCAGTAACTCTGAGTAGCAGTTCACGGGTTAAGTTCCGGCAGGTTCAAAAAACTATTGGAAATAACTGACGGCGATATCTGATCTAAAGCACTCTGCCACCACGCCAGGTGGTGGCAAATCCCCTGAATCAGTGCGCTTCGTCCCAGTTATCACCAACGCCCACGTCCACCACCAAGGGCACGTCCAGCGCTGCTGCGGCACTCATGTGCTCGCGAATCTTCTTGTTCACCTCTTCGACCAGATCCTCACGCACCTCAAGCACCAGCTCATCGTGCACCTGCAGGATCACCTTGGCATCCAGGCCTGACTCAGTCAGCCAGTTATCCACCCGCACCATGGCCTTCTTGATGATGTCAGCCGCCGTGCCCTGCATCGGCGCGTTGATCGCCGTGCGCTCCGCAGCGGCGCGCTCCTGAGGTTTGTTGGAGTTGATATCCGGCAGATACAGGCGACGCCCGAAGAAGGTCTCGACATAACCCTGGTCGGCCGCCTGGGCGCGGGTGCGCTCCATGTACTCACGCACACCCGGGTAGCGGGCGAAGTAGACGTCGATGTAGGCCTTGGCCGTCTTGGTGTCAACGCCAATGTCCTTGCCCAGCTTCTGCGCACCCATGCCATAGATCAGGCCAAAGTTGATCGCCTTGGCGCTGCGACGCTGATTGGAGGTGACCTCGGCCAGCTCAACCTTGAACACTTCCGCCGCCGTCGCCGTGTGCACGTCCAGGTCGTTACGGAAGGCATTCATCAGCCCTTCGTCCTTGGACAAGTGGGCCATGATGCGCAGCTCGATCTGCGAATAGTCCGCCGCCAACAGCTTGTAACCCTTGGGCGCGACGAACGCCTGGCGAATCCGCCGGCCCTCGGCGGTGCGCACCGGAATGTTCTGCAGGTTCGGATCACTGGAAGACAAACGCCCGGTCGCCGCCACAGCCTGGTGATAGGACGTATGAATACGCCCGGTACGCGGGTTGATCTGCTCCGGCAGACGGTCGGTGTAGGTGCTCTTCAATTTGCTCATGCTGCGGTACTGCATCAGCACCTTGGGCAGCAGGAAGTCGTCCTCGGCCAGCTTGGCCAACACTTCTTCGGCTGTGGAGGCCTGGCCCTTGCCGGTCTTCTTCAAGACGGGCAAACCCAGCTTCTCGTAGAGAATCGCACCGAGTTGCTTGGGCGAGCCTAGGTTGAACTCTTCGCCGGCGATCTCGAACGCCTCGCGCTCCAGCTCGACCATTTTGTTGCCCAACTCAACGCTCTGGATGCCCAGCAGATCCTTGTCGACCAGCGCCCCCTGGCGCTCGATACGCGCCAGCACGGGCACCAACGGGACTTCGATATCCGTGAGCACACTCGCCAGGCTCGGGATGGCTGACAGTTGCGCAAACAGCTCTTGGTGCAGGCGCAAAGTGACATCGGCGTCTTCCGCCGCATACGGGCCAGCTTGTTCCAGCGCGATCTGGTCGAACGTCAGCTGTTTGGCGCCTTTGCCCGCGATGTCCTGGAAGGCAACGGTATCGTAGTCCAAGTACTTCTTGGCCAGGCTGTCCATGTCATGGCGGGTCGCGGTGGAATTCAGCACGTAGGATTCGAGCATGGTGTCGAACGCGATGCCGCGCACGGTAATGCCTTGCGCAGGGTCACCACCGATGGCGCAGTTGGCTAAAATGTTCATGTCAAACTTGGCGTGCTGGCCAACCTTGAGCTTGGCTGGGTCTTCCAGCAGCGGTTTGAGCGCCAGCAATACCGTGTCGCGATCCAACTGCTGCGGCGCGCCGATGTAGGAATGGGTCAGCGGGATGTAGGCCGCTTCATGGGGCTGTACAGCAAAGGAAACCCCGACCAACTGCGCCTGTTGCGCGTCGATCCCGGTGGTTTCGGTATCAAAGGCAAACAATTTGGCGTCGTTGAGCTTCTTCAGCCAACGATCAAACGTCGCCTGATCAAGGATCGTGGTGTAGCTCGCCTCGACAGGCGCCGCCGCAACCTCTTCAACAACCGCCTCGGCTGCTGGTGCCGCGCTGAGCTCTACACGCTTGGCATCGCGCTGAACCTCATCGATCCAGCTCTTGAACTCAAGCAGCGTATAGAGCTCCAGCAGTTTTTCCCGATCCGGCTCAATCAGATGCAGATCGTCCAGGCCCACGTCCAGCGCCACATCGCACTTGATCGTCGCCAACTGGTAGGAAAGAAACGCCATTTCCTTGTGTTCTTCCAGCTTGGCCGGCAGCGTCTTGGCACCCCGGATCGGCAGGGTCGGCACGATATCCAGCTGCTCATACAGCTCTTTGATCCCGCCATTCACGCCCACCAGCAAGCCGGACGCCGTCTTGGGACCAATACCCGGAACACCCGGGATGTTGTCGGAGGAATCGCCCATCAGCGCCAGATAGTCGATGATCTGCTCCGGAGCGACGCCAAATTTCTCCTTTACGCCCTCGATGTCCATCGAGCTACCGGTCATGGTGTTGACCAAGGTAATGTGCCCGTCGACCAGTTGCGCCATGTCCTTGTCGCCGGTGGAAATCACCACCGGCCGGCTGGCCGCCGCGCTGCTGCGGGCCAAGGTGCCGATCACGTCATCGGCCTCAACGCCTTCGACGCACAGCAATGGGAAACCCAGTGCGATCACGCTCTGGTGCAGCGGCTCGATCTGCACACGCATGTCATCGGGCATGCTCGGGCGGTTGGCCTTGTATTCGGCGTACATGTCGTCGCGAAAGGTCCCACCCTTGGCGTCGAACACAACCGCGAACGGGCTGTCCGGGTACTGCTTGCGCAGGCTTTTGAGCATGTTCAACACGCCCTTGACCGCACCGGTCGGCAGGCCTTTGGAGGTGGTCAGCGGTGGCAACGCGTGGAAGGCGCGGTACAGATATGAAGAACCGTCCACCAGGACGAGGGGGGCTTGGCTCATGAGCAGGATCAACCTTTTCGGCGGGTCAGGCGCTAGAATAGCCGGACCAATGACGACAAAGGGACAAGGTTATCATGCGTACAGCGAATCGCTTGTTGTTGACCGGCTTGATTGCATTCTTGCCGCTGGCCGCCACGGCAGCCGACAGCGCGCCCTCGGGAGACCCGGATGTCACGATCCGCACCGAAGGCGACAAGGAAATCCGGGAATACCGCCAAAACGGCTTCCTGTATGCGATCAAGGTAACCCCAAAAGGCGCACCTCCGTATTTCCTGGTACGCGCGGACGGAACGGATGCGAACTTCATCCGCTCTGACCAGCCGGATATGCTGATCCCGTCATGGAAGATCTTCGAATGGAAATGATTTCTTAACTTCAATTGGCGCCGCGCACCGCGGCGCCCGTACTGGCAGTTTTAACCATGTCTGTGTTCACCCCCCTGGCTCGGCCCGAGCTGGAAACCTTTCTCGCCCCTTACGGGCTCGGCCGCCTGCTTGATTTCCAGGGAATTGCCGCCGGTAGCGAAAACACCAATTTTTTCGTCAGCCTGGAACAGGGCGAGTTCGTCCTGACCCTGGTTGAACGCGGCCCGGTCGCGGAAATGCCGTTCTTCATCGAACTGCTCGACGTGCTCCACGACGCCGACTTGCCCGTGCCTTACGCGCTGCGCACCACCGACGGCGTGGCATTGCGCGAACTCAAAGGCAAACCGGCGCTGCTGCAACCGCGCTTGGCCGGCAAGCACATCAAGGACGCCAACGCCCAGCATTGCGCCCAGGTCGGTGACCTGCTCGGCCACCTGCACCTGGCCACCCAAGGCGAGAAAGTGCTGGAGCGCAAGACGGATCGCGGGCTCGACTGGATGCTCAGTGAAGGTGCGCAGTTGATTTCACACCTCAACGATGCACAGCAGCGACTGCTGCAAGACGCGCTGACCGAAATCGATGCGCACAAGGCCGAAATCCTCGCCCTGCCACGCGCCAACGTGCACGCGGACCTGTTCCGCGACAACGCGATGTTCGAAGGCACGCACCTCACAGGCCTGATCGACTTCTACAACGCCTGCTCAGGTCCGATGCTGTACGACGTGGCAATCGCCCTCAATGACTGGTGTTCGGACGCGAACGGCGTGATCGATGGCCCGCGTGCCCGCGCGTTGCTGGGTGCCTACGCGAGCCTGCGACCGTTTACGGCGAAAGAAGCCGAGCTGTGGCCGACCATGTTGCGCGTGGCGTGCGTGCGGTTCTGGCTGTCACGGCTGATCGCTGCCGAGTCGTTTGCCGGGCAGGATGTGTTGATCCATGACCCCGCCGAGTTCGAGCACCGTTTGGCGCAGCGTCAGCAGGTCACTCTGCAACTTCCGTTCGCGCTATAAGAAGATCAACTCGGTCAAAAAATGTGGGAGCTGGCTTGCCTGTGATAGCGGTGGGCCAGCAACAGAGATGCTGGCTTGCCTGACGCTATCGCAGGCAAGCCAGCTCCCACAGGATCATGCAGTGACGGTTAGAGCGACTCCAGGCAACCCGCCAAATCGTTACCCAGCTTCTCCAGCACCTGTTCATACCCCTGAGCGGTGGCGGGCGTGTACCCACCCAGCGCATCCAGCTCCGCCAGCTTCACCGGCAGGCCGGCCACTAAGGTCTCGGCCAGGCGCGGACGCAATGGCGGCTCGCTGAACACACACGTCTTACCCACCTCCTGCAATCGTGTGCGCATCGCCGCCACATGCTGGGCGCCAGGCTGCACTTCGGCGGCCACACTGAACACGCCGGTGTGCTGGAGCCCGTAGGCGTCTTCGAAGTAGTCGAAGGCTTCGTGGAAAACGAAGTAGGGTTTATCACCCACGGTTGCCAGGCGAGCCTTCAGACGGGCATCCAGCGCATCCAGTCGTTCATCGAACGCCTTCACGTTGCTTTGGTACCGCGCCGCATTGGCCGGGTCGGCCGAACTCAGGTCGGCCGCCATGCGCGCCGCGATCACTCGGGCATTCACCGTCGACAACCACAAGTGCGCATCCAGGCTGCCTGGGCGATGATCGTGGTCATGTTCGTCGGCATCATCGGCATGGGAGTGGCTATCTTCGGCAAAACGACGCAACTTCATGCCCGGCAGATCCTGCACGGCCACGGTTGGCAGGCTGCGCCCCTTGAGTACACGCGGCAGGAAGCTTTCCATGTCCGGGCCGATCCAGTACAGCAGGTCCACCGATTGCACACGCCGTACGTCGGATGGGCGCAACGCATAGTTATGCGGCGAAGCACCCGGCGGCAGCAACACTTCCGGAATGGCCACGCCATCCTGTACAGCAGCGGCAATCAGCTGCAGCGGCTTGATGCTGGTCAGTACCTTGACTTCAGCCTGAGCGGCACCTGCGATGAACAAACTGGTGACAAATACGACAAAAACGGGAAAAAGTCGGGACACGATGACCACTCAATGGCGTAGGAACGGGTAACATAATAACGTCTCTATCAAATGTCTGTCGCCGCTCATGCCTAAAACACCGCTTGCCAGCCGTCCCCATGACCACTCTCACTGCGTGCATACCGCGCTGTCGGAAGCCGACACCCTCTGCACGCAGAAGGGGTTGCGCCTGACTGCCCTGCGTCGTCGCGTGCTGGAACTGGTGTGGCAGAGCCACAAGCCGCTGGGCGCCTACGACATCCTGGGTGTGCTCAGCGAACAGGACGGCCGCCGCGCCGCGCCGCCGACCGTATACCGTGCGCTGGACTTCCTGCTGGAAAACGGCCTGGTGCACCGCATCGCCTCGCTCAACGCCTTTGTCGGCTGCAGCCACCCGGAACACGCTCATCAGGGCCAGTTCCTGATCTGCCGCGAGTGCCACGCCGCCATCGAGCTTGAACAAAAAAGCATCAGTGACGCCATCATCAAAAGCTCTACCGAGGTCGGCTTCAAGGTCGAAGGGCAAACGGTCGAAGTGGTCGGCCTGTGCTCGGGCTGCCAGGGGGCTTGATGAGCAACGCGTTAATCCGCCTGGAGCAGGTCGGGGTCACATTCGCCGGGCAAAACGTGCTGGATAACATCGCGCTCAGCGTAGAGCCCGGGCAGATCGTCACCCTGATCGGCCCCAATGGCGCCGGCAAGACCACCCTGGTGCGCGCGGTGCTTGGCCTGCTCAAGCCCGACAGCGGCACGGTGTGGCGCAAACCCAAGCTGCGCGTCGGCTACATGCCCCAGAAGCTGCACGTCGACCCGACACTGCCGCTCTCCGTGCTGCGTTTCCTGCGCCTGGTGCCCGGCGTGGACCGTGCCCGCGCGCTGTCGGCACTCAAGGAAGTCGGCGCCGAACAGGTGATCGACAGCCCGGTGCAAAGCATCTCCGGCGGCGAGATGCAGCGCGTGCTGCTGGCCCGCGCGCTGTTACGCGAACCGGAACTGCTGGTGCTGGATGAACCCGTACAAGGCGTCGACGTCGCCGGCCAGGCCGAACTCTACAGCCTGATCACCCGCCTGCGCGACCGCCACGGCTGCGGCGTGCTGATGGTTTCCCACGACCTGCACCTGGTGATGAGCACCACGGATCAGGTGGTGTGCCTCAACCGCCACGTGTGCTGCTCCGGCCACCCGGAGCAAGTCAGCGGCGACCCGGCGTTTGTCGAGCTGTTCGGCAAGAACGCCCAGAGCCTGGCGATTTATCATCACCATCACGACCACGCCCATGACCTGCATGGCGCTGTGGTCGACGATCCCGCAACACCCCACACCCACGTTCATGGAGATAGCTGCAAGCATGGCTGATTTTCTGCTGTACGCCCTGCTGGCAGGCTTGGCTTTGGCGTTGGTGGCGGGCCCGTTGGGCTCGTTCGTGGTCTGGCGCCGCATGGCCTATTTCGGCGACACGTTGTCCCATGCCGCGCTGTTGGGCGTGGCCATGGGTTTCCTGCTGGATGTCAGCCCGACCATCGCCGTAACGGTTGGCTGCCTGCTGCTGGCGGTACTGCTGGTGACCCTGCAACAGCGCCAGCCGCTGGCCTCCGACACCCTGCTCGGCATCCTGGCGCCCAGCACGCTGTCCCTGGGCCTGGTGGTGCTGAGCTTCATGCATGAAGTGCGCATCGACCTGATGGCCTACCTGTTCGGCGACCTGCTGGCCATCAGCACCACCGACCTGGCCTGGATCCTCGGCGGCAGCGCGGCCGTGCTGGTCTTGCTGGTCGCCCTGTGGCGCCCACTGCTGGCCATCACCGTGCACGAAGAACTGGCCACGGTCGAAGGCTTGCCCGTGCCGACCCTGCGCATGGCCTTGATGCTGTTGATTGCGGTGGTGATCGCTGTCGCGATGAAGATTGTCGGCGTA
Source organism: Pseudomonas sp. BIGb0164 (assembly GCF_024810135.1). Lineage (NCBI taxonomy): Bacteria > Pseudomonadati > Pseudomonadota > Gammaproteobacteria > Pseudomonadales > Pseudomonadaceae > Pseudomonas > Pseudomonas sp. BIGb0164. Next base: position 750,704 of record NZ_JANUEA010000003.1, on the reverse strand, counting down.
TTGTTGATCACGTCGCTGCTGATCATTCCCGCCGCCGCCGCCCAGCGCCATGCCCGCTCACCGGAGCAAATGGCGATCGGCGCCAGCCTGTTGGGGATGCTTGCCGTGTGCGGGGGCCTGGCGCTGTCCTGGTTCAAGGACACGCCGGCCGGGCCATCGATTGTGGTCACGGCCGCCGCCCTGTTTCTGCTGAGTTTTGTCCTGCCCCGTCGAGGGGTGTAGACTTGCTCGCTTTTTGCGCAAATAGAGAGTCGCAGGAATGAAGCCGTTCACCTCCCGTTATCTGCTCCTTGCCGCATTTTCCCTGCTGCTGGGCGCCTGTCAAAGCACACCGCCCGCGGCCCCCGAGGTCCCGGACGCACGCGCTGCGGCCATCGCGCAGCTGGAACAAAACCTGGCCAGCAGCGAGCTGGCCACCGCCGAAGACGAACTGGCCGCGCTGCAAGCCCAGTCGCCCAACGACCCGACGCTGGAACCCTACCAGCGCCAATTGGCCGAAGCCTATCTGCAACGCAGCCAGATCGTGTTGCAAAAAGGTGACGTCAACGCTGCCGCGACCGCCCTCAGCCGTGCCCGTGCGCTAATGCCCAAGGCACCGGCACTCACCGGTGGCGTCAACAGCGCCATCAGCCACGCCCGCAAAGCCGAGCTGGATAAAGCCGAGGCCGCCCTGAAGGCCGCCGAAGCCAAGCCCGTCGCCAAGGTCATCGACCCTGCCGCTGAGAGCACGACGGTGGCACTGAACCTCACGGATATCGAAGAACTTCGCCATCAGCTCGATGCCATCGCCACCGACGTGGTGAACTACCAGTGCGACGTGAGCATCCAGGCGCCGCGCACCGAGGATTACCCATGGTTGGCCACTTTGCTGACCAAACGGGTGAAGCGCATTGATTCGGCGTATGACTTGAAGATTCACCGGCAGATCTTGAAAAAGATTCCGGCGCAGGTCGTGCTGATTCCGCGCAAGGCGCAATAAAGCAAAAAGCATCGCAGGCAAGCCAGCTCCCACATTTGAATGTATTCACACTTCAAATGTGGGAGCTGGCTTGCCTGCGATGACAATCTAGCAGTCAACCAAAAGTTTAAGCCGGAATCGCCTTGGCCTTAGCCTCCCGATCCCAAACCCGATGCTGCGCGATCGCCGCCACAAACGCCTTCAACGCCTTGGCATCCCCGCCCACGATCAACCCCGCATCCGCCTCCAGCTTGAGCAGGTCCACCAACTGCTTCGCCTCACCGGCCACCGCAATCGCCTTCAGATGCTTGTACGCCTCCAGCAGGTAATGCAGCGCCACGCCATCTTCACTCAGGGCCTTCACCGATTTCGCGCCGCCCGGCACAAACACCGCGTCGAACGCCACCGAGGGCAAACCTTCCATGGACGCGTCCACCGGCAGGCTCTTGCCATCGGCGGTGGTCACCGGTGCTGACGTCGGCCCCAACAATTTGGCATGGGCACCTTCGGCCTTGAGCACTTTCGTCAACGCCTCGATCGCCGCGCCGTCCACGCCGTTGGCCGCCAGGATCGCCACCTTGCGCGTCTTGATGTCGCCCGACAACAGGTTGGCCTGGCTCAAGGCTGGTGAGCGCGACAACGAGGTTTTGCGCTCTGGCACCGTACCTTTTTTGGGCACCGGCAAGCCCAGGTTCTGCGCCACACGCTTGGCAAGCTCGAGGTCAATGTTGGCCAAGATCTCATTCACCTGTCGCGCGCGAATGAACTCACGCTCCACCTTGCCCAGCTCAAAGCTGTAGGCCGCGATGATGTGCTCTTGCTCGTGCTTGCTCATGCTGCGGAAAAACAGGCGCGCCTGGGAGAAGTGATCCCCAAACGATTCACTGCGTTCGCGTACCTTATGGGCATCGATGCGCTCGTAGTAAGACTCGAAACCACCATCCTGTGCAGCAGGAGGCGTTTCCTTCGGCCAGCCACCGTCGATGGAGTTGGGTTCATAGGCCGCACGCCCCTTGTCAATCGTGGTGCGGTGCATGGCATCGCGCTGGCCATTATGGAACGGCGCCACCGGGCGGTTGATCGGCAACTCATGGAAATTCGGGCCACCGAGTCGGCTGATCTGCGTATCGGTGTAGGAAAACAGGCGACCCTGCAACAATGGGTCATTGGAGAAATCGATGCCCGGCACGATATGGCCTGGACAGAAGGCGACCTGCTCGACTTCAGCAAAGAAGTTATCCGGGTTGCGGTTCAGGACCATCTTGCCCAGCGGGGTGATGGGCACCAGTTCTTCAGGGATCAGTTTGGTCGGATCGAGAATGTCGAAGTCGAATTTATGCTCGTCCTCCTCGGCAATTACCTGCACGCCCAATTCCCACTCAGGGTAATCGCCCATCTCAATCGCTTCCCAGAGATCGCGGCGGTGGTAGTCGGTATCTTTACCGGCGAGCTTTTGCGCTTCGTCCCACACCAGCGAGCAGGTGCCGGCGGTAGGGCGCCAGTGGAATTTAACGAAGCTGGATTGCCCTTCGGCGTTGATGAAGCGAAAGGTGTGCACCCCAAAACCCTGCATGGCCCGTAGGCTTTTAGGAATCGCCCGGTCGGACATTGCCCAAATCACCATATGCGCCGATTCCGGCTGCAGTGACACGAAGTCCCAGAAGGTATCGTGGGCCGAACCGCCTGTGGGAATCTCGTTGTGAGGCTCGGGTTTTACCGCGTGAACAAAGTCGGGAAACTTGATTGCGTCCTGAATGAAAAACACCGGCATGTTGTTGCCGACCAGGTCGAAGTTGCCTTCATCCGTGAAGAATTTCACGGCAAAACCGCGGACGTCGCGCACGGTGTCGCCGGAGCCCCGAGGCCCTTGCACAGTGGAAAAACGCAGAAAAACCGGGGTTTTATGGCCAGGGTCGCGTAAGAACCCTGCCTTGGTCAGTGCCGAATGGTTTTCATAGGTCTGGAAGTAGCCATGGGCACCGGTGCCCCGCGCATGCACGATGCGCTCCGGGATACGTTCATGGTCAAAATGCGTGATCTTTTCACGCATGATGAAATCTTCCAGCAGCGATGGCCCGCGTGCGCCGGCCTTCAAGCTGTTCTGGTTATCGGAAATCTTCACACCCTGGTTGGTACGCAGGGCCTGGCCGGTCGCGTCGGAGCGAAATGCTTCCAAAGCCTGAAGTTTGGCATTGGTGTTCTTACGGTCCAGGGTATCGGTGCCGGCGAGTTCGCTCGTTGGCTTTTTCGTGCTCATCAGTCAAAACTCCTTATTCGGACCCAGGCACGGCACCTGGGTGATCGGGCTGCCTAAGTAGTGACTGACGGGGTTTTGGGCCGTTCCTTTTTTATGACCTTTGATCGCGTTATTGCCAAATCAATGGATGAATGCGAAATAAATGCTAAGAAAGACTATACGGACAGGCTAAAATGCGCGCCCGGCTAACCGCTGATCCCTTTTCCATGCGCCCCACAAGGTTCGCTACGTGATCGAGTTTCATAACGTCCATAAAACCTACCGCGTCGCCGGTAAGGATATCCCCGCGCTGCACCCCACCAGCCTGCGCGTCGAGCACGGCCAGGTGTTTGGCCTTATCGGCCACTCGGGTGCGGGTAAAAGCACCCTGCTGCGCCTGATCAACCGCCTTGAAGAGCCAAGCGGCGGCCAGATCACGGTGGATGGCGAAGAAGTCACCGCCCTGGACGCCAACGGCCTGCGCCGTTTCCGCCAGCAGGTCGGGATGATTTTCCAGCACTTCAATTTGCTGGCGTCCAAGACAGTCGCCGACAACGTCGCGCTGCCGCTGACCCTGGCCGGCGAATTGTCGCGCAAGGAAATCGACCTGCGCGTGGCTGAACTGCTCGCCCGCGTTGGCCTGTCGGACCACGCCAGGAAGTACCCGGCCCAGCTGTCGGGCGGCCAGAAGCAGCGCGTCGGCATTGCCCGCGCCCTGGCGACCAAGCCAAAGATTTTGCTGTGCGACGAAGCCACCAGTGCCCTCGACCCGCAGACCACCGCATCGGTGCTCAAACTGCTGGCCGAGATCAACCGCGAACTGAACCTGACCATCGTGCTGATCACCCATGAAATGGACGTGATCCGCCGCGTGTGCGACCAGGTGGCTGTGATGGACGCTGGCGTGATCGTCGAGCAAGGCTCAGTGGCAGAAGTATTCCTGCACCCACAGCACCCGACCACCAAGCGCTTCGTGCAAGAAGCCGAGCAGGTCGACGAAGGCGAACAGCGCGATGTGTTCGCCCACGTGCCGGGGCGCATCGTGCGCCTGACGTTCCAGGGCGAAGCGACCTACGCGCCTTTGCTGGGTACCGTCGCCCGTGAAACAGGTGTGGACTACAGCATCCTCGCCGGTCGTATCGACCACATCAAAGACACGCCCTACGGCCAATTGACCCTCGCCGTCACCGGTGGGGACATGGAAGCCGCGTTCGCCCGCTTTACTGCGGCAGACGTCCACATGGAGGTCCTGCGCTAATGGACGTTTTGTTGAGTTTCTTCGCCAATATCGACTGGTCGGAAATCTGGCTCGCCACCGGCGACACCATGACCATGCTGTTTGGCTCACTGTTCTTCACCGTGGTGCTCGGCCTGCCGCTGGGCGTGCTGCTGTTCCTGACCAGCCCGCGCCAGCTGTTCGAGCAAAAAAGCCTGTACGCCTTCCTGTCGCTGATCGTGAATATCCTGCGCTCACTGCCGTTCATCATTCTGTTGATCGTGATGATTCCATTCACCGTACTGCTTACCGGCACGTCGCTGGGTGTGGCCGGTGCGATTCCGCCGCTGGTGGTCGGGGCGACGCCGTTCTTCGCACGCCTGGTGGAAACCGCCCTGCGTGAAGTGGACCGCGGCATCATCGAGGCCACCCAGTCCATGGGCGCTACCACGCGCCAGATCATCACCAACGCCCTGCTGCCCGAAGCCCGCCCTGGCATTTTCGCGGCGATTACGGTGACGGCGATTACACTGGTGTCCTACACGGCCATGGCCGGTGTCGTAGGTGCTGGTGGCTTGGGAGACCTGGCGATCCGCTTTGGTTATCAGCGCTTCCAGACCGATGTGATGGTGGTCACCGTGGTGATGCTGTTGATCCTGGTGCAAATTCTGCAAACCGTCGGCGACAAGCTGGTGGTGCATTTTTCTCGAAAATAACGGCCATTGCCGGCCACAAGCCGGCACATGCCCGAACAAGGAGCTTGTTGGATGAAAAAACTACTGGTTGCTTTCGCCGCCGTTGCCGCGTTTTCCGCCCACGCCGAGACCATTACCGTCGCTGCGTCGCCTGTGCCTCACGCGGAAATCCTGGAATTCGTGAAACCTGCACTCGCCAAAGAAGGCGTGGATTTGCAGGTCAAGGTCTTCACCGACTACGTGCAGCCAAACGTACAGGTGGCTGAAAAGCGCCTGGACGCCAACTTCTTCCAGCACCAGCCGTACCTGGATGAATTCAACAAGGCCAAGGGCACCCATTTGGTGAGCGTTGGCGCGGTGCACCTGGAGCCCCTGGGCGCCTACTCCAGCAAATACAAGAAGCTGGACGAGCTGCCAAGCGGTGCCAACGTGGTCATCCCGAACGACGCCACCAACGGCGGCCGCGCGCTGTTGCTGCTGGCCAAGAACGGCCTGATCACCCTGAAGGACCCGACCAACATCCTGTCGACCATCAAGGACATCACCGCCAACCCTAAAGGCCTGAAGTTCCGCGAACTGGAAGCCGCCACCCTGCCGCGCGTGCTGACCCAGGTCGACCTGGCGCTGATCAACACCAACTACGCACTGGAAGCCAAGCTGGACCCGTCCAAGGACGCCCTGGTGATCGAAGGCAGCGACTCGCCTTACGTGAACATCCTGGTCACCCGCGAAGACAACAAGGATTCGGACGCGGTGAAGAAGCTGGTAGCAGCCCTGCACACGCCTGAAGTGAAGCAATTCATCGAAGAGAAGTACAAAGGCGCGATCAAGCCAGCGTTCTGATGTAACCCTATCTCCCAAACACCGGAGATCAAAAAATGTGGGAGCGGGCTTGCTCGCGAAAGCTGAGTGTCAGTCGATAGATTCGTAACTGATACACCGCATTCGCGAGCAAGCCCGCTCCCACATTTGTTTTGCGTTGCTAGTTACTTGCGCTGCAACAGGCCAGGCAGTTGCGCGATTAGCTTCTGGTTATTCAACGGCGCCCGAATAAACCCACGCTGAGTCCCGTCCGGCCCAATCACCGCCAAGTTGCCGCTATGGTCGACGGTGTAGTTGGGCTTGCTGGTATCGGCCGGGATAAACGGAATGCTCACCGCATTCGAAACCTTCTGCACATCCTCCACGTTTGCGCCGGTCAGACCTTCAAACTGCGGGTCGAAGTAACCCAGGTACTGCTTGAGCTGGGCCGGGGTGTCGCGGTTCGGGTCGACGCTGACCAGGATCACCTGCAACTTGTCCACCGCCTCTTTAGGCAGTTCGCTCTTGATCTGGCGCAGCTGGGCGAGAGTGGTAGGGCAGATATCCGGGCAGAAGGTGTAGCCGAAGAACAGCAGGCTCCACTTGCCTTTCAATTCGTTGACCACCACCGGCTGGCCTTCCTGATTGGTCATGCTCACTGGCGGCAACTGGCGGCTTTGCGGCAGCAGGATAATGCCGGCGTCGATCAGTGCGGTAGGGTCGCCCTGGCCTTTGCCCGAGAGCACTTTGTTGACGGTCAGGCCCATGATCAACGCGACGATGGCCACCAGGATGAAGACGGTTTTTTGAGTTCGAGTCATAGGTTCAACAATAAGTAGTGGTCTACGAGCAGGGCGATGAACAGCAGCAGCAGGTACCAGATAGAGTACTTGAAGGTGTTGATCGCCGCGTGCGGCTGAGCGCCACGGTACAACACCAGGGCCCATTGCAGAAAGCGCCCGCCCAACAGCAGCGCACAGGCCAGGTACAACAGGCCGCTCATGTGGATCACGTACGGCATCAGGCTCACCGCCAGCAGGGCGAAGGTGTAGAGCAGGATGTGCACCTTGGTGTAGTGCTCGCCATGGGTGACCGGCAACATGGGGATGTCGGCCTTGGCGTATTCCTCCTTGCGGTGGATGGCCAGGGCCCAGAAGTGCGGCGGGGTCCAGGCGAAGATGATCAGCACCAGCAGCAAAGGTTCGGCGCTGACATGCCCGGTCACGGCCACCCAGCCCAACAGCGGCGGCGCGGCCCCGGCGAGCCCGCCGATGACGATGTTCTGCGGTGTCGCGCGCTTGAGAAAGCCGGTATAGATCACCGCATACCCCAACAGCGACGCCAGCGTCAGCCAGGCGGCCAACGGGTTGGTAAAGGCCAGCAGCAGGGCCAGTCCCGCCACCGCCAGAAACAAAGCAAACGCCAACGCGGCCAGCGGCGACACACGCCCCTCGGCCAACGGGCGCTTATGGGTGCGCGCCATCACCGCATCAATGCGCCGGTCCACCACATGGTTCACCGCCGCTGCGCCACCGGCGCACAGGGCGATCCCCAGGTTACCGAATACCAGCACCGTCCAGGGCACCCCGGCGCGCGTGGCGAGGAACATGCCCACCAGGGAGGTGATGAGCATCAGCACCACCACTTTCGGCTTGGTCAGCTCCAAATAGTCACGCCAGATCGGCTGGCTGTGGCGTGCGCCGATCAAGGTCGCCATGGCATCTCTCCTTTAAGGGTGATGAGGCCCGATACGTGTTTGCGCGGAATGAAGCGCCAGCCGAAGCGTGACGGGTTGCGCACCCGGACCAGGCTGGTACGGGCGTGGTAATTGACCAGCACCAGGCTCAACAACAGCGCCGCGCCACCCGCGTTGTGCGCCACCGCCACCGGCAATGGCAGATGGAAATACACGTTGCTCAGGCCCAGGCTGATTTGCGCCGCCAGCGCGATCAGCAGCAGGCCCGCCAACCGCGTCATGCCCACTGCGCGCAGTTGCCAGGCCAGGCCCAGCAGCACCAGAGTCACGATGACCGCGCCGATGCGGTGGGTCAGGTGGATCGCGGTGCGCGCATCGCTGTCGAGCTGTCCGCCCAAGTAATTGGGGCCGATGTGTTGGGTGAGGTGAAACCCGTTGGCAAAGTCCGCCGCCGGCCACCACTGGCCGTGGCACGTGGGCAGGTCAATGCAGGCCACCGCCGCATAATTGGAACTGACCCAGCCCCCCAGCGCGATCTGGCCGATTACCAGCACCAACCCCGCCGTCGCCCAATATTGCAGGCGCTTGGGCACGATCAACGCGGGCAACACGCCGGACAAGCGCAGGGTCAGCAGAAACAACAGGCTCAGGGTCGCGAAGCCGCCCAGCAGGTGGCCAGTCACCACCTGCGGCCACAGCTTGAGCGTCACCGTCCACATGCCGAACGCCGCCTGGGCGAACACCACCGCCAACAGAAACAGTGGCAACTTCACCGGCTGGCCCGGATCACGCCGATGGCTCCAGGAGCGCGCCGCCAACAGCACGATCAACAACCCCAGGGTGCCGGCAAAGTAGCGATGGGTCATCTCGGCCCAGCCCTTGTCGGCCTCGACCGGCGCATCCGGAAAATGCAGCTCGGCGTGGGCCAGTTGGGCTTCGGTCTTGGGAACGCTGATAAAGCCGTAGCAGCCCGGCCAGTCCGGACACCCCAGGCCGGCATGGGTCAGGCGGGTATAGGCACCCAGCAGCACGACGAACAGCGCCAGCAAGGTGGCAAACAACGCGAGGCGAAATCCAGGTTTGGCCATGACGATGCCCTTATCCGATGTTCGACAGTTTCAGCAGCAGGCGCAGGTCGTTGAGCAAGTCCTTGCCCTTGACCTTGGCGTCGTAGCGCAGCACCAGGTTGCCGTGGGGGTCGACGATCCACAGCTGCGCGTCGCCGGGTGCAGCGGCGTCTTTGGTGAAGGTCGACAGGTCCAGGGGGTAGCGCTGCAACTGCGGGTATTCGGCCTTGAGCTTGGCTTCGTATTCGGTGCCGACCGGTAGCGCGCTGGCCAGGGCATGACTGGCGCGGGAAGCGTCGCGGCCCAGGCTGATCTGCAGTTGGCGCGCGAGGTACACCAATTGCTGGCAATCGGCGGCGCAGGCGGTGGGTGCAGTCACCAGCAGTTGCCAGCGGTCTTCATCGGCCTGCACACCGATGTCGGCACGCGTCTGACCATTGCCGATCATCTCGCCGTGGTAGCTGCGACTCTCGGGCACCCAGAACTGCAGCTTGTACATGAAGGTGGCCAGTGCCATCGGGCCAATCACCATCATCAGGATCAGGATCAACTGCCAGCGGCCTTTGCGTCGGTCGGGCGTGACAGGCGCGTCAGACATGTTGAGTGGATTCATGGCCGCTCCCATGGTGCTTCTCCTTTTTGTTATGCCATCCGAGGTAGAGGTAAAGCGCCAACAGCGCCACTGCCATGGCAAACCATTGCACGGCATACCCCAAGTGTTTTTCCGGGCCCATGGCGACCACCGCCCAGGTGGTGTCGTACGTACCGGCGCCGGCTTCTGCGCGCAGCTCGTAGGCAAACCCGTTGCGGCCCAGCTCCGCCCACAACGCAGCCGGGTGCAGGGCAGTGAGCAGGCGCGGCCACTGTGCGGTGGCTGGGTCGGCGTGCAATTGGAACGTTTCGCCTGGAGCCACGTAGACCCAGGCGTCGAGGTTCACCGGCTGATTGGGGGTGGTGAAGACGGGCGGGACACGTCGGTCTGGCCAAGGCAGCCAGCCGCGGTTGAGCAACAGCCACTCGCCGCTGGCCTGGTCATGAAAGGGTTGCAGCAGCTCGACGCCCGCCCGGCCGTCACGCATGCGATTGTCGAGCAACACGCTGTGTTCGGCGTCGAACTGGCCGCGCAGGCGAACGCGACGAAAGGCCGGGTCAGTCAAGTCGACGAGTTGCGCGCTGCTCACCGGGTCAGCCACACGGCGCTCGGCATAGCTGTCCACCAGCAGCTGCTTTTCATGGCCGCGCGACAGTTGCCAGAACCCCAGGCCCACCATCAAGGGCAGCAGCACCAGCACCACCAATGTGGGTGCGAGCCCTGGGCGAAAGTCTTTTATGGCGGTGGCTATACTTGTTTTCATTGCCCGCCCCTCTCCTCAATGCCCCACCGCGCCAGGAACCCAGACATGCTCAAAGCCGCCATTGCCCTGATGCTGATCGCGACCGTCGCGAGCCTGTTCAGTGGCTTGTTCTTCCTGGTCAAGGACGAGGGCAACTCCAACCGCCTCGTCACCGCCCTGACCGTGCGTGTGGTACTGGCCGTGATCACCGTGGCGTTGATCGCCTGGGGCTTTTTCAGCGGCCAGTTGGTGTCCCATGCGCCGTGGTAAGACGCGTCACAGCACGTAGACGAAGAAAAACAGGCCGATCCACACCACATCCACAAAGTGCCAATACCAACTGGCCGCCTCGAAACCGAACTGGTGTTCGGCATTGAAGTGCCCCTTGAGGATGCGCATCAGCATCACGAACAAAATAATCGTGCCGATGGTCACGTGGGCGCCATGAAAGCCTGTGAGCATGAAGAAGGTCGCGCCGTACACGCCGGAGCCGAGGGTCAGGCCCAGCTCTTTATAGGCATGCATGTACTCCTCGGCCTGGAAGCCCAGGAATGCCCAACCCAGCAGCACGGTGATCGCCAGCCAGATTTTCAACGCACCACGGTGCCCCTTGCGCAACGCATGGTGCGCCAGGGTGATGGTCACGCTGGAACTGACCAGCAGGATCGTGTTGACCAGCGGCAAGCCCCACGGGCTGATCGTGCCTTCCGGCGGCGGGTACAGTTTCGGGTCAGGGTTGTTGAGCAGCGGCCAGGTAAATTCGAAGTTCGGCCACAGCATGTGCGCGATGCCCTTGTGGCCTTCGCCGCCCAGCCACGGGCCGGACATATGCCGCACGTAGAACAGCGCACCGAAGAAGGCGATAAAGAACATCACCTCGGAAAAGATGAACCAAGTCATGCCCCAGCGGAACGAGCGGTCCATCTGCGGGCTGTACAAACCGGCGCGGCTTTCCTTGATCACCGCGCCAAACCAACCGAACAGCATGTAGGCCAGCAACAGGCCGCCGACGAAGAAAATCCACGGGCCGTGGGATTCCGGGCGCGCCGCCTTCAGGTCGTTGAACCACACGGCCAGGCCGTACACCGTGATCAACATGCCAAACGTAGCAATTATTGGCCATTTGCTTTGCGCTGGTACGTAGTACGTATCATGAGACGACATGTATTCGCTCTCCTGATTGAGGGGGCAAACAGTAGCTAGCCCCCGGTGTGGACAGCCACCGGCGGTTGGCGCGCAGTGATATCGAACAGCGTGTACGCCAGGGTCAAATGCTTCACATCCTTGGGCATGTCGCGATCGACAATAAAACGCACCGGCATTTCGATGCGCTGGCCTGGCTGCAGCACTTGCTGGGTGAAACAAAAACACTCGGTCTTGTGGAAATACATCGCCGCTTCCGCCGGGGAAATACTCGGTACGGCCTGGGCGGTCATGGGTTTATCGGTAGGGTTGTAGGCCACAAACAGCATCTCGGTGACCGCACCGGGATTGACCACCACTTCATCGGCCTTGGAATGGAACTCCCAGACCATGTCGATGGCATTGGTGGACAGGAACTGCACCCGCACCTGGCGCGTGGGATCCACCACCTGCTCACCCTCGTACTGCCCGGCGGTCTTGCCGTTGATACCGAAGGCTTTGCACATCACGTCGTAGATCGGCACCAGGGCAAAGCCGAAGGCGAACATGGCCACCACCAGGATCAGCAGGCGGGTGACCAGCCGCCTGATCGGCACCGATTCAGCCATCACACACCCCCTCGCTGTTGATTTTCTGTGGGAGCTGGCTTGCCTGCGATGGCGGTGTCCCAGCGACCATTTCCGGCAACTGACACACCGCTATCGCTGGCAAGCCAGCTCCTACAAGGGATTTGTACAGAGGTGTTCATTTGACCTCCGGCGGCGTGGTGAAGGTGTGGTACGGCGCCGGCGAAGGAATGCTCCATTCCAGCCCTTCAGCCCCATCCCACGGCTTGGCCGGCGCAGGCGGGCCGCCACGGATGCACTTGATCACGATGAACAGGAAGAAGATCTGCGTAGCGCCGAACATGAACGCGCCAATCGACGAAACCATGTTGAAGTCGGCGAACTGCAGGTTGTAGTCCGGCACCCGGCGCGGCATACCGGCCAGCCCCACGAAATGCATCGGGAAGAACGCCAGGTTCATGCCCACGAAGGACAGCCAGAAGTGCAGCTTGCCCAGGGTTTCGTCGTACATGTGGCCGGTCCATTTCGGCAGCCAGTAGTACGCCGAGGCGAAGATGCCAAAGATCGCGCCAGGCACCAGTACGTAATGGAAGTGCGCCACCACAAAGTAGGTGTCGTGGTACTGGAAGTCGGCGGGCGCAATCGCCAGCATCAGCCCGGAGAAGCCGCCGATGGTGAACAAAATCACGAAGGCTACGGCAAACAGCATCGGCGTCTCGAAGGTCAGCGAGCCTTGCCACATGGTGCTGACCCAGTTGAACACCTTCACCCCCGTGGGCACGGCGATCAGCAGGGTGGCGTACATGAAGAACAGCTCGCCCACCAGCGGGATGCCGACCACAAACATGTGGTGCGCCCACACGATGAACGACAGGAACGCGATGCTCGCCGTGGCGTAGACCATCGAGGTGTAGCCGAACAGCGGCTTGCGCGAGAAGGTCGGGATGATCGAACTGACGGCACCGAACGCCGGCAGGATCATGATGTACACCTCCGGGTGACCGAAGAACCAGAACACGTGCTGGAACAGCACAGGGTCACCGCCACCGGCCGCGCTGAAGAAACTGGTGCCGAAATGGATGTCCATCAGCATCATGGTCACGCAGCCCGCCAGCACCGGCATCACCGCGATCAACAGGAAGGCGGTGATCAGCCAGGTCCACACGAACAGCGGCATTTTCATCAACGTCATGCCGGGCGCACGCAGGTTGAGGATGGTGGCGACCACGTTGATCGCGCCCATGATCGAACTGATGCCCATCAGGTGGATGGCGAAAATAAAGAACGTCACGCTTTCCGGTGCATAGGTGGTGGAGAGCGGGGCATAGAAGGTCCAGCCGAAATTCGGCCCGCCCCCGGGGGTGAACAGGGTCGACACCAGTAGCAGGAACGCGGCCGGCAACAGCCAGAAGCTGAAGTTGTTCATGCGCGGCAGAGCCATGTCCGGCGCGCCGATCATCAGCGGGATCATCCAGTTGGCCAGGCCGACGAACGCCGGCATTACTGCACCGAACACCATGATCAAACCGTGCATGGTGGTCATCTGGTTGAAAAACGCCGGTTGCACGATCTGCAGGCCCGGCTGGAACAGTTCGGCACGAATCACCATGGCGAACGAGCCGCCGAGCAGGAACATGGTGAAGGCGAACCACAGGTACATCGTGCCGATGTCTTTATGGTTGGTGGTCAGCACCCAGCGCATCAATCCTTTGGCGGGGCCGTGGGCATGGTCGGCATGACCATGGTCGATCACAGTGCTCATGGCCGTTCTCCTGCAAGCGAGTGGGCGGGGCGGTTCAGGGCATACGCTGTGAGGGCTGTCATTTGCTTTGCGCCTGTTTCAGAGCCAGCACGTCTTTGGGCGTGACCATGTCGCCTTTGTTGTTGCCCCAGGCGTTGCGTTCGTAGGTCACCACGGCGGCGATATCCACTTCCGAAAGCTGCTTGCCAAACGCCGCCATGGCGGTGCCGGGCTTGCCGAAATAGACACGGTGCAGGTGGTCTTCCTTAGGCCCAATGGCGATTGGCGAGCCCTTGAGCGCCGGGAACATCGGCGGCAGGCCCTGGCCCTCGGCCTGGTGACAGGCCACGCAGGTGGTGTGGTAGACCTTGTCTCCACGGGCCACCAGTTCGTCCAGCGTCCACTCTTTGGAGGTCAGCTCCTTGAGCTTGGCGGCTTCTTCCTTACGCTCGCCGAGCCAGGTGTCGTAGTCGGCCTTGGACTTGACCTCGACCACGATGGGCATGAAGCCGTGGTCCTTGCCGCACAGCTCGGCGCACTGGCCCCGGTAGATGCCGGGCTTCTCGATACGGGTCCAGGCCTCGTTGACAAAACCGGGGATGGCATCGCGCTTGACCGCAAAGGCCGGCACCCACCAGGAGTGGATCACGTCGGCCGCCGTCACCAGGAAGCGCACCTTGGCGCCCACCGGAAGCACCAGCGGCTGGTCGACTTCGAGCAAATAGTGCTCGCCCTTGGTGGCCTGGTTGTGGATCTGTTCGGCGGGCGTGGCCAGGTTGCTGAAGAACTCCACGTCCTGGCCCAGGTATTTGTAGTGCCACTTCCACTGATAGCCGGTGACCTGGATATCGATATCCGACTCACTGCTGTCGTAGATGTTGATCAGGGTCTTGGTCGCCGGAATAGCCATGGCCACCAGGATCAGCAGGGGCACCACGGTCCAGAGGATTTCCACGGTCGTGCTCTCGTGGAACTTGGCGGCCACCTGGCCCGTAGACCGACGGTGCAGGATCATCGACCAGAACATCGCGCCAAACACGACAATGCCGATTACCACACAGATCCAGAAAATGGTCATGTGCAGGTCAAACACGGCGTGACTGACTTCAGTAGCCCCTGGCGCCATATTCGTTGTCCAGGCGGCTTGCGCCTGGCCGAATACTGACCACAACAGTAGGCCCATCCAAACGTGTGGATGTCGCGTCATTGCGGGTTCCCCTTTATGTTTCTTGTTATCCCGCCGGTTTGCACCTGCGGCGAAGGGAGCGGCTTCCATACTGCTTACAACCGCCTTGCCTTGCCTGCTTCATGCAGTTGGGCGTCATCAGCTAATTGCGTACAAATCCGAGTATAGACACGCCTTGCAACCCCGCAATGTGTAGGGGCAAATGAGTAAAAACAGACGGCCGGAGCCAATAAAACCGGGAGCGGAATCGTTTATCCGACGAACGATGGCAATTCGATATAACGGAGGCGCATAACCATGAAATAATTATGACAAATGCGTCTGAGGCGCTCGTATAAACGAGCTACCTTATCCTCTCCCTTTTCCTACGCCTGCATCACTGGAGCTTTCATGAACACCGCCGCATTGCGCGAGCAGATTTCCCGTGCCCATCAACACGAAGCCAGCACTGGCCAGCTTGCCCAGCAACTGGAAAAACAATTGCCGCACCTGCACTCGGCCATCTCCCTGGCTGACGGTGATCGCAACATTGTCATGACCCGCTTTGTCACCGCCTACATCGACCTCGTCCCCGACCTGCTGGACGCCGCCAATGACGTGGCCCGCGAAGCCGGCATCGAAAGCCAGATCAAGCCGGTACTGAAAATCGCCGAGCATTTCTTCCTGCAGCCGCCTGCGATCCTGGCCGGCCACGAAGGGCTCGACGGCCTGCTGGACGAGGCCTACCTGGCCCATCGCCTGGTGGAAGAGGTCAACGACCTGTACATCAAGCATTTCGGCCAGCCGTTGATTCCGGCGGATACCACGGTTGCCAACCTGATCGCGCACCAATTGATTGGCGAGCAGTTTGCCAACCAGCTGGATGAAGCGGTGCACTTGGCCGTGGATGAAATGTTGAACGAAGACAGTTTTGCACTGGAGTCGGTTGAAGCGTACCGCGAGACCCTCAAGAGCCCGGATACGGAAGCAGCGTGGAAGCGTTGGCCGTGCCTGTCGCGCCAGCTAGGGGTTGAGTTGGCGCTGGATCAACCGGCTTAATTTTCCGGGCCGCAAACGATCAACTGTGGGAGCTGGTTTGCCCTAATGCCAGTCAGTTAAGCGCAACACGACCTCTGTAGTGAGCGGGCTTGTCGAATCGTCGCACCGCCCGCGCTGGGTGGCGCAGCCGCCCTAATCCGGTCGCCGCGCTCTTCCAGACAGAACTCAGTTGTCTGGTTTCGGGGCCGCTTCGCAGCCCAGCGCGGGACAAGCCCGCTCACTACAAGAGCTTGGCCGCCCTTTGGTTCCTTAACTAACTGGCAAGCCAGCGCCTACAGGGTGGGTTGTGGTGTCAGGCGGGCGCGGAGCCCAGGCCTGTCGTCGTCCGCTCACGGCCTTCCAGCCGTCGCTTCAAGCCGCGCGCCTCGATCACCAGCGTCGAGCCCTTCGCCACATTCGCCCGTCCCCATTCCTCCAGCAACTCCAGGCAGGAGTGGTCGATGTAACTCAGGTTGCTCAGTGGCACATGCACGGTAGTCCCCGCAGGCACCGTCGCCAGCACTTGAGTCAACGCCGGCACTTTCAGAAAGGTCGCCGCACCGACCAACCGCAATTCCATCTCGCCTTCCTGGGGCAGGTCGATCAAGCTGACTTTCAGCCGCGAAGCCTTGAGGGCCAACGTGACCAACGTCAACCCGAAGCCGATCAATACACCTGTCAGCAAGTCGGTAAAGACGATCGCCAGTGCCGTCGCCGAATAAGTCAGCATCGGCATCCGCCCATAGCGCCCCAGCGCCTTGAATGCCTTGAGGTCAACCAACTTGATCCCGGTGTACACCAGCACGCCCGCCAGGCTCGCCACCGGAATGCTCTGCAGCACACTCGACAGCAACAGCACGAACGCCAGCAGCCACAGGCCGTGGAACATCGCCGACAGGCGCGTCGTCGCCCCGGCTTGCACGTTGGCCGAACTGCGCACGATCACCCCCGTCATCGGCAAGGCGCCGACCAGGCCACACAGCATATTGCCTACACCTTGAGCGGATAACTCCTTGTCGAAATCAGAACGCTGACCGCTGTGCATGCGGTCTACCGCGGCGGCGGAGAGCAGGGTTTCGGCACTGGCGATAAACGCCACGGCAAAGGCGGCGATCAGCAGTTGTGGGTCGGCCAGATTCAGCAAGTCACTGGGACGCAGCCAGTCGATGGCGTCCGCAAGGTTTTCCGGAACTTCCACGCGCTTGACCTGCAAGGCCAGCACCAGGCTTGCCACCGTGGTCAGACCAACACCCAACAAGGCGCCCGGTACAAAACGCAGGCTCTGCGGGCGTAATTTATCCCACAGGTACATCACCAACATCGTCGACAAGCCGAGCAGCCCCGCTTGCCAGCCAAGGCCACCACCCAGGGTGGGAATGGCTTCAGCGAGAGCCGCCGGGAACCCGGCCAGGTTGTCCAACCCCGAAGGCTTGGGCGCACCATCGAGCATCACGTGGACCTGTGACAGCACGATCAGCACACCGATCCCCGCCAGCATGCCGTACACCACGGCGGGCGCCGTGACCCGGAACCAGCAGCCCAGGCGCAAGCGCCCGGCAACCAATTGCAGGAAACCCGCCAGCAACAGGATCGGCCCCAGCATCAGCATGCCGTGCTGACGCACCAGCTCGAACACCAGCACCGCCAACCCGGCAGCCGGGCCGCTGACCTGCAGGGGCGACCCCGCCAGCCAACCCACTACCAGGCCGCCGATGATCCCGGTAATCAGGCCTTTGGCCGGCGGCATGCCGGACGCAATCGCAATACCCATGCACAAGGGCAGGGCGACCAAAAACACCACCACAGAGGCGAGCAGCTCCCGCGGCAGTACAGCTTTCAATTGAGCAGCACGCATGATGACTCTCCCGAGGCATTCGCCGGGCGTGGCAACGCCTGGCTGCTCTAATGGCAGCCATCGCGTTACCCGGCAAGGAAGTGTTTTAGAAGCGCGCTTTAGGCGTCGCGCATGGGATCGGCCCGTCGCCGCTCAACGAGCGGAAGGCCGACTGGTCGGCGTCGTAGGCGCGGATCTCACTGGTCTCGATGTTGTAGATCCAGCCGTGGATAAACAATTGACCATTGGCCATGCGCGAAGCCACGGAAGGGTGGGTGCGCAGATGTTGCAACTGGGCGATGACGTTTTCTTCAGTCAGCACCTTCATGCTTTCGCCTTCGTTGGCACAGTCGCAGTTGTCCTCAACCATCGACTTGGCGACCTCGGCATGGCGCAGCCAGGCCCTGACCGTCGGCATCTTCTCCAGACTGGCAGGGTTGAGCACCGCACGCATGGCACCGCAGTCGGAATGCCCGCACACGATGATGTGCTGCACGCCCAAGGCCAGTACCGCGTACTCGATGGCGGTGGAAACACCACCGTTCATCTGCCCGTAGGGCGGCACCACGTTGCCGACGTTACGGGTTACGAACAGATCGCCTGGAGAGCTTTGGGTAATCAGCTCAGGGACGATGCGCGAGTCGGCGCAGGTGATGAACATCGCCCGCGGGCTCTGGGCCGTGGCGAGTTTCTTGAACAGTTCTTCCTGCTGGGGGAAGACGTCGTGATGGAAATGCAAAAAGCCGTCAACAATATGCTTCAGCGCTGCATCGGCGGTTTCAGCCACCTGAGGGGCTGATGCCGACGCAGCCAACGGCTGTTTATCCTTGTCACTCATGATTCATCCTCTTGATTAAGGCGGGGGAATATTCAGGCCAGTTCGACGCCGGCTCAGGGCAATAGTTGTGAAATGCCACAGAGCAGGCTTCCGACCCATCAGTCACTCGCTGAACAAGGTAACCATCTAAACTTAATTCAAACTGAACAAACCGCTCTAGGTCGCAGGTTTCAGTGATATCAATGTGCGACCATTCCTACATAAGAACGCTCTTATCCTGACTAGTCTACCTATAACAATGCCATCTGCCTGCCCGGTGGGCAGAACGCTGTGCAATCCAGATTAAACCCCTCCCGACGATTGAGCCCCAGGCGTTTGATCGCCTTGCTGAAGCGCTGGGCCAGCAAATCGGCAAACGGCCCCTCGCCACGCATGCGCACGCCAAAGCGGCTGTCGTACACCTCGCCACCCCGCACTTGCCGCACCAGGCTCATCACATGGGCCGCTCGCTGCGGGTAATGCGCCGCCAGCCATTCCTCGAACAGCGGCGCCACCTCAAGGGGCAGGCGCAGCATCATGTAGGCTGCACTTTGAGCACCGGCTGCGTGGGCTTCCGTGAGCAGGCTTTCGAGCTCGCTGTCGTTGATCATGGGGATCATCGGCGAACACAGCACCCCCACCGGGATACCCGCCTCACGCATCACCCGGATCGCCCGCAACCGCGCCTTGGGCGCCGCCGTGCGCGGCTCCAGGATGCGCTTGAGTTCGTCATCCAGGCTGGTGAGGCTGATCATCACCGCCACCAGTCGCTGCTTGGCCAGCTCAGTGAGCAAATCAAGGTCGCGCAGGATCAGCGAGCCCTTGGTGATGATCGTCACCGGATGCCGGTAGCGCAGCAGCACTTCAAGGGTTTGACGGGTGATCCTGTATTCGCGCTCGATGGGCTGGTACGGGTCGGTATTGGAGCCCAGGTTGATCGGCGCACACATATAGCCCGGTTTCGACAACTGCTGCTCCAACACATCGGCGGCGTTGCTCTTGGCAATCAACTTGGTCTCAAAGTCCAGCCCGGGGGACATGTCCCAATAGGCATGGCTGGGCCGCGCGTAGCAGTAGATACACCTGTGGTACGCTATAAGACCCTCACATGTCCGGTCCACCTGCCATGCAACGAAAATGTTACTCATACGTTCGTTTTTCTCAAAAAAAACAGGAACTTGGGACGTCCTTTGCCAGACAAAGCGATATTCAGCATTTCGTTGATAAGCACAACCTTATAGTAGATACAACCTTGGAGGATTTGGGCGTTTCTGCTTTTCGAGGCAAAAATGCCAAGCAGGGTCAATTAGGTGGATTTATTGACCTTGTAGAAGGGGGGTTGATTGAACCAAATTCAATTCTGCTGATTGAAAACTTTGACCGTTTATCAAGACAGAAGATTATTAAATCAACGCAGATATTTCTTAACCTTCTTAACCGTGATATTGATATTGCTGTATTAGATACAGGAAAAATCTACTCCAAGAACAATCTTCTTACGTCAGATTTCTTCATTGCTGTTATTGAGTTTGAGAGAGCAAACGCAGAATCTTCACGCAAAAGCGATTTCACAAGTTCGGCTTGGAATATTCATCGTAATGAAATGAGAAATAGCAAAGCCGTAAAAACTCGCAAAACGCCTTCTTGGATAGGTGTTTCAGGAGTTGTTAAGGCACGTCCAGGTGATGAACCTGCAAAATTTTTCGTGATTGAAAATGAAGCTAATAAAATTAGGAAAATTTTCGATTTAGCATTATCAAGAGGATTGAGCGAAACAGCCAAAGCTGTGAATGAGTGGTTAGAATCATCAGAACCTAAATACTCCATTCATCAAATTCAATATCTTCTTAAAAACAGGAAGGTCATAGGCGAACATCAGCCAATGAAGTTTCACGAAGGTGAAACAGGTGAAATGAAGCTCATACCAGAAGGTCCGACTATACACGACTATTATCCTGCCATTATAGATAAGTCAATTTTTGAAGAAGTACAAGAGAAAATATCTGGACGAAAACCATTCTCGGGACGATTCAATAAATCCCGATTGAACATATTTCAAGGATTTATAAAGTGCTATCACTGCAATGGTACTGTCAGGTTCATGGACAAATCAGGTGAAGGAAGAAGCAACAAACAATATTTCGTTTGTACTAATTCAATGACAAACAAATGCCAAGTTAAGTGGCGCTTGTCTTACAGTGCAAGTCAGACAATGCAATATTTCTTTGAAAAAACTGACAAGCTAAACTTGTCTGAAATTTTTGAAAATGATTCTGACTTGCTCAGATTAAACACAGAACTAAAAAAACATGAGAGAGACCAAAAGAATAACTCATTACAACTGGCACGTCTCAAAACTCAAATTAAAGAAATTCTGATTCAAGGGAAAGACATTTCGTCAACACTAAATGAAATGATGATAGAGTTTGAGAATCTTCAAAAAGAACTTTCTTCAAAAATAGATTTATTGCGTGTTGAAAAAAATCAATACATAACACGGTTGGAAATTTCCAGAAGCTTCACTCAGCAAAATATTCTTGAACTGTTGAATGACAGGAGTGATGAAGGAATCCGAAAACGGATCTCGATAAATAATCACCTTTCTCAAATTGTGGAAGAAATAAAAATCTTCTGGCGTGGTTTTTCCAAGAAAGATTTAATTACTGGAAAGTCAGATAAGCGTTCTGCTGGTGAACCTGCTTTATTTATCAGATTCAAAAATGGCACAACAAGAATCATCATTGAAAAAGAAATGATTCGGGACGAAGAAGATGTTGGAGCAAGAACTTTTGTAGAGAGTTTCAAAGAAATGCATGATGAGTTGATTCAATTTAATTCTCTGGCTGACACCAAATATTAGGTTAGCCCTTTCAGTTAGACAATTTAAAATTGTCTAACTGAAAGTACTTCTATTAAGGTCAGCTTAAAACTTGATTTCAATTTCAATATGCTAATATATAACTAAGTGTTAGGAAGTGAATTAGTAGGAAGTGAATATTTTAAGTAACTCGCTACACTATCCCCACACTTTCTGGCGCTTCGCTGGAAAGTGAGGGAATAGTGGCTCGCAATTGGTCATTGAGACAGAAACAAAATCAAAGGCAAATGCACTAAAAAAATCTAAAAAATTATCGCTGTCGCTTATATTTTTTCCGATTTGTTTAGCCGTGAGGGTTATAAAAACTTGGCAACTTGCCAACTTTTCTAACACCACACTAAAACAAAAAAGAGAAAGTTATGAAAAAAATCACAATACTTTATAGACAAATCAACTACAAAAATGCTGATAAGGGCATAGGTTCACTTAGACAGTCTTTAAAACATTCACTGAGAATCACCCCAAGTAATCCTACAAAAAAATTAGAATGGGACGAAGATAAATCAAGCGAAAATCAGATTTATGACTTTGAATCAAATAAAATAAAGAAGCTGGATTCTTTATCACAAGATGAAAGAATCGCTCTTATTAAATCGATTGTTGATGATGTAAAAATAAATGTTAAAGCCAATAATATTGACACAACAAACAAAAATGATTTGAGCAAGTACAGAGCCAAGCTCAATAAGATAATCAAACAGTCAGTTGATAATCCTGAGCTATGTTCATACCTGAATCAAATAATTTCTGCAAAGACCAATCTTGACGCTGATGAAGAAAAAACTAAATTTGGTCAATTTCAAATGAGCCGAATGAAAGACAAAATCAATTGTCTTGGTAAATTTATTGAGTTACACAACAAGGTTCTCACACCAAGCAACAAGAAAGAATTTGTTTTGAATGAGGCAGTTATTCAAGAAGCTTTTTTTAAAATCCCATCTCGAAACAACGTAGAAATTCCACTAAAAGACCTGATACAGATTCAAGCTTCTTTCTATAAAAGAAACTTTCCAGATTATTCTTTGAAAGCATTGGTGGTTCATTGCGATGAAGCAGACCCTCACAGCCATATATTTGTTTCGACCAAAAACAATAAGACTAATAAATATGATTTGCTAAAAGCCCAATATGCATTTGTTGAAAAAAATATTGACAAGGAGAGGTTGGAAGTTTTGAACAATGAGCCAAGTGATTATAAAAGGAAGAAATTACAGGCTGAATATTTTCAAGTCCTTTTCTATAAACACGCAAATAGCTATTTACACAACTACAACCTTGAAGCAACTGTATTGGAAAAGACAGAAGAGAACAAAGCCCGTTTAAGGGAGATTGAAAAAGATGCAAAATTGCCCAAAATTCAGCGTCAGTTTAATCTTAACAATTTACGCTTAAAAGAACAGCAAGAGGAAATCTCAGAATTAAAAACAGAGCTTGCCGCAACGAATGAAGAACTATCATCATCAAAGAAAGATTATGAGTTAGAGTCGCTCAAGCACAAAAAACTAAAATTTGCGAATTTCAAACTCATCGAAGACAATAAAAAACTCACAAGTGATGTTCAAAGCTTGTCCGATAGATTTAAAGCTATGACTAACAGCCTTGCAAGCATTGCCGCTTCAATTAGTGATTATGTAATAGATTTAATGAAAAAAGTAAATTCTGAAAAATCCAGATACGAAATTGAAGCAAAGCAAAACTTGTTCTATGAGCAGTTTGAGACACTTGACCCAGTTAATGAAATAATTGATGAAATGGCTGATAATGTCCAAGGTTTTTCAACCCAAGAGAAAGTAAGAAGTTTGAAACTGCCGGGCATTTGATGCTTTTGCTTTTAGCTGAAATGGCTTTAAGCCAATTCCCCCTTGGGGGTTAGGGGGGCATTAAAACCCCTATGTAAATATAATAGAAAGGAGACATCACGGATAACGTGGCTTACAGCCGTTTTTCCTCACTCTATGAGTTAGATTTTCTCATCTGGCAGATGGGGTTTTCTCATCTATCAGATGAGGAGTTTTCCTCATCAAAAATAATTAGTAAATAAATGTAGTTTCCTCATTGACTTCAGTGAGGATTATGTATAATAGATATATAACAACATAAAACTACAATGAATCAACCTAATAAAACCAAGAAAATCCTCAAACACAGTGTCAAAGAAACTTACGACAGTGTAACCGGGGAATTAACAAAACAAGAGGAAGTGACCGCTTTTTCAGTGTCTTCTGAGCCTGCTTTTGTAAAGTTATACTTAGATGGTATACAAGCAATATATAAGCTCAACTCTTCAAACCATTCAGTTCTGAATGAGCTATTAAAAATCACAAACTATGGCGGTGAGATAATCCTTAACGCAGCTGTAAAAAAACGCATTTGCGCCTTTCTGAATACTTCTATCGGAACATTTGACAACACTCTTCTTATCTTAAAAAAATCTGACATCATCAGGCAAAAAGACAGAGGCTGCTACATGGTAAATCCTGAATTGTTTGGTAAAGGTCCATGGGTAGAAGTTTATAAGGACAGAGCTAAATACAAGAAATTAAAAATGACAATAGAATATTCGGGGTCTAAACAAGCTAAAAGAACGGTAAAAACTGAACTGGTTGATGACCCAGAAGCCATTCTATTAGAAGCGAATCTTAGAGGCATTACGAGTGATGAACTATTAGCCGAAATAAACCATATTGAAGAAATTAATTTTGATGGTCCATCACCGTTTGATGATTTAGAAGAATATGATGATGGTGATGCAGTATGAGTAAGATTAATGAATATCAAATTGACTATGATTATTATGTTGTAAGACTTGCTTCTAAACAAAAGTTACAGCTTGAATATATGGCTAGGATTTTAGAAACGAAAAGCTTGAAATACACAGTGGAAACTCTTATTGAATCAGCTTTTATCAACTGCTTAGCTTATCAAGAAGATGATTTATCTGATGAGGTAACAGAATGAGTGGAAGAGGGTTTGACTGTATATTGGTGCCTTTTCTCATCATGTTTATGTTTCTTTTGAATGTGAAATACCCATTCATGCCGCCGTTCACTAACGGAATGGCAAAAGACGGCTTTGGAAAAGCTATTGTAGTTACACGTCAGGAAGCAATAAGAAACGAAGAACAAGAAAAAAAGCGAGTTGAAAACCTGGTAAAAGAAGCGGCAGAAATAAAAGAAAGTTACGCCCAAGCTTATAAAGACTGTAACGGAAAATCATGGTCGAAATATGGTTCAACAAGCGCAATATCTGTTGAGTATTCATTCAATTCTTATGATAAGACATGCTACAAAACAACGATGGAAGGAGATTTAACGAAGGGTACTGAAGGTATGTATAGAGATAATTTTAAAATCACTTATGAAACTGATTTTGTTCGTAGCGAATTGCGGGATTATATGCTTGTGTATCGACAATAAGAGCAAAATCAAAAGCGGTTTAAAGCCATTTCGCTAGCACCTGACGGTGCTCTGAGGTTGAGTTAGCTGTTTCCATTGACCGTCTCAAAAAGACGCTCCTAAGAGCGTCTGACGGTCAAATCAGGAGTTACTGAGCAGTGATTACATGACCACTACTCGAACCATAAAACTTCCCACTGACCATTCCTTTTTTATGATAGTCATTAAGTAATTTTAAGAAATTCTCAACATCATCCTTATTTTCGATGAGAATCTTACCGTCAGCGGTAAATTTCAATTCCTTTTTTTCAAACGTATGTAAAACGTTCTTCATATTCTCAATTTCTAACTGCCCAATACCCGTATGGTTTTGCTTACGAGCAATGTTCGCAACCATCCTCATCAAGGATGGTTTTGCACTTATTTCTTCTTGTAATAACTCAATTCCTTCGAGAATATCTTGCTGTGTCATTTCTGCAACCACTGCATTAGCATTTTCTACAAATTCGTCTTCAAGGCTTACGATTTTTTCGAAAGCCCCTTTCCCAAAGATATAAAATGTATTATCTAACAAGACACAGTCTGCTTTATTGTCGAAACTGATTGACTCTAACTTTACTTCCACCAGTCGGGCATCATCAGAGTCAAACCACGCTACGAATTTCTCCCCCGAAGTTTGCGCTTCGTCAGTAGCGATTTTAGTTGGCGCTGTTTTTCTAAAAGCCAAAACAGACTTATTCCCTTTACTAAACTTCACGCAATATGCCCAAAGTTTGTCTTTGACATCGTGTAGTGATTTTATATTTTCAGCCGCGCCAGCATCAATTATACCCCAAACTGATGGGGCTACTTTCATTGCATTTGCGTCAGGATACTTATGCACAACATTAGGTGAGTCATCGGCAATAACTTTATAATCTTCAAACTTTACATCTGGTCTGCCGACGACTTTACAGATCTGAGTTTTTAGACTTTTAATAAAAAACTTATTCAGCTTGTCTGAAGAATCTGTTTTTTTAACGTCATATGTAAATGTTTGAACTTTGTTGACTTTTTTGGTGCGCCTCTGAATGAAAAAAAGTTGTACTACCAAACCGTCCTCATTGAGAAGACCATCTTCCGCTATCAACTGCTGAATACTCATCCGTTTCTCCTAAGCTACACCATAGCTAAGTTTATGTGCGATTCGCTTAGGTCGAAGGATATCCCCTTCCTCCAAAAATCGCTCCTTGGTTAAAACAATTGTTTTCTTTGCCTTGCCTGTATTGTCTTTATATTCAATTTGATATAACGAGTACCAAAAGCTTAACGTAGGATTTATCAGCATCATAGAGGAATTAGAATAAATAGCATAAGTCACCGACATCAAAGCGATTATCGGAACTAACTGACTTATATTTGATAAGTCCTGAAATACGAAAGGAATTATGTATGTGAATAAGTATGCAATAGCTTCGCTATTTTTATTTTCTACGTCTGTGACGGTAATTTCCTCACCGCTCTCGCTTGCTCTTCTCTCTAAATTTCGCAGCAAGATAAGAAGACCAATAAAACTAATAATGGAGATTATGACTAGAAACGAAGACACTCCGAAATACCGAAAAAAGTTTAAGGCTGTTTCTTTCGTTATTTCAACTGGGTGTAGGTAATCTTTGTTTTGATAAATCTGTTGAAAAATCATTATGGCAAATAAAGGTGTATACGACACGATGAACAAAGAGAATCTCGCTCCGCGCTTCAATCCGTGTCGCCGTGTGTGACTAGCCATATCACCATCTCCTTTGGTCGAGTCAGCATAGCTGATAGCTATTTGATAGCAAAGCGCATTGAGTCAAACCAGCACTGGGACGATACGCACAGCATTTTTCAGATTGTTTCACTTGAGTATCCTTTCACAGAGTAGATACAGCCATGCTCGCAACCTCGGTAAGGGTTGATTGAGCGATCAAACGGCAGGTCCGGCGAGTTGTTGCGGGTGATGATGGTCTTGGCCGTTTCAATGCGCACTTCAGTGCCCTGGGTGGGTGGCACTTCCTGGTACCAGCCGTCGTCCTCGACCACGCTGACGGTGGGCGCGAAGCGGTTGTGCAGGTTGGTGGCAGTGCCCCGGCCACGGGGCGGCAACGGAGTAGACATGAAAACGCCTCGATACTGTTTTTATATACAGTATCGAGGCGCAAGGGTTCTGACCAGTGCCGTTTGGCGGTCAAGTACGCGTCAGTGTTTTTGCGTCACTTGGCCCAGGTCATCGCCCGAGGTGGTGCGCATATCATTCTTGCGCAGGTCCGCCACGTCACTGGCCTTCACAGGCGTGCCCTTGTTACCCCAACTGCCACGCACGAAACTGACCACATCCGCCACTTCCTGGTCCGACAGGCGCCACGCAAACGCGGGCATGGTGAAGGTAGACGGCGCCGTGTGGGTGGCCGGCAAGGTGCCGCCGTTCAACACGATATTGATCAAGGACGTCGCATCCGCCGTCTGCAACACGGGGTTGCCCGCCAGCGCCGGGAATACACGCGTGTAGCCGTGGCCGTCGGTGCGGTGGCAAGCCGCGCAGTTGTCGATATACACCGAGGCGCCCGGCTTGCTGTCATCGCCTTTCCACAGCGCGTCAGCCACCTGCTTGTCGTACAGGTGCGGCTGATCTTTCGGATCCACCGCCGGCAGGCTCTTGAGGTAACGGGCGATAGCGGTCAGGTCATTTTCCGACATGTACTGCATGCTGTGGACCACCACATCGCTCATGCCGCCGAACACCGCGCTGCGGTCACTGCGACCGGTCTTGAGGAATTGCACCAGTTGCTCCTCGCTCCAACTGCCGAGGCCGTCCTTATGGTCACCGCGCAGGCTTTTGGCGATCCAGCCTTCCAGCGGCGCACTGCCGGACAAGAATGCATTGCCGTCAGTGGCGCTCAGGGCTTTTTCCTGCATCGTCAGGGCACGCGGCGTATGGCACGCGCCGCAGTGGCCCAGGCCTTCCACCAGGTACGCACCGCGGCTGATCACCGGGTCGGCAGCCGCCTGTGGTTGCACCTCTGCAACCGTCGGCGCGAACATCCAGCGCCATGCTGCCAACGGCCAGCGCATGCTCAGGGGCCAAGGAATATCGCTGTCCTTGTTCTCTTGGGCAACCGGTTCCACACCCTTCATGAAGTACGCATACAACGCCTGCATATCGCTGTCGCTGACGCGTGCGTAAGACGGGTAGGGCATCGCCGGGTAAAGCGTACTACCGCTCTTGGCGACGCCATGGCGCACGGCCTTGTCGAAGTCCTCGAAGCTGTAGTCGCCCAGGCCGGTCTTGTCCGGGGTGATGTTGGTGGAATAGATCACGCCGATGGGCGTTTCCATCGGCAGGCCACCGGCGAAGGGTTTACCGCCCTTGGCGGTGTGGCAGGCCACGCAGTCGCCGGCGCGGGCCAGGTATTCGCCCTGCTTGATCAGGTCGGTGTCAGCCGCACTGCCGGAACAGCTGCTGAAGAGCGCCAGGGAGGCGATAACGAATGCTTTCATGGTCATCGCTCCTTATGCCTGAACCAGTGGGCCGGGTTTTTTCAGGTACTGCTCGCGGATCGCCCGCGCCGACCAATAGGCCAGCGCCGCCACCAAGCCGGTCGGGTTGTAGCCCAGGCCTTGTGGGAAAGCGGACGCGCCCGGGACAAACACGTTGTGCACATCCCAACACTGCAGGTAGCGGTTCAACGCGCTGGTTTTCGGGTCGGTGCCCATGATCGCGCCGCCATTGAGGTGGGTGGTCTGGTACGAGGCGGTGTTGAAGTGCTCACCGACTTTCTTGCCCAGCAGCGCGATGGCCTTGGGGTTCATCGCCTGCGCGACCTTGCCCATTTTCTCGACCATGAAGCGGTTCATCTTGATGTCGTTTTCCTGCCAGTCGAACGTCATCCGCAACAACGGCAGGCCGTAGGCATCGCGGTACACCGGGTCCAGGTCCAGGTAGTTGCCCCGGTAGGATTGATGGGCACCGTGGGCGTCCATCGACACCTGGTGGGTGTAGTAATCGGCGGTAGCGCGCTTCCAGGCACTGCCCCAGGCCGGGGTGCCCGGTGGGTTGGAGGTGCCGGCAATCGGCCGACTGCCCGCCTGGTTGACCCACATCGGTGAGCCGCCGACAAAGCCATGCGGCCCGTGGTCGAAGTTGTCGGCGTTGAAGTCGTCGATGGCCACGCCATTACCACCCGCACCGATGAAGTTGTTGGTGTGGGTGTCCTTGTCGAAGAACGCCTTGATGGTCGCCATGTTCTGGTAGGCGAAATTTCTGCCCACCACGCCTTCATTGGTGATCGGGTCGTAAGGTTTGCCGATACCCGACAGCAGCATCAACCGCACGTTGTTGAACTGGAAAGACCCGAGGATCACCAGGTCGGCCGGCTGCTCGCACTCACGACCCTGGCCGTCGATGTAGGTCACGCCGGTGGCCTTGCTCTTGGTGCTGTCGAGGTTGACCTTGAGCACGTGGGAATTGGGCCGCAGCTCGAAGTTCGGCACCTGGCGCAGGGCCGGCAGGATGTTCACGTTCGGCGAAGCCTTGGAGTACATGTAGCAGACGTAGCCGCTGCAAAAACCGCAGAAGTTGCATGGGCCCATCTGCGCGCCGTAGGGGTTGGTGTACGGCCCCGAGGTATTGGCGGACGGCAGGTTGTAGGGTTTGTAGCCCACTTCGGTCGCAGCTTTCTGAAACAGCTGTGCGGAGACGGTGTTTTTCTGTGACTCCAGCGGGAACGGGTTGGAGCGATCCGGCGCATACGGGTTACCGCCACGGCCTTCACCCACCAACTGCCCCTTGACCGTCCACGCCTGGCCCGAGGTGCCGAACACCTTCTCGGCGTAGTCGAAAAACGGCTCCAGCTCTTCATAGCTGACACCGAAGTCCTGGATGGTCATGTCCTTGGGAATGAAGTTTTTACCGTAGCGCTCTTCGTAATGGCTGCGCATGCGCAGCTCAATCGGGTCGACACGAAAGTGCACGCCCGACCAATGCAAACCTGCGCCACCCACGCCATTGCCCGGCAGGAATGCGCCCAACTGACGGTTGGGCAGAGCGACGTCATTCACGCTATGGCGAATGGTCACCGTCTCCTTGGAGATGTCCTGGAAGAGTTTTTTACGCACGCTGTAGGTCAGCTCGTCGATGACCTGGGGATAGTTGCCGTCCGGGTAAGTGTCCTGCATCGGGCCGCGCTCCAGCGCTACCACGTTAAGGCCTGCTTCTGTCAGCTCCTTGGCCATGATTGCGCCGGTCCAGCCGAAACCTACGATCACCGCATCCACTTTCTTCATGATGGTCGCCACGTTTATGCCCTCTCGCCGCGAATGGAAACAGCCGGGAAGGGGTATTGCTCGTTGCGTTCAACCCAGTCCATGAAGTCGGCGCGGGCGCCGGGGAAACCAATCATGGTCCAGCCGACCATGCCTTTGTTGCCGCCGTGGATCGGGTCGCAGAAGAACCCTTCCTTGGTGTTTTGCAGCAACAGGTTGAAGAACATTTTCGGAGGTACTGCTGCGAAATGCGCGCTGACCTCACTGCCGCCAGCCTCCAAACGACGCAACATATCGTCTCGGGTAGCGCTGTCTTGCGCAGCAAAAGCTTTCCCGTTGAACGCCTTCGACCACGCATCCGTGGCGGCGATACCCAGGCGATAGATTTCCTTGGGTACCAATTTGGACTGCCACCCCATCTCTGGCGGGGCGTCGGCGTTGAACGGGCCTTGCATGAACCACAGTGCGCCACTGGCGTAAGGCGTGTTCATCTGGCGGTCGATGTATTCCGGCGCGCCGGCTTCCAGCGCACCCGGGCCCTGCTCATCCGCGGGAATCAACTGCGCAACAGCAGCGTTGATGAAGGCCCACTCTTCGGCCGTGAAGTAGGTCGGTTCGTAGGGCTTGTCGCTGGCGGCCGACGGGGCGGGAGCAGCCTGGGCCGGCTCGGGCGTGGCCATCAGCATCGAGCCACCCAGGCCCGTGCTGGCAACCGTGACCACCGGGATCAAGGTCAAGGATTTGCGCAAAAAGTCACGCCGGGGGTTGTCTTGATCTTGATCAGACATAGAGGCACCTCATCATGAAGTCACGGGTTGATCAGCCGCTTCTGGGAGCAGCGTGAAGGTTTGCCAAGGCATGGGATCCAAGGGGATAGAACACACTGGCAATCAATAGTTACAAATGATAGCAGGCTAAGCATCGAGGGAATCGATTCAGCTTCAAAAACAGCGGATCAGATGCGCCGGTTCACGATCCTTTGACGCACACCTCACACCCCATTCACCCCCTCAAGACCACTCTGGGCGCCATTACCACTCCCTTATCGGGTCACGTCACGCATGTTCACTCTTCGATTGTTACCGGCCCTCAGCCTGGCGCTCCTTGCGATGTTTATCGGCGCCCCTGCCCAGGCCGACGATGCCACGTCTATCCGACCACCCGAGTGGGCTCAGCCAGTAGGCGACCAATTCAATCTGCATCAGATGACGCCCACGCTGTATCGCAGCGCCTTGCCAGACAGCAATGCGCTGCCCGTGTTGGACCAACTGAAAATCGGCACGGTGATCAACTTCTTGCCGGAGTCTGATTCGGCGTGGCTGAAGTCATCTGATATCAAACAGGTACAGTTGTCTTATCGCACCAACCATGTCGATGATTCCGACGTGCTCGCGGCGCTTAGGGCGATTCAGGAAGCCGAAGCCAACGGCCCGGTGTTGATGCATTGCAAACATGGCTCTGACCGCACCGGCCTGATGGCGGCGATGTACCGCGTGGTGGTGCAAGGCTGGAGCAAAGAAGATGCGCTGAACGAGATGACCCAAGGCGGCTTCGGCAGCAGCAACGGCTTCAAGGACGGTGTTCGCTACATGATGAAAGCGGATGTCGCCAAGTTACGCACGGCACTGCAGAACGGAGAGTGCAGCACCAGCGCCTTTGCCCTGTGTTCAATGAAAAGCTGGATGAACACGGCCAATTCCGACACCTGACTTCAGGGCGCGCGTCCCGAGGGTTCCTCTGAAAACAACCGCACCGACTCAAGCAATGAACGAGAGTGGCCGGGAGCGAGCACCTGCTCGCGAAACGCCCGACCCGTCGCGGCATTGAAAACACCTTCGCGCTCAAACCTTTTGAAGGCTCTGCGCGCCAGCACCTCAGACCATTGGTAGGCGTAATACCCACCTTCATATCCCGATACCAAATGGCTGAAGCTGTTGGCATAACGCACAGTGTCCAGCGACGGCAGGTGACCGACTTCACGGTTGGCGCTCGCAAATACGTGTTCAATGGTACGTCCATCGTCCTGTGAGCCGTGTACTTCGATATCAAACAATGCAAGCGTCAACGACTCTGCCTGCTCCCAGGAAGACTGGGTATCGGTATACAGGGCTTGTTGCCGAGCCATCGCCATGGGCAAAGACGCCCCCGTTTTGAAATGGCTGGAAAGCCATGCGAGACAATCCGGCGAGTCACACCAGCGTTCGAAGAACTGGCCGAAAAATTCCGCGCTGTCGATACCTGAGTCATCAGTACCCATTTTGGTGCGGTAACCGATGCCCACCAATAGTTGCTGCAAGCAATGACCGAACTCATGAAAAAGGATCTTGAGTTGCCGATGTCCGAGCAAACACGTCTCATCGGGGGTACCTTCAAACTGAGTGAACAGCACAGCCATCGGTTGCACCCTGCGACTTTCAGCCGTGGTCCAGCGGTTTCTCAACGATATTGCGTAGGGGTAACCCCCGTCATTTTGCCGATACGGCACAAAAAAGATCTGCCCCAGCACTTCACCATGTTCTGTTATCTGAAAGAGACGGATCCCGGAAGCCCAAGCATCGAAGCCATAAAGCTCGCTGATTTCGATACCAAACAGTTGCTTTACGAGCGCAAATAGCTGAGACAAGGTGTTCTCGAGAGGAAAATAGACGCGCAGATCATCTTCGGAAACCCCGCAGATTCTTTGCCGGATGATTTGCGCCAGGAACGCGAAATCCCAGGACTGCAGGCCTGTCAGTCCAAGCTCATGCCCCAACGCCTCAAGCACCTGTTTGTCATGTGCAAAGACTGTGCGTGATGACGCAATTTGGTCACGAATAAAATCCAGGACTTGATCCCTGGTCTCCAACATTTGCAGCTCGAGTGCCAATTCAACAAAATTGGCGTAACCCAATAGCATGGCTTTCTGATGACGGCTGACCCTCAGCATTTGCAACAAGGGGCCATTGTCGAACTGCCCAGCGTGCGGGCCCAGGTCAGAAGCACGCGTGTTGTAGGCAACGAAAATCTCCTCTCGCAATGTTCGATCCTGCGCGTAAGCCATGCATTCCCGGTAAATCTCGTCATTCAGGGTAATAAGCCAACCCTGCACGTTAGCCGCTCGCGCCTTTTGCGCCATCCGTGCCTTGAGGGTCGGGGTGAGTCCCTGCAATCGCGATTCATCGGTGATGTGTTTGCGCCACGCGTTGTTAGCCTGTTCCAGTCGGGTCAGGAACAATTGCTGGAGACCGGCAATTTTATGGTCGAGCATCACCCGTTTTTTCTGCATAGCCGGTTCCAGCTCAATGCCGGCCAGCCGAAATTTTTTCAGCGTGCGCTTCAGCAAACTCTGGCGGGACGCATCAAACAGCGCCGCAGATGAACTCGCGGCCAGCGCTTTGTAGCAGTCGTACAGCCCTTGATTACCTGTCAGCTCTTGGGTGAACGCTGAAGCCCGAAAAGTGGCCAGCGCACTGGCCTCCAACCATCTTGGGTCGGTAGTGGTGCTGTCGAGGATGTAAATCACCGATAGCACCTCGTCAATGCGGGAGGTAACGGCTTCCATCGCCAACATCAAATCATCCCAGTTTGGGTGGTGTCGCTGGCTGGCAATGATACGGGCTACTTCGGCGCGACTGCTCAGCACAATCGCGTCGATGGCAGGCACAAGGTGCTCGGCACGGATGGCCGAGAAAGGCGGCAGGTGATAGTCCTGCAACAGAGGGTTGAGGTCCGGCATGGTGCTTCCTTGATAACCGCAAAAGGGGGCAGCCATCCTGGAACACGCGACAGAATTGAGGGGCGTAGATGCTTAATGCTCTTCGCCCTGAAACCTGTGTTTCAGGGCAAAAAACATCACATCAGTCAGTCCTTTTTCAGCTTCGGATTGGGGAAAAACTGCACCGCCTGCACCTTCGGGTCCGCTGGCGCTTTCAACGCCGACGTATTCACCCGCGTGCCCAATTCCTTGGGCACCGACAAGCCCTGGTCATTCAGCGTGTCGGTATAACCGCAGGCCACGCACTCACGGTGTGGCACGTTGTCTTCGGTCCACATCTTCAACTTGTCCGGCTCGCTGCACGCCGGGCAAACCGCCCCGGCGATAAATTGTTTCTTGGTAATCACAGGCCCTTCACTCATGCTGCCGCGTCCTCACTCAGGCCGCTGTGGCGCAAGAGTGCGTCAATCGACGGCGCGCGTCCGCGGAAATCGACGAACAGCACCATCGGCGCCTGGGAACCGCCACGGGCCAGGATCGCCTCGCGGAAGGCGCGACCGGTCTCGGCATTGAGCACGCCGTCTTCTTCGAACTTGGAGAAGGCATCGGCCGACAGCACTTCGGCCCACTTGTAGCTGTAGTACCCCGCCGCGTAACCGCCCGCGAAGATATGCGCAAAGCTGTTGGGAAAGCGGTTGTAGGCGGGCGGACGCATCACCGACACCTCATCACGCACACCCTCCAATACCTGAGCAACACTGCGGCCGTCGCCGTGAGTGGCGTGCAGCTCGAAGTCGAAGAGCGAGAACTCCAGCTGGCGCACCATCATCAGGCCGGATTGGAAATTCTTGGCGGCGAGCATTTTTTGCAGCAGGTCTTGTGGAAGCGGTTCGCCACTTTCGTAGTGGCCGGAGATCAGCGCCAGGCCTTCCGGCTCCCAGCACCAGTTCTCCATGAACTGGCTCGGCAGCTCCACCGCATCCCAAGCCACCCCGTTGATACCGGAAACGCCGGCGTGTTCAACGCGGGTCAGCAGGTGATGCAGGCCGTGGCCGAACTCATGGAACAGCGTGGTCACTTCATCGTGGGTCAGCAGGGCAGGTTTGCCGCTGTCGGCAGGTGTGAAGTTGCACACCAGGTTGGCCACCGGGCTTTGCAGTACGCCGTCGATCGTGCGGCGACGGTCACGCGCGCCGTCCATCCACGCGCCGCCACGCTTGTTGGCGCGGGCGTACAGGTCGAAGAAGAAGCGGCCCACGTGCTGGCCGTTTTCCTTGATTTCAAACAGACGGACATCCGGGTGCCAGGTGTCGAAGCCTTTTTGCTCGGCGATTTCAATGCCGTACAGGCGTTGCACGATGGCGAACAGGCCGCTCAGTACTTTGTCGATGGGGAAGTAGGCGCGCAGGGCTTCCTGGGACACGCTGTAGCGCTGCTCGCGCAGTTTTTCGCCGTAGAAACCACTGTCCCAGCTTTGCAGGTCCGCGCAGCCTTGTTCGGCGGCGTAGGCCTTGAGCTGTTGCAGGTCCTGGGTGGCAAACGGCTTGCTGCGCTTGGCCAGGTCGCGCAGGAAACTCAGGACCTGGTCGCTGGACTCGGCCATCTTGGTGGCCAGGCTCAGTTCGGAGAAGGACGCGTAGCCCAGCAACTGAGCCAGTTCCTGGCGCAGGTCGAGGATTTGTTCCATCACCGGGCCGTTATCATTCTGACCGGCATTCGGGCCTTGGTCCGACGCGCGGGTGCAATAGGCCGCGTAAACTTCCTCACGCAGCGCGCGGTCCTGGGCGTAGGTCATCACCGCGTAGTAGCTCGGGAACTCCAGGGTGATCAGCCAGCCGTCGAGGCCTTTGGCCTGGGCAGCGGCGGCCATCTGCGCCTTGGCCGAGTCGGTCAGGCCGGCGAGGGTGGCTTCATCGGTAACGTGTTTGGTCCAGGCCTGGGTGGCATCCAGCAATTGGTTGGAGAACTTGCTGCCCAGCTCGGACAGTTTGCTCTGCACTTCGGCATAGCGTTTTTGCTGCTCGGGCGGCAAATCGATACCCGACAGGCGGAAGTCACGCAGGGAATGTTCCAGGATAGTTTTCTGCGCCACGTCGAAACCCGCGGCTTCCGGGCTGTTGGCCAAGGCTTCGAAGGCCTGGAACAGCGCACGGTTCTGGCCCATCTCGGTGGAGTAGGCGCTCAAGGCCGGCAGGCAGCTTTCGTACGCTTCACGCAGTTCGGCGCTGTTGCATACGGCGTTGAGGTGGCTGACCGGGCTCCAGGCAGCGCCCAGGCGATCATTCAACTCGTCCATGGCCAGCACCAGGCCAGCCCACGTAGGGTTTTTGCCCTGGCTTTGCAGGATGCCTTCGATGGCGACGCGGTTGTCGGCGAGGATCTGTTCGATGGCCGGCTGGACGTGCTCGGCACGGATCGCCGAGAACGGCGGCAGGTCGTAGGACTGCAAAAGTGGGTTGTTCGCGCTCACGGTGGGTACCTTGGCTGAAGAAACATGTAAGAACAAAGATGGGGCCATCTTAATTACAATCAATGCCCACCGCAGCTATCAGCAGAAGAGAGAGAGGCTATCGTGACCCTTCGCACCTATCAGAACCACACGCCAACCCTGGGCGCCGGGGCTTTTGTCGATATTTCGGCGGTGGTGATCGGCGATGTCGAAATCGGCACCGACAGCTCGGTTTGGCCGCTCACGGTGATCCGCGGCGACATGCACCGCATCCGCATCGGTGCCCGCACCAGCGTGCAGGACGGCTGCGTGCTGCACATCACCCATGCCGGCCCGTTCAATCCGGACGGTTTCCCGCTGCTGATCGGCGACGACGTGACCATCGCCCACAAGGTCATGCTGCACGGCTGCACCGTCGGTAATCGCATTTTGATCGGCATGGGCAGCATCGTGATGGACGGCGCGGTGGTCGAGGATGACGTGATCATCGGCGCCGGCAGCCTGGTGCCACCGGGCAAGAAACTCGAGAGCGGCTTTTTGTACGTGGGCAGCCCGGTTAAACAAATCCGTCCGTTGACCGACAAGGAGCGTGCCTTTTTCACCTACAGCGCAGCGAACTACGTGAAGCTCAAAGACCTGCACCTGGCCGAAGGATTCGATCAATGACCCTGAACTACACCACCGTCCTGTTCGACCTGGACGGCACCCTCACCGACCCGCGTGAAGGCATCACCCGTTCGATCCAATACGCCCTCGGCAAGCTCGGCATCGACGAGCCGGACCTGACGAAGCTGGAACACTTCATCGGCCCGCCGCTGCTGCAAGCCTTCATGCAGTTCTACGGCTTTGATGAGGCCAAGGCGTGGGAGGCGGTGAATTTTTATCGCGAACGCTTCAAGGTCACCGGCCTGTATGAAAACCGTGTGTTCGAAGGCGTGATGCCGTTGCTGGAAGACCTGAGCAGCCAAGGCCGCCAGCTCTACGTGGCCACGTCCAAGCCCTGGGTGTTTGCCCGCGAAATCGCCCGGCATTTTGATTTCGCCAAGCATTTCAAGGTGATCTACGGCAGCGAGCTGGATGGCACGCGTACCAACAAGGTTGAGCTGATCGCGCACTTGATCCGCGAAGAAGGCCTGGACCCGGCCACCACCTTGATGATTGGTGACCGCAAGCACGACCTGATCGGCGCGCGCAGCAATGGCCTGGATTCAGCAGCGGTGGGGTATGGGTTTGGCAGCTTCGAGGAGTTGAGTGCCGAGGCGCCGACCTGGCATTTTGAGACGTTGGCGCAGATGCATCAGGCGTTTTTGCAGCGGCCTTGAGATTGCCATCGCCGGCAAGCCAGCTCCCACAGTTGACTGGGTTCCAAATTTGAAACGGGGTCAACTGTGGGAGCTGGCTTGCCGGCGATGAGGCCCTAAGGCCCACCACCCTCCAACTGTTTCAACGCCGCCTTGCGCTGCGCCACCGGCAACCCACCCATCTTCTCCACCGCCGCAAAAAACCTCACCCAATCCCCATCCACCTGCCGAAACAACGCCGCAAACGCCGGCACCCACTGGTCATACAGCCCGAACGGCAACAGTCGCGCATTGTTCATCGGCTGGTTAATCCAAACGTCATAGCGTTTATCCCCCGCCCACTGGCTGTCGCGCATCTGCCGGTAATCACGGCGCAAGCGTTCGAACTCTGCGGCTTTGGCCTGGCGCATCACATCGGCGGCCAACGGTTGGGCGTACAGCGTTTCCAGGCGCTTGCGAGTGTCGAGCACCAGCCGGATGAACTGGTCGCGTTGCTTCAATGCCGCGTCGCTGACCGGCGCCAGGCCGCGTGCAGCACGCCATTGGCGGGTGCCTTCCTGCTCAACGAAGTTGGCGTAGGACTCGTTGAACTCGGTGTCGTCCTTCACATAAAAACGCTGGTGCGCCAATTCATGGAAGATCAGCGTGGCCAGGCGCTCATCGCCCCAGTTCATCATCGAACTCATGATCGGGTCGTTAAACCAACCCAAGGTCGAATAGGCCTCCACCCCGCCAATCGACACGTCCATGCCCCGTTGCCGCAACAACGCCGCTTCGCCACGCGCCGCGCCCTGGTTGTAATAACCGCGATAGGCCACGCAACCGGCAATCGGAAAGCAATGGGTTTCAGGTGAAAGGGAAAATTCCTGCGTGGCGAAGACATTCCAGACCACGTAAGGCCGGCCAATGTCGGCGTACAACCTGTAACTCTGGTTGTCGGGCAAGTGCAGGTGTTCGCTGGCAAAGGTGCGCGCTTTCTGCGATTGCACCAGGTGCTCACGCAAAACCTGGGGGCGGGAAGGGTCGGCGATCACCTCGGCAACCGGCTCACGCGCACGCAGCAACTGCCATTGGCCGCTGGCCAACTGGCTGTAATAGCTGACGCTGGAACAACCGCTGAGCAGCACCGCCAGCAACCCTGGAAGAAAACGCCTGACCATGCCCCGACTCCTGGGTTATTGATTCGCCAGACTATCCTGCCCGCACGGAATTTTTCCATGGCGTGGCGTGTTTATACTCATAGGGAGTCTGCTGCCATCCGCGCCAGGCTCAATTCTTTCCAACCGTTGAGTGCCTGCCATGCGCCAGCTCTTGCTTCCCCTCGCCGCCGTGTTCCTCACAGCGTGCGCAACCACGCCGATCCCGCCAGCGGACCCGCACCAGGCCTGGGTCGACTTCATCACCCCGACACCCGGTGCCAAGCTGGTAATGGCCCAGCGCCTGGACGGCAAGAACCTCAACGACGGGCGTTTCTTCCAGGTGCCACCGGGCAGCCATGAGCTGATGGTGCGCTTCGATTTCGAGGTAAATACCGGCACGGGGATCGGCGGGCTGGACCAGACGCGCGACCGCACCTGCTTCATGACCCTGCAGTACGACAATTTCCAGGCGGGGCAGCACTATCAGTTGGAAGGACGCTCGCTGGCGTTCACGCCCAACATCCGGCTGTATGACGCTGCTGGCAAGTTACTGGCCGAAGAGCGCAGTGTGAACTGCCTCTGATCAGTCGTTGTTTTTCTGGTAGAGGATGCGCTTGGAGCCGTTTTCGCAAGAACCGACAATCATCGCACTGTCGTGATTCTTGGCTTCTTCGGCGGTGATGATTTCCAGGGTGTACGAAGGAATCGCCTTGGCCTGGATATTCGTTTCAATCTCTTTCCTGAGCTCTTCACAATCTTTTGGAGCGGCCACGGCCGACGTGGCCAGAACACCGCAGATGATCGCCAAGGCAAAACGTTTCATGTGTGAAGCTCCCTGAATGCACTGCGCACGGGTGTGCGCCTAGGCAGTAATGGCTATTCGACCACAGTTTGTAAATGCGAGTTCTGATTTAACACAAACCAAATGTGGGAGCGGGCTTGCTCGCGAATGCGGTGTGTCAGTCAATAAATCTGTGACTGTTACACCGCATTCGCGAGCAAGCCCGCTCCCACAGGGGTTCTGTTGCGTTAGTTTACGAGAGTGGCATCCAGGCTAATTTTTGCATTCAGCACCTTGGAGACCGGGCAACCTTCCTTGGCCTTTTTGCTCAGTTCATCGAACTGCGCCTGGCTCGCGCCGGGGATCTTGGCCTTGAGGATCAGGTGCACAGCGGTAATGGCGAAGCCGCCCTCGACTTGATCCAGGGTGACTTCGGCCTGGGTGTCGATGCTGTCAGCCTTGAGGCCGGCATCACCCAGAATCATGGAAAAGGCCATGGAGAAGCAGCCGGCATGGGCCGCGCCAATCAATTCCTCAGGGTTGGTGCCCTTGCCGCCCTCGAAACGCGCCTTGAAGCCGTAGGGCGCTTCGCGCAATACGCCGGTTTCCGTAGAGATGGAGCCCAGGCCAGTCTTCAGGTCACCTTCCCAATGCGCGGATGCTTTTTTCACGATACTCATAGCGGTCTCCTCGAACGGTGGTTTTGCGTCAGTAAGGGTTCTGAGGATAGACGCCCCGCCAAAGTTCATCTTGTCGGAGAAACCTAGCAATGCAGTAGGAAATTTCCATCCTCGCTATTGAATCTCGGGTATATGCCCACATCTCATTAACCATGCACATGAAGCGGCAGGTTTTGGTTCGTCTATAAGCCTGCGCACCTAATGGAGAAGCAGGCTTATGAAATCGCTGTCCGACGTGAAGTTCTCGACCCTCGACCTCGTGCCCGTGCGCGCCAACGGCAGCCCGGCACAGTCGTTGCGCAACTCCCTGGACCTGGCCCAGCACGTGGAAAAGTTCGGCTACAACCGCTTCTGGGTGGCCGAGCACCACAACATGGACGGCATCGCCAGCTCGGCCACTTCGGTGTTGTTGGGCTACCTGGCGGGCGGTACGTCGACCATCCGCGTCGGCTCCGGTGGCGTGATGCTGCCCAACCACGCGCCGCTGGTGATTGCCGAGCAGTTCGGCACCCTTGAAAGCCTCTACCCCGGCCGTATCGACCTGGGCCTGGGCCGTGCGCCCGGCTCCGACCAGATGACCGCCCGCGCCCTGCGTCGTGAGCGTTCCGGCAGTGCTGACGATTTCCCTGAAGATGTCGCCGAACTGATGGCCTACCTGGGCCCGCGCACCCCCGACCAGCGGGTGATTGCGGTTCCCGGCACCGGGACCAACGTGCCGGTGTGGCTGCTGGGCTCCAGCCTGTTCAGCGCACAGCTGGCAGGTGAGCGAGGCTTGCCCTACGCCTTCGCCTCCCATTTCGCACCACGCCTGATGCACGAGGCGATCCGCGTCTACCGCAACCACTTCAAGCCTTCAGCCGTGCTGGACAAGCCCTACGTCATGCTTGGCATTCCGCTGGTGGCCGCCGACACCGATGAGCAGGCCGATTACCTGGCGACTTCCGTGTACCAGCGCATTCTCGCCCTGATGCGCGGGCAGAGCCTGGTGCAGCGCCCACCGGTGAAAACCATGGACGGCCTGTGGCTGCCCCATGAAAAAGACGCTGTGGGCAGCTTCCTGGGCCTAGCGATGGTGGGTAGCCCGGCGAAGATCCGCGCCAAGCTGGAAGTGCTGATCGAACAAACCGGCGCCGATGAGCTGATTTTCACCTGTGACCTGTACGAGCACGCCGACCGGATTCATTCCTACGAGTTGCTGGCGCAATTGATGAAGGGTTGACCCCCTCAGGCAAAAAAACGACGCACCTGTGGCGAGGGAGCTTGCTCCCGCTGGGCTGCGTAGCGGCCCCAAAAAATGGGAGCGCTACGCACTCCAGCGGGAGCAAGCTCCCTCGCCACAAGTGCGTCGAATTTATGTCTGCAACACGGGATTAACCGCGCTTGTAAGCAATTTCCTTGGTACCGGCTTCGCAGCTACCGACTACTTTGTAACCTTCGGCTACAGCGCCCTTGTCCACTACTTCCAGCGAGTAATGCTTGGCGCCCTTGGCGTCGATTTTCGCAGCAATTTCGCTTTTCAGCTCTTCACATGGCTTGCCCGCCGCCAGGGCTGTGCCCGCAATGCTCAACAAACCTACCGCTAACAGGAACTTCTTCATCCGTTACTTTCCTTGCGCTGATCGAAAAGAGCGTGCCGGCGCGCGTCGCGTCGGCACCCTAAGGTTGTAGCGCAGGTTATGGCAATCGGCCAGTCGGCAAAGTTCAACCGATGCCATCAACTACTGGCAATTCGGAACCCCACCTTGAGCGTGACCTGAAAGTGCGCGGCCTTGCCGTCCTTGATGTGGCCGCGGGTTTCAGTCACCTCGAACCATTCCAGGTGCTTGATGCTCTTGTTGGCCTCGGCCAGGGCATTGTTGATCGCGTCTTCGATGCTGGAGGTGGACGAGCCCACCAGTTCGACTTTCTTGTAGGTGTGATGATCACTCATTGCAGTTCTCCTAAGGGTCGTTAAGCAAGCGTAGCAGTCAATGTTCTTACTGCTTCTGGCGACCGTTCCTGGGTGAAAGTTCAGATTTACTGCACTTTCTGAAACCGCCGCAGTCGGTATCTACACCTGCCACTCAATCACTTCAGGAGAGTCCACATGGCCAACACTTCTTTACGCAAAGCGTCGCTGGAAAGCATGGAAGCCGAGATTTCGAGCCTGCTCAAATCGCTGGAAAGCCTCAAGGACGATGCATCCGACGAGTCGCGCAAAACCTTGAAGGCCCTGAAAAGCAATGCCGAGAATGCCCTCAAGCATTCCCGCCACTTGATCAGCGATGCCTACGAAGAAAGCAAAGTCAAAATCCGCGAAACCGGTGTTGCCACCCGGGACTACGCACAAGAGCACCCGTGGACCACAGCCGGCGTCGCCGTCGGTGCATTGGGTCTGCTCGCCGCTTACCTGCTGTGCAAACGCGGCGATTAAACCGGTTCGCGCAGTAGCTCAGCCTTGAGCCACTGCGCCAGCTGCCCGGCGCGCCCATCTGCGGCACGCTTGGGTAGCCACAGCGCCAGGTGCGCCGGGGTTTCACTGAAGCCCCATGGCGCCACCAGGCGGCCTGCCCGCAGGTCCTCGGCCACCAGTGGCTGCGGGGCAATCGCCACGCCCAACCCTGCCACTGCCGCCTCCAGCAAATAATACAAATGTTCAAAGCCCTGGCCGTGTTTCAACGCGCCGGGTTCGATGCCGTGCTGCGTGGCCCAACTGGGCCAGGCCTGTGGACGTGAGGTGGTGTGCAACAGCTTTTCACCACATAAAGCTTCAGCCGGCGCCTCGCGCAAGCGTTCATAACCGGCAAAGCGCGGGCTCATCACCGGGCCGATGCGTTCACTGGCCAGTTCATACACCTGCATGTCCGCCGGCCATGGCGGCTCCGCGAACACCAACAGCGCGTCCAGGCCTGGGCGGCGCGGGTCCAGATCACCATCACCCGCCGACAGGTGCAAACGCAGGTCCGGCAAATCTGCATTCAAGCGGCCCAAACGCGGGATCAGCCAGCGCGCCAACAAACTGCCCGAACAACCGAGCACGAAAGGTGCGTCGGCGCTGGCCTGGGTCAGTTCCGCACACACGTCTCTGAGCCGCTCGAACGCATCGGTGGTGGCATCACGGAGACGTACGCCCGCATCTGTGAGTTTAAGGCCGCGCCCATCCTTGGCGAACAAGCTGATACCCAACTGTTCCTCCAGCACCTTCAACTGCCGGCTGACAGCACCGTGGGTCACATGCAATTGCTCTGCGGCCTGACTGACGCTGTTCAATCGCGCAGTGGCTTCAAAGGCACGCAGGGCATTGAGAGGGGGAAGGTCTCGGCTCATCTGTGAGTTTTCCTGACAGGTTGCAGCGATCTTATCGGTTTTCAGCGCAGAAGGTCAGGGGTAGAGTGGCCCTCATTGCTTCCCACACCCATTCCTTCCTGGAGCGTCCCATGACTCAGTCCCAGACCGATCTACGCAACGGCCCAGATGCCAACGGCCTGTTTGGCGCGTTCGGCGGCCGCTACGTCGCTGAAACCCTGATGCCGTTGATCCTCGACCTGGCCCGCGAATACGAAGCGGCCAAGGAAGATCCAGCATTCAAAGAAGAACTGGCCTACTTCCAACGCGACTACGTGGGCCGTCCAAGCCCGCTGTATTTCGCTGAACGCCTGACCGAGTTCTGCGGCGGCGCCAAGATCTACCTCAAGCGCGAAGAGCTGAACCACACCGGCGCGCATAAGATCAACAACTGCATCGGCCAGATCCTGCTGGCGCGACGCATGGGCAAAAAACGCATCATCGCCGAAACCGGCGCCGGCATGCACGGTGTGGCCACCGCCACCGTGGCTGCGCGCTTCGGCCTGCAATGCGTGATCTACATGGGCACCACCGACATCGAGCGCCAGCAGGCCAACGTGTTCCGCATGAAGCTGCTGGGCGCCGAAGTGATCCCGGTGGTTGCCGGCACCGGCACCCTAAAGGACGCGATGAACGAAGCCTTGCGTGACTGGGTGACCAACGTCGACAGCACCTTCTACCTGATCGGCACCGTGGCCGGCCCGCACCCGTACCCGGCGATGGTCCGCGACTTCCAGGCCGTGATCGGCAAGGAAACCCGCGACCAGTTGCAAGCCCAGGAAGGCCGTCTGCCAGACAGCCTGGTGGCGTGCATCGGCGGCGGTTCCAACGCCATGGGCCTGTTCCACCCATTCCTGGATGACACCCGCGTTGAAATCATCGGCGTTGAAGCAGCCGGCCATGGCATCGAGACCGGCAAGCACGCCGCCAGCCTCAACGGCGGCGTACCGGGCGTGTTGCACGGCAACCGCACCTTCCTGCTGCAGGACGACGATGGCCAGATCATCGACGCCCACTCGATCTCTGCCGGCCTGGACTACCCCGGCATCGGACCGGAACACGCCTGGTTGCATGACATCGGTCGCGTCCAGTACACCTCGGTGACCGACGACGAAGCCCTCGACGCCTTCCACAAATGCTGCCGCCTGGAAGGGATCATTCCTGCACTGGAAAGCGCCCACGCCCTGGCCGAAGTGTTCAAACGCGCACCGACCTTGCCGAAAGATCACCTGATGGTGGTCAACCTGTCCGGCCGTGGCGACAAAGACATGCAGACCGTCATGCACCACATGGAAACCTCTCAGCAGGAGAAACACTGATGAGCCGCCTGCACACCCGCTTCGCACAGCTTAAAGAACAGAACCGCGCCGCCCTGGTGACCTTCGTCACCGCTGGCGACCCGGGCTATGACACCTCGCTGGCCATCCTCAAAGGCCTGCCGTCCGCAGGTGCCGACGTGATCGAGCTGGGCATGCCCTTCACCGACCCGATGGCCGACGGCCCGGCGATCCAGCTGGCCAATATCCGTGCGCTGAACGCCAAGCAGAACCTGGTGAAAAC
This sequence comes from Pseudomonas sp. BIGb0164, assembly GCF_024810135.1. Classification (NCBI taxonomy): domain Bacteria; kingdom Pseudomonadati; phylum Pseudomonadota; class Gammaproteobacteria; order Pseudomonadales; family Pseudomonadaceae; genus Pseudomonas; species Pseudomonas sp. BIGb0164. Next base: position 705,916 of record NZ_JANUEA010000003.1, on the reverse strand, counting down.
CCTGCAGATGGTGCGTGAGTTCCGCAAGGACAACAACGACACGCCCCTGGTGCTGATGGGCTACTTCAACCCGATCCACAAGTACGGCGTGCCGCAGTTCATCGCCGACGCCAAAGAGGCCGGCGTTGATGGCCTGATCGTGGTCGACATGCCCCCAGAGCATAACGGCGAGCTGTGCGACCCGGCCCAGGCCGCTGGCATTGACTTTATCCGTCTGACCACGCCGACCACCGATGACGTGCGCTTGCCCACCGTGCTCAACGGCAGCTCCGGCTTTGTGTACTACGTGTCGGTGGCCGGTGTGACCGGTGCCGGCGCCGCGACCCTGGAACACGTCGAAGAGGCCGTGACCCGCCTGCGTCGGCATACCGACCTGCCGATCAGCATCGGTTTTGGTATTCGCACGCCGGAGCAAGCGGCAGCCATCGCGCGGTTGGCGGACGGTGTCGTGGTAGGTTCGGCATTAATCGACCACATCGCCACTGCGAAAAATGATCAGCAAGCGATTGATGGCGTATTGAGCTTGTGCGCGGCGCTGTCGGAAGGTGTCCGTAACGCCCGTAAGTAAACGCCGTGTAGCAGTAGGTAAAGTTCCTGATACAGAGGAATCAAACTGAAAACTCAGTACCTAAACTGACAAGACCAAGGGATTTCGAACCTCGTTCGAAATCCCTTTTTTGTTCGTGCAGTACTGAGGAAAGCCCCCATGAAAATGCCTAAACGCTTGATCGCCGGTCTCGGCGTGCTGATGCTGGGTGCCACTGCCCTGGCACACGCGGCGCCCTACGATCAGGGCGGCCCCGACCGTGGCGGCCCGCAAGGCCAGCACGAGCAGCGCGGCGACGACCATCGCGGCCCGCCAGACAACCGCCGTGGCCCACCGCAGGATTTCGGCCCGGTACGCCAGATCATCCACGACAACCACGGCCAGTTCGCCCGTGGCGCACCGCCGCCCCCAAACGTACGCCTAGTGCGTGGCCAGCCCCTGCCACGCGGCTATTATGGCGAACGCCTGGACAACCGAGCGCTGGGCCGCCTGCCGCAGTACCCAGGCTACGAATGGCGCCGTTCCGGGCCTGACGTGGTGTTGATCGCCGTGGGCACGGGGATCGTCTACGAAATCCTCGATGGCGTCCTGAACTAAGCCCTCTGCATTTGTATTTCTTCCGCTAGGCTTGAAGGGTGAACGTATGTTCACCCTTCAATCCACTTCATGCCTATTGCCTTCTAACAGCTCTGCAAGCCACGCATTCCTTGCCTCGAGGTTGTTAAGTTAGTCGCATCAGAAGTCATCCTTGGCTCTTTGGAGTACATCATGGCATTTGATCTCGTCACCCCGTCGGACCGTCGTCATTCAACCCTGCAAAAAGGCTTCAACCTTCGCTGGCCCCTGGGTAATGTCCAAGGCCAGTCCTCGCCCAACGGCGCCAACCTGATTTACCTGTGCTATAGCACCCAAGACATTATCGATGCCGCCGCCCAGGCGCTGGCAGTGCCCGATGGCCGTATCACCGTGCGCAGCGGCGGTCATTGCTACGAAGGTTTCGTCGCCAACAAAATGCCCGGCAATCCCAATGAAGTGTTGTCGATCCTCGATATCAGCCAACTCAACCAAGTGGTCTACGACCACAAAGGGCAGATCGCTTCGGAACTGGTCCCCACTTCGCCACATCGCTACGGATTCCGCTTGGAGGCTGGCGGCCAGAACTGGGATGCCTACGTGGCACTGTACAAATTAGCCAACAAGAGCCTGCCAGGCGGCTCATGTTACTCCGTCGGGCTGGGCGGCCATATTTGCGGCGGTGGCTATGGATTGCTGTCGCGCAAGGATGGCTTGGTATGTGACTGGTTGAGTGGCGTCGATATTCTGGTGCCCAATGCTCAAGGCAATGGCCTTGCACCTGTACACGTCTCCCGCAACAGCACCGATCAGGACGAGCGGGACCTGTTTGCCGCGTGTTGCGGGGCAGGCGGCGGACAGTTCGGGATTATCACCAGCTATTACTTCGAAGCGTTGCCCGAAGCCCCCAAGGAAGTGCTGTGGTTGGTGTTGGAGTGGGACTGGTCGCTGCTGACCAAGCCGGCACTCGACAAGTTGCTGACGGCCTATCAGGACTGGTTTTCTCGCAATCAAGCCAACCCCGACACGTGGGGCTTGGCGACCAAGCTGGAAATGCGGCATCAGAACACCGGCAACGTCACGATGGATGTTCATTACGTGGATAAGAACGGTGAGGTGAACGACCGAGCCCCATTCGAGGACTTTGTCAGCTCAATGCTCAATGCCATCGGTATTCCTGCCACCGAATGCCTGAGCCCTTTCCCAACGACCCACCTGCCACGCAGCAACCCGACCGGGCGCACGATCAACTCCGTGGAGTCTGCACTAGCAGCGACGCGCCAGATGGATTGGCTGCATTGCCAACAGACGCTCAACGGTTCCGGCCCGAACCAGCGTGGCCGATATAAGTCGGCTTACCAGACAGGTATTTTCACACCAACGGTACTGCAGGCGATCTGGGACACACTGACCTGGAATGACCCAGGTAAACAACTGACTCAGAGCCTGATCCAGATCCAGTCATTTGGCGGGCAGATCAATGAGGCCAGCGCCGCAGTACGCCGGGAGTCATCGGTGGCGCAGCGCTCGTCGTATCTTAAGTGGCAGCCGCAATGCTACTGGCGTGATGAAAGCACCGCATCAGATCAGGCACACGCACAGTGGATTCAAGGCTTGTTCTTCGCCGCCTTCGCCAATGACTCTGGTGTTCCCATCAATGCCCAATTCCAGGGGTGCTATATCAATTACCCCGACCGCGACATGCTGTTTATCGACGGTGACCCCAACAAGGGACCGAACCCGCAGTGGTACAAGGTTTTCTTCCCCGACCTCATTATCGAAAGCCGTCTGCGGCGCACCAAGCAACGTTGGGACCCATTGAATGTGTTCCGTAACGAGATGTCGGTGCCGTAATCCAGAATGAAAAGGGCGACCTCAAGGTCGCCCGATTCCTACAACTCGATCCGCTCGACTTTACCGACCAGCAACACGTAAGAGAGCGCGCCGAGCAATGCCAACACGGCAATGTAGGTAATCGCCGGCGCAAACGAGTCGCCGCTGGCCAAAAAGCCAATCACGATGGGCGTGGCGATCGCCGACAAATTGCCGATGAAATTGAACACGCCCCCCGTCAGCCCCAATAACCGGGCCGGTGCCAAGGTCGAGACGAGCGACCAGGTGATCGACGCTAGGCCATTACCAAAGAACGCCACGGCCAGGAACGCAATCACCCAGGCCGTCGAATCCACATAGTTGGCGCCGATGATCGCCGTAGAGATCAGCAACCCGCCGATGATCGGCAGCTTGCGCGCAAACCCCACCGACGCGCCGCGACGGATCAGCCAGTCGGAAAAGATCCCGGAACACAGCACGCCGACAAACGCAGCAAGGAACGGCAGCGATGCCAGCAGGCCGGACTTGATGAAGTCCATGCCGCGATACTTCACCAGATAGGTGGGGAACCACGTCAGGAAGAACCACAGCGTGGAGTTCAGGCAGAACTGCCCGAGGTAGATGCCCCAGAGCTTGCGCTTGCTCAGCACGATCCCCAGGTCGACCCAACTGAACGGCGCCTTGGCGGTTTTTTCCTGCATGTCCACCAGGCCGCCACCTTCACGAATCAGCTGGATTTCCGCGCTGTTGGCACCCTTGAAATCCTTTGGCTCGCGGTACACCGCGTACCAGATGACCGCCCACAAGATGCCGACACCACCGGTGACAACAAACACCATGTGCCAGCCAAACGCGTGTTGCAGCCACGCCAGCACCGGCGTGAGAAACGCCAGCCCGACAAACTGCCCGGAGGTGTAGACGCCAATCGCCGTGGCACGCTCACGCTCGGGAAACCAGGTGGTGACCACTCGGCTGTTGATCGGATACGCCGGCGCTTCCAATGCGCCCACCGCCATGCGCAGCACGAACAGGGCGATAAAGCTGGCGGCAAAGCCGAGCATGACGGTCGCGATAGACCACAGCAGCAAAGCCGCCGTGTAGAGAATGCGTGGCGGCACGCGGTCCACCAGCCAGCCGCCCGGGATCTGCATGGCGGCGTAGGTCCAGCCGAACGCGGAGAAGATCAGCCCGACATGCACCGGGTCGATGCCCAGCTCGCTGGTCAGCGCCGGGGCGGCAATCGACAGGTTGCTACGGTCGAGGTAGTTGATCACCACGGTGATAAACAGCAGCACCATGATGAAGTAGCGCTTTCTCGTAGGCGTGACTAAAGAAGCCTGCCCGGTGAAGGATTCAGGGTGCATGGGGGTTGCCTCTTTTTATGTTTATTGAGGACGGATATTGGCTGACAGAACACGCCCGACTATAGGAGCTGGCAAGCCAGCTCCTACAGTGGATTCGGTTTCGTCAGGGGAAGGGTTATCACCACTCGGCAAAACTGCCATCGGCGTGGCGCCAGATCGGGTTGCGCCAGCGGTGGCCGATGGCCGCGCGTTCGATCACGTATTCCTCGTTGATCTCGATGCCCAGGCCCGGCCCGTTGGGGATCTTCACGAAGCCCTGGTCATAGTCGAACACGCCGGGGTCGCGCACGTAGTCGAGCAGGTCGTTGCTCTCGTTGTAGTGAATGCCCAGGCTTTGCTCCTGGATGAACGCGTTGTAGCAAGCCGCGTCCAGTTGCAGGCACGCGGCCAGGGCAATCGGGCCCAGCGGGCAGTGCAGGGCCAGGGCCACGTCGTAGGCTTCAGCCATGTTGGCGATCTTGCGGGTTTCGGTGATGCCGCCTGCGTGGGACGCATCCGGCTGGATGATGTCGACGTAGCCTTCGCTGAGTACACGCTTGAAGTCCCAACGCGAGAACAGCCGCTCGCCCAGGGCAATCGGCGTGCTGGTCAGCGGCGCCAGCTCCTTGAGCGCCTCGTAGTTCTCGCTGAGCACCGGCTCTTCGATGAACATCAGCTTGTACGGGTCGAGCTCCTTCATCAGTACCTTGGCCATGGGCTTGTGCACCCGGCCATGGAAGTCCACGCCTATGCCGACGTTCGGGCCAACCGCGTCACGCACAGCGGCGACGTTGGCCAGGGCCAGGTCGACTTTTTCGAAGCTGTCGACGAATTGCAGTTCTTCGGTGCCGTTCATTTTCACCGCAGTAAAACCACGGGCCACGGCCTCCTTGGCAGCGCGGGCAGTGTCGGCCGGGCGATCGCCGCCGATCCAGGAATACACGCGGATCTTGTCACGCACCTGCCCGCCGAGCAGGTCGCTGACGGACACGCCGAGGGCCTTGCCCTTGATGTCCCACAGCGCTTGGTCGATACCGGCCAGGGCACTCATGTGCACGGCGCCGCCGCGATAGAAACCACCGCGATAGAGCACCGTCCAGATGTCTTCGATGTTGCGGGGGTCTTTGCCGATCAGGTAGTCGGACAGTTCTTCGACGGCAGCGGCGACGGTGTGAGCGCGGCCTTCGACCACGGGTTCACCCCAGCCGGTCACGCCCTGGTCGGTTTCAACTTTCAGGAAGCACCAACGCGGCGGGACGATAAAGGTCGTGAGTTTGGTGATTTTCATCTGTTATCTCTCTTGTAGATGCGGCGCCTGCAGGCGCAAGACTTGAAATCAGCTCAGGGCTTTCCAGGCGGCGACATAGGCCTGGGCACGGCTGGCTACCTGTTCCACGGTCATGCCCGGCTTGAACAACCCGGAACCCAGCCCGAACCCTTTGGCGCCGGCGTCGATGAACACCTGCATATTGTCCGGGGTGATGCCGCCCACCGGCAGCAGCAAGGTGCCGGCTGGCAATACAGCCAACCATGCCTTGATCACCGCCGGGCCCATTTGCTCGGCAGGGAACAGCTTCAACACGTCGGCGCCTTCGGCCAGTGCGGCGAAGGCTTCGGTGGGCGTGGCCACGCCTGGCGACAGAAACAGGCCAGCGGCTTTGGCGGCACGCAACACCTTGGCATCGCTGTGGGGCATGACGATCACCTGGCCACCGGCCGCCTTCACGTGCTCAACCTGCTCTGGCGTCAACACCGTGCCCGCACCGATCAGGCAATCGGCGGGCAGGCTGTCACGCAGGGTGCGGATGCTGGTGTAAGGGTCGGGCGAATTGAGCGGGACTTCGATCACGCGAAAACCGGCCTGGTACAGCACGTGGCCGATGGCCTCGGCTTCGTCCGGGCGAATGCCACGCAGGATGGCGATCAAACCGTTTTGCGCGAGTGCTTGCTTGAGCATGTCAGGCCTCCGATACAGGTTGAGTGAGCCCGGCGGCCACGGCCAGTTGCCACAGGCCGCGCTCGGTGGCCTCCTGCGCCAGGCTGACATGGGCGAAGCCGAAGAGGGCGAGGGCGCGTTGATAACGGGCACAGAGCGGGGCGGCGCCGACCAGGATGATCGGCTGGTGTTTGGCGCTGTCGGGCAGGCCGGCAAGTTCATGACCGATGAGCAAGCCGGACAGGTAATCGGGCTGCTGGTCAGGGGCAAGCTCACCGGTGAGCCCAAGGGTGCGGGCGCTGAACAGGGTGGATAGCACGCCGCGCTGGCCATCGTTGGAAAGCGCCACCTGCACGCCGCGATCAAAGGCTTGGGCCTGGAAGTGTTCGCACGGTTGCTGGGTGCGCCCCAGGATGCTGTGCCTGCTCAACACCGCAAACACCTCGCCGGTCATGAAGGTATCGAAGTGCGTGATGCGACCTTCGACCACCTCGACCCATTTGGAATGGCTGCCAGGCAGGCCGATCAACGCGTCGGCACCCAACCCTTGGAGCACGCCCAGCACCTGGGTTTCTTCGCCGCGCATCACATTGGGCAAGCCGACCTGCTCGATCACGCCAGGCACGATATGCACGTCCACACCGCGCAGGCTGCGCACCCGGTGCAACGCCTGGCCGAGGCTGGCGACATCGACAGGGGTGGTGCGATAGGCCGCTTCGCTCCAGCCCTGGGCGCTGCCGACCATGCCGCAGGCGATCACGGGCAACCCGGGTTCGGCGTCAAGCCAGTCGCCACACGCGGCATCGAACGCCAACTCGAAGCCATTGCTGCAACGCACACCGGCAATGTCCCGGGGCTCATCAGGCAAATGCATGATGCCCCACGCCAGCGAGCGCTGTTCCAGCACCACACCTGCGCAGCCGAGTTTATAAGCACGAAGGGAACTGGTCCCCCAATCGAGCGCGATCAATTGCGCCTGCATCGCTTCACCTGAGTTTTGAGCGGATGCAGCGAATATAAACCTACGCGGACGCAAGTCTCAATATATAAATATCAATCCCATATTTAGGGATAGCATTTAAGAAAAGGCTGACAGGTTCAGCTCCCGCATTGCCCCCATCCAGACGGCATAGTCGGTGTGATCCTTCAGGTCATCACCGGTTTCAGGGTGCAGAAACACCACCAGGCCATTGCGATGGATCACCAACCACGGCAGCACAACACCGATGTATTCAGGGTCGAACGCCAATTGGCAGCTCCAATCCGGGTGCGGCCCCACCGGGCGTTCGTGCACGCGGCCCATGCGCAGCGGAAAAAGTTTGGCGGCGTCTTCGCACAGGGTGCGCGCCTGTTCGAGGGTGCTGGCGTCGAAGTAGATATGGGCGTGATAGCCCTTGATACGTTGCATGACGGACTCCGGATCCACTATGCGCCAGATGCTAGACCGCAATGGACGGCAGGGCCAGCCCGGTCAACGACTGCGCGCTGCTGGCTTGCTCGGCCACCAGCCAGTCGACAAAGCGCTCGACCAACTGCCCTCGGCGTTTGCGTTGAGGCTGCACGACGTAATAGCCGAAGCGCGAGATCACGGTGTCGCTGACCGGCCGGCACAACCAACCTTGCTCCAGCAGATTATCCACCAAGTGGCGCCAGCCAATGGCCACGCCCTGGCCGGCAATCGCCGCCTGGATCAGCAAGGTGTAGTTGTCGAAACGCAGTTGGCCCGGAGTGGGCGCGGCGCTGATGCCCAGCTCACGAAACACGCCGGCCCAATCGAACCACTGGCTGTTGTTTTCCTGGCGCAGGTGCAGCAGGGGAAAATCGTGCAAATTTTGCACAGTCAGCGCGGAGATCTGTTCCTTGAGCCATTGCGGGCTGCACACCGGGAACACTTCCTCATTGAACAACCACAGGCTGTCGCCTTGTTTGAAACGGCCGTCGCCAAACAGAACGGCCACGTCGATATCGCTGCGCAAGGTGGCGTGGTTGCGCTCGCTCGTCACCAGGCTCACATCCACCTGCGGGTTGGCCTTATGGAAGCGATGCAGGCGCGGCATCAGCCAATAGGCGGCGAAGGCGAAGTCGGTGGCGACTTGCAGCACTTCATGCTGATCCTGCTGAGTGATGAGGCTCAGGCCCTGGTTGATCCCCTGCAAACCGCCTTGCACATGCTCGAACAGCAACGCGCCGGCGTCGGTCAGTTCGATGCCGCGATAGATGCGATCAAACAGGCGGATCGCCAACTGTTCTTCCAGGCGCTTGATCTGCTGGCTGATGGCCGGCTGGGTGGTGCCCAGCTCCATTGCCGCCGCCGTAAAGCTGCGGTGACGCGCCGCCGCTTCGAACGCGCGCAGCAAATCGAGGGATAAATCGCCGAGGGCTTCATACATAAGCTGTGCTTATCCTAGACATTGCTTTTCATGGGCTTTACCCCACTTTTCATGGGCTGCATGCTCATTGGCATAAACACTGCCTATGGAATGCCGATAGATCATGAAGCGCAAGAACATTCTTTTCATCATGGCCGATCAAATGGCCGCGCCGTTGCTTCCGTTCTACGGCTCTTCACCCATCAAGCTGCCCAACCTCAGCCGCCTCGCTGAGCAAGGCGTGGTGTTCGACGCCGCTTATTGCAACAGCCCGCTGTGCGCGCCGTCGCGCTTTACCCTGGTGAGTGGCCAACTGCCGAGCAAGATCGGCGCCTACGACAATGCCGCCGATTTCCCCGCCGATGTGCCGACCTACGCCCACTACCTGCGCCGTCTCGGCTACCGCACCGCGCTGTCAGGCAAGATGCACTTCTGTGGCCCGGACCAGTTGCACGGCTACGAACAACGCCTTACCAGCGACATCTACCCCGCCGACTATGGCTGGGCAGTGAACTGGGATGAGCCGGACGTGCGCCCCAGCTGGTACCACAACATGTCCTCGGTGTTGCAGGCCGGCCCATGCGTGCGCACCAACCAGCTGGATTTCGACGAAGAGGTGGTGTTCAAGGCCCAGCAGTACCTGTTCGACCATATCCGCAAGGACGGCGATCAACCGTTCTGCCTGACCGTCTCCATGACCCATCCTCACGACCCGTACACCATTCCGAAGCCGTTCTGGGACCTGTACGACGACGCCGATATCCCTTTGCCTACGACGCCCGACCAAGCCGATCTCGACCCGCATTCCCAGCGTCTGCTCAAGGTCTACGACCTGTGGGACAAACCGCTGCCGGTGGACAAGATCCGCGATGCGCGGCGCGCCTACTTCGGCGCCTGCAGCTACATCGACAGCAATGTCGGCAAGCTGCTGCAAACGCTAGAAGACACGGGCCTGGCGGACAATACGATCATCATCTTCTCCGGCGACCACGGCGACATGCTCGGCGAGCGTGGCCTCTGGTACAAAATGCACTGGTTTGAGATGGCCGCCCGCGTGCCGCTGCTGGTGAGTGCACCGGGGCAATTTGCGGCGGGCCGCGTGGGCAAAGCCGTGTCCACCGCTGACCTGTTGCCGACGCTGGTGGAACTGGCCGGTGGCGAGCTGGACCCACGCCTGCCGCTGGACGGCCGCTCGCTGGTGCCGCACCTGCAAGGGCAGGGCGGGCACGACGAGGTCTTTGGCGAATACATGGCCGAAGGCACCATCAGCCCGCTGATGATGATTCGCCGTGGCGCCTACAAATTCATCTACAGCGAAGACGACCCTTGTCTACTGTTCGATGTGCACAACGACCCGCACGAGCGGGAGAACCTCAGCCAGTCACCGGAACACCGGGCACTGTTCGAGGCGTTTTTGAATGAGGCGCGAGCCAAATGGGACATCCCGGCGATCCACCAACAGGTGCTCGCCAGCCAACGCCGCCGTCGCCTGGTGTTTGAAGCACTGACCGAAGGAGAGCTGAAGAGCTGGGATCACCAGCCACTGGTCGACGCCAGTCAGCAATACATGCGCAACCATATCGACCTCGACGACCTGGAGCGCATGGCACGTTATCCACAACCCTGCCAAAACCAATAAATAAACAGAGGGAAGGCCATGCAAAAGTTGACGGTGATACTCGCAGCCCTGGCGTTGAGCAGCGCCAATGTGTACGCGGACACCCGCTGTGACACGGTGAAAATGGCCGATCCGGGCTGGAGCGATATCGCAGCCACCAATGCCATCACCGGTTTCCTGCTGACGGGCATGGGCTACAAGGCCAAGGTCGACACCCTGGCGGTGCCGATCACGTTTGGCGGGCTCAAGGACGGCCAGGTGGATGTGTTCCTGGGCAACTGGATGCCGGCGCAGCAAGGGTTCTATGACAAGTTCGTGGCCAATGGCGATGTGGTGCAACTGGCGAAAAACCTCGAAGGCACCGAGTTCACCCTCGCCGTGCCCGACTACGTGTGGGACGCCGGCGTACATGACTTCGCCGACCTGAACAAATTTGCCGACAAGTTCGACAAAAAGATCTACGGCATCGGCTCCGGCGCGCCAGCGAATATCTCGTTGCAGGACATCATCAAGAAAAACGACTTCGACCTGGGCCAGTGGAAGCTGATCGAGTCCAGTGAACAGGCAATGCTGGCCGAAGTGTCGCGAGCAGTGAAGAAACAGAAGTTCGTCACCTTCCTCGGCTGGACGCCGCACCCGATGAACGTGCAGTTGAAAATGCACTACCTCACCGGTGGCGAAAAGTACTTTGGTGACAAAGGCAGCGTGTACACCCTGACCCGCAAGGGTTATGCACAGGCCTGCCCGAACGTCGGCAAACTGCTGACCAACCTGAGTTTCACCCAGGACATGGAAAACAGCATCATGGCCGAGGTGGCCAACAACAAGGTCAGTAACGCCGACGCGGCGAAGGCGTGGATCAAGGCTAACCCGGCGGTGCTGGATAAGTGGTTGGAGGGGGTGAAGACCGTGGATGGCAAGGATGCATTGCCCGCAGTTAAAGCAAAACTCTAAGACCTGATGCAATTCAAATGTGGGAGCGGGCTTGCTCGCGAATGCGGCGTGTCAGTCAACAATTGCTTAGCTGAACCACCGCATTCGCGAGCAAGCCCGCTCCCACAGGGTTTTGTATGTACTGATATTCTGCGTAAAACCTTCAAACCGAGACCCTGATGCCCCGGCCCACCCGCCACACTCTTTTCCCCTTCCTGCGCTGGCTGCCGCGCCAAACCCGCGCCAGCGTGGGGCGGGACGCAATCGTCGGCCTCAGCGGCGCGGTGCTCGCCCTGCCGCAGTCGATTGCCTACGCATTGATCGCCGGTCTCCCACCCGAATATGGCTTGTACGCGGCCATTATCCCGGTGCTGATCGCGTGCCTGTGGGGTTCGTCGTGGCACCTGATCTGTGGGCCCACAGCGGCGATTTCCATTGTTCTTTACGCCAGCGTCAGCCCATTGGCCGTGCCGGGGTCGCAGGACTACATCACCTTGATCCTGTTGCTGACATTCCTCGCCGGGGTTTTCCAGTGGCTGTTGGGCATGCTGCGCTTTGGCGCGCTGGTGAATTTTGTCTCCCATTCGGTGGTGCTCGGGTTCACCCTGGGTGCAGCCGTGGTGATTGCGCTCGGACAGTTACCCAATCTGCTGGGGCTGGATTTGCCGAGCCAGGCCACAGCAATCAACAGCCTGCTGGCACTGGTCCATCACAGCGGCGAATGGGACCATGCCTCACTCCTCCTCGGAGTAGGCACGTTACTGGTGGGCGCGCTGCTCAAATACCTCGTACCACGCTGGCCAACCCTGTTGATCGCGCTGGCGCTGGGCAGCCTGGTCGCCTGGTTATGGCCGGCGATGTTCGGGCATGTGGCACTGGTCAGTTCGTTTATCGGCAAACTGCCGCCGTTCAGCCCGTTGCCCATGGACCTGGATGTGATCCTGCGCCTGCTGCCGAGCGCCGTGGCGGTGGGCATGTTGGGGCTGGTCACCAGCCTGTCGATCGCCCGCTCGCTGTCGGCGCGTTCGCAACAGCTGCTCGACGCCAACCAGGAAGTGCGTGCGCAGGGGTTATCCAACATCGTCGGCGGATTTTTCTCCGGGTATTTGTCAGCGGGTTCCTTTACCCGCTCCGGCCTGAGCTACGAGGCGGGCGCCTGTTCGCCGTTGGCCGGCGTCTTTTCTGCCTTGTGGGTGGCGCTGTTTGCGTTGTTTGGCGCGGCGTTGATCGCCCACATTCCGATCCCGAGCATGGCCGCCAGCATCTTGCTGATCAGTTGGGGGCTGGTTGACCGTCGCGGCATTCGCGCCTTATTCCGCGTCAGTCGCGCCGAATTTGTGGTGATGAGCCTGACCTGCATCGCCACCTTGCTGCTGGAACTGCAAACAGCAATTTATGCGGGCGTGCTGGCGTCGCTGTTTTTCTATCTCAAGCGCACGTCGCAACCCCGAGTGCAGCAATGGCGTGACGGCGATGAAGATGTGTTGCGGGTAGGGGGGTCGATCTTCTTCGGCGCCAGCCACTACCTGCAGGTGCGCCTGCAGAGCCTGCAGGGTGAGCGGGTGGTGATTGAGGCCCAGCAGATCAACTTTATCGATTACTCCGGGGTGGAGATGCTGCACCAGGAGGCGCGACGGTTGCGTGGGCTGGGGCGCAGCCTGACGTTGCGGCGGGCGCGGCCGCAGGTAGTAGAAGAGTTGAAAAAGCTGGAAGGGGCCGACAGCTGCCCTATCAATTTTCAGGATTGAACGCAGTTAAACATGTGGGAGCGGGCTTGCTCGCGAATGCGGTGGTTCAGCTAAGTAATTTTTGGCTGACATACCGCATTCGCGAGCAAGCCCGCTCCCACATTTAGTTCTGTATCAGCCCAGTTGGCGGCGGAGTTCAGCCAGTACGGGCGCCGATTCCGGGCGCACACCGCGCCACAGGAAGAAGGCTTCCGCCGCTTGCTCAACCAGCATACCCAGGCCATCCATTGCCACGGCTGCGCCCTGTTCAGTGGCCCAGCGACAAAACGCCGTCGGTTCCTTGGCGTACATCATGTCGTAGCAAAAGGTCTTGCCCGGTTCAATCAGGCTGCCTGCAATCGGCGGTACATCGCCTGACAGGCTGGCGGACGTGGCATTGATGATCACGTCCACCGGCTCACGCAGCCAGTCGAAACCGCTGGCAGACACCGGGCCCAGGTCGTCGAACAACTCAGCGAGCATTTCGGCCTTTTCCACGGTGCGGTTGGCGATGATCAGTGAAGCCGGCTGCTCGGCCAGCAACGGCTCCAGCGCGCCACGTACCGCCCCACCGGCGCCCAGTAACAGGATGCGTTTGCCTTGCAGGCTCAACCCCGCATTCACCGTGAGGTCGCGCACCAGGCCGGCACCGTCGGTGTTGTCACCCAACAGGCTGCCGTCGGCCAGCTTGCTCAGGGTGTTCACCGCGCCTGCGCGCTGAGCACGCTCGGTGAGGGTGTTGGCCAGGCGGTAGGCTTCTTCCTTGAACGGCACGGTGACGTTGGCGCCACGGCCTTGTGCAAAAAAGGCACGGGCACATCCGGTGAAATCCTCCAGCGGCGCCAGCAAAGTGCTGTAGTCCAGTTGCTCGCCGGTCTGCTCGGCGAACATACGGTGGATCAACGGCGATTTGCTGTGGCCAATGGGGTTGCCGAACACGACATAACGGTCCATTAGACAGCCGCCTTAGGCGCAGCGAGGCCCAGCCAGTCACGGTCTTGCAAGAAGTAGTCGGTAAGTCGCGCTTCTTCGCTGCCGGCTTCGGCCTTCCAGTCGTAGCTCCAGCGCACTTGCGGCGGCAGCGACATCAGGATCGATTCGGTGCGCCCGCCCGATTGCAGGCCGAACAGCGTGCCACGGTCGTAGACCAGGTTGAATTCCACGTAGCGGCCACGGCGGAACTCCTGGAACTCGCGCTGCTGCGCGGTATAGGGCGTGGCCTTGCGGCGCTGCACGATCGGCAGGTAGGCGTCGATGTAGGCGTCACCGATGGCGCGAATGAAGGCGAAGCAGGTGTCGAAGTCCCACTCGTTCAAGTCATCGAAGAACAGGCCGCCGATGCCACGCGGTTCGTTGCGATGCTTGATGTGGAAGTAGGTGTCGCACCAGGCCTTGTAGCGCGAATACACGTCCGGGCCGAACGGCGCACAGGCCTGCTCGGCCACGCGGTGCCAGTGAATGCAGTCTTCTTCGTTGCCGTAGTAGGGCGTGAGGTCGAAGCCGCCACCGAACCACCACACCGGCTCTTCGCCTTCTTTTTCGGCGATGAAAAAGCGCACGTTGGCGTGGGAAGTAGGTATGTGCGGGTTATGCGGGTGGATCACCAGCGATACGCCCAAGGCTTCGAAACCACGGCCGGCCAACTCGGGGCGATGGGCACTGGCAGACGGTGGGAGACCGCTGCCAAACACGTGGGAAAAGTTAACGCCGCCTTTTTCGATCACCGAACCGTCTGCGATCACGCGGGTGCGACCACCGCCACCGGCAGGCCGGGTCCAGGCGTCTTCGATAAAGCGAGTGTCCGTCTCGAAGGTTTCCAGGGCGCTGCAAATGCGGTCTTGCAGGTCAAGCAGGTAGGCCTTTACAGCCTCGGTGCGGGTAGTCATGGCATCACCTTGAATCGGGCAAAGCTACGCGAGGCCATTGGGCGTCGGCGGCAAATGGGCGCACAGGATACCACCGCACCCCGCTGTGCCGCAGTTGACGAAGATCAAGCTTAGGAGTCCGATAGGGGGCTACGCGAATTCGAACCCAGGAGAAGTGCAGATGGCCAAACGTATCCAGTTCAGTGCCCATGGCGGCCCCGACGTGCTTGAGTATGTGGACTACACCCCAGCGGAGCCTGGCCCACAACAGGTTCGCGTGCGTAACGAGGCCATCGGCCTGAACTTCATCGACACCTATTTCCGCAGCGGCCTGTACGCGCCGCCCGCCTTGCCGTCGGGACTGGGCGCAGAAGGCGCCGGTGTGGTCGACGCGGTCGGCAGCGAAGTCACCCAATTCAAGGTCGGTGACCGCGTGGCCTACGGCAGTGGCCCACTGGGAGCCTACAGCCAACTGCACGTGCTGCCTGCCGCCAACCTGGTGCACCTGCCAGACGACATCAGCTTCGAACAAGCCGCTGGCGCCATGCTCAAGGGCCTGACCGTGCAGTACCTGCTGCGCCAGACCTATGAGTTGAAGGGCGGTGAAACCATCCTGTTCCATGCTGCTGCCGGTGGCGTGGGCTCCCTGGCCTGCCAGTGGGCCAAGGCGCTGGGCGTGAAGCTGATCGGTACCGTCAGCTCGCCGGAAAAAGCCGCGCTGGCCAAATCCCTGGGCGCGTGGGAAACCATCGACTACAGCAAGGAAAACGTCGCACAGCGCGTGCTGGAATTGACCGACGGCAAGAAAGTCCCGGTGGTGTACGACGGCGTCGGCAAGGACACCTGGCTGACCTCGCTGGACAGCGTGGCACCCCGTGGGTTGGTGGTGAGCTTTGGCAATGCGTCGGGTGCGGTCGACGGGGTGAACCTAGGGATCCTGGCGGCGAAAGGCTCGTTGTATGTGACGCGCCCAACCCTGGCGACTTACGCCAATAACCCGGAAAACCTTCAGGCGATGGCCGATGATCTGTTCTCGATGATCAAGAGCGGCAAGGTACGCATCGATATCAACCAGCGGTATGCGCTGGCGGATGCGGCGAAGGCACAGACGGAGTTGTCGGGGCGGCGGACGACGGGGTCGACCATTCTGCTGCCTTAAGACTATGGGTTTTCGGCGTCTGTGAGGGCCTCTTCGCGGGCAAGCCCGGCTCCCACATTTGGATCTGTGAATACAGTCAAAATGTGGGAGCGGGCTTGCCCGCGATGGCCGCGCCTCGGTCTCAGGAAGGGCGCACCACCTCACCCGTGGCCAAATCCCGAATCAGGCTCGGGTTCTTGCGCCCACCTAAAGCACCGCCCAATACCAGGTCAAGCTGGCCGCGGAAATACTGCTCCACGCGAAGCCGCGTGCGCGCAGACGGCCGCCCCTGGGGGTTGGCCGACGTCGAAATCAGCGGCCCGACCAGCGAACACAAATCCCGCACCAACGGGTGATCGCTGACCCGCAGGGCCACGGTGTCATGCACACCGGTCACCCACTCGGGCAGCAAGTCTTGATGGGGCACCAGCCAGGTGTTCGGCCCCGGCCAGGTACTGGCCATGCGTTCGATCCAGGCGTCCGGGAAGTCTTCGAACAGGAAGTCGAACTGACGGATGTTGTCCGCCACCAGGATCAGGCCCTTGTCCACCGAGCGATTCTTGATCGCCAGCAACCGGTCCACCGCTTCTTCATTCCACGGGTCGCAGCCCAGGCCCCAGACCGCTTCGGTCGGATAGGCAATCACCGCGCCTGCGCGAATTTCTCGTGCGGCTTCCAGCACACGCCACCTGTTGACCATTGCTCACTCTCCGG
Organism: Pseudomonas sp. BIGb0164; assembly: GCF_024810135.1. Classification (NCBI taxonomy): domain Bacteria; kingdom Pseudomonadati; phylum Pseudomonadota; class Gammaproteobacteria; order Pseudomonadales; family Pseudomonadaceae; genus Pseudomonas; species Pseudomonas sp. BIGb0164. The sequence goes on along the minus strand of NZ_JANUEA010000003.1, from coordinate 689,320 downwards.
ACTTAAAGCTCTGCGCAGTTTACCGATCTTCGTTACAAAACCCATCCCTACGAAAGCGCACAGCGCGCCAGCCAGCGCCCGCTTTCGCAGATCACCTGACCTTCAAGCTCCAGTTCCGTAAGGGTTGCCAACACCTGGGACAAAGGCCGCCCACTGGCCATCGCCAAGGCTTCGCTGGTATGGGGTGCGGCATGCAACAGGGCCACCAGCGGATGGGTCACCGGCACTGGCGCCGGGCGGGACAGCGCCTGCCAACCGCGCAACCCTTCAAGAATGTGTTCGATGGTTTCCACCAGCACCGCACCCTCGCGGATCAGATGATGACAGCCCTTGGCCCCAGGATGATGGATGGAGCCCGGAATCGCATACACCTCGCGCCCTTGCTCGGCCGCCAGCTTCGCGGTGATCAACGAACCGCTGGCCATGCTGGCCTCCACCACCAGCACACCCAGGGACAAGCCGCTGATGATCCGATTGCGCCGTGGAAAGTTGCCCGCCTGGGGTGCGGCATCCAGCGGAAACTCGGAAACCACGGCGCTGCCCTGGGCAATCATCGCGTCGGCGAGCTTTCTGTGGCGCTGTGGATAAAAATTTTCCAGCCCGGTACCGAGCACGCCGATGGTATGCCCACCGACATCCAATGCCGCTTGGTGCGCGGCCCCGTCGATGCCCAGCGCCAACCCGCTGGTAATCACAAAACCGGCACTCGCCAGGCTGCGAGAAAACGCAGCGGCTGTGTCCATCCCAGGGCGAGAAGCACGGCGGCTGCCGACCATCGCCAACTGCGGTTTTTCGAGGATGGCGGGGTTGCCGGCCACGAATAAAAGCGGTGGCGCATCGTCGATCTGAGCGAGCAGTGCCGGGTAGTCGGATTGGTCCCACATCAGCAAATGCTGGGCCGGGCGGGCCAGCCAGGCCAATGCAGCACTGGCACCGTCGCGTATTGCATGGCTGCGCCGTGCCTCTGCACTGATCGCGGGCAACCCAAGGGAACGCCAGGCACTGGCCGGCGCGCTGATCGCCTTGGAGGCCGAGCCGAACGCTTCGATCAACAGGCGAAAACGCTTCGGACCCAGTTCCGGCAGCCTGTGCAAGCGTAGACGAGCTTCCAGTTCTGACGGAGAAATTTCATGGCTGTTTATCGGATACATCTGATCATCCTTGACCGGAACAAGCTGTGGATAACTCTGTTGGTAACTTATTTAGCAGCCTATTTATTGTGTTTGATGGGCAGTCTCGAAGCGGTCCATGACTGCCAGTGGCCGTGAGGCGCTGAGTACCAGGCCGTAACTGAGCTTTTCGTAGATGCGAAACACCAGCAGGGTGCCCGCGCGCTCGTCGGGCAGCTTCACCGGAGCGCCCGTGAGGGTGTCGCGCACGGTGGCGCCGGCCTTGATCACCGTGAGCAATTGGCCTTCGACCAGGCCATCGCGGCGACCCTTGTTCAGGGTGACGGCATCCAGCACGCCGATCTGGGTTACGCCCTTGGGGATGTCGATGATTTTTCCTTCGATGAAGGGCGCACGTTGCGCGACTTCAAGATCTGCCAACGCAATGGGGGTTTCGGTTCGCAGCAAGCGGTCGCCGGGGCGCACCTCCTGTGTCACCCGCTGCACCGCCAGGGTGGTGAGATCGCCCGCGGTCACAAAGCGAGCCGTTCCGACGTCATCGGCGTTTACGCCCAGCAGTTCCTGGGTATCGGGGTCGGTGTAGGTCTTGCCCCGACGAAAGATCCCATAGGTGGGCAGGGCCGGGTCCAGGTGGCCCCGGGCATGCACCCGTTCGTCATGGGCGCCCAGGACACGCCCGGCGTCCGCCGCGACGATGTACGGCGCATTGTCCAAATCCTGCGGGGTATCGAGAATGCGGTTGTGCAGCAGGAAGCGTTGGATCGCCTGTTGCGTCGGTTGATCCAGACGCTGGGCGGGCGGGGGCAGCAGGGCCATGGCGAAAGGGGCCCACAGCAGCAAGACGAGTAGCGATTTCCTCATGGGGTGAATCTCCTTTATTATGTGCGTTCGCGTGAAATCCCCGTGCCTTCGTGGCTTTTGGGCGTTTCACACCGGCTGTCTGGGTCCATCCCAACGCCGATTTGCCTCTACCTCACATGTGCAGCAATTACGCTTATGGCTATTTTGAACATCCTCGAATTTCCCGACTCGCGCCTGCGCACGATCGCCAAACCGGTGGCCGTAGTGGACGACAAGGTTCGTCAGTTGGTCGATGACATGTTTGAAACAATGTATGAAGCCCCGGGCATCGGCCTCGCCGCGACCCAGGTCAACGTGCATCAGCGTGTCGTGGTCATGGACCTGTCGGAAGATCGCAGCGAACCGATGGTGTACATCAACCCCGAGTTCGAACCGCTGACCGACGAGATGGGTGAATACCAGGAGGGCTGCCTGTCGGTGCCAGAGTTCTACGAGAACGTCGAACGCCCGCTGCGCGTGAAGATCAAGGCCCTGGACCGTGATGGCAAGCCGTTCGAGCTGATCGCCGAAGGCCTGCTGGCGGTGTGCATCCAGCACGAATGCGACCACCTCAACGGCAAGCTGTTTGTCGATTACCTGTCCACGCTCAAGCGTGACCGGATCAAGAAGAAGCTGGAAAAAAAGCATCGCCAGCAAGCTTGATGCCTCTCTTCCAAAGGCTTGCTGCGGCAAGCCTTTTTCTTTTGTGACTGTTTTTAACCGAGACCTCCCATGACCGAGCCACTGCGCATTGTTTTTGCCGGCACTCCCGAATTTGCCGCCGAACACCTCAAGGCCCTGCTTGCCAGCCCTTATGACATCGTCGCGGTGTACACCCAACCGGATCGCCCGGCCGGTCGCGGGCAAAAACTGATGCCGAGCCCGGTCAAGCAACTGGCGCTGGAACACAACCTCCCCGTACTGCAACCGCCGACCCTGCGCAACGCCGAGGCCCAGGCCGAGTTGGCGGCTCTGAAACCCGACCTGTTGGTAGTCGTGGCCTACGGCCTGATCCTGCCGCAAGCGGTGCTGGATATCCCGCGCCTGGGCTGCATCAACAGCCACGCCTCGCTGCTGCCACGCTGGCGTGGTGCGGCACCGATCCAACGCGCCGTGGAAGCTGGCGACAGCGAAAGCGGTGTGACTGTGATGCGCATGGAGGCGGGTTTGGACACCGGCCCGATGCTGCTCAAGGTGACCACCCCGATCACCGGCCAAGACACCGGCGGCAGCCTGCACGACCGCCTCGCCGAGCTGGGCCCGCCCGCCGTGATCCAGGCCATTGCCGGCTTGGCGGCTGGCACCCTGGAAGGCGAAGTGCAGGACGACGGCCTGGCCACTTACGCCCACAAGCTGAACAAGGACGAAGCACGCATCGATTGGAGCCGCCCGGCCGTTGAGCTGGAGCGCCTGGTACGCGCCTTCAACCCGTGGCCAATCTGCCACAGCACCCTTAACGGCGAAGCCTTGAAAGTACTGGCCGCGACCCTGGCAGAAGGCAAAGGCGCACCCGGCGAGATCATCGGCGCGAGCAAAGAGGGCCTGTTGGTGGCCTGCGGTGAACAGGCGCTGTGCCTGACCCGTCTGCAATTGCCTGGCGGCAAGGCGCTTAACTTCAGCGATTTGTTCAACAGCCGTCGTGAGAAATTTGCCCTAGGCACCGTCCTGGGTGCGGCCCAATGAACCCACGTCTGGCCGCCGCCAAGGCTTTGGCTGCCGTCCTCAACGGCAAGGCTTCGCTGAACAGTTCGTTGCCCACCCAGCTGGATAAGGTTGAAGACCGCGATCGAGGTTTCACCCAGGACCTGGCCTTTGGCACCGCCCGTTGGCAGCCACGCTTGTCGGCGCTGGCAGCCAAGCTGCTGCAAAAACCGTTCAAGGCGGCGGATGCTGATGTGGAAGCGCTGTTGCTGGTCGGCCTCTACCAACTGCTTTACACCCGCGTGCCGGCCCACGCCGCCATCGGCGAGACCGTGGGTTGCGCCGACAAACTGAAAAAGCCGTGGGCCAAGGCCCTGCTCAATGCCGTGCTGCGCCGCGCCCAGCGCGAAAGCGAAGCGCTGCTGGCCGAGCTGGAGCATGACCCGGTGGTGCGTACCTCCCACCCGCGTTGGCTGCAAAAATCGCTGAAGGCGTTCTGGCCTGAGCAATGGGAAGCCATCTGCGCCGCCAACAACGCTCACCCGCCGATGATCCTGCGGGTCAACCGTCGTCATCACAGCCGCGACGCCTACCTGCAATTGCTCACCAACGCCGGTATCAACGCCACGCCATGCGTGTACAGCGTCGACGGTATCGTGCTCGAAGCCGCCACCGATGTGCGCAGCCTGCCGGGCTTTGCCGAAGGCTGGATCAGCGTGCAGGACGAAGCGGCGCAACTGGCCGCCGATCTGCTCGACCTGGCACCCGGCCAACGCGTACTCGACGCCTGCTGCGCTCCGGGCGGTAAGACGTGTCACATTCTGGAAGTCGAAAAAGACCTCGCCGGTGTGGTCGCGGTCGACCTGGAAGCCAAGCGCCTGGTGCGCGTGCGTGAGAACCTTGCACGCCTGGGCCTGAGCGCCGAGCTGATCGCTGCCGACGGCCGCGACACCGCCACCTGGTGGGACGGCAAACCCTTCCAACGCATCCTGCTGGACGCGCCGTGCTCCGCCACCGGCGTGATTCGCCGTCACCCGGACATCAAGCTCACGCGCCAACCCGACGACATCGCCGCCCTGGCTGTGCTGCAAGGCGAATTGCTCGACGCGATGTGGCCAACCCTGGAAGTCGGCGGCATCCTGCTCTACGCCACCTGCTCCACGCTGCCGACCGAGAACACTGAGGTCATCGAAGCCTTCCTTGCCCGTACCAGCGGCGCACGCGAACTGGACCTGGCTACCACGGCCGGCATCAAGCAGCCCCACGGTCGCCAATTGCTCGCCCAAGAAGGCGGCCACGACGGCTTCTACTACGCCAAACTGATCAAGATCGCCGCCGCTCGCGGCTGAACGGTTTTAAGGGAGTGACCGGATGAAAATCATCATCCTTGGGGCAGGGCAGGTCGGCGGCACGCTGGCTGAACATTTGGCCAGCGAAGCCAACGACATCACGGTGGTCGACACCGACAGCGAGCGCCTGCGCAACCTCGGCGACCGCCTGGACATCCGCACTGTACAAGGCCGCGCGTCGTTCCCGACCGTGCTGCGCCAAGCCGGTGCCGACGACGCCGACATGCTGGTGGCGGTGACCAACAGCGACGAGACCAACATGGTCGCGTGCCAGGTCGCCCACACCCTGTTCCACACCCCGACCAAGATCGCCCGCGTGCGCGAAGCGGCCTACTTGACCCGCGCCGGCCTGTTCGACAACGACGCGATTCCGGTCGACGTGCTGATCAGCCCGGAACAAGTGGTTACCCACTACATCAAGCGCCTGATCGAAATCCCCGGCGCCTTGCAGGTGATCGACTTTGCCGAAGGCAAGGCCCAACTGGTGGCCGTGAAGGCTTACTACGGTGGCCCGCTGGTGGGCCAGCAACTGCGCCAGTTGCGCGAGCACATGCCAAATGTGGAAACCCGCGTCGCGGCGATTTTCCGGCGTGACCGGCCGATCCTGCCCCAGGGCGACACGGTGATCGAGGCCGACGACGAAGTATTCTTCATTGCTGCCAAGGCGAATATCCGCGCAGTGATGAGCGAAATGCGCCGCCTCGACGAGACCTACAAGCGCATCGTCATCGCCGGCGGCGGGCAGATCGGCGAACGTTTGGCCGAGGCCATCGAGAGCCGCTACCAGGTCAAGATCATCGAGATGAGTCCGGCACGTTGCCGGCATTTGTCCGACACGCTGGACAGTACTGTCGTACTGCAAGGCAGCGCCTCAGACCGCGACCTGCTGATGGAAGAAAACATCGCCGACGCAGATATCTTCCTGGCGCTGACCAACGATGACGAAGCCAACATCATGTCGTCGCTGCTGGCCAAGCGGCTCGGGGCAAAGAAGGTGATGACCATCATCAACAACCCGGCCTATGTGGACCTGATCCAGGGCGGCGATATCGACATCGCCATCAGCCCGCAGCTGGCCACCATCGGTACGTTGCTCGCCCACGTGCGCCGTGGCGACATTGTGAGTGTGCACTCCCTGCGCCGTGGCGCGGCGGAGGCCATCGAGGCGATTGCCCACGGTGACGCCAAGTCGAGCAAGGTGATCGGCAAAGCCATCCGCGATATCGGCCTGCCGCCGGGCACCACCATTGGCGCGATCATTCGTGACGAAGAGGTGATCATCGCCCACGACGACACGGTGATCGCTACCGGTGACCATGTGATCCTGTTCCTGGTGGATAAGAAACATATCCGCGATGTGGAGAAGTTGTTCCACGTGGGGCTGAGCTTTTTCTGATGACGCTATCGCCGGCAAGCCGGCTCCTACAGGGTTCTTCGTATGCTTGAGTCACTCGAGAAAATGCTGGCCAAGGGTGTGGATAATTCGCTGCTGCGCTTTGGGCTGGGCAAGGGTTACCTGGACTTGAAGGACCACGCCAAGGCGGCGGAGCATTTGCGCAAGTGCGTGGAGTTCGACCCGAAATATTCGGCGGCGTGGAAGCTGTTGGGCAAGGCGCAATTGGGGTTGGAAGACCGCGCGGCGGCCCGGCTGGCGTGGGAGCAGGGGATTGTGGCGGCCCAGGCCCATGGCGATAAACAGGCCGAGAAAGAGATGACGGTGTTCCTGAAAAAGCTGGATCGCGTTTAGACGCGTGCTGTTGTAGTGAGCGGGCTTGCCCGCGCGAGGCAAGCTCGCTCACTACAAATGTCAGGCCGGTGTCAGTACCAGCGCGCCTCGCCCGGTGGGCGCTTCTTGAAGCGCTTCATGCTCCACATGTACTGGCTTGGGTAGGCGCCGACATACCGTTCCACCACCTTGCTCATCGCCGCACAGGACGTGGCGGTGTCGGTGCTGTACATGTCTTCCGGCGCTGCTTCCAAAATCACTTTGTAACCCGAACCGTCCGGCAGCCGCAGCGCGTGCAGGAACACGCCAACAGCCTTGTGGCCCGCCAGCATGTTCGGCACGAACTTGCTGGTGAGTGCCTGGGTGGCGAAGAACGGTACGAAGATCCCGGCCGATTCAGCCGGTTCCGGGTCGGCGGGAATGCCCACCTGACCACCTTTGCGCACTTCCTTGATCACGCTGAGGATGCCCTCCTTGGTGGAGGCCGCCACGCGGTTGCCCAACTGCACGCGCTGCTTGCGCAGCAATTCGTCCACCGCCTTGAGCTTGGGCGGACGGTAGAAAATGATCGGTTTGCACTGGCTGCAATAAAAGTGGTTCAGCACTTCCCAGTTGCCCAGGTGGCTGGTGATGCCAACCACGCCTTTGCCAGAGGCCAGGGCTTCGTGCAGCACGTCCAGGCCTTCGACTTCACGCACCAGGTCGATGGAGCGCTGGGCCGGCCAGATCCAGGCACAGGCGCTTTCGGTCAGGGACTTGCCGATGTCCATCAGGCTTTGGCCGACGAGGCGTTCGCGGGCGGCCGGGTCCATGTCCGGGAAGCACTTGGAGAGGTTGATCCGTACCGTGTCGCGGGAACGGTTGGGGGTTTTCCACATGATCCAGCCAATCGCCGTGCCGACCGCCTGGACAGCGCGCCAGGGCAGCAGGGCAAACAACCGGAGAGCGCCTACCAGCAAGGCGCCTTTAAACTTTTCCACAGGTCACTCCTGATCGTGTGTGGTGCGCAAAGCCAGCATTCTAACCGGCGTTGGCCAGGTCCGCGTAACGGTCACAGTCCAGGGTGTGGTCCATGACCATGCCGGAGGCCTGCATGAAGGCATAGCAAATGGTCGGGCCGACGAAGGTGAAGCCGGCTTTTTTCAAGGCGCGGCTCATGGCTTCGGCCTCGGGGGTGATCGCCGGGACTTCGCTGCGATCCTTGAAATGATTGACCTTGGGCTTGCCGCCAACGAAGGACCAGAGCAACCCTACCGGGTCCTCCAGCGCCAGCCAGGCCGCGGCATTGCGACGGGTGGCGTTGAGCTTCAGGCGATTGCGCACGATACCCGGGTCCTGCATCAGCGCTTCGATCTCGTCATCGGTCAAGCGCGCCAGGCGCTGCGCATCAAAACCAAACAAGACCTTTCGATAATGCTCGCGTTTGCGTAAAACGGTGATCCAGGAAAGGCCCGCCTGGAACCCTTCGAGCAAAAGCAACTCGAACAAGCCCTGTGCGTCGCGCAGCGGCGTTCCCCACTCCTGATCGTGATAAGCCATATACAGCGGATCTTCAGAACACCAAAAGCAGCGTGGCATAAGGCTCCAGGGGATGGTGGCGCGGCCGAATCGGGTATACTCCCGCTCTTTAAATCGCAGCCCAAGTAACAGGTGAATTTCGTGAGCCAGCCTACGCCAGCCGTGCGTACCTTCCAAGACTTGATCCTCGCCCTCCAGCAATACTGGGCCGAGCAAGGTTGTGTGGTACTTCAGCCCTACGATATGGAAGTAGGCGCCGGCACTTTCCACACCGCAACATTCCTGCGGGCCATCGGCCCGGAAACCTGGAACGCCGCTTATGTGCAGCCCAGTCGTCGCCCGACTGACGGCCGCTACGGTGAAAACCCGAACCGTCTGCAGCACTACTACCAGTTCCAGGTGGTGTTGAAGCCGAACCCGGACAACTTCCAGGAACTGTACCTGGGCTCGCTCAAGCATGTGGGCCTGGACCCTCTGGTCCACGATATCCGTTTTGTTGAAGACAACTGGGAATCGCCGACCCTGGGCGCCTGGGGCCTGGGCTGGGAAGTCTGGCTCAACGGCATGGAAGTGACTCAGTTCACCTACTTCCAGCAAGCGGGCGGCATCGAGTGCTACCCGGTGACCGGCGAAATCACCTACGGCCTGGAACGCCTGGCCATGTACCTGCAGGGCGTGGACTCGGTCTACGACCTGGTGTGGGCAGATGGCCCGTTCGGCAAGGTCACCTACGGCGACGTGTTCCACCAGAACGAAGTGGAGCAGTCCACCTACAACTTCGAACACGCCAACGTCGACAAGCTGTTCGAACTGTTCGACTTCTATGAAAGCGAAGCCAAGCGCCTGATCGAACTGGACCAGCCGCTGCCGTTGCCAAGCTATGAAATGGTGTTGAAGGCCTCCCATACCTTCAACCTGCTGGACGCCCGCCGTGCCATCTCGGTAACCGCGCGCCAGCAATACATCCTGCGTGTGCGCACCCTGGCGCGTTCCGTCGCCCAAGCCTACCTGCTGGCTCGCGCCAAGCTGGGCTTCCCGATGGCTACCCCGGACCTGCGTGATGAAGTGTTGGCTAAGCTGGAGGCTGCACAATGAGTGCTCAAGATTTCCTGGTTGAACTGGGCACCGAAGAGCTGCCACCCAAGGCACTGAACACCCTGGCCGACGCGTTCCTGGCCGGTATCGAAAAAGGCCTGCAAACCGCTGGCCTCAAATTCGAAGCGAAAAAAGTCTACGCCGCGCCACGTCGCCTGGCGGTGTTGCTGACCGCGCTGGAAACCCAGCAACCGGACCGCAGCATCAACCTCGACGGCCCACCACGCCAGGCCGCTTTCGACGCCGAAGGCAACCCGACTCAAGCGGCACTGGGTTTCGCCAAGAAGTGTGGCGTCGAGCTGAGCGAGATCGACCAGAGCGGCCCGAAACTGCGGTTCAGCCAGGTCATCACCGGCAAGCCGACCGCGAGCCTGCTGCCGACCATCGTTGAAGACTCGTTGAACGACCTGCCTATCCCCAAGCGCATGCGCTGGGGTGCGCGCAAAGAAGAATTCGTGCGTCCGACCCAGTGGCTGGTGATGTTGCTCGGTGACCAGGTCATCGACTGCACCATTCTCGCCCAGAAAGCCGGTCGTGATTCTCGTGGTCACCGCTTCCACCACCCGCAAGCTGTACGCATCACTTCGCCGGCCAACTACGCCGCCGACCTGCGTGCTGCCTACGTGCTGGCCGACGCCAACGAGCGTCGCGAGCTGATCAGCAAGCGGACCGAAGAGCTGGCCCGCCTGCAGGAAGGCACCGCCATCGTGCCGCCAAACCTGCTGGATGAAGTGACCGCGCTGGTTGAATGGCCGGTGCCGCTGGTGTGCTCGTTCGAAGAACGTTTCCTCGACGTGCCGCAAGAAGCCCTGATCACCACCATGCAGGACAACCAGAAGTATTTCTGCCTGCTGGACGTGGATGGCAAGTTGCTGCCGCGCTTCATCACCGTGGCCAACATCGAGAGCAAGGACCCGCAGCAGATCATCGCCGGTAACGAGAAAGTCGTGCGCCCGCGCCTGACTGATGCCGAGTTCTTCTTCAAGCAAGACAAGAAGCAGAAGCTGGAAGACTTCAACCTGCGCCTGCAGAACGTGGTATTCCAGGAAAAACTCGGCAGCGTCTACGACAAGGCCGTACGTGTTTCCAAGCTGGCCGCCTATATTGCGCCACGCATTGGCGGTGACGCTGCATGGGCTGCGCGTGCAGGCCTGCTGTCCAAGTGCGACCTGGCCACCGAGATGGTCGGCGAGTTCCCGGAGATGCAAGGCGTTGCCGGCTACTACTACGCCCTCAACGACGGCGAGCCCGACGATGTGGCCCTGGCGCTGAACGAGCAGTACATGCCGCGTGGTGCTGGCGCTGAACTGCCAAGCACCTTGACCGGTGCAGCGGTGGCGATCGCTGACAAGCTGGATACGCTGGTGGGTATCTTCGGTATCGGTATGTTGCCAACCGGCAGCAAAGACCCGTATGCCCTGCGCCGTGCCGCCCTGGGTGTGCTGCGCATCCTGATCGACAAGAAGCTGGACCTCGACCTGACCCAGGCCGTGGTGTTCGCTGTTGGCCAGTTCGGCAACAAGGTCAAGCAAGCCGGCCTGGCCGAGCAGGTGCTGGAATTCGTGTTCGACCGCCTGCGTGCGCGTTATGAAGACGAAGGCGTGGACGTGTCGGTGTACCTGTCGGTACGTGCCCTGCAGCCGGGTTCGGCGCTGGACTTCGACCAACGCGTACAAGCCGTACAGGCCTTCCGCAAACTGCCGGAAGCCGATGCCCTGGCCGCTGTGAACAAGCGCGTGTCGAACCTGCTGAGCAAGGCCGAAGGCCTGGGCAACGCCGAAGTCGACCCTGGCCTGTTTGCCGATGCCAAGGAGTTCTCGCTGAACTCGGCCATCGCCAAGGCAGAAAACGCGGTGAAACCGCTGATCGCCGAACGCAACTACGCCGAAGCCTTGGCACGCCTGGCCACCTTGCGTGAGCCGGTGGATGCGTTCTTCGAAGCCGTGATGATCAACGCCGACGATGCCGGTGTGCGGAAAAACCGCTACGCCATGCTGGCGCGCTTGCGCGGCTTGTTCGTCAACATCGCTGACATTTCGACGCTGAGCTGACCATGTTGAAACTGCTGATTCTCGATCGGGACGGGGTGATCAATTACGACTCCGACGCTTACATCAAGTCGGTGGCGGAGTGGATCCCACTGCCCGGCTCGATCGAGGCCATCGCGCAGTTGAGCAAAGCCGGCTGGACGGTGGCCATCGCCACCAACCAGTCCGGCATCGCCCGTGGTTACTACGACATCGCCACCCTGGACGCCATGCATGCGCGCTTGCGCACGTTAGTGGCCGAGCAGGGCGGTGAGGTGGGGCTGGTCGTGTACTGCCCCCACGGGCCGGACGAGGGCTGCGATTGCCGCAAACCCAAGCCTGGCATGTTGAAAACCATTGCAGAACATTACAAGGTGCCACTGGCTGGGATATGGTTCGTCGGGGACAGCCTCGGTGACCTGGAGGCGGCCAAAGCCGTCGACTCTCAGCCAGTTTTGGTTAAGACCGGGAAAGGCGAAAAGACCCAGGCGAAAAACCTGCCGGTAGGCACCTTGATTTTTGACGATCTGGCGGCGGTTGCCGCAGAACTTATCAACAACTAGCCGCCCTCGACTTCCTGACCAAGGACTGTTCGGGAGTGCGCTTTTAACAGGCGGGCCGTGTCCCGCAACGGTAAATGCCGCCATGTCGATCTTGCAGGCCATCAGAACCTTTTTCTTTTACCTGCTGCTGGGCACCAGTTCGTTCCTCTGGTGCACCCTGAGCTTTTTTATTGCGCCCTTCCTGCCGTTCAAGGCGCGCTATCGCTTTATCAACGTCTATTGGTGCCGCTGCGCGTTGTGGCTGACCAAGGTGTTCCTGAACATCCGTTTCGAGGTCAAGGGGGCCGAAAACGTGCCGGACCAGCCCTGCGTGATTCTGTCGAACCACCAGAGCACCTGGGAGACGTTCTTTCTCTCGGCCTATTTCTCACCCCTGAGCCAGGTGCTCAAGCGTGAGCTGCTGTATGTGCCGTTCTTCGGCTGGGCCATGGCCATGCTGCGGCCGATCGCCATTGACCGTGACAACCCCAAGGCTGCTCTCAAGCACGTGGCCAAGAAGGGCGATGAGCTGCTCAAGGACAACGTTTGGGTACTGATCTTCCCGGAAGGTACGCGCGTTCCCTACGGCACCGTAGGCAAGTTCTCACGCGGCGGTACTGCTCTGGCAGTCAACGCCAACCTGCCGGTGCTGCCGATTGCGCACAACGCTGGCAAGTTCTGGCCAAAGACCGGTTGGGCCAAACGCGAGGGCACCATCACGGTGGTAATCGGCGAGCCGATGTACGCCGAAGGTGAAGGCCCGCGCGCCATTGCGGCACTGAATGACCGTGCCCAGGCGTGGAATGAAGCCCAGCAACGGGCCATGGGATCGTTGCCGCCGGAGCCGGTTGTGGTCGAGACGCCGGCGGTTTGAGGATCTGTGGATAACCTGTGTACGGTTTGTTGGCGAATTGGCTTTTTTGATTCATAACAGGCTGATTTACTTACATATTTCTCAACCTCATAAAATCGCGAAAAACGTGCATAAGTTTTTTCAGCATTAAAAAACCGGTCCTTGTGACCGGTTTTTTATGCACAGCAGAAAAGTACGTTTTTCAGTCATCCAGCAAGGGCAGTTGCAGGCTGAATGTCGTGCCTTTGCCCAGCTCACTTTTGCACTGAATGCGTCCGCCATGACGTTCCAGCACGGCCTTGACCATGGTCAGGCCCAACCCAAGCCCCTCGCTGCCCTGGGCCGAATCGAAGCGTCGGTATTGGCTGAACAGCTCCGGTAGATCCGCTGGCGCAATCCCCGGCCCCTGGTCGCTGATGCGGCACTCCAACCAGCCCTGCTCGCTGGCGTGGCTCAAGCGGACAGTGGTGCCGGATGCTGAATACTTGATCGCATTCTCCAGCACGTTGAACAACGCCCGGGTCAGCAGCGATTGGTCGGCCAGGATCATGCCCTCGTCGGCCTCATCCAGGTCGTGGACCAAATGAATACCCTTGAGCTGCGCGATGACCGCCACCTGGTCGAAGGCATCCATCACCAACATGGCGAACAGGGTTGGCTGGAACTGGTAACCGTCAGCCTCGGCCTTCGCCAACTGTACGAAAGATTCGGTGAGGCTCAAGGCACGTCGCACTTGTTGCTCGATCTGGGCGAACACCGGGGACTCGCCGTTGTGCACATCCAGCAGCGCAAGAATCGCGGAGTGGGGCGCACGCAGGTCGTGGGACAGGAAACGCAGCATGGTTTCCCGATGCTGCTGGGCGTTACGTTCTTTGCTCAGGTCTGTGAGGCTCAGCAGCCAGCCCAGGGCGACGTCACCGTCGGCCGGCAACATGGGGGCCAGTTCCATGCGCAGGCTGCGTTGGTGGATGTCCCGGAACTCGACCAACTCCAGCGCGGACAGGGCAGGGCGCACGCCATTGTGCAGCGGCGGGTAGCCCAGGTCGGCCAGTTCTTCGAGCAGGTTTGCGGTGATCAGGTCATGGCCAAATACGTCGCGGGCAATGCGGTTGGCCAGCAGGATGTTGCCCTGAGGGTCGGTAATCAGCGTGGCTACCGGCAAGCATTCGAGGCCATCGGCCATGAAGCGCCGGGTGTCCCGCGTACGACTCACGGCTTGCTCCAGGGCAAAGATACGCGCCTGCAGTACATCGCCCTTGCTGGCGGGCGCTCGGCGGCGTTCTGGAAGCACTTTGGGCTCATTGTCGAGCCGGGCCAGTTCCCACCCGAAGTAGGCAAGGATCACGCTGAGACGGCGCCAGTTCCAGATCAGGTAACTGAGTAGCAGGCCAATCAGGCACGCCGCAGGCGACCACCAATGGCCCAGGCGCAGCAAGGCCAAAGAGCCCAGCAATGCGGCAGCCATGCAGCCCAAGGTCATCCACAGGGCGTAGCGGGGCCGGTAGAGCAACAAGCCCAGCAGCAACGCCACCACCGAAGTCGCCATCAACGCAGCCAGCCAACCAGGAAGATCGACGATGCTTCGGCCTTGAAGCAGTCCGTTAAGGACGTTGGCCTGGATCTCTACCCCAGCCGTGGTACCGACGGTAGAGGATAGCGGGGTGACAAAACGATCGCCCATGCCAGACGCCGTGGCACCCACCAGAATCAGCCGGTCACGCAGTTGCTCAGCAGGCACCTCACCCCGTAAGACGCTGGCGTAGGACACACTCGGAAAGTGCGTGTGGGCACCAATGAACGGAATACGTATGGCGTGTTCACGGTGCCAGTGCGCACTGACCGGCTCCAGCGCCTCACCTGGCATCTCGTCCGCCTGGCCACTCAGTGTGTACGCCATCCACGCCAGTTGCGGCGTGGTGTCATCAGGCGGGCCTTCACGCATGTACAGGTTGCGAACCACGCCGTCACTGTCGGCCTCGACATTGATATGCCCTACGCCCTTGGCACATTTGAGCAGCGGCAGTATTTGTGCGCTGGGTTGGCTGTAGCGGGTGGCGTCTTCGCGCAATAGGGGCAGCAACACGTTACCGGCCTCGCACACTGATTGGGCAAGGCGCCGATCGTTGGCCGGCTCACCGGGTTCGCTGAAGATCACATCGAACAGGATGGCTGCCGGCTGTGCAGCACTCAGGCGGTCAATCAGGTCTGCGTGCAGGCTGCGCGGCCAAGGCCATCGGCCGAGGTCTTTCAAGCTCTTGTCATCAATGGTGACCAGCAGAATGCGCGGGTCTACCGGCAGCGGGGTGAGGCGGCGCAGGCTGTCATACAGCGGGTTGTTCAGCGCCAGTCCTGGGCTGAGCGACAAGTAAGCAGTGATAGGCAAGAGCAGCAAACCTATCCACAGCCACTCACGGACCAGACCGTGGAACAGGCGTTGGGCGTGGGTGGGTTGGCGTTTCTCGGCCTTGCGCCAGAGCATCATGGATTAGCCACCAGAGGCCTTGGCCTGCGTTGCGGGCGGATAGTAGAAGATGTCATAAACCCCGGTTATTCCCTCCAGGCCGTGTTCGTCGTAAGCCGACAATCGCACGTGATAGAACGATGCTTTGAGCCCAGTGAAGCTCATTTTTGGCTCGCTGGAAAAGTTTTCCTGCTTGATGTTCATAAAGGCTTGGTCGGTGGCGACTTGGGCGCGATAGCGCTGGGCGCCGGGTAAGGGCCGCACGTACAGCGTCCACACTGGTGCATCGCCTTTTTGACCGTCCTGACCCACTAACTTGGGCGCGGGCAGGAGCGTCACGGCGTTCAAATCACCCTGTTTCTTAAACAGCAGGCCTTGGCGTGCGCCGACTTTTACTTCGTCTTCATTAGGTTTTTTCCGGATGTCTCGGTTGGCCGCTACCTGCCCATCCAGCACCTCAAGCACCGATTGCTCGCCATCGTCCCGCACCCGAAAGTGCGTACCGCGCACACCCAGCACACCAACGGGCGTCACGATCTGAAACCGGTCATGGTCACTGGGCCGCTTGATCACATAGGCCTCGGCCTGGCCTTGTTCCAGGATGACCTGGGGAATCGATTGCTTCTCGACCATATGCAAACGCACCTGCGAACTGGACGGGAGCACCACCCGGGATCCATCGCCCAGCAACAGGCTAACGAACGCCGACGCCGAGGTTTTCACACCTTCTTTCTCATCAATCGTCATGCCCTCCTGCAATAGGCGTAACTGTCCCTTGGTGTCCAGCTTCCAGGCTTCTCCTGTCAGGTGCTGCACAACGGCCGGTAACGGCTGAGCTCGACACAACCATTGGTCATCAACATAGGGGGGGCGCACCAAAGCAGAAGCACTGGCCGCCCCCACCACCAAACCCAGCAATGAGGGGAGGACATAGCGCACTCGGTTAAGGGAAGAAGTCATGGTGCTCATCAAGGTTATGGGTTCCAGAAGGCATCTGACACCAACGCGCACAGGATGACGGCAGCGCATGTGTCGGCTGATCCTTTTCCTCAGGGGCGGGAGCCGGTATCTTTCCTACATCGGTTTTGAAATCTTTCAGTAGGTTAAGGGCTCTTTGATATCAGCCTACCGAGGGATTCATAGGACCGTTGAGTCTGACCACAATTCTTCAGATTCAAAGGCCGGTAATTGAGCAGCCTAGCCCGAAGTTGGCCGCCGTATTTTTTCGTAGAAAGGACCCACCCATGCGTGTCGCAATACTGGATGACGAGCCCGCTGAATTGCGTCGGGTTGAACAGACACTGCGACAAATCCCCAGCACCACGGAACAGCCTTGGTCCCTGCATTTTTTTGAACGCGGTGAAGACCTGCTCCGCCAACTGCGCCGGGAAACATTTGACCTGCTGATACTCGATTGGCAGTTGCCCGATATCACCGGGATTGCTCTCTTGCGCTGGACTCGCGAACACATGGAATCGCCCCCTGCGGTGATCATGCTGACGAGCCGTGATGCCGAGAGCGATATCGTCACCGCATTGAACAGCGGCGCCGATGACTACGTCAGCAAGCCCTTCCGTCCCAATGAATTGAAGGCCCGGGTCTCGGCCGTTTTGCGCCGCCACGGCCTGCAAAAAACCAACACTCATGAAGTGCAGAGCTTCAATGACCTGACCTTTGATGATGCCGAGTTGACCGTTACCCGTGCGGGCAAACCGATCAACCTGACCGAGCGAGAGTATCGACTCGCTAGCTGCTTGTTTGCCAACTTGGCTCGGCCGCTGTCTCGGGAATACTTGTATGAACGGTTTTGGACCCATGAAGAAATGGTCTCTTCACGGCCGCTGGACACTCATATTTACCGCCTGCGGAACAAGCTGGGGCTCACCGCAGATCGCGGATGGCAACTGCTGACCATCTACGGCTACGGGTATCGATTGGAAAGCGTTTCTGCGACGACTCCTGGGTAAACGGGGATGTTCCACGTGGAGCATTTCAAAAATGCTCATTCAAACGACCAATAAAAAAGGCCAACGCTAAGCGTTGGCCTTTTTGTTTTGCCGGTTCGTCTGATCAGAAGTCCAGGTTGGAAACCGCCAATGCGTTGCTTTCGATGAAGTCACGGCGAGGTTCGACCGCATCACCCATCAGGGTGTTGAAGATCTGGTCTGCGCCAATGGCGTCTTCGATGGTCACGCGCAGCATGCGACGCTGACTTGGGTCCATGGTGGTTTCCCACAGTTGATCCGGGTTCATTTCACCCAGACCTTTGTATCGCTGGATGGTGTGGCGCTTGGTGCTTTCGGCCATCAGCCAGTCAAGAGCTTCCTTGAATTCTTTGACCTGCTTCTTGCGTTCGCCACGTTGGATGTAAGCGCCGTCGTCCAGCAGGGTGCTCAGTTGCGCGCCCAGGGTCACCACGGTTTTGTAGTCGTTGCTACCAAAGAAGTCGCGGTTGAAGGTGACGTAGTTCGACAGGCCGTGGGAGATCAGTTCGACCTCTGGCAGCCATACGTTACGTTCACGGTCTTCACGCAGGCTGGCTTTGTACACCAGGCCAGACTTCTCTACGGTGCGCAGGCGTACTTCGTACTGGGCCAGCCAATCCTGCATTGCTGCATGATCGCCCAACTGTTCGAGGCTGACGGCCGGCAGGTAGATGAAGTGCTCGGTCAGCTCCTGCGGATACAGGCGCGACAGACGCTTGAGGGTCTTCATCACCATGCGGAAGTCGTTAACCAAGCGCTCCAGCGCCTCACCGGAAATCCCCGGGGCTTCATCGTTCAGGTGCAAGCTGGCATCTTCCAGGGCCGACTGCGTCATGTACTCTTCCATGGCGTCGTCGTCTTTGATGTATTGCTCTTGCTTACCCTTTTTGACTTTGTACAGCGGCGGCTGGGCGATGTAGATGTAGCCGCGTTCGATCAGCTCCGGCAACTGACGGAAGAAGAAGGTCAGCAGCAGGGTACGAATGTGCGAACCGTCGACGTCAGCATCGGTCATGATGATGATGTTGTGATAGCGCAGCTTGTCGATGTTGTACTCTTCGCGGCCGATACCGCAACCCAACGCCGTGATCAAGGTGCCAACCTCCTGGGAGGAAATCATCTTGTCGAAGCGCGCTTTCTCGACGTTGAGGATCTTACCCTTCAACGGCAGGATGGCCTGGGTGCGACGGTTACGACCCTGCTTGGCGGAACCGCCAGCAGAGTCACCTTCCACCAGGTACAGTTCGGAGAGGGCAGGGTCCTTCTCCTGGCAGTCGGCCAATTTGCCCGGCAGGCCAGCGATATCCAGCGCACCTTTACGGCGGGTCATCTCACGGGCTTTACGCGCCGCCTCACGAGCACGTGCCGCATCGATCATCTTGCCGACAACCAGCTTGGCTTCGTTCGGGTTCTCCAGCAGGAAGTCAGAGAAGTACTTGCCCATCTCTTGTTCCACTGCGGTCTTCACTTCGGAAGACACCAGCTTGTCTTTGGTCTGGGAGCTGAACTTGGGGTCCGGTACTTTAACCGAGATAATCGCGGTCAGGCCTTCGCGGGCATCGTCACCGGTGGTGGCAACTTTATGCTTCTTGGCCAGGCCTTCGGCTTCGATGTAAGTGTTCAGGTTACGCGTCAGAGCGGAACGGAAACCCACCAGGTGAGTACCGCCATCGCGCTGCGGAATGTTGTTGGTGAAGCACAACAGGTTCTCGTTGAAGCTGTCGTTCCACTGCAGAGCGATTTCAACGCCGATGCCGTCTTCACGCTGGATGTTGAAGTGGAATACCTGGTTGACCGCAGTCTTGTTGGTGTTCAGGTATTCAACGAACGCACGCAGGCCACCTTCGTACTTGAACAGCTCTTCCTTACCGCTGCGCTCGTCTTTAAGGACGATACCCACACCGGAGTTCAGGAAGGACAGCTCACGAATACGCTTGGCCAGGATGTCCCAGCTGAAATGGATATTCTTAAAGGTCTCGCTGGAGGCCTTGAAGTGAATCTGGGTACCGGTGGTTTCACTGTCGCCCACGATGGCCATCGGTGCTTGGGGCACACCGTGCACGTAGGTCTGTTCCCAGATCTTGCCGCTGCGGCGAACAGTCAACACCAGTTCTTCGGAGAGGGCGTTTACTACCGAAACACCTACACCGTGCAAACCACCGGAAACTTTATAGGAGTTATCGTCGAACTTACCGCCGGCGTGGAGCACGGTCATGATGACCTCTGCCGCCGAAACGCCTTCTTCTTTGTGCACGTCTACCGGAATGCCACGACCGTTGTCACGCACGGTGATGGACTCGTCCGGGTGGATGATGATGCTGATATCGTCGCAGTAACCGGCCAGAGCTTCGTCGATCGAGTTATCGACCACCTCGAACACCATGTGGTGCAGACCGCTACCATCATCGGTGTCGCCGATGTACATACCGGGACGTTTGCGTACGGCATCCAAACCTTTCAGCACTTTAATGCTGGTCGAGTCGTACGTGTTTTCTTCGCTCATGCCTTCACTCCCGATGGTCGTGGGTCTGGGTGATACGGCCCTGTTCCACGTGGAACAAAGCGACTGGCGTTTCCGTCTGCCAGCCTTCCCTCAATAATTCGTGGTCTACACAGGTGATAAACACCTGGCAGCGTAAGTCTTCCAACAAGCGGCATAACGCACGGCGGTGTTGCTCGTCGAGTTCTGACGGCAAGTCATCCACCAGATAAATACATTGACCGCGCCGAGCCTGGCTAACCAGGTGGCCCTGGGCAATACGCAGTGCACACACCACCAACTTCTGCTGGCCACGGGACAAGATATCCGCGGCATTGTGTGCGCCTAGTCTAAGGCGCAAGTCAGCCCGTTGGGGTCCGGCCTGGGTGTGGCCAATTTGCTGATCCCGTTGCAGGGACGTGGCGAGCACCGCACTCAGTTCACGCTCTTTGTCCCAACCACGGTAGTAGCTCAGCGTCAGCCCCTCGAGATCCAATAGCTCACTCAAGGTCTGCTCAAAGACTGGTTTCAAGGCTTTGATATAGGCGCGTCGGTATTCATCTATTTCATCGCTGGCCAGGCACAGTTCCCGGTCCCAGGCCGCTTGCGAAGCGGCGTCAAGTGTACCATGCCGCAGCCATGAGTTCCGCTGCCGCAGGGCCTTCTGCAGGCGCTGCCAAGTGGCCATGAAACGCGGTTCCACGTGGAACACTCCCCAATCGAGGAATTGTCTGCGGATTTTTGGGGCGCCTTCCAACAACCGGAAGCTGTCGGGGTTGATCAATTGCAAAGGCAGGATTTCTGCCAACTGCGCCGCACTGCGCGCGTTTTGACCATCGATACGAATCTGAAACTCCCCGCCACGATCACGGGATATCCCCAGGGCGCTGTGCCCACCTTCAGCCAGTTCAACCTGGCCAAACACTGTGCACGCCAATTGTTCGTACTGAATCACCGGTAACAGGCGAGCACTGCGAAAGGAACGAGCAAGCCCCAGCAGGTGAATGGCTTCCAGCACGCTGGTTTTGCCACTGCCGTTGGCACCGTGGAGGATGTTGATGCGGGGGGAGGGGGAGAAGGTCACCGGGTGCAAATTGCGCACCGCGGTGACCGAGACGCGACTGAGGGACATCTAGCTTCTGCTGGGCATGATTACAGGCGCATCGGCATGACAACGTAAGCCGAGTCGTCGTTATCAGATTCTTGCACCAGGGCACTGCTGTTGGAGTCGGACAAAATGAGGCGAACCTGTTCGGTGGTCATCACACCCAGCACGTCGAGCAAGTAGCTCACGTTGAAGCCGATTTCCAGTGAACCGCCGTTGTAGTCGACGCCCACTTCTTCTTCCGCTTCTTCCTGCTCCGGGTTGTTGGCCTGGATTTTCAACTGACCATTGGCCAGTTGCAGGCGGATACCTCGGTACTTCTCGTTCGACAGGATCGCAGTACGGCTGAACGCTTCACGCAGGGCTTGGCGATCACCGAGTACCAGCTTGTCACCGCCTTTAGGCAGAACGCGCTCGTAGTCCGGGAACTTGCCGTCGACCAGCTTGGAAGTGAAGGTGAACTCGCCGGTGGTTGCGCGGATGTGGTGCTGGCCCAGCACGATGCTGACAATGCCTTCTGGTTCAGTGAGCAAGCGAGCCAGCTCCAGGATACCTTTACGCGGCACGATGACCTGGTGGCGGTCAGGCTGACCAATGTCAGCGCGCATCGAGCACATCGCCAGGCGGTGGCCGTCTGTAGCCACAGCGCGGATAATGCCTTCGGACACTTCCAGCAGCATGCCATTGAGGTAGTAACGCACGTCCTGCTGGGCCATCGCGAAGCTGGTGCGTTCGATCAAACGACGCAGCTTGCTTTGCTCCAGGCTGCACGTCAGCGAGCCTGGGCCTTCTTCCACCGTCGGGAAATCGTTGGCTGGCAGCGTGGACAAGGTGAAGCGGCTGCGACCGGCCTTGACGACCAATTTGGCTTCATCGACCTTGATGTCGATCAGCGCATCGTTCGGCAAGCTCTTGCAGATATCCATCAGCTTGCGCGCCGGTACGGTGATCTCGCCAGGTTCGGCGGGTTCTTCCAGCTGTACACGACCGACCAGCTCGACTTCCAAGTCGGTACCGGTCAGGGACAGTTGCTGGCCTTCGACCACCAGCAATACGTTGGAGAGCACCGGCAAGGTCTGTCGGCGCTCGACGACGCCTGCGACCAGTTGCAGGGGTTTCAACAGGGCTTCGCGTTGAATGGTGAAATGCATGGTCTAGTCCCTTGCCTTAATAAGCTGCGCTGGTGTCATCAAGTAGTCAGTGTACGCAGCAGGTTCTTGTAGTCCTCGCGAATATCCGCGTCGGATTCCTTAAGTTCGTTGATCTTGCGGCACGCGTGCAAGACCGTGGTGTGATCGCGACCGCCAAACACATCACCGATTTCCGGCAGGCTGTGGTTGGTCAGCTCTTTGGAGAGTGCCATGGCCACCTGACGAGGACGTGCGACCGAGCGCGAGCGGCGCTTGGACAGCAGGTCGGAAATCTTGATCTTGTAGTATTCGGCCACGGTGCGCTGGATGTTATCCACACTCACCAGCTTGTCTTGCAGCGCCAACAAGTCTTTCAGGGATTCGCGAATCAGCTCGATGGTGATGTCGCGGCCCATGAAGTGCGAGTGAGCGATGACGCGCTTGAGCGCGCCTTCCAGTTCACGCACGTTGGAGCGAATGCGTTGGGCAATGAAGAATGCCGCATCGTGTGGCAGATCGACTTTGGCCTGGTCGGCCTTCTTCATCAGGATCGCAACGCGGGTTTCCAATTCTGGCGGCTCGACCGCAACGGTCAGGCCCCAACCGAAACGGGATTTCAAGCGTTCTTCCAGGCCTTCGATTTCCTTCGGGTACCGGTCACTGGTCAAGATGACCTGCTGGCCACCTTCGAGCAGGGCGTTGAAGGTATGGAAGAACTCTTCCTGGGAACGTTCCTTGCGCGCAAAGAATTGAATGTCATCGATCAGCAAGGCATCAACGGAGCGGTAGAACCGCTTGAACTCGTTGATTGCGTTGAGCTGCAAGGCCTTGACCATGTCAGCCACGAAGCGCTCCGAGTGCAGGTACACGACCTTGGCATTCGGGTTCTTCTTTAATAGGTGGTTACCCACAGCGTGCATCAAGTGCGTCTTACCCAAGCCTACGCCGCCATAAAGGAAGAGCGGGTTGTAACCGTGCTTGGGGTTGTCGGCGACTTGCCAGGCAGCCGCGCGGGCCAACTGGTTGGATTTACCTTCGACGAAATTCTCAAAGGTAAAGGTGCGATTCAGATAGCTGGTGTGCTTGAGCGCGCCTTCGACTTGGACAGTGCGTTGTTCGGCACGCACCGGGGCCTGTTGTGAGCTGGCGCCGGCCATCGGGTCAAAGCTGTCGCGGGACGGCTCTTCGTGCTCTGGAGCATTCTTCTGCGCAGCAGATTTTGACGCCGCAGGTGCCGGGGCAGGCGGGGTGGCAACCGGAGCGGTCGCTACCTGGGCTTGCGATGCAGCAGCAGCCAGCGGTGCATTGGGTGCGGCGCGAGGTGCGGAACTACGTTTGCTGCCTATTAATAAGGAAAGCGCAGGCGCGAGTCCGTTGCCATGTTCGTCGAGCAATTCGAGAACGCGGCTCAGGTACTTCTCGTTGACCCAGTCGAGAACAAAACGATTCGGCGCGTAGACACGCAACTCGTCGCCTTCGGCTTCGACCTGTAGCGGACGGATCCAGGTGTTGAATTGCTGGGCAGGCAGCTCATCGCGCAAAAGCTCCACGCACTGCTGCCAAAGTTCCACTGACACGGATATCCCCTAAGTTGAAAGCCGGTGAGGCAAAAACAGCCGCCATTGTAGCGGCGAGACGCCCACTTATCCACATGTAGGTTGCTCACAGCACACCCAAAATCAATGCCTTAACCACAAAAAATACGACCAATGGTCTGTGCATAAGCTCTGTGGATAAGCGCGCCTGAGCTCGTTGTACAAGTGGGGTCGAAAGTCTGTGGGTAACTGGCCTGTGGATAACAACCTGTTTCACCCACAGCTTATCCGACAGCGCAGCACAGGGAGAGCACCGTTTTCCCCCGTAGTTGTCATTCTCTGTACAGCACGTAGAATCTAGCCTCAATGCAGTTATCCACAGACGATCTGTTCTCTAGCTTTTATAAGCTTTACAGAAAAGCTTTAAATAACTTCCTTCTTTATTTTTATATCTATGCCCAAGCACATGAAAGGCAGGCACACAGAAAAGAGCTTCCTGACCGTTAGAGATCTAATTAAAGGAAAAGCTGGTTGGAAATTGACCTAGAGGCTTGCTTTCTCTAGAATCGCCGGTCTCTTAAAACGGGGGCCATTCCGGCCCGTTGTGGACGAACCAGGTAACAACGCCATGAAACGTACTTTCCAACCAAGCACCATCAAACGCGCCCGTACCCACGGTTTCCGTGCTCGCATGGCTACCAAGAACGGCCGTGCAGTCCTGTCGCGTCGCCGCGCCAAAGGTCGTGCGCGTCTGGCAGTTTGATAATCCGGTACTGGTGGTGAGTCAGGACTTCAGTCGGGAAAAGCGTCTGCTAACCCCCCGGCACTTCAAGGCAGTCTTTGACTCCCCCACCGGCAAGGTTCCGGGGAAAAATCTCCTGCTCCTTGCGCGTAACAACGATCTTGATCACCCCCGTCTCGGGTTGGTGATTGGCAAGAAGAGCGTAAAGCTCTCCGTTGAGCGCAATCGCCTCAAGCGTCTGATGCGCGAATCGTTTCGCCTCCACCAGGACACTCTGGTTGGTTGGGATATTGTTATCGTCGCGCGCAAAGGCTTGGGGGATGTAGAAAACCCCGAATTGATTCAGCATTTCGGCAAGCTCTGGAAACGTTTGGCGCGTACCCACAAGCCAGCACCAGCAGTCAGCACCGAAACTGTAGGGGTAGACAGCCTTGATGCGTAAACTGGCCCTCGTTCCGATCCAGTTTTATCGCTACGCCATTAGTCCTCTGATGGCCAACCACTGTCGTTTCTACCCCAGTTGTTCTTGCTACGCGTTAGAGGCCATAGAAAATCATGGTCTTCTGCGCGGTGGCTGGCTGACCTTTCGTCGTTTAGGTCGCTGTCATCCGTGGAATCCCGGTGGTTATGACCCGGTTCCACCTATCCCTACCTCCCGTTCTTCTTCGATGGCCGAGTAATCATGGATATTAAACGCACGATCCTGATCGTCGCCCTGGCAATCGTGTCCTACGTCATGGTTCTTAATTGGAACCAGGACTATGGCCAGGCTGCCCTGCCGACTCAGAATGTTGCTACCAATCAGGCTGCGCCGGCTATTCCGGACACCCCGTTGGGTAACAATGCTTCCGCCAGTGCCGATGTACCCAGCGCGAATGCCGATACCAGCACCCCAGTTGAAACGCCGGTTATCACCAATAAAGACCTCATCCACGTAAAAACGGATGTGCTCGACCTGGCAATCGACCCACAAGGTGGTGATATCGCCCAGCTGAAGCTGCCGCTGTATCCACGTCGTCAGGATCACCCGGATGTTCCGTTCCAACTGTTCGATAACGGTGGCGAACGTATTTATCTGGCACAAAGTGGCCTGACCGGCACCAACGGTCCGGATGCACGTGCGACCGGTCGTCCGGTTTATTCGACCGAACAGAAGACTTACCAACTGGCTGATGGCCAGAACCAGTTGAACGTCGACCTGAAATTCAGCCTCGACGGCGTCAATTACATCAAGCGTTTCAGCTTCACCCGTGGTTTGTACGACTTGAAGGTCACTTACCTGATCGACAACGAAAGCGACAAGGCATGGACCGGCAACCTGTTTGCCCAATTGAAGCGTGACAACAGCGCCGATCCTTCTTCCAGCACTGCCACCGGCACCGCGACTTACTTGGGCGCCGCCCTGTGGACAAGTAGCGAGCCGTACAAAAAAGTGTCGATGAAAGATATCGACAAGGGCGCGCTGAAAGAAACCGTGCAAGGTGGCTGGGTTGCCTGGTTGCAACACTACTTCGTGACCGCTTGGATCCCGAACAAGGGTGAAGCCAATCTGGTGCAAACCCGCAAAGACAGCCAAGGCAACTACATCATTGGTTTTACTGGCCCGGCGTTGACCGTGGCACCAGGCGCCAAGGCTGAAACCAGCGCTACCCTGTACGCCGGCCCGAAAAGCCAGGCAGTACTCAAGGAGTTGTCCCCAGGCCTGGAACTGACTGTGGACTACGGCATCCTGTGGTTCATTGCCCAGCCGATCTTCTGGTTGCTGCAACATATCCACAGCATTGTGGGTAACTGGGGCTTCTCGATCATCTTCCTGACCATGCTGATCAAAGGGATCTTCTTCCCGCTGTCGGCAGCCAGCTACAAGTCGATGGCGCGCATGCGTGCCGTGGCTCCGAAACTGGCGGCTCTGAAAGAACAACATGGTGATGACCGGCAGAAAATGTCCCAGGCCATGATGGAGCTGTACAAGAAAGAGAAGATCAACCCGTTGGGCGGTTGCTTGCCGATTCTCGTACAGATGCCGGTGTTCCTCTCGCTGTACTGGGTACTCCTGGAAAGCGTAGAAATGCGCCAGGCTCCGTTCATGCTGTGGATAACTGACCTGTCGATCAAAGACCCGTTCTTTATCCTGCCGATCATCATGGGCGCGACCATGTTCATCCAGCAGCGACTGAACCCGACTCCACCGGATCCGATGCAGGCCAAGGTCATGAAAATGATGCCAATCATCTTCACCTTCTTCTTCCTGTGGTTCCCTGCTGGTCTGGTGCTGTACTGGGTGGTCAACAACGTGTTGTCGATCTCTCAACAGTGGTACATCACACGTAAAATCGAAGCGGCTACCAAAAAAGCTGCGGCGTAAATTACTCTGTGGATAACCACTCAAGACGCCCCCTAGTGGGGCGTTTTGCTTTCCGTCACTTTTGTTCTGGAACCTGCTGATGAGCGCTCCTCGTGAAACCATCGCTGCTGTCGCTACCGCTCAAGGTCGCGGCGGTGTCGGTATCGTTCGAATTTCCGGGCCGCTTGCAGGCGTGGCGGCCCAGGCCATCAGTGGCCGCGAGCTGAAGCCGCGCTATGCCCATTACGGCCCTTTCCTGGATGCTGACAAAAGCGTATTAGACGAGGGCCTGGCCCTGTATTTCCCGGGGCCGAACTCGTTTACCGGTGAAGATGTCCTGGAACTGCAGGGCCATGGCGGCCCGGTGGTGCTGGATATGCTGCTGCAGCGCTGCCTGCAATTGGGTTGCCGCCTGGCACGGCCCGGGGAATTCAGCGAGCGGGCGTTCCTGAATGACAAGCTTGATCTGGCCCAGGCCGAAGCAATTGCCGACTTGATCGAGGCCAGTTCTTCACAGGCAGCGCGCAATGCGTTGCGCTCGCTGCAGGGCGCGTTTTCCCTGCGTGTGCATAACCTGACCGAGCAACTGATCAGCCTGCGCATCTATGTGGAAGCGGCCATTGATTTCCCTGAAGAAGAAATCGACTTTCTTGCCGATGGTCACGTTCTGGCGATGCTGGACAAGGTTCGCGACGAGTTATCCACCGTCCTGCGTGAAGCGGGCCAAGGAGCGCTGTTGCGTGACGGCATGACGGTAGTAATTGCCGGCAGGCCGAATGCGGGCAAATCCAGCCTGCTGAACGCGTTGGCGGGCCGTGAAGCGGCGATCGTTACCGAGATTGCCGGCACCACACGGGACGTCCTGCGTGAACATATCCACATTGATGGCATGCCACTGCACGTGGTCGACACGGCCGGCTTGCGCGATACCGATGACCAGGTGGAAAAAATTGGTGTGGAGCGTGCGCTCAAGGCAATCGGTGAAGCGGATCGCGTGCTGTTGGTGGTGGATGCCACGGCGCCTGAGGCTGTAGATCCCTTTGCATTGTGGCCGGAATTTCTTGAGCAAAGGCCGGACCCGGCCAAAGTCACCTTGATCCGCAACAAGGCGGACCTGACCGGTGAAGCCATCGCGATGGAAACCAGTGCGGACGGGCATGTCACCATCAGCTTGAGTGCCAAGGCGGCCGGCGAAGGCCTGGAATTGCTCCGTGAGCACCTCAAGGCCTGCATGGGATACGAGCAGACCTCGGAGAGCAGCTTCAGTGCACGCCGTAGGCACCTGGAAGCCCTGCGACACGCCAGCGCGGCGTTGGAGCACGGTCGGGCGCAGCTGACCCTGGCAGGTGCTGGAGAGCTGTTGGCCGAGGATCTGCGTCAAGCACAGCAACTGTTGGGGGAAATCACCGGGGCATTCAGCTCTGATGACTTGCTCGGACGAATCTTTTCCAGCTTTTGCATCGGTAAATAACCTTTCGTTATCCACAGACAGGCCATTCGTGCCTGTCTGTTCTCCCCCTTTCGCCCGACACCTCCCGAATTTTCCTTCCGTCACCAAGACTTTGGAGGCATTCGCGTGGACGCCATTTGGCCCAGGAAGTGAATTTCTGTGGATTAAGCCCTGTGAATAACCGCCTCTGTGCCCAGTTGATAACAGGGCCTGAAACCTGAGTAAAAACCCGACTGTGGATAACCACCTCTTTCATCCACAGGCTTAGAGCACTTATCCAAGGGCCTCATTGGCACATGACCACAGACTTTTGAATCGCTGTACACCACGTAAATAAAGGGCTGTGTAAATCTATCCACAGAAATGTAGGTCAGTAGAAATAAACATAAAAACAAAGATTTAATAAATTTCTCTCTTTTAATTTCTATTGTCTGTGATTCATCCACAGCTGGTTAAATTTTGTGCAAAGGGTTCTTTAGGAAGGGCTAAGTCCCTATACTTGCCGCCAAAGCTCTAAAACCCTTTCAACAAACAATTCCTGATTACCTACATAAGCAGGCACGAGGTGCGTGGTGGATTTCCCTTCCCGTTTTGAAGTGATCGTCATCGGCGGCGGTCATGCCGGTACCGAGGCAGCACTGGCGTCAGCACGCATGGGCGTAAAAACCCTGTTGCTGACGCATAACGTGGAAACCCTCGGTGCGATGAGTTGCAACCCCGCCATTGGTGGGATCGGCAAAAGCCATTTGGTCAAAGAAATCGACGCCCTCGGCGGCGTGATGGCCATGGCTACCGACAAGGGTGGTATTCAATTTCGCGTGCTGAACAGCCGCAAAGGCCCGGCCGTGCGCGCGACTCGGGCTCAAGCCGACCGTATCCTGTACAAGGCCGCGGTCCGCGAAACCCTGGAAAACCAGCCGAACCTGTGGATATTTCAACAGGCCGCCGATGACCTGATCGTCGAACAGGATCAGGTGCGCGGTGTTGTGACCCAGATGGGCCTGCGTTTCTTCGCGGAATCCGTGGTATTGACCACCGGTACGTTCCTCGGCGGACTTATCCACATCGGCATGCAGAACTATTCCGGCGGCCGCGCTGGTGATCCGCCCTCGATTGCCCTGGCAAAACGCCTGCGTGAATTGCCGCTGCGTGTCGGCCGCCTGAAAACCGGGACCCCGCCGCGTATTGACGGGCGTTCTGTGGATTTCTCGGTAATGACCGAGCAAGCCGGTGATACGCCTATCCCCGTGATGTCGTTCATGGGGTCCAAAGAGCAGCATCCGAAACAAGTCAGCTGCTGGATTACCCACACCAACGCCCGCACCCACGAAATCATTGCTGCGAACCTCGACCGTTCGCCGATGTATTCCGGGGTGATCGAAGGTATTGGTCCACGCTATTGTCCGTCGATTGAAGACAAGATCCACCGCTTTGCCGACAAGCAAAGCCACCAGGTCTTCATCGAGCCCGAAGGCTTGACCACCCACGAGCTGTACCCGAACGGGATTTCCACTTCCTTGCCGTTTGACGTGCAAATCCAGATCGTGCAGTCGATTCGCGGTATGGAAAATGCCCACATCGTGCGCCCGGGCTATGCCATCGAATACGACTACTTCGACCCGCGTGACCTGAAGTACAGCCTGGAAACCAAAGTGATCGGCGGCCTGTTCTTCGCTGGGCAAATCAACGGCACCACCGGTTACGAAGAAGCCGGCGCCCAAGGTTTGCTGGCCGGGACCAACGCAGCATTGCGCGCCCAGGGCAAAGACAGCTGGTGCCCGCGTCGCGATGAAGCGTACATCGGCGTGTTGGTCGACGACCTGATTACTCTGGGTACCCAGGAACCGTATCGGATGTTCACTTCGCGGGCGGAATACCGTCTGATCCTGCGCGAAGACAACGCCGACCTGCGTTTGACCGAAAAAGGTCGCGAGTTGGGCTTGGTCGACGACGTGCGTTGGGCTGCCTTCTGCAAAAAGCGCGAAAGCATCGAGCTGGAAGAGCAACGCTTGAAAAGCACCTGGGTTCGCCCCGGTACGGAGCAGGGCGATGCGATCGCCGAAAAATTCGGCACGCCGCTGACTCACGAATACAACTTGCTGAACCTGCTGTCTCGTCCGGAAATCGACTACGCTGGTCTGGTCGAAGTGACAGGCAATGGCGCGCAAGATCCACAGGTCGCGGAACAGGTCGAAATCAAGACCAAATACGCCGGTTACATTGATCGCCAACAGGATGAGATTGCTCGTCTGCGCGCCAGTGAAGACACCAAGCTGCCTGCGGATATCGACTACACCGGGATTTCCGGGTTGTCGAAAGAGATTCAAAGCAAGCTGGGGATAACTCGTCCAGAGACACTGGGCCAGGCTTCACGTATTCCCGGCGTCACCCCGGCAGCCATTTCGCTATTGATGATTCATTTGAAAAAACGCGGCGCGGGCCGTCAGTTGGAGCAAAGCGCTTGAGTTCGTTGGTCACC
Source organism: Pseudomonas sp. BIGb0164 (assembly GCF_024810135.1). Classification (NCBI taxonomy): domain Bacteria; kingdom Pseudomonadati; phylum Pseudomonadota; class Gammaproteobacteria; order Pseudomonadales; family Pseudomonadaceae; genus Pseudomonas; species Pseudomonas sp. BIGb0164. Next base: position 658,889 of record NZ_JANUEA010000003.1, on the reverse strand, counting down.
TCGCAACACGCCGAAGAGTTATCCACAGGTGCGCGCCAGTTGGGCGTTGACCTGACTGCAGCCCAGCACGAACTGCTGCTGGGTTACCTGGCCCTGTTGATCAAGTGGAACAAGGCTTACAACCTGACTGCCGTGCGTGATCCGGACGAAATGGTGTCCCGCCACTTGCTCGACAGTTTGAGCGTGATGCCATTCATCGAAAACGGCCGCTGGCTCGACGTGGGCAGTGGCGGCGGCATGCCGGGTATTCCACTGGCGATCCTGTTTCCCGAGTCCCAAGTGACTTGCCTGGACAGCAACGGCAAGAAAACCCGCTTCCTGACCCAGGTCAAACTCGAACTCAAGCTGGATAACCTGCAAGTTATCCACAGTCGCGTCGAAGCCTTCACGCCTGAACAGCCTTTCAACGGAATTGTTTCCCGGGCGTTCAGCAGCATGGAGAACTTCAGCAACTGGACTCGCCACCTGGGCGACCGCGACACCCGCTGGCTGGCAATGAAGGGCGTCCATCCAAGCGATGAGCTGTTAGCATTGCCGGCAGACTTCCACCTCGATAGCGAACACGCCTTGGCCGTACCCGGTTGCCAAGGCCAACGCCATCTGCTGATACTGCGCCGCACGGCATGATTGGGAACACAAGCAAGAATGGCTAAGGTATTCGCGATAGCGAACCAGAAAGGTGGCGTGGGCAAAACCACCACCTGTATCAACCTCGCAGCATCCCTGGTCGCTACCAAGCGCCGGGTGCTGTTGATCGATCTTGATCCACAGGGCAACGCCACCATGGGTAGCGGTGTGGATAAACACGGCCTGGAAAACTCGGTCTACGACTTGCTGATTGGCGAGTGCGACCTGGCCCAGGCCATGCACTTCTCCGAACACGGTGGTTATCAACTGCTGCCGGCCAACCGCGACTTGACCGCGGCGGAAGTGGTGCTGCTGGAAATGCAGATGAAAGAAAGCCGTCTGCGCAGCGCTTTGGCGCCGATCCGCGAGAATTACGATTACATTTTGATCGACTGCCCGCCGTCGCTGTCGATGCTCACGCTTAATGCATTGGTGGCCGCCGATGGGGTGATTATCCCCATGCAGTGCGAGTACTACGCACTGGAAGGTCTGAGCGACCTTGTGGATAACATCAAGCGTATCGCCGAGTTGCTCAACCCGAACCTGCAGATCGAAGGTCTTTTGCGCACCATGTTCGATCCGCGCCTGAGCCTGATGAACGATGTGTCGGCGCAGCTCAAGGAACACTTTGGCGACCAGTTGTACGACACGGTGATCCCACGCAACATCCGTTTGGCCGAAGCGCCCAGTTACGGCATGCCGGCGCTGGCGTATGACAAACAATCCCGTGGCGCACTGGCCTACCTGGCCCTTGCCGGCGAGATGGTTCGTCGTCAACGCCGCAACTCACGCACCGCTGCTGCCCAGCCAACTTAAGGAATCCCCATGGCCGTCAAGAAACGAGGTCTCGGACGTGGACTGGATGCACTGCTGAGTGGTCCGACCGTCACGTCGCTTGAAGAACAAGCGGTACAGGCCGACGAGCGCGAGTTGCAGCACCTGCCCCTGGACCTGATCCAGCGTGGCAAATATCAGCCACGCCGAGACATGGACCCCCAGGCGCTGGAGGAACTGGCCAATTCGATCAAGGCCCAGGGCGTGATGCAGCCAATCGTGGTACGCCCAATCGGTGGTGGGCGCTTCGAGATCATCGCCGGTGAACGCCGCTGGCGCGCCAGCCAGCAGGCCGGCAAGGAAACCATCCCGGCCATGGTGCGCGACGTGCCGGATGAAACCGCCATCGCTATGGCATTGATCGAGAACATCCAGCGCGAAGACCTCAACCCGATCGAAGAAGCGATTGCGTTGCAGCGTCTGCAGCAGGAATTCCAGCTGACTCAGCAGCAAGTGGCCGAGGCGGTGGGTAAATCCCGCGTGACGGTGTCCAACCTGCTGCGCCTGATCGCTCTGCCGGAAGTCATCAAGACCATGTTGTCCCACGGCGACCTGGAAATGGGCCACGCCCGTGCTTTGCTCGGTTTGCCCGAAAATCAACAGGTTGAAGGGGCGCGACACGTTGTCGCACGGGGGCTCACCGTTCGTCAGACCGAAGCCCTGGTTCGCCAGTGGCTCAGCGGCAAACCTGCACCGGTCGAAACAGCCAAACCTGATCCGGATATCGCGCGCCTCGAGCAGCGCCTGGCCGAGCGCCTGGGCTCTGCGGTGCAAATTCGCCATGGCAAGAAAGGCAAAGGGCAATTGGTGATCGGATATAACTCACTCGATGAGCTTCAGGGCGTCCTTGCCCACATCCGCTGAAACATTTGCTTATGTAGCGCGCGATCGGAAAACACTACCCGACAGTTGAATAGGGGCTGAACCGCCCCTATACTCTGCGCGCATTTTGTCGGCACAAATTATGCCAAGTTATTGATTTCCGGCAGCCGACCATTGAGGAGCAAGAGTGATGGAAACCCGCACGCCAAACACGTTGCCGTTCCATCGCTTGGCCGTTTTTCCGGTTTTATTGGCTCAATTTGTCATTTTGCTGATCGCCGCATTGGCGCTTTGGTATTGGCATGGAGTCGTTGCCGGATATTCAGGACTCTGCGGAGGCCTGATAGCCTTGCTGCCCAATATGTATTTTGCTCACAGGGCCTTTCGGTTTTCCGGCGCCCGAGCAGCCCAGGCTATCGTCCGGTCCTTTTATGCCGGCGAGGCGGGGAAACTGATTTTGACGGCAGTGCTGTTTGCACTGACCTTTGCAGGTGTGAAGCCATTGGCGCCGCTGGCTGTATTCGGCGTCTTCGTGTTGACCCAACTGGTCAGCTGGTTCGCTCCCCTGCTAATGAAAACAAGACTTTCGAGACCTTAGGGCGTTTGAGGCAACCATGGCAGAAACAACCGCTTCGGGCTATATCCAGCACCACTTGCAGAACCTGACCTTCGGTCAGCTACCCAATGGCGGCTGGGGCTTTGCCCACTCCGCAGCAGAAGCCAAAGAAATGGGTTTCTGGGCTTTCCACCTGGATACTCTGGGCTGGTCGGTCGCATTGGGTCTGATCTTCGTCCTGATTTTCCGCATGGCGGCAAAGAAGGCGACTTCCGGTCAGCCAGGTGCTTTGCAGAACTTCGTTGAAGTATTGGTCGAATTCGTCGATGGCAGCGTGAAAGACAGCTTCCATGGCCGTAGCCCGGTGATTGCACCGCTGGCACTGACCATCTTCGTCTGGGTGTTCCTGATGAACGCCGTCGACCTGGTACCGGTCGACTGGATTCCTCAGCTGGCCATCCTGATCTCCGGCGATCACCACATTCCATTCCGTGCGGTTTCCACCACGGACCCTAACGCCACCCTGGGCATGGCCCTGTCGGTGTTCGCGTTGATCATTTTCTACAGCATCAAGGTCAAGGGCATCGGCGGCTTCATCGGCGAACTGACCCTGCACCCGTTCGGCAGCAAGAACATCTTCGTTCAAGCCCTGCTGATTCCGGTGAACTTCCTGCTGGAGTTCGTGACCCTGGTCGCCAAGCCGATCTCCCTGGCCCTGCGACTGTTCGGCAACATGTATGCCGGCGAGCTGGTGTTCATCCTGATCGCTGTGATGTTCGGCAGCGGCCTGCTCTGGCTTAGCGGCCTGGGCGTAGTTCTGCAGTGGGCGTGGGCTGTGTTCCACATCCTGATCATCACCCTGCAGGCCTTCATCTTCATGATGCTGACCATCGTCTACCTGTCGATGGCGCACGAAGAGAACCATTAAGACCAGTCTCGACTAGTCTGATGTCCTTCCCGGTGAAACGGGAAGGTGGCCCAACAGGGCTATGAAACGATTTGTTTTACCGCTTTAAAATCTAAAAAACCTAAACCATACGACGTAAAAGTCGGGAGGAAAGATGGAAACTGTAGTTGGTCTAACCGCTATCGCTGTTGCACTGTTGATCGGCCTGGGCGCCCTGGGTACTGCCATTGGTTTCGGCCTGCTGGGCGGCAAATTCCTGGAAGGCGCAGCGCGTCAGCCAGAAATGGTCCCAATGCTGCAAGTTAAAATGTTCATCGTCGCCGGCCTGCTCGACGCCGTGACCATGATCGGCGTTGGTATCGCTCTGTTCTTCACCTTCGCGAACCCCTTCGTTGGTCAACTCGCTGGCTAATCACTCGACTTTTCGAGTGATTGGGGTGATGGACAACGAATGAGCGAGGTGTTGGCGTGAACATTAATGCAACCCTGATTGGCCAATCCGTTGCGTTCTTCATTTTTGTAGTGTTTTGCATGAAGTTCGTGTGGCCTCCGGTCATCGCGGCTTTGCACGAACGTCAGAAGAAGATCGCGGACGGTTTGGACGCTGCCACCCGTGCAGCTCGCGACCTGGAGTTGGCCCAAGAGAAAGCGGGTCATCAACTGCGCGAAGCTAAGGCACAGGCAGCTGAAATCATTGAGCAAGCCAAGAAACGCGGTAACCAGATCGTCGAAGAGGCTGTTGAAAAAGCCCGCGTCGAAGCTGACCGTGTGAAGGCTTCGGCTCATGCCGAGATCGAACAGGAACTGAACGGCGTCAAAGACGCGCTGCGTGCCCAACTGGGTGCTCTGGCGGTCGGCGGTGCTGAGAAGATCCTCGGTGCCACAATCGATCAAAACGCGCACGCGGAGCTGGTTAACAAACTGGCTGCTGAAATTTAAGCGAGGGCGATCATGGCAGAACTGACCACGTTGGCCCGACCTTACGCCAAGGCAGCCTTCGAGCACGCCCAGGCCCACCAGCAGCTGGCCTCTTGGTCAGCCATGCTCGGCCTGGCAGCAGCGGTGTCGCAAGACGACACCATGCAGCGCGTGCTCAAGGCCCCGCGCCTGACGAGCGCAGACAAGGCCGCCACTTTTATTGAAGTGTGCGGCGACAAGTTTGATGTGAAGGCACAGAACTTCATCAATGTCGTTGCCGAAAACGACCGTCTCCCGCTGTTGCCGGAGATCGCCGCTCTGTTCGACCTGTACAAGGCCGAAGAAGAGAAGTCGGTAGACGTTGAAGTGACCAGTGCTTTTGCATTGAACCAAGAACAGCAAGACAAACTCGCCAAGGTTCTCAGTGCACGACTCAATCGGGAAGTGCGCCTGCAAGCTTCGGAGGACGCATCACTGATCGGTGGTGTTGTTATCCGTGCCGGCGACCTGGTTATCGATGGCTCGATTCGCGGCAAAATCGCGAAACTTGCCGAAGCATTGAAATCTTGAGTTTGAAGGGGCAGCAGAGCAATGCAGCAACTCAATCCTTCCGAAATAAGTGAAATTATCAAGGGCCGCATCGACAAGCTCGATGTGACCTCCCAAGCCCGTAACGAAGGCACTGTCGTCAGCGTATCTGACGGCATCGTGCGGATTCACGGTCTGGCCGACGTCATGTACGGCGAGATGATCGAGTTTCCGGGCGGCGTCTACGGTATGGCCCTCAACCTGGAGCAAGACTCCGTAGGTGCCGTTGTATTGGGCGCGTACACCAGTCTGGCTGAAGGCATGAGCGCCAAGTGCACTGGCCGCATCCTGGAAGTTCCTGTTGGTAAGGAACTGCTGGGTCGCGTTGTCGACGCACTGGGTAACCCTGTTGACGGTAAAGGTCCACTGGGCAACACCGAGACCGACGCGGTCGAGAAAGTTGCTCCAGGCGTGATCTGGCGTAAGTCGGTAGACCAGCCTGTACAGACTGGCTACAAGGCTGTCGATGCCATGATCCCAGTCGGCCGTGGCCAGCGTGAGCTGATCATCGGTGACCGTCAGATCGGTAAGACCGCTCTGGCGATCGACGCGATCATCAACCAGAAAGACAGCGGCATTTTCTGCGTCTACGTAGCCATCGGTCAGAAACAATCGACCATCGCCAACGTGGTTCGCAAGCTGGAAGAAAACGGCGCCCTGGCCAACACGATCATCGTGGCTGCCAGTGCTTCGGAATCTCCTGCGCTGCAATTCCTGGCACCGTACTCCGGTTGCACCATGGGCGAATACTTCCGCGACCGCGGTGAAGACGCGCTGATCGTTTATGACGATCTGTCCAAGCAAGCAGTGGCTTACCGCCAGATTTCCCTGCTGCTGCGCCGTCCACCAGGCCGTGAAGCTTACCCAGGCGACGTGTTCTATCTCCACTCCCGTCTGCTGGAGCGCGCATCCCGCGTTTCGGAAGAGTACGTAGAGAAGTTCACCAACGGCGCAGTGACCGGCAAAACCGGTTCCCTGACCGCACTGCCGATCATCGAAACCCAGGCTGGCGACGTTTCCGCGTTCGTTCCGACCAACGTGATTTCCATCACCGACGGTCAGATCTTCCTGGAATCGGCCATGTTCAACTCGGGCATCCGCCCTGCAGTGAACGCCGGTGTTTCGGTATCCCGTGTGGGCGGTGCCGCTCAGACCAAGATCATCAAGAAGCTCTCCGGTGGTATCCGTACCGCTCTGGCTCAGTACCGTGAACTGGCGGCATTTGCCCAGTTCGCTTCTGATCTGGACGAAGCGACCCGTAAGCAACTTGAGCATGGTCAGCGCGTTACCGAGCTGATGAAGCAGAAGCAATACGCCCCAATGTCGATCGCTGACATGGCGTTGTCGCTGTATGCCGCTGAGCGTGGGTTCCTGACTGACGTCGAAATCACCAAGGTCGGCAGCTTCGAACAAGCGCTGATTGCTTACTTCAACCGCGATCACGCCGACTTGTTGGCCAAGATCAACGTGAAGGGTGACTTCAATGACGAAATCGACGCTGGCATGAAAGCCGGTATCGAGAAGTTCAAGGCCACCCAAACCTGGTAAGCCGCAGCGGGAGCCGCAAGGCTCCCGCTTGCTAACCTGATAGGTGTTACATGGCAGGCGCAAAAGAGATTCGCAGTAAGATTGCGAGCATCAAAAGCACGCAAAAAATTACCAGCGCCATGGAAAAAGTGGCGGTCAGCAAAATGCGCAAGGCACAAATGCGCATGGCTGCTAGCCGTCCTTATGCGGAGCGTATCCGCCAGGTAATTGGGCATTTGGCCAACGCCAACCCGGAATACCGCCACCCGTTCATGATCGACCGCGAAGTTAAGCGTGTGGGTTATGTGGTAGTGAGCAGTGACCGTGGTTTGTGCGGTGGTTTGAATACCAACCTGTTCAAGGCCCTGGTCAAGGACATGGCGGTAAACCGCGAAAAGGGCGTCGAGATCGATCTGTGTGTTGTTGGTAGCAAGGGTGCGGCCTTTTTCCGCAACTTCGGCGGTAACGTCGTTGCAGCTATCAGCCACCTGGGTGAAGAGCCGTCGATCAATGATTTGATCGGCAGTGTGAAGGTGATGCTGGATGCGTACCTGGAAGGCCGGATTGACCGCCTGTCCGTGGTATCCAACAAGTTCATCAACACCATGACCCAGCAGCCAACCGTGGAGCAATTGATTCCACTGGTGGCGACTCCGGATCAGGAACTCAAGCACCACTGGGACTACCTCTACGAACCAGACGCCAAAGAGCTGCTTGACGGCTTGATGGTGCGCTACGTGGAGTCGCAGGTGTACCAGGCGGTGGTCGAGAACAACGCAGCTGAACAAGCGGCGCGGATGATCGCGATGAAAAACGCTACCGATAACGCCGGTGATCTGATCAGCGATTTGCAGCTGATCTACAACAAGGCGCGTCAGGCTGCGATCACCCAAGAGATCTCGGAAATCGTCGGCGGCGCTGCCGCGGTTTAACGGTTCAAATATTCAGAGGATCCAGCTATGAGTAGCGGACGTATCGTTCAAATCATCGGCGCCGTTATCGACGTGGAATTTCCACGCGACAGCGTACCGAGCATCTACAACGCGCTGAAAGTACAAGGCGCGGAAACTACCCTGGAAGTTCAGCAGCAGCTGGGCGACGGCGTAGTTCGTACCATTGCGATGGGTTCCACCGAAGGCTTGAAGCGCGGTCTGGACGTTGTCGACTCTGGCGCAGCCATCTCCGTACCGGTCGGTAAAGCGACCCTGGGCCGGATCATGGACGTACTGGGCAACCCGATCGACGAAGCTGGCCCGATTGCCACCGACGAGCGTTGGGGCATCCACCGCGCTGCACCGTCGTTCGCCGAGCAAGCTGGCGGCAACGACCTGCTGGAAACCGGCATCAAGGTTATCGACCTGGTTTGCCCGTTCGCCAAAGGCGGTAAAGTGGGTCTGTTCGGTGGTGCCGGTGTAGGCAAGACCGTAAACATGATGGAACTGATCCGTAACATCGCCATCGAGCACAGCGGTTATTCCGTGTTCGCCGGTGTGGGTGAGCGTACTCGTGAGGGTAACGACTTCTACCACGAGATGAAGGACTCCAACGTTCTGGACAAAGTGGCACTGGTTTACGGTCAGATGAACGAACCGCCGGGAAACCGTCTGCGCGTAGCACTGACTGGCCTGACCATGGCCGAGAAGTTCCGTGACGAAGGTAACGACGTTCTGCTGTTCGTCGACAACATCTACCGTTACACCTTGGCCGGTACTGAAGTATCCGCACTGCTGGGCCGTATGCCTTCGGCAGTAGGTTACCAGCCGACCCTGGCCGAAGAGATGGGCGTTCTGCAAGAACGTATCACTTCGACCAAAGAAGGTTCGATCACCTCGATCCAAGCGGTATACGTACCTGCGGATGACTTGACTGACCCGTCGCCTGCGACCACCTTCGCCCACTTGGACGCCACCGTCGTACTGTCCCGTGACATCGCTTCCCTGGGTATCTACCCAGCGGTCGATCCACTCGACTCGACTTCGCGCCAGCTGGATCCGAACGTGATCGGCCAGGAGCACTACGACACCGCTCGCGGCGTTCAGTACGTGCTGCAGCGTTACAAAGAACTGAAGGACATCATTGCGATCCTGGGTATGGACGAGCTGTCGGAAGCCGACAAGCAGTTGGTAAACCGTGCTCGTAAGATCCAGCGTTTCTTGTCGCAGCCGTTCTTCGTGGCTGAAGTCTTCACCGGTGCCTCGGGTAAATACGTTTCCCTGAAAGACACCATTGCTGGCTTCAAAGGCATCCTCAACGGTGACTACGACCACCTGCCAGAACAAGCGTTCTACATGGTCGGCGGCATCGAAGAAGCGATCGAGAAAGCCAAGAAACTGTAATCCAAGCGCCCGGAAACGGGCGCTCATCAGGTTGAGGCAATCAGATGGCTATGACAGTCCATTGCGATATCGTCAGCGCGGAAGGGGAAATTTTCTCCGGTCTGGTAGAGATGGTGATTGCACACGGCGAATTGGGTGACCTTGGTATTGCCATGGGCCACGCACCGCTGATCACCAGCTTGAAGCCAGGTCCGATCACTCTGACCAAGCAAGGCGGGGACAAGGAGGTGTTTTACATCTCCGGTGGTTTCCTCGAGGTTCAGCCGAACATGGTCAAGGTACTTGCCGACACCGTGCAACGTGCTGGCGACCTGGATGAAGCCTCCGCTCAGGAAGCCGTCAAGGCTGCTGAGAAGGCCCTGAACGAAAAGGGTGCGGACTTCGACTACAGCGCTGCTGCTGTACGTCTGGCCGAGGCTGCAGCCCAGCTGCGCACGCTCCAGCAGATCCGCAAGAAGTAAGCGGCCACGCCGTCATGCTTCAAGCGCGATTGATTAAAAAGGGTAGCCTCGGCTACCCTTTTTCTTTTTCAGCAAAACACTTCTCTGGTCTGAAGCCGGACCGCCCAGGATTGGTAGCCATTCATGTCTCTTGAAATCGTCATTCTCGCCGCAGGCCAGGGCACCCGCATGCGTTCGGCCCTGCCCAAGGTGCTGCACCCGGTTGCCGGCAATTCCATGCTGGGCCACGTTATCCACAGCGCCCGGCAACTTGATCCACAACGCATCCACGTGGTGATCGGCCACGGTGCCGATGTGGTGCGTGAACGCCTGGCGGCCGATGACCTGAATTTCGTATTGCAAGACCAGCAACTCGGCACCGGCCACGCCACCGCGCAAGCCGTGCCATTTATCACCGCCGACACCGTGCTGATCCTCTACGGCGACGTGCCGCTGATCGAAGTCGACACCCTGCAGCGCCTGCTCAAGCACGTGGTGCCTGGCCAAATGGGCCTGCTCACCGTAGAGCTGGATGACCCCACCGGCTACGGTCGCATTGTGCGTGACGCAAGCGGAAAGGTTGCTGCAATCGTCGAGCACAAAGATGCCAGCGAAGCCCAGCGCGCCATCACCGAAGGCAACACCGGCATTATGGCGGTGCCTGCCAACAAGCTCGCCGACTGGATGAGCCGCCTGTCCAACAACAACGCCCAGGGCGAGTACTACCTCACTGACGTCATCGAGATGGCCGTGAGTGATGGCCTGCTGGTTGCCACGGAACAGCCCCACGACCCGATGGAAGTGCAGGGCGCCAACGACCGCAAGCAGCTGGCAGAGCTTGAGCGTCACTACCAGCTCCGTGAAGGCCGCCGCCTGATGGCCCAGGGCGTAACCCTGCGCGACCCGGCTCGCTTTGATGTACGCGGCGAAGTCACCGTCGGCCGTGACGTGCTGATCGATATCAACGTGATCCTAGAAGGCCGCGTGATCATCGAAGACGACGTAGTGATCGGCCCGAACTGCGTGATCAAGGACAGTACTCTGCGCAAAGGCGTGGTGGTCAAGGCCAACAGCCACCTTGACGGCGCGATCATGGGCGAGGGCAGCGATGCCGGCCCGTTTGCGCGTCTACGTCCTGGCACAGTGATGGGGGCCAGGGCACATGTGGGTAACTTCGTTGAATTGAAAAACGCGCGTATGGGCGACGACGCAAAGGCTGGCCACCTAGCCTACCTCGGTGACGCAGTCATCGGCGCTCGCAGCAACATTGGTGCGGGTGCAATTACCTGCAACTACGATGGCGCCAACAAATACCAGACAACTATCGGTGAAGACGTATTCATCGGTTCCAACAACTCCCTGATTGCACCTGTCACCATTGGTGATGGCTCGAATACCGCAGCGGGTTCGACGATCAATCAGGATGTGGATAAGTCTCAGCTGGCTGTCGCCCGTGCCCGCCAGCGCAACATCGACGGGTGGAAACGCCCGGTCAAAATCAAGAAGAGCTGAGTTATCCACAGCTCTATGGCCTAGTGAGGTTCCCTGTGGGAGCTAGCTTGCCTGCGATAGCGGTCTGACATCCAAAATGGGTGTCGCCTGACACTCCGCTATCGCAGGCAAGCCAGCTCCCACATTTGGTTTGTGATTTCCCAAAAATTTTCAACGCCCCCGCTTGACGATCTTTCGCCAATAGGTTTTTATTGCCTTCGTTATCTTTCGAAACGAAACTTATCATCACCATGTCGAAACGAAATACACCCCAACGGCGCCACAACATTCTGACTTTGCTCAATGAACAGGGCGAAGTCAGCGTGGACGAATTGGCCAAGCGTTTCGAAACCTCGGAAGTCACCATCCGCAAGGACCTGGCCGCCCTCGAAAGCAATGGCCTATTGCTGCGCCGCTACGGCGGTGCCATCACCATGCCCCAGGAACTGGTGGGTGACGCCGCCCAGCCCATCTCGGTGTACAAGCGCGCCATCGCGCGTGCCGCCGTGATGCGCCTGCGCGAGCACGCCCGCATCATCATCGACAGCGGCAGCACCACCGCCGCCATGATCCCGGAGCTGGGCCACCAGCCCGGCCTGGTGGTGATGACCAACTCCCTGCATGTGGCCAGCGCCTTGAGTGAGCTGGAGCACGAACCGGTGCTGTTGATGACCGGTGGCACCTGGGACCCGCATTCGGACTCGTTCCAGGGTCAGGTTGCCGAGCAGGTACTGCGTTCCTACGACTTTGATCAACTGTTCATCGGCGCCGACGGCATCGATCTGCAGCGCGGTACCACCACCTTCAACGAACTGTTGGGCCTGAGCCGTGTGATGGCCGAGGTCGCCCGTGAAGTGGTGGTGATGGTCGAATCCGACAAGATCGGCCGCAAGATTCCCAACCTGGAACTGCCCTGGAGCAGCGTCCATACCCTTATCACCGATGATCGCCTGCCGCTTGAGGCCCGCGACCAGATCCAAGCCCGCGGCATTACGCTGATATGCGCGGCAATCATCTAGGAGAAACACCATGTGTGGAATTGTAGGCGCAGTCGCTGAACGCAACGTCACCGCCATCTTGCTCGAAGGCCTCAAGCGCCTGGAATACCGCGGCTACGACAGCGCCGGCGTGGCGGTCTTCACCAATGCCGGCAAGCTTGAGCGCATGCGTCGCCCGGGCAAGGTCAGCGAGTTGGAGCAGGCCCTGGCCGGCGAGCCGCTGGTAGGTCGTTTGGGCATCGCCCACACCCGTTGGGCCACCCACGGTGCGCCCTGCGAGCGTAACGCCCACCCGCATTTCTCCGGCGACCTGGCCGTGGTGCACAACGGCATCATCGAAAACCACGAAGTGCTGCGTGAACAACTCAAGGGCCTGGGCTACGCGTTCACCTCGGACACCGACACCGAAGTCATCGCGCACCTGCTGAACCACAAGCTCAAGACCCTGGGCGACCTGACCGTGGCCCTGAAAGCCACCGTGAAGGAACTGCACGGTGCCTACGGCTTGGCCGTTGTGTCCGCCAGCCAACCCGACCGTGTGGTTGCCGCCCGCAGTGGCAGCCCGCTGGTGATCGGCCTGGGCCTGGGGGAAAACTTCCTCGCCTCCGACCAACTGGCCCTGCGCCAGGTCACTGACCGCTTCATGTACCTGGAAGAAGGCGATATTGCCGACATCCGCCGTGAAAGCGTGCAGATCTGGGACGTCAACGGCAATTCCGTCGAGCGCGAAGCGGTGCAATACCGCGACGGTGCCGAGGCTGCCGATAAAGGCGAGTTCCGCCACTTCATGCTCAAGGAAATCCACGAGCAACCGTCCGTGGTGCAACGCACCCTTGAAGGTCGCCTGAGCCAGAATCAAGTACTGGTCAACGCCTTCGGCCCGCAAGCCGCCGAGCTGTTCGCCAAAGTGCGCAATGTGCAGATCGTCGCCTGCGGCACCAGCTACCACGCCGGTATGGTTGCCCGTTACTGGCTGGAAGAACTGGCCGGTATCCCGTGCCAGGTCGAAGTCGCCAGTGAGTTCCGCTATCGCAAGGTGGTGGTGCAGCCCGATACCCTGTTCGTGACCATCTCCCAGTCCGGCGAAACCGCCGACACCTTGGCTGCACTGCGTAACGCCAAGGAGTTGGGTTTCCTCGGTAGCCTGGCGATCTGCAACGTCAGCATCAGCTCCCTGGTGCGTGAATCCGACCTGACCCTGCTCACCCAGGCCGGTCGCGAAATCGGCGTAGCGTCCACCAAGGCCTTCACCACCCAGTTGGTCGGCCTGCTGTTGCTGACCTTGTCCCTGGGCCAAGTGCGCGGCACCCTCGCCGAGGGCGTCGAAGCCACGCTGGTGGAAGAACTGCGCCGCCTGCCCACCCGCCTGGGCGAAGCCTTGGCCATGGACAGCACCGTGGAAAAAGTCGCCGAGCTGTTCGCCGACAAGAACCACACCCTGTTCCTCGGCCGTGGCGCGCAATACCCGGTGGCGATGGAGGGGTCGCTCAAGCTCAAGGAAATTTCGTACATCCACGCCGAAGCCTACCCGGCCGGCGAGCTGAAACACGGCCCGCTGGCCCTGGTGGATGACGACATGCCGGTGGTGACTGTTGCGCCCAACAACGAACTGCTGGAGAAGCTCAAGTCGAACCTGCAGGAAGTGCGCGCCCGTGGCGGCCAATTGATCGTCTTCGCTGACGAAAAAGCCGGCATGACCAACGGTGAAGGCACCCACGTCATCAACATGCCGCACATCCACGACACCCTGTCGCCGATCCTCTACACCATCCCGCTGCAGTTGCTGTCGTACTACGTTGCCGTGCTCAAGGGCACCGACGTCGACCAGCCGCGCAACCTGGCGAAGTCGGTGACCGTGGAGTAAACCGTCATGAATCGACTGGCTGCCATGGAAGCCCTGGTACGCGTCATCGAAACCGGTTCGTTTTCCGGTGCGGCACGCCAGCTTCACGTGGGGCAGCCAGCGATTTCAAAAGCCATCGCCCAGCTGGAAGAGCGGCTGGGCGTGCGCCTGCTGCTGCGTTCTACCCACGGCCTGACGCCCACCGAAGCCGGACAAAACTTCTACGAACACGCCAAGCGTTCGATCGAAGAGGCTGACGAGGCGGACATGGCCGCGCGGGGAGCCGCGATGGCGCTCACCGGCCGTTTGCGGATTTGCGCCGCCGTGACCTTTGCACGGCTGCACATCGTGCCGCACCTGGGGCTGTTCCTCGCGGAGCACCCGTCGCTGGAGGTCGAGGTGGTGCTGGATGATCGCAACGTCGATCTCATCGAAGCCGGCATCGACGTGGCGCTGAGAATGGGCGACCTGGTCGACTCCGGTTTGACCGCCAGGAAAATCGCCCAGTCTCGCCGCCTGGTGCTCGGCACACCGGCCTATTTCGAAAGCGCTGGCGAGCCGCAGGTACCTGCGGATGTGGCGTCCCATCAAGCCGTCGTCTACGACCAACGGGGCGGTGGCGCGGTGTGGGCGTTTCAGCAAGGTTCGGAAAAAACCACTGTGACCGTTCGCGGGCGGCTGCGCATCAGTGCGGCTGAAGGTATTCGTGAAGCGGTGCTGGCGGGGCTGGGCCTCACTATCTCCTCCGAATGGATGTTCGCACCCGAGCTACAGGCCGGAACCGTGAAACCCGTGCTGCAAGACTGGACACTGCCCTCGATCGACCTGTGGGCCGTGTTTCCCACGGGTCGTCAGGCCAGCGCCAAGGCGCGGGCTTTTGTTGCGTTCGTGGAATCGCGGATGGCAACGGCATCCCCGCCGACCTGATCCTCTTGCTCAAGGCCAAGCTATTCTGATCTGGAATAACCTTCATGCTTGGTCACCCTCTACAAGGCATGCACCTCCGTCAGTACCGTTGAGTCCTTGGTCCGTAACCCACGGGCACTCAACAGGTGGAGCACTGCATGGCCAGGCTACAAGGCAAGGTCGCCGTCATCACGGGCGGTAACAGCGGTATCGGGCTGGCAACAGCCAAGCGTTTCGTCGATGAAGGCGCCAGCGTTTTCATCTTCGGCCGCCGGCAAGCCGAACTGGACAACGCCGTCACCCTGATTGGTGGCGACATCACGGCGGTGCAGGGCGACGCGTCCGAACCCCGCGACCTCGACCGGCTCTACGCGACGGTCGAGCAGGCGAAGGGCAAGCTGGATGTACTGTTTGCCAACGCGGGTGTGGTGGAGCTTCGCCCCCTGGAAGCGTTTTCCACCGAACACTACGACAAGACCTTCGACGTCAACGTGCGCGGCCTCGCGCTCACCGTGCAGAAAGCGTTGCCGCTGCTGCGCGATGGCGCCAGCGTCATCCTCACCGGCTCGATTGCCGGGGTCAAAGGCTACCCCACCTACGGCACCTACAGCGCCAGCAAGGCGGCGGTCCGTTCGTTCGCACGCACCTGGACGATGGAGCTGAAAGACCGCGGCATCCGGGTCAACACCCTCAGCCCGGGCGCCATCGATACACCGATCATGGACAGCCAGGTGTCCACGCCCGAAGAGGCTGACGCCCTGCGCGTTCAATTCGCGCAAGCCACTCCGCTCGGTCGCCTTGGCCGGCCTGAAGAGGTGGCGTCGGTTGCCCTCTTTCTCGCCTCTGAAGACAGCAGCTTCGTGGCCGGTATCGACCTGTTTGTCGATGGCGGCATCGCCCAGGTCTAGTCACCGCATCCACTCAAAAACACGGAACTCATCATGACCAAGCTATTCAGCGCTACCCAAGTCGGCACCCTCAACCTGGCACACCGCGTCGTGCTTGCACCGCTTACCCGCCTGCGCACCGAAACCGGCGATGTACCCGGCGACTTGATGGTCGAGTACTACACCCAGCGCGCCACCCAAGGCGGGTTGCTGATCGCCGAAGCCACCAGTGTGTCGCCCATGGGCATCGCCTATGCGCTCGCGCCCGGCATCTACACCGATGCGCAAGTGGCCGGCTGGAAGCGTGTGACCGACGCCGTGCACGCCAAGGGCGCCAGCATCTACCTGCAAATCTGGCACGGCGGCCGCCAGGCGCACCCAGGCAACCTGGACGGTGCGCAGCCCGTCGCCCCTTCGGCGATTCGCGGTGAAGAAAAATCGGTGATCCGCGACGGTGACAGCATCGCCGAGGTGGATCAGGTGGTGCCCCGTGCGCTCCGTCTCGAAGAGATCCCAGGCGTCATCGAAGAATTCCGCCGTGGGGCAGAACGCGCCAAGGCTGCAGGCTTTGACGGTGTAGAACTGCATGGCGCCAACGGTTACCTGCCGGACCAGTTCCTGCAGGACGGCTCCAACCACCGCGACGACGCTTACGGCGGCCCGATCGAGAACCGCGCGCGGTTCATGCTCGAAGTCGTCGAGGCACTGGTCTCGGTGTGGGGTGGTAACCGCGTGGCGGTGCGCATTTCTCCGAGCGGCCAGTTCGGCACCATGTCCGACAGCAACCCGGCCGCGACCTTCGGCTACCTGGCCGAGGCACTCAACCGCTTCGGCCTGGCCTATCTGCACGTCATTGAACCGCGCATTCGCGGTTACGAAGACGTCGAGTTGAACGTCCCTGCCGTGGCCTCCAAAAGCCTGCGCGGTATCTTCAAGGGGCCGATCCTGGCGGCTGGCGGATTTTCCCGGGACACCGCCGAGGAAATCCTCGCGGCGGGCGATGCCGACCTGGTCGCGTTCGGCCGGCTCTTCATCTCCAACCCCGACCTGCCGGAGCGCCTGCGCAGCGGTGCGCCTCTTAATGATTACGACCGCAACACCTTCTACGGCGGCCGTGGTGAGGGTTACGTCGATTACAGCTTCCTCGGCGAAGTCGTCGCCTGACGCTGTCTTTGTGGCGAAGGCGCTTGCTCCCGCTGGACTGCGTAACAGTCCCCAAAAGAGCGGGGGCCGCTTCGCGCCCCAGCGGGAGCAAGCTCCCTCGCCACAAGGATGTGAGTGTTCGATTATGCGTAAACGAACCTTCACGAAATAAACCGGCCCTTCCAGGTGTTCCCTTGGGGAGAACGCGCCAAGCCACCCCTGGAAGACCATCATGCTGACCTGTTTCGAACCCCTTGAAGCCCTGTCCGCCTCGCAAGCCCCGCTGCAGGCCCTGTTCCAGCACGCGGCCGAACGGCCCAATGCCATTGCCCTGATTGCCGACGGTGACGTGTGGTCCTATCACCGCCTGGCCGGTGAGGTGGTGCGTCTGAGCAATGGGTTCAAGCGTGAGGGTGTCGAGCCGGGCGATCGGATCGTCATGCTGGTGCGCACTTCGCCGCTGTATGCGGTGTTCCTGTTTGCCGCGATGATGAGCGGCGCAATCATGGTGCCGCTCAAGACCGAATTCACCGCGCGGGAGCTGGAGGAGTTTCTGGGCTGGCTGCGGCCTCGGCTGTTTATCCACGAAGCGGATTTGCAACCCGTCATCGCCCAGATAGACGACGCGGCTATCGAACGCACGCGCACCTTCAGCAGCACGAACTGGCACGCGCTGCTGGGCGAAGGCAGTCCGCAAACGGCGGCAGTGCCCGTTGATATCGACTCAACCTGCTTGCTGTTGGCAACCTCCGGCACCACCGGCATGCCCAAGTTGGTGGCCTACAACCAGCGCGCGATTGCCCACGTGGTCGGCGCCTTGGGCGCGTGGCAGTTGGATCTGGATTCGTGCACCCTCGGCAGCACCCCGGTGGCCCATGTGTCTGGCTCGTTCGTGTTGCTGGCGACGATCATCAAGGGCTGCCAGGAAGTCATGTTCAGCCGCTTCGATGCCGACAAACTGCTCGACGCCATCGAGCAAGAGGGCGGCTCGATGCTGTTTGTCGCGCCGTTTATCTGCCCGCCGCTGGTGGACGCCCAGCGCAGGCGCCCACGGAATCTCAGCGCGTTGAAGGTCTGCGGGATTGGCGGCGACGCCTGCCGGCCGAGGGTGGCCGAGACCTTCCAGGACACCTTTGACCTGCAACTGAACAACACCTATGGCCTGACGGAATGCCTGGGCAGCATGGCCTTCGGTTCGGCCTGGGACACCCTCACCGCCGTGCCCGGGCGCGCCCGCCTGGTTGACGCCAACGGCGTGGCCGTGGCACCGGGCGAGGTGGGCGAATTGCAGATGTGCGGCCCCAACCTGAGCCTCGGCTACTGGACCGGCCCCGGCGACATCATCAGCCACAGCCGTGATGGCTGGTTTTCATCCGGCGATTTGATGCAGCAAGAACCCAACGGCGAGTTTCGTTTTGTGGGGCGCTGCAAAGACCAGATCGTCTGCTTCACCGACAAGATCTCCCCGGTGGAAGTGGAAAACCAACTGATCCTGCACCCGGCAATCGCCGACGCCGCCGTTGCCGGCGCGCCGGATTGCAACGCCGGGCAGCGCGTGGTGGTGCTGGTCAAGCTGGAACAGGACGCTGCCGACACCACGGCGGATGAGATTCTCGCCTGGTTGCGCACGCGTCTGGCGCCGTTCAAATTGCCCCAGCGCATCGTGTTGAGCCAAACCATCCCGCGTAATGCGCTGGGCAAGGTGGACCGAAATGAGGTGGTGCGAATGGCCCAATCCAATTAACGACCTCTTGTCGAATCTGTGGGCTACTGCCGAGCGCACGGTCCGGCTTTAACCCTAGAATGCCCCCTGTGGATAACTCACCCAGGGACGCGCTCACCATGAATATTGAACTGCTAATTGCCGGCATCGTTGTGCTGATCATTGTCGTCGGCCTGGTGGGCTGGATGGTGGGGGTCTACAACGGCCTGGTGATGCGGCGTAACGATGTGGATAAAGCCTTTGCCAACATCGATGTGCTGCTCAAGCAGCGAGCCGATCAGATCCCGGACCTGATGCGTGTGGTGCAGACCGCCATGAATCACGAGCACGCGCTGTTCACCCGGCTCAGCGATGCGCGCCAGCAGTACCTGAATGCCAGCAGCCTCAACGACAAGGTCGATGCGTCCAACCAGTTGAATGCGGCGCTCAAGTCGGTGATTGCGGTGGCGGAGGGTTACCCGACGTTGATCTCCGGTCCCAACATGGTCGAGTTGCAGCAAGCCATCTCGGCCGTGGAGGAGCGCATTGCCGACCGCCGCGAGTTTTTCAATGAGTCGGTCAACCTCTACAACATCGCCATTGCGGTGTTCCCCGACCTGTTCTTTGCGCAGATGCTCAGCTATCAGCGCATCCCGCTGCTGGCCATCAGCGCTGAAGAAACCCGTTACGAAGGCGTGAAGCTTGAGGTGCCGGGGGCATGAAAACCACTCAGGCGGGCGTTGTGGTGAAAAAGCCGAAGTGGAAAACCGCGCTGGGCCTGGTGTTCCTCGCCGGTTTTATCGCCTTGATGGTGTTCGCGCCGAATATCCTGATCGCGCTGTTTTTTCCGATGCTCATCCTGATCGGCCTGCTGGTCAGCTTTGGCCCCAACTTCTACAAAACCGAACAGCGCCTGGCCACCAGCCAGATACGCTCGCTGGCCATGGGCCTGGTGGAGGTGCGCGGCAAGGTCATTGCGGACAAGACCCAGCTGTCGCCGGTCAATGGCAAACCGTGCGTGGGGTATGTATGGATTGTCGAAGAAGGCACCCAAGACAAAGACGGCGATTGGAGCTGGAGCCGAGTGTCTGGCGAGGCGCGCTGCAATGATTTCCGCCTGAAGGACGCCAGCGGTGAGGTGGCGGTGATTGCCGAGGGCATTGACCTGTTTGGCAATAAATCGCCTGACGAATACGCGTTGCTGGGCAGTTCCCGTCGCCAGGGCGAACTTCTGCTGGTGCAGGATCTGGACGTGATGCTGATCGGCGACGCCTGTGAGCGCGATGGCCATACAGTGATCGCACGGGGCAAAGACCCGAAAGCCGTGTTTGGTGTGGCGTTGACCGTCGATGTGGAAAACCGCCGCGTGCTGGCGCCGTTATGGCGCGCCGGTGGCTTCTATGGTGCGATAGTCGGGTTGCTCGGCGTCGGCGTGATGGCCCTGACCCCGGCCCATTTTGCGCAACTGCATTTACCGGGGCCCGACACTTATCCACAGATGGCCGGACAGGGTCCGGTGTATCAGTTGCTCGCCTGGCTGTACCGCGAAGGTGGTTTTCCGATTCCGTTCATGGCGGCGTTCGGCTTCATGCTGACGATTTTCATGGTGTTGATCTGGACCCGGTTGTTGCTGCCCAAAGGGATACGCCTGGCCGTGGGACGTGTACTCGGCGCGTGGGCAGGGTTGGGAGCGGTCATCGGCGGAGTGGTGGCCTTGCTGCTGTTTGTCGCCCATGTGGATGCGTTGAAGCAATTTTTGATCTGGATGCTGATCTTGCTCGGCACCCTGGCGTTCTCGCTGTTTGAGCAACGTAAGATGGGCGTGGCGTATCAACATTTTGCCAAACGCGTGAGCAAAGGCAGTTTCAGCGACGAAGACGCCTGATCAGGGCACGAACTCCACTTTCAGCCCCCGGCTGGTGCTGCGCCCCTGATCATCGGTGACCCGCAACCGATACTCCCCCGACTTGCCCGGCCGCCAGTTCAGCAGGGCTTGCGGCGGGCCCTGGGCGATCAGGGTCTGGTCGGCGAACCAGTACAGCGTCACCGCATCGCTGGCGGCGTTGGCGTTCAGCGGGATGCTTTCCTGGGGTTGGGACAGGCGTAACTGGTAGCTCACCTGCGTCAGTGGCGAGCGGATCTGCGGCGCTTCGCTCGTGTCACTGATGCGATTGGGCTGGCAGTTTTTCATCACGGTGGGTGGTGTGCGCCGAGGCAGGCCGGCTGCGCGGTACAGGCGTTGCACGTCGCTGGGCCAGAATTCGAAGACTTCTTCTCGGGTGTATTGCGCATCAAAGGGCGGGCACGCCGCCTTGCCGGTGCGGGTGTCGATCAGCACCGGGCGATGCAGGTTGGATACACGAATCGGCGACACACCGGGGATGTACCAGGTCTTGCGGGTTTGCGGGCACCAGCGGTTGGGCAGCTCGCCGGATGCGGCGCAGACGTCGATGCGCACCAGCCCCACGGGCGGCTTGTCGGGTTTGATCACCACGTTGGGCAACGCCAGGGGCAACGCGTCGGCGATGCGGAAGAACAACGGCGCGGCGGTCTTGGCCCCGATAAATGCCGGGTTCGGCCGGCCATCGAAGTTGCCCACCCACACCACCAGCACGTAAGGGCCGACCAGGCCGGCACTCCACGCATCGTGAAAACCCCAGGAGGTGCCGGTTTTCCAGGCGGTGCGCCAATGGTGGCTCGGCAACCCGTCGGGGCGTGGGTTGCGGCGCAACATGTCACGCACCATGAATGCCGCTTGGGGCGTGAGCAGTTGCGGGCCGGTGGATTGAGGTTGTTCCTGCAAATAGCGCAACGGGCGTAAATGCCCGTCGCCGGCCAGCATCACGTACAGACGGGCCAGCTCTTCCGGGGTCATCTCGCCGCCGCCGAGCGCCAGGGCCAGGCCGTAATGGCTTTCGTCGCGCAGGCCCTTGATGCCGGCGCGTTGCAACAGCCCGTACAGCGAAGGTGATTTCACCTGGCTGGCCAGCCACACGGCCGGGATATTGCGGCTGCGGATCAACGCATCCCGCGCCGTCAATGGGCCGACAAAACTGCCGTCGAAATTTTCCGGTTGGAAGTAGCCGAAGTTACTCGGCAGGTCCTTGAGGATGCTCATGGGGTGAATCACCCCCTGATCCAGCGCCAGCCCGTACAGGAACGGCTTGAGCGTCGACCCGGGCGAGCGCCGCGACAGTACACCGTTGACCTGGCCGTGGATGCCTGTGGATAAGTAGTCCGCCGAACCCACCAGTGCCTTGACGCTTTGGTCGCGGCTGTCGATCAGGATGGCTGTGGCGTTTTCCACACCGGTGCTGCGCCGCTCGGCGATAAAGCCTGTAATCAGGCGTTCCAGCAATTGCTGCAGTGGCAAGTTGAGCGTGCTGTTGAGTTCGTTGCCCGGCTGGGACGCCAGCAGTTGTTCACTCAGGTGCGGCGCCAGGAACGGGATCTGCTGGCGGTTGCGCGCTTCCAGGGGCAAGTCCAGCAAGCTGTCGTTGCGCGGGTCCTGTGGATAAGTGGCGCGCCAGTCGGCCATCAAGCGCAGCCTGGCGTTTTGCAGCGATGGCCCGAAGCGCGCACGCCGTCCGGGTTGTTGGGGAATCACCGCCAGCGCGAGCGCCTCGGACAACGAAAGCTGCGCCGCCGACTTGCCAAAATAGATGCGGCTGGCGGCCTCGGCGCCTTCGATATTGCCGCCCATGGGCGCCAGGTTCAGGTAGGCCTCAAGGATGTCGTGCTTGCTGTAGCGCGCTTCCAGCCACAGCGCCAGGGCCATCTGCTGCAGCTTGCCCGGTACCTGGCGGGTGTTGAGGTCCCACAGGCGTCGTGCCAATTGCATGCTCAAGGTCGAGCCGCCCTGGCGCTGGCCACCGCTGTAAGTGGCCATGGCCGCCCGCAGCAATGCCGGAGGGTTGACCCCCGGGTGCCAGTAGAAATTACGGTCTTCCTTGAGCAACAAGGCTTCGACCAATGAAGGTGACATCCGCTCCAGAGGTAGCCACAAGCGGTATTGCCCGTCGTCCGCCAGTGTCATGCGCAGCAGTGAACCGTCGTCGGCCAGCACCACCCGTGATGAGGTCACGGCCTGCTCCAGCGGGGCGTGCGGCCAAAGCCGCAACCCCGCCAGCACCACCACCGCCGTACACAGCGGCGCCAGGCGTTTAAGGCTTGGTAATTTCAAGCTGGCCTACTTTGCCGCGCCCTTGCAGGGTGGTTTCGTACATGCCTTCGGCATAAGCCGGTGGCGTATTGAAGGTCCCGGCGTTGGTGGCGCGCACGCGATACACGAAAGTACCTACATCACGCAGCGCGGTGCCGTACAACACCACGCGGTCATCACGTACGTCGACGTAGTCCGGTTGCCAGTTGCTCAGCTCGGTTTCGCCGATCGGCGCTTGCCAGGCATCCGCCTCTTGGCTGTCTTCGCCGGTTTCCACGTACTCGGCATCGTCGCCTTCACTTTCCTCGGTGCTCGCGGCTTCCGGCTCCGGTGGCAGGTTATACACAGGCTCGACCCCGCCCGGCAGCAGGTCGACCACAGCCACTTGCTGCACTTGGTCGCGGTCGGTGGCCCGCAGGCGCAGGCGCACCAGGAACTCATCGCCGACGGCGACTTTACTCACCGGGTCGCCCTTGAGGTCGAGGTATTCGTGGATGATTTCCAGGCCATTGGTGATCGACTTGAGCTTGGCACCCTTGTCGAAGCCGGCTTCGCTGAGCATGTAGAACGCGGCCGGGCCGTCGGTTTTCTCCATCACCAGTTTCTGCGTGGCGCTCGGCACGGCAGCGCGGGGTGGCTGGCCAGCCATTTCCAGCAATTGCTGTTGTTTGTCACTCAGCCACGCGGTGGCCTTGAGGGTCATGTCGCTTTGCGCACGTTGGCCGTAGTTGTCCAGGGCACGCAGCAACAGCGCAGCCGACAGCGAGTTGTAACGCTGTTCGTTGAGGCGTTTGCCGAGCTTGTCCAGCAGCGCCGTCGGCACGTCGTCGATCATCTCCGGGAAGTGACGTGCCAGCAGGTGCAGGTGTTCTGCGTCGTGCACCAACGGGTCGTAGTACAGACCGTCGCTGTCCCACTTATCCACAAGGGAGCGCCACGGGATTTTGCGGAACAGCGTATCGGCCTGGCGATCCTGCTTGAGCAGCTTGTAGCTGGCGGCCAGGTACGCGGCGCCCAAGTCGTTCTGCCAGGTGTCCTTGAAGTAGCTCTCGTAACGCTCGCGGATATCACTCAACGCACCGCTCACCAGAATCCCCTGACGACTCAGCAGATAACTGGCGTAAGCGCGGTTGCGCAATTCCGACAGGCCTTCGCTCGGGCCATTGGCCAGGTCGGTCAGGTACGCATTGGAACGCACCAGCAGATCTTCTGGCACCGGCAGCCCACGTTCCTTGGCTTCGATCAGGAAGTCAGTCGCGTACAGGCTGGCGTAAGGCGCTACATCCGGGTTGGCGGCCCACAGACCGAAACCACCGGCGCCGTTCTGACGCTGGCGCAACATGCGCACCGCGCCTGTGAACGCCTGTTCGGCTTCCGGCGCGTTGCCGCCCCAGATCAGCGCCGGCATGGCCTTGGACACCAATTGCTCGGTGCAGGCATAGCCGTAGTCGTCCAGGTAATGCTTGAGGCCGTTGGCCCATACCAGCGGCGACGCGGCCACGCCCACTTGCACGTCGCGCAGTTGGCTGAACAGCTCGCGGGTGGGCTTGAGCTCTTTGCTGGCGCTGTCGAAACGGCCCAGGCTCAAGGCCACGCGATGCTCGCTCAGTGGGCGGATCGAGGTGGTTTCCGCCACCTGGATTCGCTTGCCATCCGGCAGCACGGCGACAAAGCGCAGGTCCGCCGAACCCAGGGTTTCGCCGACCTTGATCTTGAACTCGGCCGTGCCTTCCTTGCGCGGTTGCAGCGACAGCGTGCTGCCCTTGTCGCCTTGCACGTTCAGGCCGTCGCTGGTCTGCAGTTCAAACTTCACATCCGCCGCGGCGTCGAGGTTGCTGAACACCCCGGCGCTTACGTTGAACACATCGCCCGGCGCCACGAACGCTGGCACGTTCGGGGTGATCACGATCGGTCCGCGTACCTCGGTGTTGGCGTCGCTGACGCCGACGCTGTCGTTATCCACCGCCACTGCAAACAGGTGCAGCTTGCCGTTGAAGCTGTCCGGCACCTGGTAGTGCAGCACGGTTTCACCGGCCGGCAGGTCCACCAAACCGGACCACCACGCCACAGGCGGCTGGTGTTTACGCTTGAACGGGTTGAGGTGGTTGGCCAGGGCGCCTTCTGTATCACCACCAGGTGCCGCCCCACTGAGCAGGCGGCTGAATTCCGGCAGGATCAGGTCAAGGATCTGACTGGTGCCCACCTCCAGCGCGCGTTTCTGGAAGAAGAAACCCAGCGGGTCCGGCGTCTGGTAGCGCGCCACTTGCAGGATGCCTTCGTCCACCGCGTACACCACGGCGCGGCCCGGGCGGTCGGCGGTGACCTTGATGTCCAGGGCCTGCCCCGGCTCGATCTTCGCCGGGCCTTCGACCTTCAGCGCCATGCGCCGCGCATCCAGGTTGATGCTGAACGGCACCACGCCATAGGACAGCGGGCTCATGTACACCTCGGCCGAGCCCATGTCCCGCACAAACTGCACGTTGACGTAGGCATTGCCCTCAAGCCCCGCAGGCACGCGGATGTGCTGCACGCTGTTGGTGCTGTCAGCCTTGAACCACTGCTGGGTGTAGACCTTGTCGCGCTCGATGGTGATCAAGCCCGCGCCGGTGTACGGCGCGCGGATGCTGATGGCGATCTCATCACCGGTGGCATAGCTGCGTTTATCCAGGCGCAGTTGCAGTTCAGCGTTGCGCTCCAGGGAGCGCGAAGTGTTGCCGCGCCCGGCCACGCTGTAGTCGATCTGGTTAAGCAGGTTGCCGTTGGCGTCCTTGAGTTGCAGGGTGAAATCCCCCGGCGTACCGGTGTTCAGGGCCTGCTTGGCGCCGTCTTTGGTCATCACCAGCGGTGAGGCCGGTTGGCTGATGTTCTTGATGCGCGACTCGTATTTGTAGGTGCCGTTGGACTGCTTCACCAGCACCGACACGTAACGGTGCTCCACCACTTCAGTGGTCAGGCCGTCTACCGCTACCGGTGTAAGGTCTGGCGCGACCGCCAGCCATTGCACCTGGCGCGGCGCATCCTTGGCGACGTACGACAGCGAATCCTGGCTTTTCACACCGACCAGGTAAGGCGCGGACGACACCAGCAAGGCGTTTTGCGCCGCCACGTTACGACCGCCTTCGGCTTCGAACACCTGGGTCATCACCTGCAGGCGATAGGTGCTGTTGGCGAAGCGTTGCAGGTTGAGATCGAGCGTGGCCTGGCCGTTGTCATCCACGGTGGTTTCGGCCAGGTCTTCGGTGCTGGCGTCCTCCAGGGCGTTGTTCAGGCGGAAGCGGTATTCCGGGTAGCGGTCGAACGCCGCGAGCGTTGGGCTCAGGGACATCTTGGCGGTGACACGCCGGCCGGATGCCGGGGCGCCGAACAGGTGCATGGCGGTGACCTTGGCCACCACCTGGTCCGGTGGAATCCAGCCCAGTACCGGCGTGTCGTGCAGGCTCAGGCTGACCTTCATGCGGTCCGGCTCGAAGTCACGCACCTTGAAGCTGACACTGCCCAGGTCGGTGCGGGTCTGCTTCTGGCCGATCAACTGCAAGGTCGCGGTGTATTCACCGGCCGGGGCGACTTCATTGCTGGGGAAATCAAAGGTTTCAAAGCCGCTGGCCGACAGTTTCAGGGGCTGGCGAATCACTTCCAGGCCCCGTGGGTCGGTGATTTGCAGCTCGACTGGCAGGCCTTGCAGGGCGCCTTTCCAGTTGCCGCTGCGCACGATCATGCCCAGGTGCGCGGTCTCGCCCGGCCGATACAGGCCACGGTCGGTGAACAGGTAGGCGCTGAGGCGATCAATCGCACCGTCCTCTTCCAGACCACCTACGTCGAAGCGCGACAAATCCAACTGTTGGGACTGGCGGGCAATCGGCAGGAACGACTGGTCATTGCCCCGTGTGACCACATACATCAGCGGCGTTTTCTCACGGCGCAGTTCATCCAGCTTGGCGAAATGCGCGTGGCCTTCGGCGTCGGTGCGGCCGCTGCTCACGGGCAAGCCGTTGCGGCCAATGATGTCGACTTGGGCGTCAGACACCGGCGAACCGTTGCCAATGGATTGCACATACACGTCATGGCTGCCGTCACTGGAGCGCTTGGCGATGATGCCGAGGTCCGTCACCACGATGAAGCGCAGGTCGCTGGTGCTGCTGCGGTCGTACTCGAAGGTGCGGGTTGCCGGGTCATCCTGCGGGCTGAGCTTGAGCACAAAAATGCCGCGCCGCCCGCCGTTGGCGGTGAGGTAATGGCTGAGGTCCACATTGTCGTAGACGGTTTTTGCCGGGTCGTTGGACGACAGGGGAATGTCCAGCGACTGACGCTCAACCATGCGGTCGAAGTATTCGTTGCCAAAGTTCGGCCGGGCAAAGCTGCCGCTGCTCTGGTCCACCAGGTGCTGCAACTGGTTGGGCAGCAGGCGGGCGATTTCCACGTGGGCGCCGGGCACGCCACGGGCCATGAAGCCCAGGCGTTTTTCGCCGTTTAGGCTGAGCAGTGCGCCGTCAGACAGGAACTGCAGGGTGCGTGGGTACGCCGGCATGCTGATCAGCGACGCCGTAGGGTTTTTCGCCAGGTAGCCGCCGATGGCTTCCAGGTTGGCAGGCACGCGCACGTAAATGGCGCGACCGGCCGGGGCCTTGAACTTGAAGGCGTGCAGGGTGTTCAGCGGTTCGACGCTGGGCACGTGGGTCAGGGTGACCTTGGTGCTGCGGGCCAGCAGGGCGTCGTCGATGTCGGTGCTGTTATAGGGGCGCGTGTCGTCCTGGGCTTTTTCCGGCAGCAGCCAGGCCTGCACCTTACCGGCAATGGTTTCGTCGGCGACGGCGCTGGAGCTGCTGAACATCAGCACCGGTTCCGGCTCACCACGTTCGTTGTCGACAAAACTCACTTCGGCGCCGGTGAAGGTCAGGCGATAGCGGCCGGGCACGGTGACTTCCGAGACCAGCGGCGCGGTGCTGGCGTTGCCGCCGTCACGGGCCTTGATGCCTTCATCGAGCTTGGCGCTCACCGGCGTGCTTTCCAACGGCGTCGCCAGGGCGGCGGAGCGGACGTAGGCGTTGAGCCTGGTGTCGTCGAAGGTGACTTCCGGGCGGTTGGGCAACTGGGCGTCGCGGTAGGCCAGGCCTTTGCCGAGGGTCACCGACACGCGTTTGCGCAGGTTGTCTTCATCCACCGGGTGGGAAAAATGGAAGGTCGCCACCAGTTGTTTCAGCGTCGGGTTGGACGGGTCTTGGTACAGCTCGTTTTGCGCCAGGGTGGCGCGGAACGGTTGGGTGGAAAACTGGCTGCTGTACTGGCTGAGCAATACACCGTCGGCCAGCAGCTTTTTCTTGGCCAGGTCCAAGGTGTAATGGGCGTCTACCGGCCAGTCTTTTTCCGGCACGAATTGCAGGGTGCGGTCATCGGACCAGCGCCAGGCGCCCGCCACGGGTGGTTTGAGGGTGATGCCTTCTGTGACCGGCTTGCCAATGGCGGCCAGCGGGGCCACGGATTCGGCAAAGCGCACCTGCAAGTTATCCACAACCGGTGGCTGCTGGGTGTAGTCGGTCAGGTTCGGCTTGTGCAGCGAGTAACCCACGGTGTGGGGCTGCGGCAGGTGGGAATACCACTGCCAGCCATAGAACCCGGCGCCGGCCAGCAACGCCAGGCCCAGCACACCAGCACCGGCTTGGCGCGGATAGGCGCGGGCCTTGTGGCCCAGGTTCGCCAGGCCCCGGCCGATAGCGCGCAGCCAGAACGGCGGATGCCATTCGCCAAAGACGGCCCCCACCACAGTCAGTAACGCACTGGTTATACGGCGGCTGATCGCTTTCAACGAATCGAACATGGTGAGCATCCCTGGCTAAGTGCGGCGTATCTTACACGCGTCTTTGATACAAAAGATGACGTGGATACGCCGGACCGCTCAGGCGTGTTGCACAAAGGTGAGGCGTACCGCAAAACCGATCAAAAGACTGCCGAACAACCATTGCTGCACCCGCTGCGCCGAACGATTGCGCGCCAGCCATCGGCCGATGCGCGCACCGGCCAGGGCGTAGCAGCAGTCGAAGGCGAAACCGACCGCCACCAGGATCACACCCAGCAACGCGAACTGCGCCGCCACCGGGCCGGCCTGCGGGTTGATGAACTGCGGCAGCAGCACCGAACAGAACAGCAGCGCCTTGGGGTTGAGCAGGTTGGTCAGCAGGCCGCGATGGAAGGCTTCGCGCCAGGCGTGGCCCTGTGTGATGGCATGTGTCGGGTCGAGGCTGGGTAACATATTCGCGCGCAGGCATTGCACACCCAACCACAACAGGTAGGCCGCGCCGCCCAGGCGCACCACGTCAAACGTCCACGGTGCCACCTTGAACAGGGTCGCCAAGCCCATGCCGGCCAACGCCACGTGGCACGCCCGGGCAACCCCCAGGCCAATCGCCGTGGTCAGCGCCAAGGTCTTGCCCTGGCGGGCGCCGGTTTGCAGCAGCAGGATCATGTCCGGCCCCGGCAGCAGATACGCCACCGAAAGGGCCACCAAAAACAACCAGAGCTCCGTCATGTTTCACCCCCTTGAATGTTGGCAAATTCTAGGGCCGAAGGGCGGGGCAGGTGGTTGCGTAGTCAGCTGATAAATCGGCTAGTCTTGGCACTATCCACCACTAACAACTACAAAGACCATTCACTTATGCCAAATCTGAAACTCGATGCTTTTGACCGCAAGATACTCGAAGCCCTGCAACGGGATGGTCGCCTGAGCAACGTGCAACTGGCCGACGAGATTGGCCTGTCTGCATCACCTTGCCTGC
Source organism: Pseudomonas sp. BIGb0164 (assembly GCF_024810135.1). Lineage (NCBI taxonomy): Bacteria > Pseudomonadati > Pseudomonadota > Gammaproteobacteria > Pseudomonadales > Pseudomonadaceae > Pseudomonas > Pseudomonas sp. BIGb0164. The sequence continues at coordinate 629,435 of NZ_JANUEA010000003.1, read as the reverse complement.
GCCGCGTGCGCCTGCTCGAAGAAGCCGGGGTCATTCGCGGCTACCAGGCCACGCTGGATCGCGATGAAGTGGGCCTGGGCATGATGGTGTTTGTGGGCGTGAAGGTAGAGCGGCATAACGACACCGAGGCCAATGCCTTTCGTGAGGCGGTGACGGCACTGCCCGAGGTGATCTCGGCGTTCCTGGTGTCGGGGGAGTCGGACTTTCTGTTGCAGGTGGTGGTGCCGGATTTGCGCGGGTATGAACGGTTTGTCACCGGCAGCCTGTTGAAGCTGCCGGGGGTGAGGGATATCCGCAGCAACTTCGCGATCCAGACCGTAAAGACTCCGGGAGCGTTGCCGTTGGGCCATCTACCAACCTAACGGCCCACCACAAACCCATTGTGGGAGCGGGCTTGCTCGCGAAGGCGGCGTGTCAGCCGCTGAATTTGCCAGCTGACCCACCGCCTTCGCGAGCAAGCCCGCTCCCACAGTTTGATCTTCACTGTTCTTGAGGTTGGGGTCACGTCCACCAATAGCGCACGAGGTGGAAGAAGATGGGCGCCGCGAAGCACACGGAGTCCAACCGATCCAGCATGCCGCCGTGCCCTTCGATCATATGCCCCCAATCTTTCACGCCGCGATCGCGCTTGATCGCCGACATCACGATGCCGCCCGCAAACCCCAACAAGTTGATCAACAGCGCGATCAAAAACGACTGCCACGGGTTGAAGGGTGTGGTCCACCACAGCGCCGCACCGATCAGCGAGGAGAGCAGGATGCCGCCGACAAAACCTTCCACGGTCTTGGACGGCGACAGGTTGGGCGCGATCTTGTGCTTGCCGAACAGCTTGCCGCACACGTACTGCAGCACGTCCGAGAGCTGTACCACGATCACCAGGTAAGCGATCAGCAACAGGTTGCGGCCTTCGTAGCCCGGGATGTCGAGGGTCAGCAGAGCCGGTACGAACGACACGCAGAACACCGCGATCATCAGGCCCCACTGCACTTTCGAGGCGCGCTCCAGGAAGTGCGTGCTGTCGCCACCCAGTGACGCGAGGATCGGCAGCAGCAGGAACACGTACACCGGGATGAAGATCGAGAACAGCCCGTACCAATCCGAATAGATCAGCAGGTATTGCAGCGGCAGGGCCAGGTAGAACGCGGCCACCAGCGCCGGGTAATCGCTGCGGCGCGTGGGGGTGAGCGTGAGGAATTCACGCAGGGCGTAGAACGACACGGCGTAGAACAGCAGGATCACTGCGCCGGTGCCGAGCCAGAAGGCGATGCCGATCACCACCACCATCACCCACCAGGCATTGATGCGGGCGTTGAGGTTGTCGATCACCGCATTCGGTGTGCCACGGGTACGCAGCTTGAGGATCAGGCCGATCAGCGAGGCGAGCACCAGGATCGCGCCGATACCGCCGAACAACATCAGGGTTTGGCTAGGCATGTCAGACGTGCTCCGGGGCAAGGGCGAGCAGCGCGTCGCGGGTGCGGGCGAGAAAGGCGGCTTTGTCTTCGTCTTCTTCCAATTGCAGCGGCTTGCCGAAACTGGTGGTGCACAGCAGGGGCAGCGGCAACACGCGACCCTTGGGCATGACGCGGTTGAGGTTGGCAATCCACACCGGGATCAATTCGGCCTGTGGGTAACTTTTTGCCAGGTGATAAAGCCCGCTCTTGAACGGCAGCAAACCGTCTTCCAGGTTGCGTGTGCCCTCGGGAAAGATGATCAGCGAATCGCCAGCCTCAAGGGCGTTGAGCATGGGCTGCAGCGGGTTATCCACAGTGTCCTTGCGTTCACGGTCGATCAGCACGCCATTGAACACGCGGTTGATGATGTAGCGGCGCAGGGCACTTTTGTTCCAGTAATCGCTGCCGGCCACCGGGCGCGTGAATTTGCGCAGGTTTTGCGGCAGCGAGGCCCACAACAGCACAAAGTCGCCATGGCTGCTGTGGTTGGCGAAGTAGATGCGTTGCACCGGCACCGGCGCGCAACCAAGCCACAGGCTGCGGGCGCCCGTGACGGTGCGGGCCATGGAAGTAATCAGCGTGGCGACCACGGGTTCGAACATGGGGATTCCTTATCCGGCGAAAGGCAGCCAAGGGCTGGCGAGGACCACGCCCAGGGTCAGCAGCGCTTGCGCACCGAGCAGCCAGGCTTGTTTGCGCAACAGTTTGAGGGCGCCGCGACGGCGTTCGCTCCAGGGCCGGCCGACGCGCTTGGCCGATTGCAGGCCAAGGTCCACCAGCGCCTGGTCGAGGTCCGGGGTGCGTGCGGTGTCGCGGGCCAGCAGGGCGAACAGGTCGGCGTCGAAGGCCACGCGCAGCGCCCAATACTTTTGCAGCAGTCCCAGGATGATCATCCACAGGGCGAGCAGCAGGCAGAGGGTCGAGATACTTGCCAATAACAGTTGCGCAAGACCAAACAGAAAGCCGAGCAGCGTCAGGCCTGTGGATAACTGATCCAGGGAGCGGCCACGGCGCAACAGGCTGGCGACCACCTGGAGTTCCATATCAGCGGGCATGGGGCAAACCCTCCAAAGCTTCGCGGTGAGCGGGGTGCAGGACTACGTGGGTCCGCGCTGTACGAATAATAGCCAGTGCCTCGTCCACCGTGCTGGTGCGACCGGTGAGCATCAGCCAGGCGGCCACGGCAGTGGCACTGCGCGAATAGCCGAGGGCGCAGCACACCAGCAGCGGGCCGTGCGATCGCAGGCGTTCGATGGCTTGCGCGGCCTGCAGGCATTCGGCGGGCGTAGGCGCCACCAGGTCCAGTACGGGAATCGATTGGTAGGCGCGGCCCTGTGGATTAATCGGTAATTCGGCGCACAGGTCGACGATCGCCTTGAAAGGCTCTTGCTCATTCGTTGTCGGAATGCGCCCGAGCCAGACGTTATCCACAATCAGGTCCGGTTGTGGATGCTTGCGCGTCCACACACGTGAATTGACCCACGCCGCCGCCAAGTAGGGCGCGTACAGCCAACGTGCGGCGGGCGTGAGTCGGCCATCGGCGCGCTTCTGGAAGCCTGAAGCACCGAGCACGAAGTAGTTGGCCTTGATCAACGCCAGGGAAACCACCGGCCACAGTATCCACAGCCAGGCGCCGCGCAGCACCCAGGCCAACATCACCAGGAGCACCGCCCCCAGGCCGTAGCGCGCACCGATTTTCCAGCGTTGTACGTCCCGTGTCAGTCGCACATTCAACAATGGGCTGGGATGCTCCACCGGCCATAACCACACGCAAATCCAGCCAGCGAGAGCGCCTGTGGGTAAGTCGATAAAGTGATGTTGATAAGTGGTCAGCACCGAAATCCCGATCAAGGCGAACCAGCCATGCACCAGCCAGCGCCAGAGCCCTTGGGTATGGCGCTGGTACATCACCCACAGGATCACCAGCAGTGCGATATGCAGCGACGGCGCCTGGTTGAACGGCTTATCGAACCCTGCCAGCACCGCAAACAGCCAGCCGAACACACCGTCCAGCTCTGGCCGCTCGAAGGTGAAACGCAGCGGCCAGATCAGGAAGCAACTGACGGCGATCACCTGGGCAGTCAGCAGGCGCAGCGCATGTTGCTTGAGTTCATGGCGGGTGTTGGGCAGCAGCAGGGAAAAGCCGTAGAGCAGGTCGATGGACCAGTAGGGCACGATGGTCCATGCCCAGAAGGGCATGTGGGTTTCCCAGTCGAACACCAGGGTGCCGACGTCGCTGCGCTGGCTGGTGACCCACGTGGCAAAGCCGTAGGTGCTGAAAAACAGCGGTGCCAACACCAGCAGCCACAGGACGGCGGGCTTCAACAGGCCGGGTTCGCGCATGCTCAGATCTTCTGCGCCAGGGACACGGTGAAAATGCCCCACTCATCCACGCGTTGGGTGATCTTGCGGAAGCCGGCAGCTTCTACCAGCTGGTCCATTTCCGCCTGGCTGCGACGGCGCATCACCCAGGCCTGGCCCTGGCGGTGGCTGGTCAAGGCGCGGGCGATCAGTTCCAGTTGCGGGTGCCAGGGCTGGCCGGTGTAGACCAGATAGCCACCCGGTTCTACGGCCTCAGCCAGGCCAGCCAGGGAGCCGCCGACCATGGCGTTATCGGCGAACAATTCATACAGCCCGGACACCACCGCCAGCGTCGGCTTGGGGTCCAGTGCCGCGAGGTCGGCGCGATCAAACGCGTCACCTTTGACGAACTGCGCGATATCCCCCAGGCCTTTTTCGCGGATCAGCGCGCTACCGTCACGCACGTTGATGTCGCTGTAGTCGCGCAGCAGGATCGATTCCGGCAGCGGCGAAACGCCCTGCAAGGCTTCGAGGATGTAACGCCCATGGCCGGCGGCGATATCGACGATGCGTACTTCACGGCGTTCATCGCGCAACTTGGCCATGGCCAGGCGCAGCAGCTCCTCGACGTTCAACTTGCGCTGGCGAATGCCACGCCAGCCGATGGAGTTGAGGTAGTTGGTGTCGATCATCCGCCCCAGCCCGCCCTTGCCGGTGGGGGTGTTGCGGTACACGTAATCCAGGGTGCTGCCCGAGTCGAAACCGGTATCGAAGCCCAGCTTCACGCCGTCCGACAGGCTTTTGCCCAGGCCCATGCTGGCGCGGGTGAGGCGCCAGTACAGGTCGCGCAGGGAATTGCGCGGCAGTGGCGCGGCGAGGGCTTCGGATTCGGCGCAGGTGGCGCCTAGCTTGTCGGCATCCAGCAAGGACGCGCGGTCCAGCGGGTAGCTGAAGTTCTGCAGGATAAAGCGCCTGGCGCTGCTCACGGCGGTGGCCCGGTCGCGTTCGCCGAGGGTGTCGTGGAAGAAGCCCGGGAGAATGTGCAGCTCTTTTTTCAGGCTGCCGAGGCGGTCGAAAAACTGCTGCTGGGGTTTGCGGTGCACCACGAAGTCGGAGCCAGACACCAGCACTTGGGTCGGCACCTGGATCGCCTGGGCATCGGCTACAACACGGTCTGCCGCTTCATACAGGCCCAGCAGCACACTCACCGAGATGGCCTTGGTGATCAGCGGGTCGCTGTCGTAGGAGGCTACACGCTCCGGGTCATGGCTGAGGAACTTGGCCTTGACGTAGCTATTGACGAAGAAATTGCCGCGAAACTTGCGCATCAGCGCCAGGCCCGGGCGGGCGAAGGGCACGTACAGCTTGACCTTGAAGGCCGGGGAGGCGAGCACCAGCGCGCGGATCTTCGGTGCGTAATCGTGCACCCAGGTGGCTGCGATCACGGCGCCGACGCTCTGGGCGATGACCGCGAGGTTTTCTGCCGCGATGCCGTAGGTGGTGCCGATGTGGTCACAGAAGGTCTGCACGTCGCGGGCACTGGTGGCGAAGCTTGGGCTGTCGCCGCGCTCCCCGGGCGACTGGCCGTGACCACGGGCATCCCAGGCAAAGAAGTCGAATTGCGGCAGGTTCAGTTCATCCACCAGGTGCGCAATGCGCCCCGAATGCTCGTGGCCGCGATGGAACAGCAGGATCGCCTGGCGTGGCCCGGTGACGTCCGTGGCCGGCCAGTGGCGGTAGAAAAGCTCGACGCCATCATGGGTACTGAAGGTGTGCTCTTGCTGTTCGCGCATCGCAAAAATCCTTATGCAATCGGAGAGGTGTGTTCTTCTTTGAGGCCTTGGCGCACACGGTTGACCAAGGTGTAGGCGAGCAGGGCGGCGACCAGCCACATCACCGTGTTGACCCAGCCGGCACCCAGCCAGCCCAGGGCGACGCCGGTGGCCAGCACGCCGAGTACGAACGCCCGGTCGCTCTTGCCCATGGGCCCGTCGTAACGGCGTGACGCGCCGACCATCGGCCCGAGTACACCGGCGTATTCGCTGAACACCGCCAGCAGCGCCACCAGCAGCACGGGAATGAGGCTGACACCGGGGATCAGCGCAAATGGCAGGATCAGCGCGCTGTCGGCGATCACGTCACACAGCTCATTGAGGTAGGCACCCAGTCGCGACTGCTGGCCGAATTCCCGGGCGAGCATGCCGTCGATGGCATTGAGGGCCATGCGCAGGATCATCCACAGCGGAATCAGCGCAAACAGCCAGAGGTGTTGGGCAAACGCGGCGATCAATGCGCCGACCAACAAGGACACGACGCCAGCCAGCACGGTGATCTGGTTGGCCGTGGTGCCATTGTCGTAGAGACGCTGCACAAGCGGGCGCAGCAGGTTTTGAAAACGCGGCTTGAGTTGATAGATCGAAATCATGGGGGGTGACGCTTCCTTGTCCGTGGACCCGCGAAAAACTGTTTCGGAGTGTGCCGATTAATCACGGCCTGCACCAGTGATGGCTCGTGTTTATGGGGGTTTAGTCACGGTCTTGCAGACGCTGGGGAACAAATGTGGGAGCGGGCTTGCTCGCGAATGCGGTGGGACAGTCACAACAGGGGTGGCTGACCCACCGCATTCGCGAGCAAGCCCGCTCTCACAGGGGAACTGCGGTGGGTTCAAAACCTGCATTCATAGGACAAAAATTTCACGCTCCGTGTTATATCGTAACTAATTGTGTGTTAACGGGCGTTGAGTGGATGCAAGTGGATCTGGAAGCTGACGGCGCTTCGGTGGAAGGCCTTCCGCGTTTTCAACAGGGGGTGTTTCACGCCCGTCGATTGCGCCAAGCCGGCATCAGCCTGACAACCCTGGCCGTGGCCGGTTGGATACTGGCGCTGTTTGTCGCCCTGTTTGCCCCGCTGTCGATCTGGCCGGTGGTGCTGATCACCTGTTCGTCGGCGCTGCTGGTGCTGGTGGCCGGGTTGCAATCGGCGTGGTGGGTGGCCGATTGGCGTGCCCAGGTGCTGGAGGAACCCGCCGAATCACTGATTGAGCCGCCCGTCGATGACGTGGCGGGGTATTCGCGCCTTGTCGGGCGTTTGCGCAATGGCCTGCTGGCCCAGATTGGTGCGCCGGTGCTGTGGCTGGCGGGTTGGTCGTTGCTGGCGCTCGTCAGCCTTATCGAATTCTGGAACCTGACCTTGCCCGCTGCGCCCGTCGGCCAATCGGCGAGCATCGGTGCCGCGCTGGCGTTGGCCTTGGCGTTTGGCCTGCTGGTGTTCGAGCGCCGCCTGGCTCAGGAATCCGTGGCCCAATGGCCGGAAGCTTCGCCACTGGCGCAATTGAGCCGGGTAGCGATTGTTTGCCTGGTGGTCAGTGCGCTGTGTTTGCTGTTTGCCGGTGCGGCGTCTGTGTGGCCGCTGCGCCTGGCCGTGCTGGTCGGCCTGCTGCCGGGGCTGGTGGCCGTGGAGTTTTTGCTGCGGGCCGTGCTGTCGCTGTTCAGCCCACACCAGCCACGCCTTGAACCGCGCCTGATGGCGCAGAGTTTTATCGCCGGGCTGCTGCGCTGGCCGCCGCAGCCCTTGCTGGCCTTGCAGCACGAACTGCACAACCGCTTTGGTATCGATCTGCGCCAGATTTGGGCGTTTACCTACATGCGCCGGGCGTTTCTGCCGGTGCTGCTGGTGGTGCTGGCGGTGGGCTGGGCGTTGACCGGCGTGCATGAAGTGCCACTGCAAGGCCGTGGGATCTATGAGCGCTTCGGCAAACCTGTGGAAGTGTTCGGCCCCGGCCTGCACGCCGGGTTGCCGTGGCCGTTGGGCCGCGTATTGGCTGTGGAAAACGGCGTGGTGCATGAGCTGGCGACCAGCGTCAGCGAAGCCTCCACCCCGGAACTGGCACCCGCCGAAGGCCCGGCTCCGCTGATCGCCAACCGTTTGTGGGACGCCAGTCATGTGAATGACAAATCCCAGGTCATCGCCAGCAGCAGCGGCGACAAACAAGGCTTCCAGATCGTCAACATGGACGTGCGGTTCGTCTACCGCATCGGCCTGACTGACCGGGCTGCACTCGCCGCCACCTACAACAGCGCGGATGTGCCGACCCTGATCCGCAGCACCGCCAGCCGCATCCTCGTCCACGATTTTGCCTCACGCACCCTCGATGAATTGCTCGGTGAACAGCGCACCAGCCTTGCTGATGAAATAGGCCGCGCCGTGCAGGCCGACCTGCAGAAACTCGACAGTGGTGTCGAAATTCTCGCCACGGTGGTGGAAGCGATTCACCCGCCGGCGGGTGCCGCCAATGCCTATCACGGGGTGCAAGCGGCGCAGATTGGCGCCCAGGCGCTGATTTCCCGCGAACGTGGCGCGGCCAGCGAGCAGACCAACCAGGCCCTGCTGCAAGCCAGCACCGTACGCGATGAGGCCCAGGCCACCGCGCGCGAAGTGAGCGCCGGCGCCAGAGCGGCGGACCTGCGTTTTGCCGCCGAACAAAAGGCCTACGCGACGGCGGGCCAGGCGTTCGTGCTGGAGCAATACCTCGGCCAGCTCAGCCAAGGCCTGGCCCACGCCAAGCTGCTTATCCTGGATCATCGCCTGGGTGCCGACGGCGCGCCGACGATCGATCTGCGTTCTTTTACTTTGCCGGCCGACCCTTCGGTGCCGCATAAAGCCGTTCAATAAGGAGTCTGTCTGTTGAGCGCTCATTCTCACGATCACGGTCATCATCACCATCATGGCCATCACCACCACCATCATCATGGTGACGAACCGGCGGGCGGCCCGTTCCCTTGGCGACGCATGGCGTGGGCGGTGCTGCTGGTGTTGTTTGCCCTGGCAGCGGCCAGCCTGGTGCAAGTGCGTTCCGGCGAGGCCACAGTGATCACCCGCTTCGGCAACCCATCCCGTGTGTTGCTGGAACCGGGCCTGGGCTGGCGCTGGCCGGCGCCGTTCGAGGCGGCGATCCCGGTGGACCTGCGCCTGCGCACCACCTCCAGCGGTTTGCAGGACGTGGGCACCCGCGATGGCCTGCGCATCATCGTGCAGGCTTACGTGGCGTGGCAGGTGCAGGGCGACGCCGACAACGTGCAGCGCTTCATGCGCGCGGTGCAGAACCAGCCGGATGAAGCGGCGCGGCAGATTCGCACCTTCGTCGGCTCGGCGCTGGAAACCACCGCCGCCAGCTTTGACCTGTCCAGCCTGATCAACACCGACGCCAGCCAGGTGCGCATCGCTGATTTCGAAGCGCAATTGCGCCAGCAGATTGATCAACAATTGCTCACCACCTATGGCGTGCGTGTGGCGCAAGTGGGCATCGAGCGGCTGACCTTGCCGTCGGTGACGCTCACCGCCACCGTCGACCGCATGCGCGCCGAGCGTGAAACCATCGCCACCGAGCGCACCGCCGTGGGCAAGCGTGAAGCGGCGCAGATCCGTTCGGCTGCCGAGCGTGATGCGCGCATTGTGCAAGCCGATGCCACGGTGAAAGCCGCCGATATCGAGGCGCAATCGCGGGTCGAAGCGGCGCAAATTTATGGGCGTGCCTACGCCGGTAACCCGCAGCTGTACAACCTGCTGCGCTCCCTGGATACGTTGGGCACGGTGGTGACGCCGGGCACCAAGATCATCCTGCGCACCGATGCCGCGCCGTTCCGCGCCTTGGTGGACGGGCCGAAGGACGTCCAGCCATGACCGAGCGTGACAGCCCGGACAGCCCGTGGATCCAGGCCGGGCGCCTGACCTTCCTGGCGCTGTACGCGGTGACCGTGTTGGCGGCGTTGGCCTGGGCATTTTCCAATGTGCGCCAGATCGACCCGCAGAACCGCGCCGTGGTGCTGCACTTCGGCGCCCTGGACCGGATTCAGAATGCCGGCCTGTTACTGGCCTGGCCGCAACCGTTCGAGCAGGTTGTGTTGCTGCCGGCCGCCGACCGAGTGATTGAGCGCCGGGTCGAAAACCTGCTGCGTTCCGACACGGCGATCCAGGCCGACCGCGTGGCGAGTTTTGCCACGCCGTTGAGCGACGCCCTGGCCGGCTCCGGTTACCTGCTGACCGGTGACGCCGGTGTGGTGCAGCTGGATGTGCGGGTGTTCTACAAAGTCACCGAGCCCTACGCGTTTGTGCTGCAGGGCGAGCATGTGTTGCCAGCGCTGGATCGCCTGGTGACCCGCAGCGCCGTGGCCCTGACGGCGGCCCGTGACCTGGACACTATTCTGGTGGCGCGCCCCGAACTGATCGGCACCGACAATGGCGCCGCCGAGCGCCGTGAGCGGCTGCGCGGTGACTTGGTACAAGGCATCAATAAGCGCTTGGCTGAATTGGCCTCGACGGGGCTTGGGCTCGGCATCGAGGTGACCCGCGTCGACGTGCAATCGAGCCTGCCGGGCCCGGCGGTGAATGCCTTCAACGCGGTGCTGACCGCCAGCCAACAAGCTGACAAAGCCGTGGCCAATGCACGCACCGACGCCGAAAAACTCACCCAGACCGCCAACCAGCAAGCCGACCGCCTGGTGCAGGTGGCCCATGCCCAGGCCAGCGAGCGCCTGGCCAATGCTCAGGCGCAAACTGCCACAGTCGCCAGCCTTGCCCAGGTCAAAGACCCGGGCTTGCTGTTGCGCCTGTACCGCGAGCGCTTGCCGAAGATTCTCGGCCAGGCCGGCTCGGTGACCACGGTCGATCCTAAAGACGACTCCCGCTTGATCATTCAGGGAGCCGAACAATGAGCGCACCCATGCTGACTTCCGCCGAGCAGCGCAGTGCTGCCCGGCAATTGACCTTGGCCATGCTGGCCCTGGGTTTGCTGGTGCTGGGGCTGGTGTGGCGCTGGCTGGCACCGGACCAGACGGGCGTCAGCCAATTGTTGCTGGGCGTGGCCTCGTTGCTGGTGGCCGTGCCGGTGATGCGTTCGGCCTGGTACAGCCTGCGTTACCCGAGCCTGCATGGCATCACCGACCAGTTGATCGCCTTGGCGATGATGGGCGCGTGGGCCACTGGCGACCTGCTCACCGCCGCATTGCTGCCCATCATCATGATCTTCGGCCATGTGCTGGAAGAGCGCAGTGTGATCGGGTCCCAGGAAGCGATCCACGCATTGGGCAAGCTGACCCGCAGCCATGCGCGCTTGGTGCAGGCCGACGGCAGCATTGTCGAGGTGGACAACGGCACACTGAACACTGGGGATATCGTCGAAGTGCGTGCCGGCGACCGCGTGCCCGCCGACGGTGTGGTGCTGTCCGGCCAGGCGAGCCTGGACACGGCGCCGATCACCGGCGAGTCGGTGCCGCTGGAAGCCAGCGTCGGCGTGCAGGTGTTTGGCGGGGCGATCAACCTGGATGGCTTGCTGCGCCTGCAGGTGACCCGCACCGGCAATGAGTCGACCCTGGGCAAAGTCATCGCACTGATGCAGAACGCCGAACGTTCCAAGCCGCCGATCACGCGGCTGCTGGAGCGTTATGCCGGCAGCTACATGGTGCTGGTGTTGCTGCTGGCGGCGGTGACCTGGTTTGTGACCAACGACGCGCAGGCAATGTTGGCGGTGTTGGTCGCTGCGTGCCCGTGTGCGTTGGTGCTGTCCGCGCCGGCCACGGCGATTGCCGGGATTGCGGTGGCGGCGCGTCATGGGATTCTGATCCGCAGCTCGGCGTTCCTCGAAGAACTGGCCGACCTGACCTCCCTGGTGGTCGACAAGACTGGCACCCTGACTTACGGCACCCTGCGCCTGCAATCGATCGAGACGCGCGCGCCGGATCGCCAGGTGCTGCTGAATCTGGCTGCGAGCCTGGGTTCGGCCAGCAGTCACCCGGTCAGCCGGGCGTTGGCAGGGCTGGCGACCCAGGAGCAGTTGTTGGTGCTCACGGATATTCGCGAACGCCAGGGCCTCGGCGTGGTGGCGCAGACCGAGCAAGGCGAAGCGGCGTTGGGGCGCCCGGAGTTGTTTGAGCAGTTGGGCATCGTCACCACTGCGGTGCCGAATCACGATGGCCCGATTGCCGGGCTGGCGCTGGACGGGCAGTTCCTCGCCTGGTTGCTGCTCGCGGACAGCGTCAAGCCGGAAGCCCGCCAAGCCCTGCAAGAATTGCGGGAGTTGGGCCTGGGCCGGCAATTGCTGCTGACGGGCGACCGCCAGAGCGTGGCCGACAATCTGGCGCTGGACGTGGGCATCAGCGACGTCGAGGCGCAGGCGTTGCCGGAAGACAAGCTCAACCGGGTGCTGGGTGAGATCGGCAACGGCTTCCGCCCGATGGTGGTGGGCGATGGGATCAACGATTCCCTGGCGCTCAAAGCCGGGGTGGTGGGTGTGGCGATGGGGGCGGGCGGGGCGGATATCGCCCTGGCGTCGGCAGACGTGGTGCTGATCGGCAGTGACTTGCGTCGCCTGGGCACCTGCGTGCGCTTGAGTCGTCAGTGCCGGCAGACGCTGCAGGTCAACGTGATCATCGGCCTGGGCTGGACGCTGGCCATCGTGGTATTTGCTGCATTTGGCTGGTTGGGGGCGGCGGGCGCCATGATCGCAGCGGTGCTGCACAACCTCAGTACCCTGCTGGTATTGGGCAACGCCGGGCGTTTGCTACGCTTCCAGGAACCGCTTTTGAAGCTCGACGAATAATTTTCAGAAATATTTGCACACGGCTGTAACGCCGATGAGGGACCTCACTCTAGTGGTATGTCGAGACTGAACAATCCGTTCAGACCGACACCCCTACCGATCATGAGGATACAAAAATGAACTTCAAATCCGCTGCTGCTGGTGCCGCCCTCGCAATGGCCGCCGCTACCATGTTTGCTGGTGTTGTCACCCAGGCTCAAGCCGCTGACATGTCTGTGCACTGCTACGGCATCAACGCCTGCAAAGGCCAGAACGACTGCAAAACCAAGGACCACGCTTGCAAAGGCCAGGGTTCTTGCAAAGGCCAAGGCTTCAAAGTTCAAGCCAGCGCTGATGCTTGCACCAAGGCTGGCGGTACCGTCGGCGAATAACCGGCAACCGAGTGCTCCCGCAGCGGATGCCCCCCACCGCTGCGGACACTTTGCCCAGGAGTGAATGATGTCCGCTTCTCTTCCGAGCCTGGGTTATGGCCTGGGTCTACGCAGTGAGTACTACCAGCAGATCCTTGAACAGTCGCCGGCCGTGGATTGGTTCGAAGTGATCTCCGAGAATTATCTGGTGCAGGGCGGCAAGGCCTTGTACTACCTGGACGCGATAGCCGAGCGCTATCCCCTGGTGATGCATGGCGTGTCCCTGTCTATCGGCGGACCCCATGCCCTTGATACTGATTACCTGAAACAGCTCAAACAGCTCGCCGAGCGCATCCAACCGGCGTGGGTGTCCGATCACCTGTGCTGGAGCCGCGGTAGCGCCCATCAATTGCATGACCTGCTGCCCCTGCCTTATACCGAAGAAAGCCTGTACCACGTGGCTGGCCGCGTGCGCCAAGTGCAAGACGTGTTGCAGCGCCCGTTGGTACTGGAAAATGTCTCCAGCTACGTGCGCTCCAAGGCCGATGAATTCACCGAGTGGGAATTCCTCAACGCCCTGGCTCACCTGACGGGCTGCCAGCTGCTGCTGGACGTCAACAACGTGTACGTCAGCTCGCGCAACCATGGGTTCGATGCCTGGACGTTCATCCGCAACTTGCCGCCTGAAAGCATCCGCCAACTGCACCTGGCTGGGCATATGGACTATGGCGACTATGTCGTCGATACCCATGACCACCCGGTGTGCGATCCGGTGTGGGCGTTGTACCAGCAGACGTTGGAGCACCTGGGGCCGGTCTCGACCTTGTTGGAGCGCGACGACCATTTCCCACCGTTCGAAGAGCTGCTCACCGAGCTGGGCAAGGCCCGTGAGCTGGGCGCTTCGGCGTTGGCCAGGAGGTCTTTATGCGCCTGACCGATTGGCAGCTGGCTTTCGAACAGCATCTGTTATCCGAGACTTGCGTCGCCAACAGCGGGTTTGCCGCCACGTTGTTGGGTGGGCCGACACTGGATGTGGACACGGGCCTGGCGATTTATCACAACGCCTACGTGTCGCGGTTGCAGGAAGTGTTGCGGCATGACTTCGGCGCCATCTGGTATTGGCTGGGGGATGACGAGTTTGCGCTGTTGACCCACGCTTATGTGCGTCGTTATCCGTCTGCCCATTACAGCCTGCGCTGGCTGGGCGAGCGTTTCCCGGCGTTTATCGTGGAGCACCTGGTGGCCGAACAAAGCGCGCCATTGGCTGAGCTGGCGCGATTGGAATGGGCCTTCACCCTGGCGTTCGATGCGCCGCAGGGCGAGCCGCTGACCCTCAATGACATGGCGCAACTGGCGCCTGAAGAGTGGCCAGGCCTGCAAGTGACCTTGGCGCCATCGGTGCAGCAGATGCTGTGTCATTTCAACAGTGTGGCGATCTGGCGTGCCAGCAAGGATGAGTCGGACTTCCCCAACAGTCAGGCCCTGGAACTGGCGCAGATTTGCCTGGTGTGGCGCCACCAGAATGTGTGCCATTACCGCAGCCTGGAACCCGCCGAGGCCTGTGCGCTGGCCGGGATGGTGACCACTGGCTGGAATTTTTCAGAACTGTGCGAGCAGTTGCTAGTCACTTATGCAGAGGGTGCGCCACTGCAAGCGGTGACGTGGCTGAAACAGTGGATCCAAGACGGTTTGCTCGAGCGCCGAGCCCCATAGAGGAACGCTATCAAATCGATAGCCTCCTACTTTGTCTTCGGATGGTCTACCCTCACTCCAGACGTCTGAAACAAGGGGGGACTACTCATGCTCGCGCAACTTCCACCGGCCTTACAGAATCTTCAGCTACCGCTGCGTCTTCGACTCTGGGACGGCCATGAATTCAACTTGGGCCCCGAGCCCAGTGTGACTATCGTGGTGAAGGACCCCACGGTCGTGACCAAGCTGACCCATCCCACGCTCGATTCATTGGGCGAAGCCTTCGTCGAGGGCAAACTGGAGCTGGAAGGCTCCATCGCCGAGGTCATCCGGGTGTGTGACGAATTGAGTCACGCCCTGATCGAAGACGACGAGGGGAGTCGTCCGGTGCGCTCGATCCACGACAAGGCCACTGACGCAGCGGCTATTTCCTACCATTACGACCTGTCCAACGAGTTCTACCAGCTTTGGCTGGATCAGGACATGGCGTACTCCTGCGGTTATTTCGAAACCGGCAGCGAATCCATCGACCAGGCCCAACAAGACAAATTCCGCCACCTGTGCCGCAAGTTGCGCTTGCAGCCGGGCGAGTATCTGCTCGACGTCGGCTGTGGTTGGGGCGGGCTGGCGCGGTTTGCGGCGCGGGAGTTCGGGGTCAAAGTGTTTGGTATCACCTTGAGCAAAGAGCAGTTGGCGTTGGCCCGTGAGCGGGTGAAAGCCGAAGGCCTGGAAGACCAGGTCGACCTGCAACTGCTCGACTATCGCGACCTGCCGCAAGACGGACGTTTCGACAAAGTGGTCAGCGTGGGCATGTTCGAACACGTGGGCCACGCCAATCTGGCGGAGTACTGCAAGGTGCTGTTCGGCGCGGTACGTGAAGGTGGCCTGGTGATGAACCATGGCATTACCGCCAAGCACACCGATGGCCGCCCGGTAGGGCGGGGCGCCGGTGAGTTTATTGAGCGTTACGTGTTCCCCAATGGCGAGCTGCCGCACCTGGCGATGATGACCGCGGAAATCAGCGAAGTCGGGCTGGAAGTGGTGGACGTTGAAAGCCTGCGCCTGCACTACGCGCGCACGCTGGACCATTGGAGCGAGCGCCTGGAAGATAACCTGGAAGCGGCAGCCAAGATGGTGCCGGAGCAGGCGTTGCGCATCTGGCGGCTGTACCTGGCCGGTTGCGCCTATGCGTTTGCCCGGGGCTGGATCAACCTGCACCAGATATTGGCGGTGAAGCCTCACGCCGATGGCAGCCATGATTTGCCGTGGACGCGGGAAGATATCTATCGCTGATTGACTGCAACACCGGAGATCCAAAAACTGTGGGAGCTGGCTTGCCTGCGATGGCGGTGTATCAGGACCGGATAAGTCGACTGATACACCGCCATCGCAGGCAAGCCAGCTCCCACATTGATTTGGTGTTGCCAGCTAGAGAATGGGTGAGATCAAGCGGGCCACCCGCATGCCCAGCTGTTGCAGGCGACGTGTCTGACGGCTTTCTTCCTGGCTGACTTCATGGGCCAGGGCGAAGTCATCCAACAGCATCTGTTCCACTTGGCTGGCGAAGGCTTCGTCCACCGTCAGCAACATCACTTCGAAATTCAGCCGGAATGAACGGTTGTCCATGTTCGCACTGCCGATGGCGCTGATTTCGCTGTCGACCAGTACCACCTTCTGATGCAGAAACCCTGGCGTGTAGCGGAACACCCGCACCCCGGCGCGCACGGCTTCGATCGCGTAGAGGCTGGAGGCGGCGTAGACGATGCGGTGGTCGGGCCGCGACGGCAGCAGCAGGCGCACGTCAACGCCGCGCAATACCGCCAGGCGCAGGGCGGAGAAGACCGCTTCATCGGGAATGAAATACGGGCTGGTGATCCACACCCGTTCAGTTGCCGCATGAATGGCCTCGACAAAAAACAGCGAGCAGGTTTCATACGGGTCGGCCGGGCCGCTGGCGAGCAGTTGGCAGAGCACGCCGTCTTCGGGGTAAGCGTCCGGCAGGATAAGCGGCGGCAGCTCCCGCGCGGCCCAGAACCAGTCTTCGGCAAACGACTCCTGCAAACACGCGACCACCGGGCCGGTCACCTGCACGTGGGTATCGCGCCAGGGCGCCAGTGGCGGTTTTTTACCCAGGTACTCGTCACCCACGTTATGCCCGCCGACAAATCCGGTGATGCCGTCCACCACCACGATCTTGCGGTGGTTGCGGAAATTGACCTGAAACCGATTGAGCCAGCCGCTGCGTGTGGCGAATGCCTTGACCTGCACGCCGGCATCGCGCAGTGACTGCACATAACGGTGGGGCAGGGCATGGCTGCCGATACGGTCGTAGAGCACGTAAATGGCGACGCCTTCGGCGGCTTTTGCCTTGAGCAGCGCGTGCAGTTGGCGGCCGAGCTCGTCGTCGTGAATGATGAAGAACTGAAACAGCACGGCGGTCTTGGCGTTGCGGATCGCCTCGAAGATTGCGCTGAAGGTGGCCTCGCCATTGATCAGTAAGCGCACTTCATTGTTAGCCAGGCACGGCATGCGCCCCAGCTTGGGCATGGCGCGCAGGGACGCGTAGGCGCTGGAGTTGCGAGCAGCGAGGGCTTCTTCGACCCAGGGGCGCCAGTTCAATTCGGTGATGGCGGTGTGCATTTCCTGGTTGGCCTGGCGGCGGGCCTGGATGTAGGCGTCGAAGGTGCTGCGGCCGAAGATCAGGTAGGGGATCAGCGTCAGGTAGGGCATGAACATCAGCGACAAGGCCCAGGCGATCGAGCCTTGGGCAGTCCTGACGGTCAACACCGCGTGGATCGCGGCAAGGGTCCCGAGAAAGTGCAGCGTGGCGATGAAGTAGGCGAGCAGGTGCGGGCCAAAAAAATCCATGAACGACATGACTCCTGACAGTCCAGTGCCTAACAGACCATGAACGGCTGTGAATGTCGCTATTTTATTTGCCGTGCAACACTGGCCGCTTTGCGGCGTCTAACGCCCAACATTACCCAGGAGTTACCCGATGAATGCTCGTTTGCTCTGTTTAGCCATGGTTACCTGTTTGTCGCTGCCTGTGGCGGCGCAGGCGCAGATGCTGGCGCCGGGCTTGTGGGAATTGACTACCAGCAACATGAAAGTGGACAACCAGGACCTGCCGGATCTTTCTCTGATCCTCGGCCAGCTCAAGCAACAGATGACCCCTGAACAGCGCGCCATGCTGGAAAAACAGGGCATCACCATGGCCGGTAAAGGCGTGCAGGTGTGCCTCACGCCAGCTCAGGTCGCCTCGGACTCGATCCCCCTGACCGACCCGCAATCGGGCTGCAAGCAGGAAGTGACCGACAAGACCGGCAACCAGTGGAAATTCCGCTTCAGTTGCCCGAAAGCACAGGGTACTGGCGTCGCGACTTTCCAGAGCCAGAAAGAATTCACCACCACCGTCAACGGCACCTTCAATGCCACCGGCATCCAGCAGAAGGGCAGCCTCGACAGCCATGCCCAATGGCTGGGCAACGATTGCGGTACGGTCAAGCCCCGCGCTTAACGCAGAAAATGCAGGGGCAAGCCCTGGCAACTGTCGACCACCTGGCCGTTGTGCCACGCCAGGTGGCCTGACACCAGCGTGGTGCTGACGCTGTGCCGGAAGCTGCGCTCGGCAAAAGGCGTCCAGCCGCAGCGCGCCAGGATCGGCTGGCTGCTGACGGGTTTGCCTTGGGGCTCGGGCTGGATCAGCACCAGGTCGGCCCAATACCCTTCACGCAAATAACCACGGTCAGGAATGGCGAACAGATCAGCCACGCGATGGCTGGTCTTCGCCACCAGCGTGGTCAGTGGCAGGTGCCCGTCGGCCACCAGTTCCAACAACGCCGGCAACGCGTGCTGCACCAGTGGCAGCCCGGACGGCGCTTCGCGATAACCCAACTGTTTCTGCGCCCAGGTATGCGGCGCGTGGTCACTGCCGATCACGTCCAGACGATCTGTCAATAAGGCCTGGCGCAGGGCGTCGCGGTCGGCACGGGTCTTGATCGCCGGGTTGCATTTGATCTGGTGGCCGAGGCGGTGATAGTCGTGGTCGTCGAACAGCAGATGGTGCAGGCACACCTCGGCGGTGATGCGCTTCTCGGCCAGCGGTTTGTCCTCGAACAGCGCCAGTTCACGGGCAGTGGTCAGGTGCAACACGTGCAGGCGCGTGCCGTGGCGCTGGGCCAATTCCACGGCAAAGGACGACGAGCGATAACAGGCTTGGGCATCGCGGATCAGCGGGTGGGCGACGGCGGGGATGTGATCGCCAAAGCGTTCGCGCAGGCGCTGCTCGTTGGCCAGGATGCTCGGCGTGTGTTCGCAGTGGGCCAACAAAATGGTCGGCACTTCGGCAAACAGGCGCTCCAGGATTCGTGGATCGTCCACCAGCATGTTGCCGGTGGACGCGCCCATGAACACTTTGACGCCGGCCACTTCCCGTGGGTCGAGGGCGGCGACGGTGTCGAGGTTGTCGTTGCTCACCCCGAAGTGGAAGCCATAGTTGGCCACCGAATGCAGGGCGGCGCGGCGCTTCTTATCGGCCAGCGCTTCCAGGTTCAGGGTGGCCGGGCTGGTGTTGGGCATGTCCATGAAGCTGGTGATGCCACCGGCCACGGCCGCGCGGGATTCGCTGTAGAAGCTGCCTTTGTCCGGCGCGCCGGGTTCACGAAAGTGCACCTGGTCATCGATCATGCCCGGCAACAGCCACTGGCCCCGGGCGTCGATTTCCACCGGCTCGTTGTAGCCTTCGAGGCTGCTGGCAATCTTCTCGATTCGGCCATTGGCAACCAGCACATCGGCGTCGAATTCCAGGCCTTCGTTCACCAGGCGGGCGTTGCGGATCAGCAGGCGGCTCATGGTCAGAACTCGTTTTGCAGGGCTTTGTAGCCGCGTACCAAATCGACGTTGGTGCGTGCCACGTCTTCGGAAAACTCCGAGGCGCTGACACTCACCGGCGGGAATTGCGACAGGTCCGTGTTGGGCCCAATGCGGGTGGTGGACGGTACGTAGAAGGCGGCAGGCAAGTCGCGGCCGTCGACCACCGAGTTGTGGCGCACCACGCAGCCATCGCCCACGGCGCAATTGAACAGCACGCTGTTGAACCCGATGAAGACACGATCACCGACCGTGCAGGGGCCATGGACGATGGAGCGGTGCGCGATAGAGGTGAATTCGCCGATGGTCACCGCCGCGCCGGATTTGGAGTGGATGACCACGCCGTCCTGGATGTTGGAGTTGGCGCCGATGGTGATCGGGTCCATCGCGCCGCTGGCGTCGACTTCGTCGGCGCGGATGACGGCGTAGGGGCCGACGAAGACATTCTCGCCGATGATGACCTTGCCGCAGATGATCGCGGTCTTGTCGACGTAGGCCGACTCGGCAATCACCGGCAGGTCGCCGGAAGGGTTCTTGCGGATCATGCAACAGGCTCCGTGATGATGTGAACGTGGTCGCCGTCGATGGCGTTGTAGAAGCAGGTCGGGCGGCCCGTGTGACAGGCCGGGCCGAGTTGGTTGACGATCAGCAACACCGCGTCGCCGTCGCAATCGAGCCGCGCTTCGACCAACTGTTGCCAATGGCCGGAGCTCTCGCCTTTGCGCCACAAATGCTGGCGTGAACGGGACCAGTAACAGACCTGTCCGGTGGCCAGGGTTTCGGTGAGGGCCTGGCGGTTCATCCAGGCCAGCATCAACACCTCACCGCTGCCGTGTTGCTGGGCGATGGCGGCAATCAGGCCATCGCTGTTCCACGGCAGGGCGTCGAGCACCGGTTCGAGCGGAAAGCGGCTGCCCAGGGCAGCCTCTTCCAGGTCGAGCATGCTCAAGGTCATGGCTTGCTCAGGGCCGCGCACAGGGTGTTGAGGTTGTATTCGAACAACCCGGTGAAGGTGCTGGCCGGGCCTTCGGCGGCGAGGGCGTCGGAGTACAGCGTGCCGCCGATCTGCGCGCCGCTTTCGTCAGCAATCTGCTTGAGCAGGCGCGCGTCCTTGATGTTTTCCATGAACACGGCCTTGACCTTGTCTTTGCGGATCTGGGTGATCAGCGCAGCGACTTCGGCGGCCGACGGTTCACGCTCGGTGGACAAGCCCTGTGGCGCGAGGAACTGAATGCCGTAGGCCTGGCCTAGGTAGCCGAACGCGTCATGGGAAGTGACGATGCGACGGTTGCCCGGTGGCAGTGCGCCGAACTTGGTTTTGGCTTCGGCCAGCAGGCGGTAGATTTCTTTCAGGTAGGCTTGGCTGTTGCGCAGGTAGTCAGCTTTGTTGGCCGGGTCGGCGGCCACCAAGGCCTTGGTGATGTTGTTTACGTAAATTTCGGCGTTGGCCAGGTTGT
Organism: Pseudomonas sp. BIGb0164; assembly: GCF_024810135.1. Taxonomy (NCBI): domain Bacteria; kingdom Pseudomonadati; phylum Pseudomonadota; class Gammaproteobacteria; order Pseudomonadales; family Pseudomonadaceae; genus Pseudomonas; species Pseudomonas sp. BIGb0164. The sequence continues at coordinate 608,716 of NZ_JANUEA010000003.1, read as the reverse complement.
GCCAGGCGTGCGGGTCCGGAATGGTCTCGCCGTCTTCTTCCATGGTGTGGGAGATCACGCCCTTGCTGGCGGTGACGACTGTGGCCTTGGTCTCGGTGCTGGTCACCAGACGATCCAGCCAGGGCTCGAAGCCCAGGCCATTCTTGATGATGACCTTGGCCTTGAGCAGCGCCTTGGCATCGTCCGGGGTCGGTTCGTAGGTGTGGGCGTCGGAGTCCGGGCCGACCATATTGCTGATCTGGATGTGATCGCCACCGATCTGGTGAGTGATGTCATCGAGAATACTGAAGCTGGTAACCACCTGGAGTTTGTCGGCGGCCTGGGCCATCGACAGTGGCAGCAGCAGACTGAACAGCACGAGTAAAGCGCGCATCGGGAAACACCTCATTGGGATGTAAGAGAGGGCGGGCGGCGCAGCAAGCCGTGCACCGGACCGAAAACCACAGACAGCAGGTACCCAATGCCAGCCACCAGCACGATGGCCGGGCCGCTGGGCAGTGAGTAGTAGAACGACAGCAACAAACCGAAGCACACCGACAGGCATCCCAGCACCGCCGATACCGCGATCAACACCGGCAGGCGCCGGCTCCAGAAGCGTGAAGCAATGGCCGGCAACATCATCAAACCCACCACCATCAAGGCGCCGATGGCTTGAAAACCGATCACCAGATTCAGCACCACCAGGGTGAGGAACAACCCGTGGGCCAGCGGGCCCAGGCGGCTGACGGTCTGCAGGAACAGCGGGTCGAGGGTGTCCAGCAGCAGCGGTTTGTAGATCACCGCCATGGCGATCAGGCTGAACCCGGAGACCCACAACATGCCGGTGAGGGTGGTTTCGTCCACGGCCAGGGCGGAGCCGAACAGCAGGTGAAGCAGGTCCAGGCGTTTGCCGGCGATGCCAAGGATGAGCACGCCGGCCGCCAGGGAAATGGGGTAGATGGCGGCGAGGCTGGCGTCTTCACGCAGGCCGGTGCGGCGGGTGATCCACGCCGAGAGCCCGGCCATGCCCAGGCCGGCACCGAGGCCGCCGATGGTCAGGGCAGGCAAGCTGAGCCCGGCGAACCAGAAGCCCAGCGCGGCACCGGGCAGGATGCCGTGGGCCACGGCGTCACCGATCAGGCTCATGCGGCGCAGGATCAGGAACACACCCAGCGGCGCGGTACTGCAGGCCAGCACCAGGCCGCCGATCAGGGCGCGGCGCATAAAGACGAAATCGAAGAATGGCATCCACAGGTGGGCGGCGAAGTGCATCAGGCCACCTGCATGTGTGGTTGCGGGCGGATCAGTTCTTTACTCGGCCCGAACACGCAGCCGGTGCTTTTGATTTGCACCACTTGCTGGGTGTGATGGCGTACGGACGCCAGGTCGTGGCACACGATCACCACAGTGCGGCCTTGGTCGTGCCAGGCGTGCACGTGTTTCCAGCACAGGGCCTGGCCTTCTTCATCGAGAGCGGCGTGGGGCTCATCCAGCAGCAACACCGGCGCGTCGGCCAGGCTCATGCGGGCGAGCAGGGCGCGTTGCAGTTCGCCACCCGATAACGCCATTAATGGGCGGTGCTCAAGGCCGCTGAGGCACCAGTCTTCCAGCACCGCGTGCAGGCGTTGGCTGCGCTGCTCCGGGGTCAGCCTGGTACCCCAGAAGCCAGCGGCCACCAGCTCTTGCAGGCTGATAGGGAACTGGCGATCAAGGTGTTGTTGCTGGGGCAGGAACGACAAGCCACCACGGCGTGGAACATCCACGGTGACTTTCCCCGCCAGTGGCTTTTGCAAGCCAGCGATGACTTTGAGCAGGCTGCTTTTGCCAGTGCCGTTGGCGCCGATCACGCCGGTGAGGCTGCCTTTTTCCAGGGTGAGATCAATGGCGGGTGTCAGCGGTTGGCCAGGAGCGCCCCAGCGCAAAGCGGTGCAGGTGATCATGCAGAGTGTCTCGTCCAGCGGCTTTCAGCCACGGCATCGTGCGCGTGCAGGCTTTCGGCGTGGATCACTTTCAGGTGGAAGGCTTTGACGGCATCCGAGCGTTTCAAGGCGAGGTTCAGGCGGCGGGCGGCGTCTTCGCAGAACATCAAGTTCTGCCCGTTGGCCAGGGCGAAGGCTTGTTCGTCCGCACGTTTTACTGCGGTTTGCACGGCGGTGCCGAGGGCGGCCTCGACGTTGTCGATCAGGTCGGTCAGGGGCAGGCCCGGCAGGGTTTCGTCCAACTGGATGGAAAGCTGCGCGCTGCTGCGCTGGCTGTGAGGGGTGGCGACGATGCCGTTGGCGCTGCCGAGCCAGGTCAGTACGTCCTCGTGTTGCAGCGGCGTGTTGGCGAAGTCTTCGAGAAATTGCTGCTGAATCAACTGCCTGGCCAGCGCAGCGGAGCAAGGGCAGGTTGACGAGTAAGTAACGTCAATTTTTAGTTCCACGTGGAACATCTGGTTTTCCAGGCGCGCCTCGATGCTCACCGGGTAGCCTTTCCAGCCGGCCAGCGGGCTGACCAGCGCAGGCCGTTTGAGCAGCAAATCGGTGTGGATACGCAGGTAGGCGTTCTTAGATAAACCTTCATGACTCTCAAGAAAGCGCTCAAGTAGAGTATGCAGAAGCGCAGGCGTAAGGGGCTGTTGGTCGAGCATTTCCAGGGCCAGGTACAGGCGTGACATATGAATGCCACGGGCCTCGCCGTCGTCCAGGCTTACGCCGGCATCGGCAGTGGCCGTCAGACGTTGGCCGTCGATGAGGATCGGCAGGGCAATGCCGCACATGCCCACCCAATCGAGTGGCAAGGCTTGGCGTGAAGCCTGCGCGGCGATATCCGGCAGAGTCAGCGCGTTCATGAGCAGGTCCATCGTTGGAAATAAAAAGACATGTTATATTATAACTATTGAGTCGACGATGATTTTTCTGCTCCAGCCTTTCTTCAGTCATATCGAGCAGGGACGCTCCTTTATTTGCGGTATATGTCATGCACAGACGTCAGCTTCTTAACCTGCTGCTGGTCAGTCCCCTGTTCACGTTGCCGTTGGGGGCCTACGCCACGCAGATCCGTAATGCACGCCTGTGGCGTTCGGACGACAAGCTTCGGCTGGTGTTCGACCTCAGCGGCCCGGTGCAATACAAGACTTTTTCCCTGACATCGCCTGAACGCTTGATCATCGATTTGAGCGGCGCCGGGCTCACCGGTGATTTTTCTCAGCTGACGTTGAAGAACAGTGGGATCACCTCGATCCGCTCAGGTCATTTTGGCAAGGGTGACACGCGGATCGTGCTGGACCTGGCCACGCCGATGCAGCTCAATAGCTTCTTGTTGCCGCCTCAGGACGGCCAAGGTCACCGCCTGGTGCTGGACCTGACCAGTGCCACCCACGCCCCGCGCCAGATCGCTGCTGAACCGGCGCCGTTGGCCGCTCCCGTCGATAAAGCCCATCCCAAGCGCGACATCATCGTGGTGGTTGACCCTGGCCACGGCGGCAAAGACCCCGGCGCCATCGGCTCCAAAGGCCAGCGCGAAAAAGATGTGGTGTTGTCGATCGCCCAGTTGCTGGCCAAGCGTTTGAAGCGCGAGAAGGGCTTTGACGTGAAGCTGGTGCGCAACGACGACTTCTTCGTGCCGCTGCGCAAGCGCGTGGACATCGCGCGTCAGCACAAGGCGGATATGTTCATTTCGGTACACGCCGATGCCGCACCACGGCTCACGGCGTCGGGCGCCTCGGTGTATGCGCTGTCAGAAGGCGGCGCGACGTCTGCTACCGCGCGGTTCATGGCGCAGCGCGAAAACGGCGCGGACTTGCTGGGCGCCACCACCTTGCTCAACTTGAAAGACAAGGACCCGATGTTGGCCGGCGTGATTCTCGACATGTCGATGAACGCTACCATCGCCTCCAGCCTGCAATTGGGCAGTTCGGTACTGGGTAGCCTGCAAAACATCACCACGCTGCACCAGAAGCGCGTGGAACAGGCTGGTTTTGCGGTGCTCAAGTCACCGGATGTGCCGTCGATCCTGGTGGAAACCGGGTTTATCTCCAATACCCAGGACGCCCAGCGCCTGGTGACGGCGCGTCATCAGCAAGCTGTAGCCGATGGCCTGTTCGAAGGTCTGAAAAGTTACTTCCAGAAGAACCCGCCGATGAACAGCTACATGGCCTGGGTTCAGGAGCAGAAGAACGGCGAGGTCTAACAGCCGGTGATACGGCTGCACGTGAACTTGGCGCTGGCGCCCCCTGAACTGGAGAACCGGTTGAGGGTGGTCCATCCCACGCGGCGCGTGTAGCCCACCCACGCCTCACCATCGGAGGCCAGCCCGGTAAAGAACGTCAACTGCCCATAGCGGCTGTTGGTCTGTGCCCAATAGCGTTTGCCGATCACCTCAAACCCCCGCAAGTACGTGGTGCTGCCCGCCGTCGCCACGCTGTAGGCATTCCCCAATGGGTCCACACACGCCAGCAGGTTGGCGCTGCGCGTGCAGTTGGCCAACAGGCTCGGTGGCTGGGCGCAGGCCGATCCTGCCGCTGCCAGTAACAGGGCGCACACCAGGTATTTCATAGGGGTTCTCAGGGACAGAGGGTGGTCAAGCATTGCGCCCTTCGTCGAGACGAGCAAGGGGGATTGGCTTATTTGTATTGTTATACTATAACATCAAAAGACAGCCTGACCCGTGAACCGCTCCCCATGACTGAACAAGACCTCCTGGCCCAACCCGCCGCCGACTACATGAATGAAGCCCAGCAAGGCTTCTTCCGAGAGCTGCTGTTGGCCCAGCGCAATGAGCTGCAAGTGCGTATCGACGCCGAGTTCCTCGTCCTGCGTGAGCAAGAAACCAACAGCGACCCGGCTGACGTAGGCAGCGCCGAAGAACAGCGCCAGTGGCAACTGCGCCTGCTTGAGCGGGAAAAGAAGCTGCTGGACAAGATCGACGACGCCCTCGAACTGCTGGCCCGCGGCGAATATGGCTGGTGCCGTGAAACCGGCGAGCCCATCGGCCTGCAACGCTTGCTGCTGCGTCCTACCGCCACCCTGTGTATCGAAGCCAAAGAACGTGAAGAGCTGCGCGAACGCCACAAACGGGCGATTTGACCGGCCACCCCTGATGAGGACCACCTGATGACCAACCGCCTTCCCGTTACCGTGTTATCCGGCTTTCTCGGCGCCGGCAAAAGCACGCTGCTCAACTATGTCCTGCGCAACCGCGAGAGCCTGCGGGTGGCGGTGATCGTCAACGACATGAGCGAAATCAACATCGACGGCAGCGAAGTACAGCGCGACGTCACCCTCAACCGCGCCGAAGAAAAGCTGGTGGAGATGAGCAACGGCTGCATCTGCTGCACCTTGCGCGAAGACTTGCTGGAAGAAGTCGGAAAACTCGCCAAGGAAGGTCGGTTCGATTACCTGCTGATCGAATCCACCGGCATCTCCGAGCCTTTGCCCGTGGCCGAGACATTCACCTTTCGCGACGAGAACGAGCAGAGCCTGGCCGACATCGCGCGCTTGGACACCATGGTCACCGTGGTCGACGGCATGAACTTCCTGCTCGACTACCAGGCTGCCGAAAGCCTGGCCTCACGGGGTGAAACCCTCGGTGAAGACGACGAGCGCTCCATCACCGACCTGCTGATCGAGCAGATCGAATTTGCTGACGTCATCCTGATCAGCAAGATCGACCTCATCAGCAGCCGCGAACGTGAAGAGCTGATGGCGATCCTTGAACGCCTGAATGCCCAAGCGGAAATCATCCCGATGGTCATGGGCGAAGTGCCGCTGAACAAGATCCTCAACACCGGCCGGTTCGACTTCGAGCGCGCCGCCCAGGCCCCAGGCTGGCTTCAGGAATTGCGCGGTGAGCACGTGCCGGAAACCGAAGAGTATGGCATCGCGTCCACCGCCTACCGCGCGCGCCGCCCGTTCCATCCGCAGCGCTTCTTCGACTTTATCGACCGCCCGTGGGTGAACGGCAAATTGCTGCGCTCCAAGGGCTTTTTCTGGTTGGCCAGCAAGCATCAGGACGCGGGCAGTTGGTCCCAGGCCGGGGGCTTGATGCGCCATGGTTTTGCCGGGCGTTGGTGGCGTTTTGTGCCGAAAAGCCAGTGGCCCCAGGACGAAGAAAGCATCGCGGCCATCATGGGCAACTGGCAGCTGAGCACCGGTGACTGCCGCCAGGAACTGGTATTCATCGGGCAGAACATCGACTTCGACCAGATGCGCGCAGAGCTGGATGCCTGCCTGCTCAACGATGAAGAAATGGCGCTGGGCGTCGAAGGCTGGCGCTTGCTGGCGGACCCTTTTGGCCCTTGGTATGAAGAGGCAGCCGCCTGATGCTTGCCCCGGTTATTCCCCTGCGCCCCGTGATCCGCCAGAGCCACGGCGAAACGCCGCTGGCCCTTTCCGATATTCTGGAAGACGGCGTCAACCTGGCCGTGTGGCAGCGCCAGTTGCCCCTGCATATCGCCGAATTCGGGGCGTTGCTGGTGGCGTTGAACGAGCCTTTGGCCGAGTCCCTGGTGATTGAGCTCAACAACGAGGACGCGGTGCCGAACCTGCAAGGTCTGGCGTCCAGTTGCCGCGATCTTGAAGGCTACGAAGGCTTCATCGCCGATGTCTCCTGGTTGGTCAGTGCCTTCGCCTGTTTGCTCGGCGCCAAGCGCATTGGCGTGCGCCTGCGGTTGCTGGACAAGGCCATGTGCCCGCGTTTTCACGTTGACCATGTGCCGGTGCGGCTGATCACCACCTATGCCGGCATCGGCAGCCAGTGGTTGCGCGAAGGGGTGATGGACCGTCGCCAGCTCAGCCAGCCCGACGCTGAGCCCACTGACCGTATCGAACAGATCCACTGCGGCGAAGTGGCCTTGCTCAAGGGCACCAAATGGCATGGCAACGAAGGCCATGGCTTGATCCATCGCTCGCCGGCGCTGAAGGCCGATGAGCGTCGCTTGATCCTGACACTGGATTGGCTGGCATAACCGCGTAGGATCAAACGCTCTACACGGCCTGAATGACACCTTCCATGTTGCAGAACATTCCCACCCACGTGATTGCCGGGCCTTTGGGCGCCGGCAAGACCAGCCTGATCAAGCACCTGCTCGCCCAACGCCCGGCCAACGAGCGCTGGGCGGTGTTGATCAACGAGTTCGGGCAGATCGGCCTGGATGCGGCCTTGCTTACCCAGGATGACGACGGCATCGCCTTGGGCGAAGTGGCAGGTGGCTGCCTGTGCTGTGTGAATGGTGCGCCGTTCCAGGTAGGCCTGGGACGCCTCTTACGTAAGGCCAAGCCGGACCGACTGTTTATCGAGCCCTCGGGCCTGGGCCATCCGGCACAGCTGCTCAAGCAACTGCGCGAAGCACCGTGGCAAAACGTGCTGGCGGTTCAGCCCTGCGTGCTGGTGCTGGATGCCCAGGCGCTGGCGGCGGGCAAGCCCTTGCTGGCGTCGCAGCGTGAAGCGCTGGCCAGTGCTGGCCTGCTGGTGTTGAACAAGGATGAATCGCTGGATGGCGACCAACGCCTGGCCATTGAACGGCAACTACCCGACAAACCACTGTATTGGACCCGCCAGGCGCAATTGCCGCTGGAGCACTTGCCCGGCCTGCATACCAAGGCCAGCGCGGCTGTGGATAACTTCGATGCACCTCAGGGCTTGGCCCAATTGCCGGCCATCTGGAGCGACCCTGCCCAGCCCATCTGCCTGAGCCAGGCCCAAGAAGGCGGCTGGAGCATCGGCTGGCGTTGGCACCCGAGCCAGCAGTTCGATAGCCAGCAGGTGAACGACTGGCTTGTCAGCCTTGAGTGGCGCCGCGCCAAACTGGTTATCCACAGCGTGGAGGGCTGGCTCAGCGCCAACGCTGTGGATAACAGCCCGATCGCCTGGCAGCCCAGCGAGTGGCGGCGTGATTCACGTATCGAATTGATCTTCAGCGCACCACAGGACGTGGCGGCGCTACAGGCCGCGCTGGCCGCCTGCCGTCAGTGACGGTTCTTGGTGGCGTGGTCCTGGCGCCACTGGCTCAGCTCGATGACTTCGGCGCTGGGCAACGGTGTCTTGATTTCAAACGGGTAGGGCGCCAGTTCGATTTGCGCACTGTGGGCGCCGAATTGTGTGATGGTCCCGGGATGGCGGGTTTCGCCGGTCACGGTGAACTCGAAATTGTAAATGCGTGCCAGGCGCCGCCGACCGTTGGCATCCTTTACAAAACCGATGCGCTTGAGCGCCACGGCACCGTCCAGCAGCTCGATGTCGAGCTTGGCGCAATGCTGCTTGACCCGCTCCAACGCCCGCTCACGCAGGCCGTGGTTGTGCCATACCCAGGCGGCGCCGGTCGCCAGCAGCATCAACACGAAGATGTTTCCCAGGGTCAGCATGCGAAAAACTCCAACAAAGTGAGAGCAGCTTAACTGTGTCGCCGGTCTGTCGTACAGGCTGCGTTTAGTCGCATACTGCGCGGCCAGAATTTCAATGGCTTTACGGAAATCTCCCGCATGAAACGCACACCTCATCTGCTTGCGATCCAGTCTCATGTGGTCTTTGGCCACGCCGGAAACAGCGCTGCCGTATTCCCTATGCAACGGGTCGGGGTGAACGTCTGGCCACTGAATACGGTGCAATTCTCCAACCACACCCAGTATGGCCAGTGGGCGGGCGAAGTGCTGGCGCCGCAGCAAATTCCGGCGCTGGTCGAAGGCATTGCAGCCATCGGCGAGCTGGGCAACTGCGACGCCGTACTGTCCGGCTACCTGGGCAGTGCGGACCAGGGGCGGGCGATCCTCAGTGGCGTGGCGCGCATCAAGGCGATCAACCCCAAGGCGCTGTACCTGTGCGACCCGGTGATGGGCCATCCGGAAAAAGGCTGCATCGTGCCCCAGGAGGTCAGCGATTTCCTGCTGGACGAAGCGGCGGCCATGGCCGATTTCCTGTGCCCCAACCAGCTGGAACTCGACAGCTTTGCCGGTCGCAAGCCGCAATCGCTGTTCGATTGCCTGGCCATGGCCAAGGCGTTGCTGGCACGCGGGCCCAAAGCGGTGCTGGTCAAGCACCTGGATTACCCAGGCAAGTTGCCCGAAGGTTTTGAGATGTTGCTGGTGACCGCCGAAGGCAGTTGGCATTTGCGTCGGCCGCTGTTGGCGTTCCCGCGCCAACCGGTGGGCGTGGGCGACCTGACCTCGGGGCTGTTCCTGGCGCGGGTGCTGCTGGGCGACAGCCTGTTGGCCGCCTTCGAGTTCACCGCAGCCGCCGTGCATGAAGTGCTACTGGAAACCCAGGCGTGCGCCAGTTACGAACTGGAGCTGGTACGCGCCCAGGACCGTATTGCCCACCCCCGCGTACGCTTTGAAGCAACGCCCATCGAGCTGTAGGAGTATTCCTGATTGAGCCAGGCAAAGGGCGTCCGGTAGTATCGGCCGCCTCTTTGTCCCCAGTGCTAATCAAGGAAGACCGATGCCAGCCGTATTCCCATCGCCACGGGCTCTCACCGCCCTGGCCCTGACGTCATTGCTCACCGGTTGCAGCGTCAACGGTGCCTACACCGACTCGACGGCACCCGATGCCGCCAAGTTGCGCTTTGTCTCCAACACCTCGAACAGCACTCTCGATATTTACGACGCCCAGCACTGCCAGGGCCGCAACACTGGCATGCTCAACAACTTCCTGCTGGTCGATACCAAGCGGCGTGTCGACATGATCGTCCCGCCGCCCGCCAAGGCCAGGGGCCTGTTGGAGGTCAAGCTGGAGCCGGGCAAGGACGTCATGTTGATGATCAACACCAACGGCGGCAGTTACGTCTGCGGCAAGGCCGTGAGCTTTACGCCCAAGGCGGGGCAAGAGTATGAAGTGACCTTCGATATGCTAGGCGGCAGTTGCACCACGCTGCTGCAGCGCCTGACCCGTTTTGACGGCAAGGACCAGCGCATTCCGCTGCCTATTTTTGATAAAGGGATGAACGCATGCACGGGCCAAAGCCCGATATTCGGCAAGTCGATCCCAGAAACCCCCAAGCGCGCGGCACTGATCAACACGATCACGTCCACCAACCTGCAACTGATCACCCTGATGGAGCCCGACACTCAGGGGCGCCTGCAATCATCCCTGGATGAGATCGACGGTGTGATCGCCAAGCGCAAGGCGCAGCTGGGCACCTTTACCCCGCCTGAAGCCTATTGGACGCAATACCGTCAGAACTATGTCCTGTTCAGTCAGGAAATGGCCGGCCGCAAGGCGCGCACGCTGGCGCTTTACGAGCAGGTGTACCGGCTTCGCCTGAGTGGCACCGAAGACGCTGTGCTGGAACAGTGGATGAGCCCCACGGACCGCGCTGTCAGCGAGCGCGTCAAAGCGAACGACAAATTCATGGAGCGCTACTACCAGGACACCGACAAGTCGATGATGGTCGAGACCCTCAACCTTCACATGGAGCGCATGGCCCAATTGGACCAGCGCTTCGACGTGTGCGCACACTACGACAAGTGCTGGCGCTATTGAGGGCGGGCGCAGGGGCGGGCCCCTGCGCACAGGCTTACGGCGCGTCGTCCTTTATTTCCTGGTAACGCTTCTCCAATTCCTGGCGAATCTGCCGACGCTGCTGGGCCTGTACGAAACGGCGCTTGTCTTCACTGTTCTGCGGTTGCAGGGGCGGGACGGCGGCAGGTTTGCGCTGGTCGTCCACGGCCACCATGGTGAAGAAGCAGCTGTTGGTGTGGCGCACCGAGCGTTCGCGGATGTTCTCGGTCACCACCTTGATGCCCACCTCCATCGAGGTGTTGCCGGTGTAGTTGACCGACGCCAGGAAGGTCACCAGTTCGCCGACATGGATCGGCTCGCGAAAAATCACCTGATCTACCGACAGCGTCACCACATAGCGACCGGCATAACGGCTGGCGCAGGCGTAGGCCACTTCGTCGAGGTACTTAAGCAAGGTGCCGCCGTGGACATTGCCTGAGAAGTTGGCCATATCAGGGGTCATCAGTACCGTCATCGACAGCTGGGCGTTTCCGGGTTCCATAGCACACTCACGGGTTGTAGGCATTGGTTGGGGGGCACCTCTGCGGGTGCTGGAATCTTTGCAGAGCTATCCATAACCGGACGCCGGCGGGCGGCTCGCCGTCACGCCTGCACCGTTCTGTTTCCATATATTGCACCGGCTTTCTGTCGGAAGTCGCGGTGTTAACCTTCAAAAGCCCGTCTCAGGGCATTTCTTACGATTTAGGCCGACTTTTCCTTCCGCGCACTGCGACCGTTCAGAGGCGCGCGCGGAAGTGGGAAAAGCGCCAGTACCCTCAAGGAGCCCCTCGCCATGCACGCCATCAGCTTTATCCAGGACTTGGCCGTGATCATGCTGGTGGCAGGGGTGGTCACCATCCTGTTCCACCGCCTCAAGCAGCCGGTGGTGCTGGGCTACATCGTCGCCGGCTTCATCATCGGTCCCCACACCCCGCCGTTCGGCCTGATCCATGACGAAGACACCATCAAGACCCTGGCCGAACTGGGCGTAATTTTCCTGATGTTCTGCCTGGGCCTGGAGTTCAGTCTGCGCAAGCTGTTCAAGGTGGGCGCCACGGCGTTTATCGCGGCGTTCCTGGAAATCATCCTGATGATCTGGATCGGCTACGAGATTGGCCGCTGGTTCGACTGGAACACCATGGATTCACTGTTCCTCGGCGCGATCCTGGCGATCTCCTCCACCACCATCATCGTCAAGGCGCTCAACGACCTGAAGATGAAGAACCAGCGCTTCGCCCAGCTGATTTTCGGCGTGCTGATTGTGGAAGATATCCTCGGCATCGGCATCATCGCCTTGCTGTCGAGCATTGCCGTCAGTGGCACGGTCAGCTCCGGCGAGGTGTTCTCCACGGTCGGCAAGCTCTCGCTGTTCATGATCGTCGCCCTGGTCATCGGCATTCTGCTGGTGCCGCGCCTCTTGGCTTACGTGGCCAAGTTCGAAAGCAATGAGATGTTACTGATCACCGTGCTGGGCCTGTGTTTCGGTTTCTGCCTGTTGGTGGTGAAGCTGGAATACAGCATGGTGCTGGGCGCGTTCCTGATCGGTGCGATCATGGCCGAATCCCGTCAGTTGATTAAGATCGAGCGCTTGATCGAGCCGGTTCGCGACATGTTCAGTGCCATCTTCTTTGTCGCCATTGGCTTGATGATCGACCCACAGATCCTGCTGCAATACGCCTGGCCGATTGCGGTGATCACGGTGGCGGTGGTGCTCGGCAAGATGTTGTCCTGCGGGTTGGGGGCGTTTATCGCTGGCAACGACGGCCGTACCTCACTGCGAGTGGGTATGGGGCTGTCACAGATTGGCGAGTTTTCCTTCATCATCGCCGCGCTTGGCATGACGCTTCAGGTGACCAGTGATTTTCTTTACCCGGTCGCCGTGGCGGTTTCGGCGATTACCACACTGCTGACGCCGTACCTGATTCGCGGTGCAGACCCCTTGTCATTGAAGATCGCGGCGGTGATGCCCAAGCGCATGAGCCGGGTATTCGGCCTGTATGGCGAATGGCTACGCAGTATTCAGCCCCAAGGCGAGGGCGCGATGCTGGCCTCGATGATCCGCAAGATCATCCTGCAAGTGGGGGTGAACCTGGCGTTGGTGGTGGCGATCTTCTTCGCCGGCAGCTTTTTCGCGACGCGTATTGGTGGGTATCTGGAGGGCTGGATCAGCGATCCGAGCTGGCAGAAGGCGCTGATCTGGGGCGGTGCGTTGCTGTTGTCGCTGCCGTTCCTGATTGCCGCGTACCGCAAGCTCAAGGCGCTATCGATGCTGCTGGCGGAGATGAGCGTGAAGCCGGAAATGGCCGGGCGGCATACCCAGCGTGTGCGGCGGGTGATCGCGGAACTGATCCCCCTCCTGTCGCTGCTGGTGATCTTCCTGCTATTGGCTGCGTTGTCAGCCAGTATCCTGCCGACCAACAAGCTGCTGGTGCTGATTGCCGTGGTCACGGCGGCGGTGGCGGCGGTGCTCTGGCGCTGGTTCATCCGTGTGCATACGCGGATGCAGGTCGCCTTGCTGGAGACGCTGGATAACCATAAGGACACCCCAGAACATTGATCGCTTTTACGGGGTGGCAAGTGAGCTTTTTGTGGCGAGCGAGCTTGCTCGCGTTGGGCTGCACAGCAGCCCCAAAACCTTCGCATCACTGCATCTGAAAGAACGCGTCGTTTGGATTGGGGCTGCTTCGCAGCCCAGCGGGAGCAAGCTCCCTCGCCACAGGGGTTGGCGCTAGTGTTTGGCTCAGCTTTCCAGCCAGACGTCCCGCGCCCAGTGCCACACCGATTCCCAGGTTTCCTCGGTGACGATTTCTTCTTCGCCAGACCACAGCACCACGGTGCCGTCTTCTTCGACGCAGTAGTAGTCATCGCCATCCTGGCAGATCGGGATCAGGCTGCGGTCGACACCGGCGTCCCAGGCGTTGGCGGCAACGTCCGGCAGGTAGGTGTGGGATTGCGGGTCGGTGACGGTCACCGGCTCCAGGCTGCCGTACACCACGTCGCTGACGGTCAGCAGGAATTCACGGAAGACAAAGGGGATGTCGATGAACAGTTGTTCCTCGATTTCCACCAGCAGGTCTTCGTCAGGCAGTTCCAGAGGAACCGGGACCGGTTCGTTGGCTTCACGCAATTGTTCGATGATTTCTTCCACGGCCGGGATCCTCTTGCTAGATGGCGCGGTTCATAGGGGCGTTTTATACAGTAGCTCGCTATAAGTGCAACCGTGAAATAGAAAACCCCGGAACATGTCCGGGGTTTTTATTACCGCTTGCTCAAGCGTGCGGGTATCAGCCGTTCTGGCGGATACCGGCGACCAGCCAAGGCTGGTTGTCGCCTTGGGCGCGCTCCATGTTCCAGCTTTCGCTGAACACTTCGCCTTGGTCGAAACGCGAGGTCTTCGACACACCGCTGAAGGTCAGGGTGGCGATGGTCTTGTCGGCGCGATCATCCACACCTTCGAGCTGTACGCGCAGGTCGTCGATGTAGGTCGACTGGAAGCCGTCGCCCAGGTCGGCGCGTTCGCGCTTGAGGAACTCCAGCAGTTGCGGGGTCACGAACTCGGCGATCTTGTCCATTTCGTTGGCGTCCCAGTGCTGTTGCAGGGACTGGAAGTGGTTGCGGGCCGCTTCGACGAAACGTTCTTCGTTGAACCAGGCCGGAGCGTTGATCACCGGGCGGGCTGCAGCAGGCGCTGCAGAACCACCGAAGATCGAGCCCATGGCAGGCTTTTGCTCGAACACTTCACGCTGCATCGGCGCGCCGGCTGGAGCCAGATGCTCCTGCTGCTTGCGGCGACGGGCGGCGATAAAGCGGAAGATCACAAAGGCGATGACCGCCATGATCAGGATGTCGAAGATCTGCATGCCCTGGAAGCCGCCGCCCATGAACATGGAAGCGAGCAGGCCACCGGCCGCGATACCGGCCAGAGGGCCCAACCAGCGCGAAGCACCGCCGGCCTTGGCAGCGGCGCCAGCAGCACCGGCTGCGCCTGCGGTTGCGGCTGCACCGCCCATGCCACCGGCGGATGGAGCCATTTGGCTGGTCTGGTGAGTCGGCGCCGAGCCCATGCTTTTGCCGCCACCGAAGCGTTTGGCGTTGGCGTCGAGGCTCATCGTCAGGCCGATGCACAACGCCATGGCGATGCTAAGAAAACGTTTCATAAAGGGAATTCCCATTTGTGGATTGCACGCGCGCCATGTTGCACAGGTGCAGTGACAGTGGCTAGCGGCATAGTGTTTCGGGCTTTTGCGTAAGACCGATTCCGAAGGGTCTGTAGGACTAGTTACAGATATTGGCCCGCAACGCCGGAAAACAAGGGAGGCTCACAATTCTTCACATTGTAGGAGCCCGGCTTGTCGAATCGCCGGGCTCCTAAAACGGGGGGGTCAAATGGCTTCGAGCTTCGCGTAACCCATCATCAGCCACTTGCTGCCTTCGGCGAAATTCACCTGCACCCGCGCCTGGGCGCCGGCGCCTTCGAAGTTGAGGATGACCCCTTCGCCGAAGATCGCATGCTTGACCTGCTGGCCGAGGCTGAACTGGGTCTCCGGAATCTCGGAACCGGCGAACAGAGTACTGGCGCTCTGCTGCTGGCCACCGCCGAACGGACGGCTGACGCTGTTGGACAAACGCACTTCCTGGATCAGCCCCTTCGGCACTTCACGTACGAAGCGCGACACCTTGTTGTAGGTCTCGCTGCCGTACAGGCGTCGGGTCTCGGCGTAGGTCATCACCAGGTTCTGCATGGCGCGGGTAATGCCCACATAGGCCAGGCGGCGTTCTTCCTCAAGGCGGCCGGGCTCTTCCAGGCTCATCTTGTGGGGGAACAGGCCTTCTTCCATGCCCACCAGGAACACATACGGAAACTCCAGGCCCTTGGCACTGTGCAAGGTCATCAGCTGGATGCTGTCTTCATGCTCGTCGGCCTGGGTATCACCGGCCTCCAGCGATGCATGGCCGAGGAACGCGGCGAGCGGCGTCAGCTCTTCGTCTTCCTCGGTGTTCTCGAACGCGCGGGCGGCGCTGACCAGTTCCTCAAGGTTTTCTACCCGAGCCTGGCCTTTCTCGCCTTTTTCCGCTTCGTGATAGGCGATCAGGCCGGACTGTTCGATCACCGTCTGGGTCATCAGGTGCAGGGGCATTTCCGCGCACTTGGCCGCCAGGTTCTCGATCAACTCGACAAATACACCCAACGCACCCGCTGCACGGCCGGTCAGGCCTTTATTGGCGATGAGCAAACGCATGGATTCCCACATCGATACATTGGCATGGCGTGCGTGGTCGCGGATCGCTTCAACGGTCTTTTCACCGATGCCGCGCGCCGGGATGTTGATCACCCGTTCCAGCGCCGCATCGTTGCCACGGCCTTCCAGCAACCGCAGGTAGGCCATGGCGTTCTTGATTTCAGCGCGTTCGAAGAAGCGCTGGCCGCCATAGATGCGGTACGGAATGCGCTCACGCAGCAGGGCTTCTTCCAGCACCCGCGACTGGGCGTTGGAGCGGTACAGGATTGCGATGTCGCTGCGTGCCAGGCCGGTTTTCAGGGCGCTCTCGATGGTTTCCACCACATAGCGCGCTTCATCGTGCTCGTTGAAGGCAGCGTACAGGTTGATCGCCTCGCCTTCGCCGCCGTCGGTCCACAGCTCCTTGCCCAGGCGCCCGGTGTTGTTGGCGATCAAGGCGTTGGCAGCCTTGAGGATGCCGGCGGTGGAGCGGTAGTTCTGCTCCAGGCGAATGGTCTCGGCGTCCGGGAAATCTTCGGAATATTGGTAGATGTTCTCGATTTTCGCGCCACGCCAGCCGTAGATCGACTGGTCGTCGTCGCCCACCACCATCAGGCTGTCGCCGCCCTTGGCCAGCAGGCGCAACCAGGCGTACTGCACGGCGTTGGTGTCCTGGAACTCGTCCACCAGAATGTGGCGGAAGCGTTTCTGGTAGTGCGCCAGCAAACCCGGGTTGTCGCGCCACAGGTCGAGGGCGCGCAGCAGCAGCTCGGAGAAGTCGATCACACCGGCGCGCACGCAGGCAGCTTCGTACGCCTCATAAATGCTGCGCATGGTCGCCAGGAACAGATCGCCGCTGGCCTGGATATGTTGCGGGCGCAGGCCTTCGTCTTTCTGGCCGTTGATGAACCATTGCGCCTGGCGCGCTGGCCAGCGCTGTTCGTCCAGGCCCAGCTCACGGATCACGCGCTTGACCAGGCGTTGCTGGTCGTCGCTGTCGAGAATCTGGAAGGTCTGGGCCAGGCCCGCTTCCTGCCAGTGCGCTCGCAGCAGGCGATGCGCCAGGCCGTGGAAGGTGCCCACCCACATGCCGGCCGGGCTGATGCCCATCAACTGCTCGATGCGGTGGCGCATCTCGGCAGCGGCCTTGTTGGTGAAGGTCACCGACAGGATGGAGTGCGGGGACGCGTTTTCGACCTGGATCAACCAGGCGATACGGTGCACCAGCACGCGGGTTTTACCGGAGCCAGCACCGGCCAGGACCAACTGACGGCCAACGGGGGCTGCTACGGCCTGGCGTTGGGCATCGTTGAGGGAGTTCAGCAAAAGGGAGAGATCATCGCGCATCGGCGCATTCTATGGCCCCGGGGGGAGTGGGGCAAATCCCAATGCCGGGTGGTCGATGGAAAACTTCAAGGGCGAACGGGGCGGCTGAAACATTCTATCGGGGGTGATGACCGGTCGGTCATGGGCCACAGCCCGCGCAGTGTCTCGCTCAAGCTGTCTGGCCCCAAGGTTTGCGACGGTTTATCGTGCGGTTTTTATGACTTGGAGCAGTTTGGCCCAAGCGCGTGCTTGTGTATGCTCCGTCGACGTTTCGGGCTCACCATTATAAGAACACTGCCTATGACCCTCAGCACCGACCTGTTCGGCCCCTCGGCGGCGCCCGCGCAGGTCATCCGCAAACACTACGCCACAGAGATGGCGGTCGAACGCACGCGCCTGCTGTATCAGGGTTCGCTGCTGCCGACCTTGTTGATGCTGGTCAACGGCCTGGTCTGCGCCTGGTTATTGTGGAACCCCAAGCAATACCTGCTCGACAGCATCTGGCTGGTGTGGCTGCTCGCCCTGGTGGCCATGCGCGTGATCCAGGTGGCGGCCTTTGACTCGGCCATGCCCAGCCGCCAGGCCCAGCCCATATGGCGGCGCATGTTCATGCTCGGTTCGGCGGTCAGCGGCCTGACCCTGGCCACGGCAGCCATCGCGTTGGTGCCGGTGGACAGCTTCATGCAACAGGCCTGGGTGTTCGGCCTGATCGGTGCCGCGACGCTCTCGGCCAGCGTGGCCTACGCCGTGAGCCTGCCCGCATTCCTGTCCTTTGCCGTGCCGTGCCTGGTGCCGGCCATCCTTTACCTGTTCTGGAACGGCGCCCCGCAGCAGCAAGGTTGGGGCGTGCTCGGCCTGATCCTGCTGGCCTCCTTGAGTGTGGTGGCGTGGCAGGTCAATCGCCTGATCCAGCGCGGGTTGTTGCGCCGCTTCCAGAACCAGGCGCTGATCGAGCACCTGCAGCAGGCGCAGCAACGCAGCGAGCAGTTGAACCAGGAACTGGTACGCGAAGTCGAGCAGCGTCGCCAGGTCGAGCAGGAACTGCGTGAAGCACAAATCGGCCTGCAAGACCGCGTGGCGCAACGCAGCCAGGAACTGGACGCCGCCAGCCTGGCCCTGAACAAGAGTGAGGCGCGCCTGGCCATGGCGCTGCAAGCCAGCGAGCTGGGCCTGTGGGACTGGAACCTGCAAACCGACGAAGTCCATCACACCCAGCTCAAGGAGCTGTTTGGCCTGGAGCCCGAGTACGTCACGGCGATGCTCAGTCACCTCAAGCCGCGCCTGCACCCCGAAGACTTGCCACTGCTCAAGCGTGCGCTGGTGGAGCACCTCAAGGGGCGCAGCGAGGACTACCAGGTCGAATACCGCGTGCGCCATGGCGATGGCCATTGGGTATGGATCGAAGACCGTGGCCGCGCCGTGGAGCGTGCGCCCAGCGGACGAGTCACGCGCATGCTGGGCACGCGCCGCGATATCAGCGCCGACAAGGCCCTGGAAGAACAGCAGCGCCTGGCCTCGACGGTGTTCGAGGCCGCCAGCGAAGGCATCGTGATCCTCGACCCGAATTACGTGCTGATCGCCGTGAACCAGGCCTTCAGCCGCGTCACCGGCTTTGATACCGACGACATGATCGGTCGCAACGTGGTGGAACTGCCCAGCAGTCGTGATGCGCGCCGCCATTTCCCGGTGATCCGCCAGGCATTGCTCAGCCATGGCACCTGGCAAGGGGAGTTGGTGGAAACGCGCAAGAACGGCGAGTTGTACCCGCAGTGGCTGCAGTTGAATGTCGTGCGCGATGTTCGCGGAAAAGTCAGTCATATCGTGGGCTTCTTCGCCGATCTGTCGGCCCGTCGTGAATCTGAAGAGCGCATGCGCTACCTCACCCACTATGACGAACTGACCGGCCTGGCCAACCGCTCGCTGTTTCGCGAGCGCTTGCGCGAAGCCCATGCGCGGGTGCGTCAGGGCGGGCGCAGCCTGGCGTTGCTGCACATCAACCTGGACCGCTTCAAGCTGCTCAACGACAGCCTTGGCCATGAAGTGGCCGACCAATTACTGCAGAAGATGTCCCGTCGCCTGATCAATTCCTTGCCGGAAGCCGACACCATTGCGCGCCTTTCCGGTGATGAATTCGCGGTGTTGTTTGACGCCTATGGCAACCTGTCGAGCCTGGCGCGGGTGGCCACACGGCTGCTGGCCAAGCTGCGGGTGCCGGTGACGGTGGAAGGGCATGAGCTGGTGGTCAGTGCGTCCATGGGCGTTAGCTTGCTGCCGGATAACGCGCGGGAAATTTCTGCGTTGGTCAGCCAATCGAACATGGCCATGCAGCATGCCAAGCACTTGGGCGGCAATAACTTCCAGTTCTACACCGACAGCCTGCAAGCCAGCACCCTGGAGCGCCTGCAGCTGGAGAACCACCTGCGCAAGGCCATTGACGAACGCCAGCTCACGGTGTTCTACCAACCCAAGCTGTGCCTGGCCACCGGCAAGCTGAATGCCGCCGAAGCGCTGATTCGCTGGGAGCACCCGCAGTGGGGCATGGTGCCGCCGGGCGATTTCATCGGCCTGGCCGAAGAGACCGGCCTGATCGTGCCGCTGGGCGAGTTCGTGTTGCGCCAGGCCTGCTGGCAGGCGTGCGAGTGGCAACGCCAGGGGCTGGCGCCGATCCGGGTGTCGGTGAACCTGTCGGTGCATCAATTGCGCCAGGGCAAGCTGGTGAGCCTGGTACGCCAGGTGCTCGAAGAAACCGGCCTCGATCCGCAATACCTGGAGCTGGAACTGACCGAAAGCCAGTTGCTCGACAGCGTTGAGCACATCATCGCCACCTTCCAGCAACTGCGCGACCTGGGCGTGAAGCTGGCGATCGATGACTTCGGCACGGGCTATTCGTCCCTCAGTTACCTCAAGCGCATCCCGGTGGACTACGTGAAGATCGACCAGACCTTTATACGTGGGCTCGGCCAGGGCCGCGAAGACGCCGCGATCACCCGGGCAATCATCGCCATGGCCCATGGGCTGGCGCTCAAGGTGGTGGCCGAAGGTGTGGAAGATCAGCAGCAACTGGATTTCCTTCGCGCAGAGCGCTGCGATGAAGTGCAGGGCTACCTGATCAGCCGGCCGATGCAGGCGCAAGGGTTGGCAGATTTGTTACGTAAAAATGCAGATTGTCCTTAGGGGCGCGGGGCGCGCCCCTGTGGCTACAAAGCCTGTGCCCTTTGAATCAGAGGGCAGCAGGGCGATTTAGTGATGCATCGGGCGGGCAAAACGGCAATTCTTGTAGTATAACTACAAGCTTGCTACATCCCTGGCGTCTGCCAATAACAAGAGTCCTGCCCTTTGAACCTGTTGCAACATATCGCCCAGTCGCGCCACCTGTTACGCAAATCGGAACTCAAGGTTGCCGATCACGTGCTGCTTGACCCTGCGGCCGTGATGCACAGTTCCATGGCCGACCTGGCCCATAGCGTGGGCATCAGTGAGCCGACCATCGTGCGCTTCTGTCGCGCCATCGGCTGCTCCGGGTTCCAAGACCTGAAACTCAAGCTGGCCCAGAGCCTGGCTGCCGGCGCGAGCTTCGGGCAGTTTGCGATCCATGAAGACGACTCCGTCGCCGACTACAGCCTGAAGATCTTCGACACCACGTTGCACACCCTCATGGAAGTGCGCGAGAAGCTCGACCCGGTGGAGCTGCAAAAGGCCGTGACCGCCATGTCCCAGGCCCAGCGGGTCGAGTTCTATGGCTTCGGCGCTTCCGGCGCCGTGGCGGCCGACGCCCAGCACAAGTTCTTCCGCTTGCTGCTCACCGCAGCGGCCTACAGCGACCCGCACATGCAGGCGATGTCGGCGGTGACCTTGAAGCCCACCGACGTGGCGATCTGCATTTCGCAGTCCGGTCGTTCCAAGGATTTGCTGATCACCGCCAACCTGGTGCGTGAGAGCGGCGCTTCGCTGATCACCCTGTGCCCGAGCCAGACGCCGTTGGCGGAGCTGTCCACGGTCAACCTGGCGATCGACGTGCACGAAGACACCGAAATCTACACGCCGCTGACCTCGCGCATCGCCCACCTGGTGGTGATCGACGTGCTGGCCATGGGCGTGGCCATGGCGCGCGGGCCGAGCCTGGTCAACCACCTCAAGAGCGTGAAACGCAGCTTGCGCAGCCTGCGGTTGTCGCCCAAGTCCGTCAAAGCCCTCGACGACTGATAGGTCGCACGCACAGCAATGTGGGGTAGGGCTTGTGTGGGAGCGGGCTTGCTCGCGAAGGCGGCGTGCCAGTCAAAGATGTTGTAACTGAACCACCGCATTCGCGAGCAAGCCCGCTCCCACATTTTGATCGCCTGTATTTCCAGAAGATTCATCGTCCTGTCATCCCCGCGCCGCTAAACCGTAACTCCCCAAGCCCATCCTGAACTCCCCGTACTCGCATTGGGAGATTCCAAATGGCACGTCCCTACGAAGACAGCAACAGCGCCGTAAAGACCCGTCGTCAGCAGGAAGACCAGCGCCGCATGGCGTTCCGTCGCGCAATCGAAGACCGTTGTGAAGAGCGCCAACTGCTCCAGAGCATCACTGACTACCCGGAACTCCATTGGCAGGCACCCGTGGCTGCCCAGCGAAACGCTCAGCCAGCACGCTGATCTGCGCCCGTTCGCTGCGGATAAAGCCCAGGAACGCATGGGCCACCGGTGACAAACGCTTGGCCTTGGCTTGCACCAGGCACCAACTGCGGTACAGCGGCAGTTCTTCCACCGGCAGCTCCTTGAGCCCGCCGGTGGCCAGCTCCATGTTGACCGCATGACGCGTCAGCAGGGCTACACCCAAGCCCGCACAGACACATTCGCGCTGCGCCTCTGCCGAGGCCACTTCCACCGTCTGGGTGAAGTGCACGCGTTTCTCCTTGAAGTACTCCTCGCACGCCAGTCGCGTACCGGAGCCCGGCTCGCGCAGCAGCAGCGTGTAGGGTTCCAGGTCCTGCAGGCGCAACGGACCTTGCAGGCTCAAGGGATGGTCCGGTGGCGCCACGGCGACAATCGGGTTGTTGAGGAAGGGCAGGAATTCCAGGCCCATGTCCTGGGGCACCATCGACATGATCACCAGGTCGTCACGGTTGTCCGACAGCCTGCGAATCACCTGTGCGCGGTTGACCACGGTCAGGTGCAATTGCACCTCCGGGTGCTGGCGCTTGAAGGCGGCGAACAAGTGCGGCACGAAGTACTTGGCACTGGACTCAATCGCCAGCTTCAACTGGCCTTGCAGCGAACCCTGCATGTCCGAGAGCTGCATATCGAGGTTTTCCAGGCGCCCGAAGATATCGCGGCTGGCCCGCTGCAGCGCTTCGGCGGCTTCGGTCATGTAGAGCTTTTTGCCAACGTAGTCGAACAACGGCTGGCCGATCAGCTCTTCCAGCTGGCGAATTTGTAGGCTGACGGCCGGTTGTGTGAGGGACATTTCCTCGGCGGCACGGCTGTAGGAGCGCAAATCGCACACTTCGTTAAAGATCTGCAATTGACGCAATGTCATACGCATCAATGACTTACGCATTATTTTTGTCCTCTTGCCCTGAGCCGTCCGGACAACTATAAGTCTTTACTTATGCACGACCCAATAATTATTGATTTTTGTTA
Organism: Pseudomonas sp. BIGb0164; assembly: GCF_024810135.1. Classification (NCBI taxonomy): domain Bacteria; kingdom Pseudomonadati; phylum Pseudomonadota; class Gammaproteobacteria; order Pseudomonadales; family Pseudomonadaceae; genus Pseudomonas; species Pseudomonas sp. BIGb0164. The sequence goes on along the minus strand of NZ_JANUEA010000003.1, from coordinate 586,092 downwards.
ATCCCTTGCGCGGCTTAGTGTGTGTCTCGCGACTGTCATGAAACATTTAGTCACGCGCCGACCCGGGTCTAGCGGGTTGAAGAACGCAGCAATCGGCTCAAGGGAATTTCCAAGTGATAAAAAAGATCCTGATCGCCAACCGTGGTGAAATTGCCGTACGAATCGTGCGTGCCTGCGCCGAGATGGGCATTCGCTCGGTCGCGGTCTTTTCCGACGCCGACCGCCATGCGTTGCACGTCAAACGTGCCGACGAAGCCCACAGCATTGGTGCCGAGCCCCTGGCCGGCTACCTGAACCCGCGCAAGCTGGTGAACCTGGCCGTGGAAACCGGCTGTGACGCGTTGCACCCGGGCTATGGTTTTCTGTCGGAAAACGCCGAACTGGCAGACATCTGTGCCGAACGTGGGATCAAGTTCATTGGTCCGTCCGCCGAAGTCATCCGCCGCATGGGCGACAAGACTGAAGCGCGCCGCAGCATGATCAAGGCCGGCGTACCGGTCACCCCCGGCACCGAAGGCAACGTCGCCGATATCCATGAAGCCCTGACCGAAGGCGACCGCATTGGTTACCCGGTAATGCTCAAGGCCACCTCCGGTGGCGGCGGGCGCGGTATCCGTCGTTGCAACAGCCGCGAAGAACTCGAACAAGCCTTCCCCCGCGTGATTTCCGAAGCCACCAAGGCCTTCGGTTCGGCGGAAGTGTTCCTGGAAAAATGCATCGTCAACCCCAAGCACATCGAGGCGCAGATCCTTGGTGACAGCTTTGGCAACGTGGTGCACCTGTTCGAGCGCGATTGCTCGATCCAGCGTCGTAACCAGAAGCTTATCGAAATCGCCCCTAGCCCTCAGCTGACCCCCGAACAGCGCGCCTACATCGGCGACCTGTCGGTGCGCGCGGCGAAGGCCGTGGGCTACGAGAATGCCGGCACCGTGGAGTTCCTGCTCGCCGAGGGCGAGGTGTACTTCATGGAGATGAACACCCGGGTGCAGGTGGAACACACCATCACCGAGGAAATCACCGGCATCGACATCGTGCGTGAGCAGATTCGCATTGCGTCGGGGCTGCCGCTGTCGGTCAAGCAGGAAGACATCCAGCACCGGGGGTTCGCGTTGCAGTTCCGTATCAACGCTGAAGACCCGAAGAACAACTTCCTGCCGAGCTTCGGCAAGATCACCCGCTATTACGCCCCCGGCGGTCCTGGCGTGCGGACCGACACAGCGATTTACACCGGCTACACCATCCCGCCGTTCTACGACTCCATGTGCCTGAAACTGGTGGTGTGGGCGTTGACCTGGGAAGAAGCCATGGACCGTGGCCTGCGTGCCCTGGACGACATGCGCCTGCAAGGTGTGAAGACCACCGCCGCCTACTACCAGGAAATCCTGCGCAACCCGGAATTCCGCAGCGGCCAGTTCAATACAAGCTTTGTGGAAAGCCATCCTGAGCTGACCAACTACTCGATCAAGCGCAAACCCGAAGAGCTGGCCCTGGCCATCGCCGCCGCCATCGCCGCCCACGCAGGCCTGTGAGGAAAAGAATAATGAGCAAGAAAATCTTCGTAACCGACACCATCCTGCGCGACGCCCACCAATCGTTGCTCGCGACCCGCATGCGCACCGACGACATGCTGCCGATCTGCGACAAGCTCGACAAAGTCGGCTACTGGTCCCTGGAAGTCTGGGGCGGCGCGACCTTCGACGCCTGTGTGCGCTTCTTGAAAGAAGACCCGTGGGAACGCCTGCGCAAACTGCGCGCGGCGTTGCCCAATACCCGCCTGCAAATGCTGCTGCGTGGGCAGAACCTGCTGGGCTACCGCCACTACAGCGACGACGTGGTCAAAGCTTTCGTCGCCAAGGCTGCCGTGAATGGCATCGACGTGTTCCGCATCTTCGACGCCATGAACGATGTGCGTAACCTGCGCGTGGCCATCGAAGCCGTGAAAGCGGCCGGCAAACATGCCCAGGGCACCATCGCCTACACCACCAGCCCGGTGCACACCGTCGAAGCCTTCGTGGCCCAGGCCAAGCAGCTGGAATCCATGGGCTGCGACTCCATCGCGATCAAGGACATGGCCGGCCTGCTGACCCCGTATGCCACAGGTGAGCTGGTCAAGGCGCTGAAAGCCGAGCAGACCCTGCCGATCTTCATCCACTCCCACGACACCGCCGGCCTGGCCGCGATGTGCCAGCTCAAGGCTATTGAAAACGGTGCCGACCACATCGACACCGCCATCTCCAGCTTCGCCTGGGGCACCAGCCACCCGGGCACCGAGTCGATGGTCGCCGCCCTCAAAGGCAGCGAATTCGACACCGGCCTCGACCTGGAGCTGCTGCAGGAAATCGGTTTGTACTTCTACGCCGTGCGCAAGAAGTACCACCAGTTCGAAAGCGAATTCACCGCCGTCGACACCCGTGTGCAAGTCAACCAGGTGCCGGGCGGCATGATCTCCAACCTGGCCAACCAGCTCAAAGAGCAGGGCGCACTGAACCGCATGAGCGAAGTGCTGGCCGAGATCCCGCGTGTGCGTGAAGACCTCGGCTTCCCGCCGCTGGTGACCCCGACCTCGCAGATCGTCGGCACCCAGGCGTTCTTCAACGTGCTGGCCGGCGAGCGCTACAAGACCATCACTAACGAAGTGAAGCTGTACCTGCAAGGCGGCTACGGCAAGGCGCCGGGCACCGTGAACGAGAAACTGCGGCGCCAGGCCATCGGCAGCGAAGAAGTGATCGACGTGCGCCCGGCTGATTTGCTCAAGCCGGAAATGACCAAGCTGCGCGGCGAAATCGGCGCGTTGGCCAAGTCCGAAGAAGACGTGCTGACCTACGCCATGTTCCCGGACATCGGCCGTAAGTTCCTCGAAGAACGCGACGCGGGCACCCTCGCGCCAGAAGTGCTGTTGCCGATCCCTGAAGCCGGTGGCGTGGCTCGCCCGGGTGGCGAAGGCGTGCCGACCGAGTTCGTCATCGACGTGCACGGTGAAAGCTACCGCGTGGACATCACCGGTGTTGGCGTGAAGGCCGAAGGCAAGCGTCACTTCTACCTGTCCATCGACGGCATGCCCGAAGAAGTGGTGTTCGAGCCGCTCAACGAGTTCGTCAGCAGCGGCGGCAGCAAGCGCAAGCACGCCACTGCGCCGGGTCACGTCAGCACGGCGATGCCGGGCAACATCGTCGACGTGCTGGTCAAGGAAGGCGACGTAGTCAAGGCCGGCCAGGCCGTGCTGATCACCGAAGCCATGAAGATGGAGACTGAAGTGCAGGCGGCCATCGCCGGCAAGGTCACCGCCGTTCATGTGGCCAAGGGCGACCGGGTCAACCCGGGTGAAATCCTGATTGAAATCGAAGGCTGATCCAGCCTTCGACACTACCGCTTAATCCTCGGGGGGGCAGGTGCCCCCCTTTTTTTTGCCTGGGATTTGAGGGTCAGAACCGAATCCGCCACTGTCCGGTCAGGCTTTGGCTGCTGCTGTGGGTGCCGGACTCGCTGGCGTAGGCCAGGCCGACGCTATGGTTGTTCGTCAAGGCCAGGTCCAACCCCGCCTGCAGGTTGAGGCTGTTGCGGTCCAGGGATGTGCCTTGGATGGTGAAGTCGTCAATGGCGCCGCCGCCATATCGGAAGGACTGGCGCACCCGACTGTCCACATCGCCATACAGGTGTTTCCAACCGCTGCTCAGGTGCGGCGTGAGGATCATCTGGTTATCGAACCTGTACGACTTCGCCAGGCGCAGGCCGAGGGTGCTGTTGACGTCCTGCTGGGTTTGCGCGCGGACATTCAGCGCCGTCAGCCCGCCATGCTCCTGGAAGCCGTCACGTTGATAGCGCTGGTAGCCAAGGCCGGCAAACGGTTCAAGGCTGGAGTCCCCACGGCCCAGCTGATAGCCGAATTCGGCGAAAGCCGTCTGGCTTGTGGCGTCGTAGTTGCCGTTGAGCGAGTTCTTGTAACCCTGGATATCGATCGTGCGTTTATTCTTCCCGCCATGGTTGCTGTAGATCGCTCCCAGGCGCAGGGCCAGGGGGCCGTCCTGGCGTACGGCATAGGCGCCCAGGTGCCAGCTGTCCAGCTCGGCGGCAAAGCGCCTGGCGTCCAGGCGATGAGTGGATTTTGCGCCCAGCACGCCGACCCGCCAGGCGTGGTCCAGCGCCCAATCCGTACCCAACAGCAGGCCTTGGGTGTCCAGGTTAAGACCGGCGCTGCCGCGTTGGCCGTCGAGGCTGCCCTCATTGCCGAGGTTTTTTACCCAGAAGTGGCCGTCTTCGTCAGTCGGCAATTCGCGCAAAGTGGTGAGCAAGCGGTGGCTGAGTTGTTGTGTGGTGTTCTGGGTGGCTGCAGCCAGGTTGGCATGTTGACTGCCCGCCAGTTGCTCCAGGGCCGCGCCATAGCCACCCGGTTGTCTTTTGAGCGCATCGTCCAACTTTTGCAGGGCTTTGAGCTGTTCGGAGGTCAGTTGGCCTGACTCCAGCAGGCGAATCAGCGCAGGGTCGAGCACCTTGGCGACTTGCAAGCCATTGGGGGTAGTCGCCTGCCGGGCGAGGTAATTGTCTAGTAGGGCCGCTGGTTCTTCAGGCGTGTAGAACCACTCATCAAGCGCGTCATACGGTTGAATCGAGTACGGTCTGTATTCGATATCACCACGGGCATGCGCGAGTTGAAAACCGCCAGCAGCCACAAGGCTGATGATGAACGCTGATCTACGGGGTATATGGGGCATGAATTCCCGACCTCTGTTGAATGAGGTCGGGAATCTAGCGAGGTGACGGGGGGATAACTGTCAGGTCATCGACCCCTGTTTTGCAGGAGTCGTCTTTCGTGCGCAGCGATTAAAAACTCATCTGCCATTGCCCGATCACCGCGTGGTTGCGGCTGTTGCTGCCAATCTCGCCGTTGTAGCCCAGGCCCAGGGTGTGGCGGGCTGACAAACCGACGTCCAGGCCCGCTTCCAGCAGCAGGCTGTCGCGGTCCAGGGCGCTGCCTTCGACATTGAACGCGGTGCCGCCCGCGAGGAAGGCTTGGCGCGTGTTGCTGTCGACATCGCCGTAGGTGTGCTTCCAGCCTGCGCTGACCCTCGGAGTGAAGCTGATGCCGTTTTCCAACTGGCTCAGATGCGCCAGGCGCAGGCCCAGGGTGCTGTTGACGTTGTCCTGGGTCTGGCCGTCGACATGCAGCGCGGCGGCGCCGCCTTTTTCGTTGTAGCTGTCACGGTGGTAACGCTGGTAGCCGAGGTTGGCGAACGGTTCGGCGCTCAGACGGCCGCTGCCCATGGCGTAACCCAGTTCGGCGAAGGCTTGTTGGCTGTTGGCGTCGTAATCGCCTTTGGGTTTGTCGCTGAACCCGTTGAAGGCCACCGTGCGTTTGCTATCACCCTGGTGCCCGCTGTAGGCCGCGCCCAGGCGCAAGGCCAAGGGGCCACTCTGGCGCAGGGCGTAGACGCCGGCGTGCCAGCTGTCGACGCTGCCGTCGACGCCGGCGGTGTCCAGGTCGGTCTTGGAATAGCCACCCAGCACACCCAGGCGCCAGTCGCTGTCCACTGCCCAGTCGGCGCCCAGCACACTGCCTTTGGTACGTTGGGTCAGCCCGCTGTTGCCGTGCTCGCCGTCCAGCTTGCCGTAGCTGCCGATGCCTTGCAGCCACAGGCGGCCGCGAGCGTTCGGGTCGTTGAGGTTGCGCGCCTCGGCGGGCACACCGGTGGCCGCGAGTACAGGAGTGTCACGGCTATCGAGCCCCACCAGCAAACCCGCGCCACCGCCCAGTTGATGCATCGCCGCGAGCATGCTGCCGCCCACCTGGGCGCTGGCGCCGAGGGTAGCGCTGGTGAGGTTGGCGGTGCTGCTGCCGGCCAGTTGCTCGATGGCCGCGCCCGCGGTAGCGCTCGTGCTGGTGATCAAGGCGTTATACAGCGCGTTATCCTTGCCCAGGCCGGCCAAGCCGTTGGCGGCGCTGCTGCCGTTGGCGCTGCTGGCGAAACTGTTGAAGCTGACGTCGTTGCGGGTGTAGGTCAGGCCGATTTGGGTGGTGCTGTAATCCAGGGTTGGGGTCAGGAACGCATAGTCGCTGGTGACCTTCGCAAACTGCCCGTTGATGTTGCCGGCTTGCAGCAAGGTGTAATGGCCTTGCCACGGTGAATTACCACTGAGTGCCAACACCGAATGGCTGCCCAGGGTCAGGTCGCGGGTAATGGTGATAGGGCCCTGGGTGGTATTGGCCTGCAGCGTACCGTTGACGGTCAGGCCGCCTACCGAGCCGTTGCCGGCATACACACCGCCAGCGTCGACCGTCACGTTGCCCGCGATACCGCCCTGGTTGATCAGTGTGGCGCCGCTGAAAATCTCGCCGCCGTCACTGAAATCACCGCTGCCGGTGAGTGTCCAGGTGCCTTGCTTGACGTCCAGCCACTCGAAGTTGCGGCTGTCACCCAAGCTGCCGCCTGCGGCGTCGTCCATCGTGACGCGGTCATACCCCGCGCCGCCATCGACCGTGCCGACAAACCGGCTGCCCGCCAGCAACACCAGTTTGTCGTCGCCACCGCCCAGGTCCAGGGCCAGGCCGTTGCTGCCACGGATGATGCCGTCGTTGATCACGGTGTCGGCAAAGTTGCCGACGAACTTCACGCCAAAGCCATTCAGCCCCTGGATGACGCCATGGTTTTCCAGGGTGGTGGCGGCAAGGCCCGGGCCGTCGCTGCCGTCGTCCACCAGGATCGCGTTGTTGGCGCCGCTGACCAGCGCGCCCTTGGCGTTGTACACCGTGCCGCCCCCCAGGGCGATGCCTTCGCTGCCGTTGGCAAAGCCGTTCTTGTCGACGCCACCTGCGCCGACGCCCTGGATGATGCCGTAGTTTTCGATGTGGGCGATCTTGTCGATGTCCACGCCATCGCCGTCGCCGTCCGGCTGCAGCCCGGAAAATGCGCCAGTGATGGTGCCATGGTTGATCACCGTGCCGTCGCCGTCGGAGCCAAAGCCCGAACCGTTACGGCCGATCACCGTGCCGTAGTTGGTCAGCGTGGCGCCCAGGTCGGTGGTAATGCCGTGACGGCCACCGGAAATCAGGCCGTAGTTGGTCACCGTCACACCGGTGGCGGAGTCGATATCGACGCCGTCGAACTTGTCGTCGCGGGAGAAAGTGTTGCCGGTGGAAATCTCACCGTAGTTGGTAATGCTGGCGTTGGCGCCGGTCTTCATGCCGTCGCTGGCGTCGCCGCGAATCAGCCCGCCTGCGCGGTTGATAATGGTGGTGGCGACGTTGTTGCTGCGGATCGCATCCAGGTCCAGCCCTTGGCCGGTGGCCGAGCGAATGGTGCCACTGTTGTCGATCAACAACGTGCCGCTGGCGAAATTGCTGTTGATGCGCAACGCATCGTTGGCGCCCTGGATCACGCCGCCCGCAAGGTTGTAGATGCTGTAGTTGCGCGCGCCGGTGATCGTCCCCGAGCTGTCGATACCCCGACCGCCGCTGGACACCAGCTTGCCTGCGTTGGTGATCACCACGCCCGCACCGCTGGTGCCGTCCTTCAAGGTCACCGCCACGCCGGACGTGGTGATGCTGCCGGTGGCTGAGGTGGTCAACGCATCACTGCCACCCAGGGTTTGCCCGGTGGTAGTGGGTGCAGTGATTTGCAGGTTCTTCGGCGGCGCGGGGTCTGCTTCAGCGAAACCGCTGCCAGCCAATAAAGTGATGGCCAACGCAAGACGGTGGGGCGACGGGGGCATGACGGACGACCTTGTTATAAGAAACGAGTCGACCTGTATAGCGGAGGGTGTTTACAGGAATGTGTCGGAGAGGTGACGGCTTGTAAATCTGCAGTTTATTGCTTACGTCCGGGGCATATAGGGTATACGCATGCATTATATTGCGCTAATTGCTCGGCAGTTTTCGAATTTATGCACTATATTGCAGATTGACCGCCCTCAAGATGATTTAAGGTGCATTAAATTGCAGATCGACGCCGCATTCAAATTGACGCTTCAGGTGTTCGATGCCGATGTCTGGCAGGACGCGATGATTCTGGAGTTTACCGAGCCACAAGCCGGTTTCGCCGGCCCTTGTCGCTACGCCTACGAGAGCGTCTACCTAGAGAATCACCTGGACCACATTGAGACGTTGTTTTCCACGGCGGTCAGCGTACGAGTACCGCCTACCTGGGGGCGGGAGTCGCTCAATCAGGCGCCCGCGTTTCTGTACGACATTGCTCCGGCAGGTGCTGCAAAACGCTTTCTCCTGAACCGTATTGGCGCAGAAAAACCCGACAACCTCAGTGCGGACCTGTTCCTGCTGGCGCGCAGTACGCCCGCGCCTATCGGCCATATGCGCATCAAGGAGTCTGGGCGTGCAGAGGCGCATCGCCCTGTCGTCGGCTTTGCGCGCAAAGAGGTCGTTGAACGCGATAACCGCTTTCTTGAGTACGCTTATGAGCAGGGCGCTGCCATTGGTGGCGCCACGGGGGCGGGTGGCGAAGCCCCAAAATTGCTGCTTGCTCAGAGCCATGACGGGCTGCTGTACCCCGATGCGGTCCTGGAGGATGCACACGTTACCCAGCACTGGTTTATCAAGTTCGCCCGCAACCAAGGCTTGCAGCGCGATCAGGACATCCTCAGGAGCGAGTACCACTTCTACAAGGCATTGCAGGTGCTGGGCATTGAAACGGTTGCAGCAGAAGGGCTCGCGTTGGAAGAGGCCAGCAAGCCCAGTTTGTGGATGCACCGCTTTGATCGCGCTGTCAGTGACCAGGGCGTAGAGCGTTTTGCGGTGGAGTCGATTTATTCGGCGGCGGGCAATACAGCGCCCGGCAGTTCCATGGATCATGTAAAGGTTGTGCAACTGCTGGCCAGTCTTTGGAAAACCGCCGGTCAGAGCGAGCAAATCACTGATCTTGTCGTCGATTACCTGCGTCGTGATTTGCTGAATAAAATCCTCGGTAACTCCGATAACCATGGGCGCAATACCTCCATTATCAGGGGGGCCGACAGCTTGCGCCTTGCGCCTATCTACGACCTGGCCCCAATGGTCATGGATGATGAAGGCATCACCCGTACCACGAAGTGGCCGGGGGCACTGGAAGTTGCGGGGGACATTGATTGGCGAGGCGTTTGCAACGTGCTTTCGCCGGTGGTTGACCCTGGCTTGGTTTATGAACGCCTTCGTGAAGAGGCGCAGCGTCTGCGAGCCTTGCCCGACATCCTCGTCGCCAGCGGCCTGCCGGAGGTCACCCTGAATCATCCTCGTATCGCGCTGCGTGAGCTGGACCGGCGTTTGGCTGAGTGGGGGTTGAGATGAGTATTTCCATTGACCAGCGTGCACAGGTCATTGAAGACGTTGAGCTGGGCTTGGCGCAGGGCACACTTGAGTTGGGTGAGGCCGTACGCCGTCTTCGCACCGAAGTCACCGGGCTACACCAAAGCCAGTTCGCCAGGATGTGCAAAATCTCCGTGCGCACCTTGGTGCATATTGAGCATGGTGAAGGCAATCAGACACTGAAGTCGCTGAATGCCGTGTTCAGGCCGTTCGGGCTGAAAATGGGGGTGGTGAAGGTACGACGGGAGGTGTGACAGAACGGTTCCCACTTTTGTGGGAACCGTACAAGGCGCTAGGCCCGGCACTCGGCCAAGGTTTTCAGCTGGCCTTCACCCCTCTGATTCCCCTCCGACAACCATTCCTCAAAGCCCGCCCCCACCTTGGGCCATTCCGAGTCGATAATCGAATACCACGCGGTGTCGCGGTTCTGGCCCTTGACCACCATGTGCTGGCGGAACACGCCTTCAAAACTGAAGCCCAGGCGTTCGGCCGCATATTTGGAGCGGGCATTGCCGTTGTTGCACTTCCACTCCAGGCGACGGTAGCCCTGCTCGAACGCATGTTTGGCCAGCAGGTACACCGCTTCGGTGCTTTTTGGCGAGCGCTGCATGGGCGCACCGAAGGTGACGTGGCCGATTTCGATGCGGCCCTGGGCCGGCACGATGGACATCAGGCTGAGGATGCCCTGCACCTGGCCGGTGGCGCGGTCGATCACGCTGAAGAAATACGGGTCGGCGTGCTGGGCATGGTTGTCGAGCCAGGCATCAAACGCGGCGCGCTCGGGGAACGGCCCGTAAGGCAGGTAATCCCACAGCTTGGGGTCGGCACCGGGGCCTTGCAGGGCTTGGAACAAGTCATCGCCATGGCGCGCGGGGTCGAGTTTTTCCAGGCGGATAAAGCGCCCTTCGAGCCGTTGCACGGTAGGGGCGGGGACGCCTTTCCAGTCGGTGAGGGAATTGGACATGCTGCGCTCCTTAGAGGCCTTTGCGAAATTGAATGAAGCCCGGGCGTTCGGCGATGCGTTCGTACAGCTGGATTGCCGTGGCATTGGTTTCGTGGGTCAGCCAATGCACCTTGCAGCAGCCGTCGGCCTTGGCGGTGGCGTAGACGAACTCGATCAGCTTGCGGCCCACACCGGTGCCGCGCTGAGCCGGGTCCACCAACAGGTCCTGCAGGTAGCAGGAATTCTCGATGCTCCAATTGGAGCGATGGTAGATGAAATTGACCATGCCCACGGCCTTGCCGTCCTGCCAGGCCAATGCGGAATGGGTCGGCTCATGGGCGTCGATCAGGCGCTGCCAGGTGCTTTGGGTGACAGCGTCTGGCAGTTCGGTCGCGTAGAACTTCAAATACGCCTGCCACAGCGGCAGCCAGGCGGCGTAGTCGGCGGCGGTGACCTGGCGGATGTCGATCTGGCTCATTCTGAAACTCCTTGGGGAATAAAGCGGGCGAGGGTCTGGTCACGCACATCGCTGCTGGCGGCCAGGCCTTCGCGTACGCCGGCAACGTCGGCCGGGCTGCGGTTCTGGCTGAGTTTGCGCTTGCCGATCAGGCGCTCGACCGACAAGGCAAAGCCGACGATGGCCTTGAGCATGCCGTCGATGTAGTCGGCCGGGGCGTCGCTGACTTTCCACGGCTGGGCACGGTCATTTTCGTGGCGATCGGTCAACGCACTGACCACTGCGAGCAACCGTTCGGCATCGGTAAACACCTCGGCCTTGCCGTAGGCGTGCACGGCAATGTAGTTCCAGGTGGGCACGACTTTGCCGTGCTCGGCCTTGGCCGGGTAGAACGCTGGGCTGACGTAGGCTTCGGCGCCCGCGAAGATCACCAGGGCTTCGCTGCCGTTCTGCAAGTCTTTCCACTGCGGATTGGCCTTGGCCAGGTGGCCGTACAGTGTGCCGTTCGGGCCCTCATCGGGGTTGAGCAGCAGCGGCAGATGACTGGCTTGCAAGCCTTGCTCACCAAAGGTCACCAACTGCGCCAGGCGGGCGTGCTGGATCAGTTGCTGCAGTTCGGGCAAGTCGTCGAGGGCAAAGGCGCGGGGTGTGTACATGGAAATATTCCTTGGCGAATGCCTGCATCCTAGGCAGGCTAATGGTTCGTTGTAAGAGCCATCTAAGGCCAATTTCATAGGTCCAATATGCCGCCGATCACACCGCCACTGTCCTTCAACCCTGCCGGTATCGAGCTGGATCGCCGCCAGGGCCTGACTCGCCAGTTATATGAAGCCCTGCGCCAGCGCGTGCTGGACGGGCGGTTGGTCAGCGGCACGCGTTTGCCGGCGACCCGTGACTTGGCGGCGGCGTTGTCGATCTCGCGCAACAGCGTGGTACGCGCGTATGACCAGCTGTATGCAGAGGGATTTATCGAAAGTCGGGTGGGTGATGGCACTTATGTAGCTCAATTACCGACGACAAAAAAATTATCCACAAAACTGTCCACAGGGTTTTCAACAGGCTTATCCCCAGCCTTATCCACAAATTGGGCCGATTTGCCCGAAGATCTGGACAGCGAAGTTATCCACAGTCCGGGCTTGGCGCGTATAAAAACCAACCACCTGTCGCTGCCTCCCGCAGGGCCGCCACGGGCATTTCGGGTCGGTGTCCCGGCGTTCGATCTGTTTCCATTCGACGTCTGGGCCAAGCTCAACGGGGCATTCTGGCGCAAGCCTGACTTGGAACAGCTCTGCTATGGCGACCCGGCAGGTGACAGCCGTTTGCGTGGCTTGATTGCGGCCTACCTGCGCAGCTCACGAGGCATGCAGTGCACCGCTGAACAAATTGTGATCACCAGCGGCGCGCAGCAGGCCATCAGCCTTTGTGCACAGTTGCTGGTAGAGCCTGGCGATGGCGTGGCTGTGGAAAACCCCGGCTACCGAGCCGCGGGCCATGCGTTCGCCCTGGCTGGCGGGCGCCTGCACGGCGTACCGGTGGACAGTGAAGGGATCGACTGCCAGGTGCTCAATACCCTGGCGGACTGCCGGGTGGCGTATGTCACGCCGTCCCATCAGTACCCGCTGGGTGTGGTGATGAGCCTGGCGCGGCGCCTGGAGCTACTGGCTTGGGCCGAGCGTACGGGGGGATGGGTCATCGAGGATGACTACGATGGCGAGTACCGCTACAGCGGTGCGCCGTTATCGCCCCTGGCAGCCCTGGACCGTAGCGGGCGTGTGCTCTACGTCGGCACTTTCGGCAAGGTGGCGTTTCCGGCCTTGCGCCTGGGCTACCTGGTGTTGCCCCAGGGGTTGGTCGATGCGTTCTCCCGGCGCCGTGCCGTGGACATGCGTCACTCCGAGGTCAGCACCCAGGCTGTGATGGCCGAGTTCATGGCGGCCGGGCACTTCCAGCGGCATATCCGGCGCATGCGCCGTGCGGCCCTGAGCCGGCGCAACACGTTGCTGGCAGGCTGGCCAAGTGGGTTGGCGGGTGTCGGCGAACTGCCCAGCGTGGCGGCGGGGCTGCACTTGACCGTGCGGGTGGACAGCCTGGCGCGTGAACAGCAACTGCTTGCCCAGGCCTGCGAGGTGGGTGTCGAGGTCAACGGCTTGAGCAGTTACTGGTTGCCACAGTCCTGCACCCCCCCTGACCAGCGCGCGGGCCTGGTGATGGGGTTTGCTGCCGTACCGGAGGTGGACATTGCGCATGCGTTGAAGCGTCTGCGTGAGGGTTGGCAGGCTGGGTAATTAACTACCGTCCTGTCGGGTGACGAGACCCATACCGTGAGGGTTTCCTATGTATTGCCCAAGGTAGACGATCATGCCCGACCCACTTTCCCCATCACCCTCGGTCGATTCGCTGCAACTGCGCATCAGCCAACTGTTCGCCTTGCGCCCGACCCTCGGCACACTCGGCGTGACACAAACCCAGCTCGATGAGGACCCCGAGTCCGTGCTGGAGTATTACGCCGAGCAGTTGATCGATTTTTTCTGCGGACCCGACACCGCGTCGAGCAATCGCTGGGAGCAGTTGGCGCAAATACTTGCGCAGCGGTTGCGCAAAATTTTGCGTAAACAGACAGACCCGACTATCCGCCGCCTGCTCCAGGCGGTGCTCACCTTGCCTGATAGCGGTGAGCGAGCGCCGACGATTGAGGCCTATGGCGTGCGGCGCCACAACGATCTCGCCTTGGCGATCGTGGGTGTCGACACCGCCCTGATCTACTCCGTGGCAAATGGCCTTGAGGTGTTTGCACCCACCCTGCCGCCCGAGGTGCTGGAAAACGCGGACCGGCTAGACCATGACGTTTTTGAAGGTTGGGCGTTGTGTGCACTGGAAGTGATGCTGCAACGTATCGACGCGATTGACCTCAATGACCCACCGCGCCTAGGGCCGTTGGATCGGCAACTGGCTTGGGTGACTCGGTTCCGTGATTTCTTCCAGCAGGACCCTGAAGAAGAGGCGCTGCACCAGACATTGCCGTTGTGGCTCAAAGATGCCTCGCCTGAAGGCCGGTTGGCCTACAGCAAGTGGCTGATGGCGATGGCCGGTGCCCACCAGAAATACTGCGCGCCACACCTGCTCACAGCGCTGCCGGCCGATGACAGCGCGCACGAAGCCTGCTTTACCCAGGACATGGCGCTGCAACTGCGTCGGGTCGCGTTGGAATACAGCCTTCAGGCGAGGGCCGGCGTTACGCTTGAGGGGTATCAGCGCCTGCGTGCGGCGGTGAGAACCTACGCGACCCATCGCTTTGTGCAGGGCGAGCAGATGGTTTTCAGGCGCTTGATGGATGAGTCGGGCTACCTGATCGGGGCACAGAACGATGAGGCAGGGCCCTGGTTGGTTTTTCGGCCGCGTTCGGCGCAGGTTTTCCAGCAGGTGGCGACCCCACCCGCGTCGGGGCCCGTGCTGCAGCAACCGTTTGTTGAACTGTTCCAGGCCAGCCAGGCGCAGGTCGACGGCCCGCTCAACGCGTTGCTGGCCGTGAACGCTGATGCGCCCTGGCGCGACGGGATTGGCCGCATGCGTTCTGTCGCCCTGCTGCTGGTTTATCCCGCCGCGTTACCGGGCGCAGAGCCCGTGCCGGCGCACCCACGCTTCAAGCGGCTGGATACCTATTGGGCCGGTGCCCGCCAGACGCTCTCGGTGGCCCAGCAGTCTCGCTTGGCTGATATTCGCCGCCCGTCTCGGGTGGGAGAGCTGATTCGTGAGGGCGTCCATAAAGGCCTGCACCTGTTCAATACCGTGCTCGTCTACAACAAGGACGAAAACCACTTTAACGTGTTGTCGCACAACCGTATCAGCCCCGTTATCAACATCAACGTCCCGGTTCATCGCTTGGTCGACAGCCCCGATAGTCCGGAAACAGTGGGGCCGGATATCGTCGCCAATGCCGAAGGTGTCTGGGGCATTCGCCGTGCGCCCCGGCTCAAGCGCGAGGTGGAGGGGTTGAGTGTTCGCGGGCGTAAAGCATTTGATGCGGCGAGGGCCTCACTGGCTCGCGCCAGCACGTTGGAAGCCGAGGCTATACGCCCCGGTACGCCGCCTGTTGAAGTCGAGGAGCAGTTCGAGCATGAGGCTCGCAGGTTGGACGGCGCAGCCACCGTGCTAGCGCAATTCACCCAACGCCTCAGTACCGCCGACTCTGCCGCGCTGCTCAGCCAATTGCGAGCAAAGGCCCTTCAGCTACGGATCAAGGGGCATCGCCTGCGAATCGATCTGACCCGGTTCAGCCAGACCCCTACCGTAGGGGATGTGCAGTACCTGCTTGAGCAGCAGGCCGTCTGTATCCGCCGGGTCAACGGCCGCGTACAAGAAACCATCGATGGCACGGTGGACTATCTGCAGGAGTTCGAAGTGGTGGACGTGTTGGCCGGCTACCGTCCCCTGTGGTACGCCCACTTTCATTACCCCTTGCTTCAGACACCACCCGACCAGCCCTCCAAGGCCCACTTGAAGCTGGCCGCCCAGCGCAGAATGGGCCGCGTCTTCGAACAGGCGCAAAGGGATGCCGGGCGCAACACGCAGGTCTATCGCGGGCCGATCAGTACACCGTCGGGTCGGCGGATTTTTCTGGACGTTGTGTAGCCATACGGGAGCGTGTGTTTCGCTCCCGCACAGGTTATGCCTAGAAGAAAACAGGCTCGATCAAGTGCCTGATTTTATCTTGGTCCACGCGCGCGTCCGTGCCCGTTCCGCATCTCGCCCCAAGGGCTTCAACGTATACAAGGTGGCCATGGCCGCCTCGGTCGGGTACAGGTTGGCGTTGTTGCGGATGGCCGGGTCAACCTGCTCGGTCGCGTCCTTGTTCGGGTTCGGGTAACCGACAAAGTCACTGATCGGCGCGATCACCTGGGGTTGCAACAGGTAGTTGATAAAGGTGTAGGCGTCCTGCGGGTTCTGCGCGCCTTTGGGAATGGCGAGCATGTCGAACCAGATCGGCGCGCCTTCCTTGGGCAGGCGCATGTCCACGGTCACACCGTTCTTGGCTTCCTTGGCGCGGTTGGCGGCTTGGGAAAAACTGCCCGAATAGCCCACGGCCACGCAGATGTCGCCATTGGCGATGTCAGCCATGTACTTGGAGGAGTGGAAGTAGGTGATGTAGGGGCGGATCTTCATCAGCAGCGCTTCAGCCTTGACGTAGTCCTTGGGGTTGCTGCTGTTGGGGTCCAGGCCCAGGTGCTGCAGGGCCAGGGGCAGGATCTCCGACGGCGAGTCGAGGAAAGCCACGCCGCATTGCTTGAGCTTGCTGATGTTCTCTTCCTTGAAAATCAGGTCCCAGCTGTCAACCGGCGCGTTCGGTCCCAGCACCGCCTTGACCTTGTCCGGGTTGAAGCCGATGAGGATGGTGCCGTACATGTAGGGCACGGCGAATTTGTTGCCCGGGTCATTGGCCTCGATCAGTTTCATCAGCTTGGGGTCGAGGTGGTTCCAGTTGGGTAACTGGCTGCGGTCGAGCGGCTGGAACACGCCGGCTTCGATCTGCTTGGCCAGGAACACGTTGGACGGCACCACCACGTCATACCCGGAATTGCCGGTGAGCAGCTTGGCTTCCAGGGCTTCGTTGGTGTCGAAGATGTCGTAAACCAGCTTGATCGTGGGGTTCTGCGCCTTGAAATCTTCCAGCGCCTTGGGGGTGATGTAGTCGAACCAGTTGTAGACCTTGAGGGTTTTTTCTTCGGCCTGCACCGCACCACTCAACACGGCGGCGCACAGGGCCAGGGAGGCGAGCATCTTCATCGGGTGGCTCCTTGTTGTTCGAAACCTTCGAGCACATTGACGGCGTTGATGCCGATTTCTTCGACCGCGTAACCGCCTTCCATCACGAACAGCGTGGGCTTGCCCAGGCGCGCGATGCGTTGGCCCATGGCCAGGTAGTCCGGGCTGTCGAGCTTGAATTGGGAGATGGGGTCGTCCTTGAAGGTGTCGACACCCAGGGACACCACGATGATGTCGGCGTCGTAGCGTTCGGTCTCCTGGCAGGCGGCGTCGAGTGCGGCGCTCCAAGCCCCCCAACCGGAACCGGCCGGCAGGGGGTAATTGAAATTGAAGCCCTCGCCCGCGCCTTCTCCCAACTCATCGGCATACCCCAGGAAAAACGGAAACTCCGCCTCGGGATGGCCGTGGATCGAAGTGAACAGCACATCGCTGCGGTCATAGAAAATCGACTGGGTGCCATTACCGTGGTGGTAGTCCACGTCGATGATCGCGACCTTTTTGTGGCCTTGGTCGAGGAACGCCTGGGCGGCAATCGCCGCGTTGTTGAGGTAGCAATAACCGCCCATCAAGTCGCTGGCGGCATGGTGCCCGGGCGGGCGGCACAAGGCGAACGCACTGTGGGCGCCTTGCTGGATCGCCCGCTGTGCGGTGAGCGCCACCTGCGCCGCGCTATAGGCCGCTTGCCAGGTGCCGGCCGTGATCGGTGCGCCGCCGTCGAAGCTGTAGTAACCCAACTGGCCATGCAGGCTGGTGGGCAATACCCGGCGCAGCGTGCGTGCGGGCCAGGTGTAGGGCAGCAGGTCGCCGTCCTGGCCGAACTCGGTCCAGCGTGCCCAGGCTCCCTTGAAGAAGTCGAGGTAGTCGCGGCTGTGGATGCGTTGCAGGGGCGCCAGGCCGAAGTCCTGTGGCGCCTGCACCGGGCCCAGTTCACGGTCCTTGACCCGTTGCAGCACATGGTCGGCACGGGACGGCATCTCGAAACAGGGCATCAGTTGCCCGTCCATCAGTTCGCAGCGGCCGTGGTGCAGGTGGTGGTCGTCGGAGTAGATCGTCAGCATGGGTGGCTCCCGCAGGCTCATTGTTGTGCCTTGCAGTGTTGCGTTCAGCGGGAGTCATGAAAACGGCAGGAGCGGCCAGAAGGGGATAAATGTGGCCAAAGAACGTGACCGTAATTCGCCCTTCAATGGCGCATCAGGCTGGGCGCTACCCCACTCCAGCGCACAAACGCGTGGCGAAAGCTCGCGGTTTCGCTGAAACCCAGCTGTTCGGCGATCTTGTGGATCGGCATCTGGTCTTGCGCCAGCCACAGCTTGGCTTTTTCAAAGCGCAGCTCGTCGAGCAGTTGCTGGTAACTGCACCCCAGGGCCTGCAAGTGCCGGCGCAACGTGCGTGCAGAACAATTCATCTGCGCGGCCAAACCCTCAAGGCCGGGAGCGGCGTGCAGTTGGTCAGCCAGTAATTGGCGCACACGGTTCAGCCAGGCCTGGCGCCCTGTGAACTCGGAGTTCTGTTTGCGACAGCGTTCGGCCATGGCTCGATGGGTGATGGGGTCTGCCAGGGGCAAGGGCTGTTCCAGCAATGCCTGGTCGAAGGCAAACCCGCTGACCGAGGCGTCGAACTGTAGCGGGCAGCCAAAGCGCTCGGCATAGCGGGCGTGATAGTCCGGCGCCGGGTAGTCGAAGCGCGCCTCCCGCAACGGCAGCGCGCAGCCGAGCAAGTCATCGCAGATGACCTTCATCGACACCAGGCAAAACTCCACATTGAACGCGGCCAGCGCCGGGTCTTCCCGATAGTCCCCGGCGGTCAGCCAGATCTGCTCCCCGTCCTCCACCAGGCGCAGCTCGAAAAGTGTTCCCAACAGCGCCGGGTAGCGCAATGCCAGGCGCAAAGCGTCACCTAAGGTGGCACTGGTGAGCAGGGCGTAACCGAGCAGACCGTAGCTCGACACATGCATGCGCTGGCCCAGCTCCAGGCCGATGTCCTGGCGCAGCGCCACTGCATTGGCGCACACACGCATCTCCTGGCACGTGGTGATGCGCGTGTCGGCGTGGCGCAGATCCGTCAGGCCGATGCCGCTGCCGGCCAGCAATACCTCGCTCGCCAGGCCCTGGGCGTTGAAGGTGGACAACACCAGGGACACGGCGTTGAGGGTGGTCAGGTGTGAATGCAGCATGGGCAAACCTGTGCGGGGTATGGCTTACGGGCAGCAAGTTACATGCCGGGTGTCAGCTCCCGGACTCGGACTTGGGTCGTTGGAAAAACAGTTCACGGGCCTGTTCCAGGCTGATCTCGCTGCGATAGAACGCCACGGTCTGGGTGCGATCAAGGCCCTTGGCGGTATCCGCAGCGGTGCCCAGCCGGTACTCGTCCGGCGTTTTCAGGCGAGCAGACAGGTAGGCTTTGTCCGGCGTCCAGTGGGTACTGTAGTGAAAGTGCGCATACCACAGCACCTGGCCCGTGGCGCGGTCGCTGATGGTGTATTCGTCCAGGTAGTCCGGTTTCATGGACTTGATGCGACGGCGGGCCACGGTTTTCTTGATGGACACCGCATTGTGCCGCTTGAGCCATTCAACCCCTGGCACGGTGGGCGGGCGCAGCTTGAGCGTGCGTTGCACCAGCTGATTGCTCTGCTGATACAGGTCGGCCAAGGCACCGTCGAGGGCTTTGATCACGGCGCTGGCCGGTGCTGAAAAGGCCCCGCCGTCGGTGATGTTGCGCTGCGTCAGGGCCTCTTCGATCGAGTGACGGGCCAGCTCCAGCCTGCTGGCGTGCTGGTGGTACAGGTGCTCGATGCCAAACGGTGCACGGTCAGCGAGGTTAGCGTGGGTACGGGCCCGAGCAAGGAACGCAGGCAACTCGTCCAACAGGCGCTGGCCTTCGCTGATGCTCTGCTGCACATCCACTGCAATGGGCCCGGCCGACGGCGGTGGGGTGCGGTCGCGTACCACCCAGACGCCTTTGGTTTTCTCATGATAGGTGGCCAGCACTTGCTGGGTCAGGGGTGAGCGGATATCCACCAGGCCGGTTTCCAGGCCCAGGGCGTTCAAGCGCGGCTCACCGATCAGCAGGCCGTTGTAGCGGGTGTGGATAAATTGTTTCCTGGGGCGCGGCGGCGTAGAAGGTGGGGTGGGACGGTTTCTGAGCGCGGTTCTTTCCAGGCTCAGTCTGCCGAGGTTGCTGGTGGCCCGGCGTTGGAACTCGCTCAGCTCCCCGCGCAGTTCAAGCAGTTGATCAGTGATGGCTTGTTCGGAAAACTCCACGGGAAAATCCTGTAGGCGCTCGTCCAGCAATTGAAACTGTTCGATCAGGCTGCTCAAGGTGTCAATGCGCTCGTCCAGGCGCCGATCACTGTGCTCTTCGAGGGTGTCACGCAGGCACTGGATCGCGATGTCGGCGGTGTCGACAATCTGGTCAATCGCCAACCAGGCTTGCGGCGTCTGCTTGATACTGGTTTCGGGAAGGCACAGGTTGCGCGTCAGTGATATGCGTATCGCTTTGAGATCGTCGGGGGTGTAGACCGGCATTGAACCCTTGAGGGTATTGAGCAGCAGCGCACCATCCCTGGCCAGGCCCTTGAGTTCGGTGAAGCGGCCGTGCATGTATTCCAATTGCACGAGCAGCTTGCCGGCCAGTTCGCGCAGTTCGCGGAAGTCTTCGATGTGGCGCTCTTGCGGCTCTTCGATCTGGCGCTGCATCTGATCGTGCACGGTGCGCCATTTGGGGGTGAAGCGGGCGAGGATGTCGCTGAGCGCTGCCTGGGTCAGCCTGGCCTGAGCCTTGATGTAGTTGAGGGCCTTGGGCGCGTACTCAGCGCTGGGTTCGTGGACATTCATTTCCTTGAGCATCTGCAGGGCCGATTCGTACTCCGTGCGCTGGGTCTCCAGGGTCTGGATATAGGTATGCCGGAGCGCATCGGCTGAGGTGGAGGGGCCGGCGTCCAACGCCTGTCGGGCGCGTTGCAGCTCGTTCTGGGCGGCTTTTTTGCCGCTTTCGAAAGCTTCCAGGCGCTCACGCAACTGCCGGGCCTTTTGCTTGGCCTGCGCGCGGGCCTTGGCGGTCATGAGCTTGGGCCCGCCACCGCGCAGGCGCAGGCGGGTATCGATAAACCACTGGCCGCTGCTGTTGTGAATCAACATCGGGCCGGTACGGCTGGGCAGCACAGGGTCGACAATCTGCACATCGTCATTCTCGTCGACCAGCACCTTGAACCAGCGATGTGCCACCGGGGCGTACCAGTCTTGCCCGCCGCGATGCAGAAAGTGATAGGCCCCAGGTTCGCTATTGGCGTCTCCCAGTGCATCGGGTTTGACCACCATGAAGCTGTCCAGCACGGTGGCCAGGCGGGCGGGCGCTCGGTTGATGGCGCCGCTGATGTGCAACGGTTGGTCATGGGTGATCAGTGCGTCCGAGGCAATTGGCGTCAATCGGGTAATACTGACGGGCGCTGGAGGAGAGGGCTGCTTTGGCGCAATCACAGGCTTGCCCGGCGTTGGCCGGCGTGGCGCGGTGCGGGTGACACTGTGCAGGGTCAGGGCCGTGCCGAGGTTGAGCAGCAGCTCGGCGAGCGCGGCCCACGTGGATTGCTGCTCGGGATGCTGTTGGGCGTCAACCACGTTTTGCAGTTGATCCATGATCTGCCAGATCCAGGCTGCCACGCCGACGGTGCGCCCCAGAAAGGGCAGCGCACTGTTGAAGATCAGCCAGCCGGCACGCTTGAACGTGGCCCAGCGCGCTTCGGCGTTGGACACCGATTGCCGGTCGGCGAGGGTGATCAGGGCCTTGGCGTTGGCATCGTACAGCGCGCTGAGCAAATCGTCCTCGATGGCCTCCTGGCCGAGCACCAGCGGCCCGCCCATGATCCACAGCTTGAACGGGTCCACCAGGAATTCGACCACCGCCCAGGGTGACGGCAGGTCGCCAGGAAACACGTATTGGGCATAGTCATCGCGCACGTCATCCGGCAGCCACGCCAGCACCGAATCGCGCAGGCTTCTGGACTGCTGCAAGGCGTAGAGCAGATTGCTCTGCGATGGGAACTGGGACAGGGGTTTGTCCAGCAGCGGCCGGTACAGCAGGCAGGGGCCGGCGGTCGGGTCTTCCGGCCCGATCACGAACATATTGGTGACCGGGTCCGCCGTACTGCCCTGTCGGCGGGTCGGTACGAACGCCAGCGCCCGTATCACGATGCGCTGGCCCTGTACCTGGCGCTCGGCGGACTCGGCCTGCATCACGGCCTTCACATACGCATAGCCTTGCTCATCGATGTCTCCCTCGCCGCGCAGCTTGCATTGCAATGCCAGCAACGGCAGTTGAATGCGCAAGTGCTGGACGTAGAGCGCGCGCCTGCGTGCGGACTCCTGTGGATCACCCAGCAGCGTTCGCTGGATCAGCGCCGGGTAGGTGCTGCCGATGTCCACGCGGTTGATCAGGCCTTCCAGGTAGTCGACGGTCAGCCAATCCGGTAGCGCAAGCGGTTTGCGCAGGCGCAGGGATTTGATACCCAACGGCAAGGCAATCAGGTTTTGCAGGGCCAGTTCTGCCAGGCTGAACACCGTGGTCTCGATTTGCCCCGGCACCGCGAAAGTGCCCCAGACCACGGGGCTGCGCACGACGATGTCGAGGTCGCTCAGCCACTGCGTGAGTGCGTCAGGGTGGTCCTTGAGCATTTCGGCGCTGAGCTGTTCGAGCGTGTATCGAGGCAGCGGGTTGATGCCTTCGTCGTAGGTGCGGCCCTCGTTGGCGCTGTGCAGGGTTGCCAGGTCCTTGAGGTGGCGTGAGTACGCAGCCTGGTCTGATGTAGAGGCGCTGGTCAGCCACTCGGGGAGCGCCTGGATGTAATTGAGCAAGTCCGGTGCATTCCGTTTGACGCGGGGTGTGGGGGGTTGCGCCAGGTTGTGTTGTGAAGCGTCCGGCTCGCGCAGGTAGGAAAAGTCGATAGCTCCAATCGCCTTGATCTGGATGCCGATGAAGGCACTGGCCAGGTAGTCGAAGAAATCCCCGTCAGGTTCGACCAGGCGCCACTCCAGTTTTTTATGCCTCGCCAGCAGCGGCAGGTCCTTGCCCAACTCGTCGAGGGAGCGGTACTTCTTGAACCCCGACATCAACGAATGGGTAAGCACCACCTCGGTGCCCTCCGGCTTGCCGATGAGCACGCTGATCAGGTTTTCATCCAGGTGGGTGGTGTTGCCCGCGTCATCGACCTGGTCGACATCCACCACATAAGCTCGACCTTCGGCCGGGTCATCCCGCTTGCGCGTGGCCGCGTCCGGTGTGCGGAACAGCTGGCGTGCCATCTGGCAATCGGCAGCGCTCCAGCCGGGCATTCGCTCCAGGTTCCAGTGGTCGCGCAGCACATCCGACAGCGCATGCCAGCGTGGGTCGCTGTCACCTTCGGTGGCGTTCCAGTACTCCAGTTGGGCCTGTTGGTAGCCGCGCAACATCACGGGCGCCAGGGTATTGAGGATGCTGGCGATATCGAGGATGCGCACTGGCAGGTGGACCGCCGGTTCAATGACGGGCAGTTGGGTCAGAAAATGCTGGCCTTCGATGTAGAGCGTGGGCACCGCCAGTACGGACTGCACGGCGAGGACGTCGGTGAGCACCTGGTAATGGCGACCGGCCGGCACCACCTGGTCATCCTCGATGTCCCACAGCGGAGTGCCGACCACGGCGGTATTCGGGTCGATGTCCAGCGTGGGGTACAGCGCCTGCAATTGCTCACGCAGCAAGAGGGCGGCCACTTCGCGAAACGCGGGGCCGCTGGACATTTGCGCGATCAGCGTGTCGGTGAGGCTTTGGGTGGGTTCAGATGATGGGGATGAAGTCATGACGCTTCCTGGCACGAAAGAATGGCAACGAGCCCAGTAAAACCTGGGGCGTTGCCATGCTAGGGAGCGTCGTGCCGGGTGCGGTGGTGCTTATCTAAGGCGGGTACTCAGCGCAGCTCGCCGCACAGGTCCAGTTCCACCAGGCGGCGGACTGTCTGGGTGTCGAGCCCGCTGCCGAGCAGCGCATTGAGCTTGCCGAACGCCGCTTCGCGGGTCATGCCACCGCCGGACAGCACACCGACGCCGCGCAGGCGGCTGCCGGCTTCGTAGACATCCAGCTCCACGCCGCCCTCATGGCATTGGGTGATCGCCACCACCACAATACCCAGTTCCTGGGCGCGCTGGAGGCTGGCGAGAAAGCCTGGATTGTCACTTGGGCCGGTGCCGCTGCCGAAGCATTCGAGAATCAGGGCCTGGATGCCGCTGCCGATCATGGCGTCCAACTGCGCAGCGCCAATACCCGGCACCAGCGGCAGTACACCGACGTTGGCCAAGGCTTTGGGCTGGCGGTAGTCCAGGACCGGGGGAAGGGTATCGGCACGGGCCGCACCGCCTTGGCGATTCAGCGCCGCGAACGGGTTGCGGCCGAAACTGCGGATCTTCGCGCAGCGGGTCGGCGCGATCATCGCGCCGTGGAAATGCAGGTGCACACCCGGCGTCAGGCCTGTGCCCAGTGCCTGCAAGGCGCCGCTGACGTTTTCCCACGCATCGCTGTCCGGCACGCCGGCCGGCAACATGGAGCCGGTGAACACCACCGGTGCCGGCAAGCCCAGCAGTTGGAAGCTCATGGCGGCCGCGCTGTAGGCCAGGGTGTCGGTGCCGTGCAGGATCAGCACGCCATCGCAGCCCTGGTCCACCGCATCGATCACGGCGATGCGCAGGCGCTGCCAGTAGGCGGGCGTCATGTTGGCGCTGTCGATCAGCGGGGTCATTTCCTGGAAGCGCCAGGCGGGCAATGGCTGGCCGGCAAGCTGTTCGCGCATGCGCGCTTCGAAACCGGATGCGGGGGCCAGGCCGTTGGCGCTGGCCTGCATGCCGATAGTGCCGCCGGTGTAGAGCACCATGACGTGGTTGGATGCTGACATTGAGATTCTCCTGAACGAAAAACGCCGCCGGGCCCAGAGCATGCCCAAGGCCGGGCGGCGTGTCACTGCTTAGCGTTTCAGCGTTGCGTTTGAGCGTTCAGCTCTGCCGACACCGCCACGTCCGGTTTCACCGGGTTGGCCGGCCAGGCCTTGAGGTCCAGGTCCAGGTCAGGGAACTGGCTGGAGTCGAACACCGGGGTCTTGATCCCCGCTGCACGCTGGTTGTCGTAGTCGTTGAGGATGCGCATGGCGATCTTGAACAGGAATGCCAGGGCGAACAGGTTGACGAACGCGAGCATCGTCATGGTGATGTCGGCGAAGGCGAACACGGTGCTCAGGTTCTCGATCGAACCCCAGAAAATCAGCGCCAGCACCACCGCACGGTAGGCCATCAGCATCTTGCGGTTGTTGCCTACCAGGAAGCGCAGGTTGCTCTCGCCCAGGTAGTAGTTGTACATGATCGACGTGAACACGAACAACGCCAGGGCCACGGAGATGAACATGCGGCCCCAGTCACCGACTACAGCGGCCAGGGAGTTCTGGGTCAGGGCAATGCCGTCGCCTTCAAAACCCGGGGTGTAGAAACCGGACAGCAGGATCAGCAGCGCAGTGCAGGTGCAGATCACAAAGGTGTCGAGGAACACGCTGAATGCCTGGACCACGCCTTGGGCGATCGGGTGTTCTACGGACGCGACTGCGGCCACGTTAGGCGCACTGCCCAGGCCGGCTTCGTTGGCGAACACGCCGCGCTTCACACCCATGATGATCGCGCTGCCCACCAGGCCACCAAAGGCCTGGTCGAGGCCGAAGGCGCTCTTGACGATGGTCGCGAGCATGGCTGGCACGTGGTCGAACTGCAGCACGATCACGTAGAGCGTCACGGCGATGTAGATCAGGGTCTTGACCGGTACCAGCAGGTCGGCGATCGAGGCGATGCGCTTGATCCCGCCAATGAACACCATGCCCAGCAACACGGCCAGGGCCAGGCCGGTGTAGGTGGTGTCCAGGCCGAAAGCGCTGTTCAGCGAGTGAGTCACGGCGTGGGCTTGCAGGCCGTTGAAGGCGAAACCGAAGGTCACCAGCAACAGGAACGCGATGACCATGCCCAGCCAGCGTTTTTGCAGGCCGTGCTGGATGTAGTAGGCCGGGCCGCCACGGAAGGTGCCTTCGGCATCGGTGCGTTTGTACAGCTGGCCGAGGGCGCATTCGATAAAGCTCGACGACATGCCCACCAGTGCGGTGACCCACATCCAGAACACGGCGCCCGGGCCACCCAGGGTCACGGCAATGCCGACACCGGCAATGTTACCCGCACCTACACGACCGGCCAGGCTGAGCATCAGCGCCTGGAACGAGCTGAGTTGGTCGGAGCTGTTCTTCAAGCTGTCGCGAAACACCGAGAACATGTGGAAGAAGTGACGCAGTTGTACGAAACGCGAGCGAATCGTGAAATAACCGCCGAGCCCGACAATGAGCACGATCAGTACTTTCCCTGAGAGGAAGTCGTTGATGACTTCGAGCATGGAGTGTTCCTCGCTGATTTTTCTAATGGCAAACGCAGGACGGTCCGACGCATCGCTCAGCACCAGGCAGTGCACGACGCTTGGAACCCAATCCTTTTGCGGGTGTTGTTATTCATGCGCTTTCGCGTTGTGTCCGGGCCTCGTTACCGACGGCCGCAGGCGCGAAGAGGGGCGGCACTATACCTAGGCAAGCGTGATCCGTCTGCACGGGGCGATTAAAGGTTTCAGCCGAGCTGTGGCGGGGGTAGTGGGTTTGCAGGGCGATATTGGATTTTTTATAAGCGTCATTTCACAACCTTGAGGCAAAAAAAAGGGCCTGAAGAACGAGCCTTCAAGCCCTCAAAAGGTGAGAGGTGTCTAGTCCCTCAACCTGGTGAGCGGTGCAACAAACGCTTAGGCCTTCAGTGGAACCAAGCGTGGGGCAATCATGTTTTCGGGGCGCAGGATGTCGTCGAGCATGGCGTCGTCGAGCAAGCCTTCTTCGCGCACCAGTTCCAGCACGCCGCGGCCGCTTTCAAGGGCGATGCGGGCGATGCGGGTGGCGTTCTCGTAGCCGATGTACGGGTTCAGCGCGGTGACCAGGCCGATGGAGTGCTCTACCAGCTCGCGGCAGCGGGCTTCGTTGGCGGTAATGCCAGTGATGCAATGCTCACGCAGCATGTCCATGGCGCGTTGCAGCAGGCGGATCGAGTCGAAGATCTTGAAGGCGATCAGCGGTTCCATCACGTTCAGTTGCAGTTGGCCGCCTTCGGCCGCCATGGTCAGGGCCAGGTCGTTGCCGATCACCTGGAATGCCACTTGGTTTACGGCTTCCGGGATCACCGGGTTGACCTTGCCGGGCATGATCGAGCTGCCTGGCTGGCGTGCCGGCAGATTGATCTCGTTGATGCCGGTGCGTGGGCCGCTGGACAGCAGGCGCAGGTCGTTGCAGATCTTCGACAGCTTCACGGCAGTACGCTTGAGCATGCCGGAGAACAGCACGAAGGCGCCCATGTCGGAGGTGGCTTCGATCAGGTCGGCGGCTGGAACAACCGGCTGGCCGCTGATGACGGCCAGGCGTTGTACGGCCAGGGCCTGGTAGCGCGGGTCGGCGTTGATGCCGGTACCGATGGCGGTGCCGCCCAGGTTCACTTCGGTCAGCAGTTCTGGCGCCAGTGTTTTCAGGCGGGCCAGGTCTTCACCCAGGGTGGTGGCGAAGGCACGGAATTCCTGGCCGAGGGTCATCGGCACGGCGTCTTGCAATTGGGTGCGGCCCATTTTCAGCACGTGGCTGAACTCTTCGCCTTTGGCGGCGAACGCCTGGATCAGGCTGTCGAGGCTGGCCAGCAGCGCGTCATGGCCCAGCAGCAGACCCAGGCGGATCGCGGTCGGGTAGGCGTCGTTGGTCGACTGCGCCATGTTCACGTCGTTGTTGGGGTGCAGGTACTGGTATTCGCCCTTGTTGTGGCCCATGGCCTCCAACGCGATGTTGGCGATGACTTCGTTGGCATTCATGTTGGTTGAAGTGCCAGCGCCGCCTTGAATCATGTCCACCACGAACTCTTCGTGGAAATCGCCGCGGATCAGGCGGGCACAGGCTTCGCTGATGGCCGCGTGCTTGGCTTCGCTGAGCTGACCCAGCTCGCGGTTGGCGTCTGCCGCCGCTTGCTTGACCATTGCCAGGCCGACCACCAATTTCGGGTAATGCGAAATCGGAACACCCGAGAGGCGGAAGTTGTTCACCGCTCGCAGGGTCTGGATGCCGTAATACGCTTGAGCCGGTACTTCGAGTACGCCAAGCAGGTCTTTTTCTGTGCGGAAAGATGCAGCGGAGGACATGACGGAAATCATCTCGATATGGACCCGGAACTGGCCGGAACGCTGCGAATGCTAGGCTTGTAGAAGTTTTTGGGCCAATGCTGTTAAGCACTAACCTATGCACAAACGGCATAATATGCGTGTGACCCGGTTATCATGGCGGGCGTGTGTGCCAAAATGGTGCGTACCCGTGGGAGGAACTGATGAACCTTGAGAGCAAATGGCTGGAAGACTTCAGCGCCCTGGCGGCGACGCGCAGTTTTTCCCAGGCGGCAGAGCGGCGCTTTGTGACCCAGCCGGCGTTCAGCCGCCGTATCCGTAGCCTGGAAGCTGCGTTGGGGCTGACGCTGGTCAACCGGTCGCGTACGCCAGTGGAATTGACGGCGGCGGGCCAGCTGTTCCTGGTGACGGCGCGCACCGTGGTCGAACAGCTGGGTGAAGTGTTGCGCCATTTGCATCACCTGGAAGGTGGGCAAGGCGAGGTCATGCAAGTGGCGGCAGCGCACTCCCTGGCGCTGGGCTTCTTCCCGCGGTGGATCGCGCAACTGCGCAACGAAGGCTTGAACATCGCCACACGGTTGGTGGCCACCAACGTCGGTGATGCTGTGCACGCCCTGCGCGAAGGCGGTTGCGACCTGATGCTGGCGTTCTACGACCCGGATGCGGCCATGCAGATGGATGCCGAGATTTTCCCTTCGCTGCACCTGGGCAATACCGAAATGCTCCCGGTGTGTGCCGCCGATGCCGACGGCAAGCCGCTGTTCGACCTGGAAGGCGAGGGCAGTGTGCCGCTGCTGGCCTACAGCGCCGGCGCGTTCCTTGGCCGTTCGGTGCACCTGCTGCTGCGCCAGCGTGCGCTGCGCTTTACCACCGTGTACGAAACCGCCATGGCCGACAGCCTCAAGAGCATGGCCCTGGAAGGCCTGGGCATCGCCTGGGTGCCGCAGCTGAGTGTGCGAGCAGAGTTGGCCCGAGGCGAACTGGTGGTATGCGGCGGGCCGCAATGGCATGTGCCGCTGGAGATCCGCCTGTATCGCTGTGCGTTGGTGCGCAAGGCGAATGTGCGGTTGTTGTGGCGCAAGCTTGAAGGTGGGGCGGCCAGCGCAACACTGTGAACGGCGGGCCCGGGGCAATTGTGACCTGTTGAAATTGACTGGGAGGGTGGCTCAGTCGAATTTATCAAGGTATTTGCGAATGTTTTGTTTGTTCGCGTCGGAGTAGTTCAAATCATTGCCGCGCAGAACGGACTCGCCGTTGTATTTCATAAACGTATCATTCCACCAACCGTTATAAGTGATATCCGCGTCCTTGCGCGTTGCGCCCAGCAAAAGTCCAAGTGCGTGCGCTGCGCCTCGAGGATTGTTGTAAGAAGTCATTCCAAACTCATAGCCGGAGTCGGCCTTGGCAGGTTCGCTGAAGCTTAGATGGGCCGGTGTTACGAATAACGTTTTCTGCAGCTCGGGCTTTTTCGATTTGTGGTTGTGACCTGGGTTCTCGTTTCTGTTCCAGTGCTCGCGAAGGCCACGTTCGACATCATTGTCGGATTTGTAGTTGAAGTCGCGCATTTTGGGATCGCGGATCACATTGATGACAACTTCTCGTCCTGAAATCTTCTGAATATGCTTTTTGGCCAACGCCAAATGAGTTTGCTCGAATTCCTGTTCGGCGACATAACCCAAATCTTTGTGGAAAACTACATTTACATGAATCGGTTGTTTGGGGGGGCGCTCGGATTTTTCCGTTATTGTTGGGGTTCCTTGTGAAGTGATTCGATAGAAATCGAAGATGGAATTAGCGCTCACGGATATATCCCTCGTGCTTCGTGTTGAAAATTAAGTAGCCAGGGACAAGCGTATAATTTATGCGTTTTCATGAAGTATTAACTTATCTGAACAGTTAGTGGGAAACTGTGTCTGGTTTTGTAAGTTTTTGGTTATTCGTGTGGCGTATTTAATGGGTTTAAATAGAAATTGGCTGACTTTTGAGTCAGTAAATCGTCTTGAGCGATACGCTAGACAGATGGTCATGCCAGGGGCTGTTTATCTTGATTATTACGGTATACTGCGCGGCCTTCGGCCGGTCCAACCGGCCAAATTTCGTACAACAAGCCACGCCGGATTTCCCGCGTGGCTTGTTGTTTTTTGACGCGCCTGCGGGCGCCCAGAGAGAAGAGGCACGACGATGAGTGCATTGGTTGGCGTGATCATGGGCTCCAAGTCCGATTGGTCCACCCTTAGCCACACCGCCGATATGCTGGAAAAACTCGGCATTCCGTATGAAGTGAAAGTGGTCTCTGCCCACCGCACCCCGGATCTGCTGTTCCAGTATGCCGATGAAGCAGAATCCCGTGGCATCGAGGTGATCATCGCCGGTGCCGGCGGTGCGGCGCACCTGCCAGGCATGTGTGCGGCCAAGACCCACCTGCCGGTACTCGGCGTGCCGGTGCAGTCGGCGATGCTCTCGGGCGTGGACTCGCTGTTGTCCATCGTGCAGATGCCGGCCGGTATCCCGGTAGCCACCCTGGCAATCGGCAAGGCGGGCGCGATCAATGCCGCCTTGCTGTCCGCCAGCATCCTGGGCGCCAAGCACCCGCAGTTCCACGCGGTGCTGAAAAAATTCCGTGCTGAGCAGACAGACAGCGTGCTGGACAATCCAGACCCACGCATCGCCTGAGGTTGTTGACGATGAAAATCGGTGTAATCGGTGGCGGCCAACTGGGTCGCATGCTGGCCCTGGCGGGAACCCCGCTGGGGATGAACTTCGCTTTCCTGGACCCGGCGCCGGACGCTTGCGCGGCTGCATTGGGTGAACACCTGCGTGCTGACTACAGCGACCCGGACCACCTGCGTCAACTGGCGGACGAAGTCGACCTGGTGACCTTCGAGTTCGAAAGCGTCCCGGCTGAAACCGTGGCCTTCCTGTCGCAGTTCGTGCCGGTGTACCCGAGTGCCGAAGCCTTGCGCATCGCCCGCGACCGCTGGTTCGAGAAAAGCATGTTCAAGGACCTGGGCATTCCGACCCCGGCCTTCGCCGATATCCAGTCCCAGGCAGACCTGGACGCGGCCGTTGCCAGCATCGGCCTGCCGGCCGTGTTGAAAACCCGCACCCTGGGTTACGACGGCAAGGGTCAGAAGGTCCTGCGCACCGCCGCTGATGTGGTTGGCACCTTCGCCGAGTTGGGCAGCGTTGCCTGCCTGCTGGAAGGCTTCGTGCCGTTCACCGGTGAAGTTTCGCTGATCGCCGTGCGTGCCCGCGATGGCGAAACCCGCTTCTACCCGTTGGTGCACAACACCCACGACAGCGGCATCCTCAAGCTGTCCGTGGCCAGTACCGACCACCCGTTGCAGGCCCTGGCCGAAGATTATTCCAGCCGTGTGCTCAAGCAGCTGGATTACGTGGGGGTGATGGCGTTCGAGTTCTTTGAAGTCGACGGTGGCCTCAAGGCCAACGAAATCGCCCCGCGTGTGCACAACTCCGGGCACTGGACCACCGAAGGCGCCGAGTGCAGCCAGTTCGAAAACCACCTGCGGGCGGTGGCGGGCTTGCCATTGGGTTCCACGGCCAAGGTCGGCGAGAGCGCCATGCTCAACTTCATCGGCACCGTGCCTGCGGTGGAAAAAGTCATCGCCATCGACGATTGCCACCTGCATCACTACGGCAAGGCCTTCAAGGCCGGGCGCAAGGTAGGTCACGCCAACCTGCGCTGCAAGGACCGTGCGACGCTGCAGGCGCAGATCCTCAAGGTTGAGGCGCTGATCGCCGAGCAATAAGCCGAGTCCGACGGGAACCATTCGGTAACCGTCGTCCTCTGATTGCAGGATGCCAAAGCCTGACTAGGCTTTGGCATAGTTCACTTCATTCAGAGGGAAATGCCATGGGTATCATCGGAACCATCTTTATCGGCCTGATCGTCGGCCTGCTGGCGCGTTTCCTCAAGCCAGGCGACGACAGCATGGGCTGGATCATGACCATCCTGCTGGGTATCGCCGGTTCCCTGGTCGCCACCTACGGTGGCCAGGCGCTGGGTATCTACCAGGCGGGCCAGGGCGCGGGCTTCATCGGTGCACTGATCGGTGCCATCGTGCTGCTGGTGATCTACGGCCTGATCAAAAAGAAATGATCTAAGCGACAAAGCCCTCTGCGCTGCGCAGGCGCAGAGGGCTAGAATGCTCGCCACCTGTATTTGTCGAGCCTCTCCATGCGCCGTCTTCTGTTGACTCTTCTCTTGCTGGGTTCCGGCCTTGCACACGCCGGCGAATTGCCGGAAACCGACTGGCTCGACCTGATGCCGCTGTCGGATCAGAAAGCCCTCGAGGCCATGCCCGAGATTGATCACAACTCCCCTGAAGCCCAAGGCACGTTCACCGAAAAAGGTGGCTTGAAACAAAGCAAAGGCTTGCCGGCGGTGATGTACTCCACCAAGACCGTGGCCGCCATGAACGGCAAGAACATCCGCATTGGTGGCTACCCCGTTCCGCTGGAAACCGACGCCAAGGGCCGCAGCACCTTGTTCTTCCTCGTGCCGTACCCGGGCGCCTGCATCCACGTGCCGCCACCGCCGCCTAATCAGCTGGTGCTGGTGCGCTACCCCAAAGGGTTGAAGCTGGATGATATCTACACGCCGTTGTGGGTGACGGGCACGTTGAAGGTGGAGAAGGTCAATAACGACCTGGCGGACGCCGCGTATGCGCTGGATGCGGGGAAGGTGAGGGTGGTGAAGGAGTCGGATCTCTAAAACCCAACACCTATCAATGTGGGAGCTGGCTTGCCTGCGATGCAGGCACCTCCGTGTATCAGTGTCACCGAGGCGATGCTATCGCAGGCAAGCCAGCTCCCACATTTGGATCGGGTTTACAGCGCGATACTGGTGATGCTCACGCCCAAGGTGTGGTGTTGGCCTGGTGCCAAGGTCACCACATCATCCAGCACATTCGCCGTTTCGATGCACAGCATGCCTTGCCAGCCATCATCGGCCATGTCGTCGAACGCCTTGGCGCGTTCGGTCCACGGGTTCCAGATCACGGTGGACTTTGAACCCTCGGCCGTGAGCTGGAGGCGGCGCTGCCAGTCTTTGTCGACGATGTGCAGTTGCGCCGGGGTGTCGAGGTAGATGCGGTCGGTCTCGGCGGTGAAATGCAAGAGGCCGGACTGCGTCTTCTCGGCCCAGCCATCGGCGGTGTCGATATACGCCAGCCCGTCCAGGCCTTCTACCTGCACATTGCGCACGTCGCTCACGGCGAAGTAGGTGTGCAGCGCCTGGCTCAGGGTCACGGTCTCGCTGCCACGGTTATGGCTGGTCAGGCGGATGTGCAACTGGTCATCCAGCAACAGGCTTAGCGTCAGGTCGACTTGATGGGGCCATCCCGGGAAGCTGCCCGCCGGGACTGGAAGCGCCAGGTCCACTCGCAGCGCTTCGCCTTCGAATGCGGTCCCGGCCAATTCCCAGAGTGCTGTACGCACAAAGCCATGGGCGCCGGCAGGCCGTTCGCTCTGGCGCATCGCCTTCACGCTCTGCGGGTTGCGGTCGAATACGCCGAACCACGGCCAGCACACCGGTACGCCGGTACGAATGCCCTTGCCTTGTTTGAACACCGCCTCAGGGTTGGGCCAGATCAACGGCTGTTCGCCTTCGCGCCGGTAACTGAAGATGTGCGCGCCTTGCTGGGCGATCATCAGTTCGGCGCCGTCGTGGCGAATGCGCCAGCAGTCCAGCTCGTCGATTTTCACGGTTTCAACGTGGGGCACAGGCATACAAAGCACTCTTTATGGCAGGCAATGGGGCAATTGACCGTCAAAACCCAATGAGGTTTAACGTGCGCGCGACGGAACCGAACGCGTGCGACCGCTGCCATCGATGGCGACGAACACGAACACCGCCTCGGTGACCTTGCGCCATTCGCTGGACAGCGGGTCATCGCTCCACACTTCGACCATCATCTGGATCGAGCTGCGGCCGATTTCCAGGGCCTGGGTATAGAAGGACAGCTGCGCGCCCACTGCCACCGGTACCAGGAACGCCATGCGATCGATGGCCACGGTCGCCACGCGACCGCCTGCAACTTTGCTGGCCATGGCGGTGCCGGCCAGGTCCATCTGCGCGACCAGCCAGCCGCCGAAGATATCGCCAAAACCGTTGGTTTCACGCGGGAGCGCGGTGATTTGCAGGGCGAGATCGCCTTGCGGGATAGGATCTTCTTGTTCGAGTTCGATCATGCCAAGGGTGCCTCTGACCCGTAACGCTTCATGGGTATTTCAAGTGGATAGCCGTCTTCGAAAAAAACGTTTCAGCACCAACATACACCGCGTGATGCGTTTCTCGTAAGGCGTACTAAAGGGAAACTCTGCCAAATCGGCTGGATGGCACCCAACGACGTTTTGGCACAGCAGCCCCTCAAGACAGCGGGTTTGGCGCTTGCAAGGGCCGAGTATATCGAGACGCTGGCGTCGCGACGACCTCCCAGCGTTCATTTGGTCGCCAAATCCCAGCTGTAATGGGGCTTTTTCCGGAAACTGTGCTCATGGCACGGAATATTTGCAGGGCGTGGGGTGTTGTTCCGGCAAGTACCCGTCTTTATAGAGAAGCCTTGCCGATGTCTACTTCTGCGCCCCTCGTGCGCTCGCTGACCCGCAGCGACTACAAAACCCTGTCGCTGTCCGCCCTGGGCAGTGCCCTGGAGTTCTATGACTTCATCATTTTTGTGTTTTTCGCGGCGGTGGTGGGCAAGCTGTTTTTCCCACCGGACATGCCTGAATGGATGCGCCTGGTGCAGACCTTCGGCATTTTTGCGGCCGGCTACCTGATCCGCCCCCTGGGCGGCATCGTCATGGCGCACTTCGGCGACCTGCTGGGGCGCAAGAAGATGTTCACCCTGAGTATTTTCCTGATGGCATTGCCGACCCTGGCCATCGGCTTGCTGCCGACGTATGCACAGGTCGGCCTGCTGGCGCCGGTGTTGTTGCTGTTGATGCGCATCATCCAGGGCGCGGCGATTGGCGGCGAGGTGCCGGGCGCGTGGATTTTTGTGGCCGAGCACGTGCCAGCCAAGCGGATTGGCTATGCCGTTGGTGTGTTGTCGGTAGGCCTGAACCTGGGGATTCTGCTGGGTTCGCTGGTCGCTACGGGTATCAACGGTGCCTACAGCCCCGAGCAGGTGGCTGAATATGCGTGGCGTATTCCGTTTCTGCTGGGCGGGGTATTCGGCTTGATGTCGGTGTACCTGCGTCGCTGGTTGCATGAAACGCCGGTGTTCGCCGAGTTGCAGCAGCGCAAGGCATTGTCCCGTGACGTGCCGCTGCGCACGGTGTTGCGCGAGAGTCGCGAGTCGATTGTGTTGTCGATGTTGATGACCTGGTTCTTGTCGGCGGGTGTGGTGGTGGTGATCCTGATGACGCCCGCCCTGCTGCAAGGTGTCTACCATGTCGCCCCCAAGGTGGCGTTGCAGGCCAATAGCCTGGCGATCATCAGCATGGCGCTGGGCTTGGTGATTGCCGGCAAGTTGTGCGACCGCCTGGGCGCTGGCCGGGTGCTGGTGGTTGGCTGCTTCGGCTTGATGGTGACGTGCTGGGCGCTGTACGCCAGCCTGGCTGGCCATCCGCAGTGGCTCTTCCCGTTGTACATGCTGACGGGGCTATTTGTCGGCACGGTGACCGCAGCCCCCTTCGTCATGGTGACGGGCTTCCCGGCGGCCGTGCGTTTCAGTGGCCTGTCGTTTTCCTACAACCTGGCCTATGCCGTGCTTGGCGGGCTGAGCCCGGTGTTTGTGTCGCTGTTGCTCAAGGAGAGCCCGATGGGCCCGGCCTACTATGTGGCGCTGGTGTGCGTCATGGGCATGGGGGTGGGTGGGTACCTCTGCAAGCGCGGGCGCTAAGCAACGCTGTGCTTTTGCGGGCGATTTGTTATCGTGCCGAACCGACCCCGGCGCTTGCCGGGGTCTCGCGTTCGCCGTCCTGACAATAAGAGAAGCCTTGCCATGTCCTCCGTGCCCGCAAGCAGTGCGCAACCTTCGCGCCCGCTGACCCGCAACGACTACAAAACCCTGTCGCTGTCTGCCTTGGGCGGGGCGCTGGAATTCTACGACTTCATCATTTTTGTGTTTTTCGCCACCGTGGTCGGAAAACTGTTCTTCCCCGCCGACATGCCTGAATGGCTGCGCCTGGTACAAACCTTCGGCATTTTCGCTGCGGGCTATCTGGCGCGCCCGCTGGGCGGCATCATCATGGCGCACTTCGGCGACCTGCTGGGCCGCAAGAAGATGTTCACCCTGAGCATCTTCATGATGGCCGTGCCGACCCTGATCATGGGCCTGCTGCCCACCTACGCGCAGATCGGCCTGTGGGCGCCGCTGCTGTTGCTGCTGATGCGCGTCATCCAGGGCGCGGCGATCGGCGGCGAAGTGCCGGGTGCCTGGGTGTTTGTGTCCGAACACGTGCCACCCCGTCACATCGGCTACGCCTGCGGCACCCTGACCAGTGGCCTGACTGCGGGCATCCTGCTGGGCTCGCTGGTGGCCACCGCCATCAATACGCTCTACAGCCCGGAGCAGGTCTCGGACTACGCGTGGCGTATCCCATTCCTGCTCGGCGGCGTATTCGGCCTGTTGTCGGTGTACCTGCGCCGCTGGCTGCATGAAACGCCGATCTTCGCCGAAATGCAGCAGCGCAAAGCCTTGGCGGCCGAGTTGCCATTGCGTGCGGTCCTGCGTGATCACCGTAGCGCCATCGTGCTGTCGATGCTGCTGACCTGGCTGCTGTCGGCCGGTGTGGTGGTGGTCATCCTGATGACCCCGACCGTGCTGCAGACCGTCTACCACTTCAGCCCTACGGTTTCGTTGCAAGCCAACAGCCTGGCCATCGTTACCCTCAGCCTGGGCTGTATCGCCTCTGGCGCCCTGGCCGACCGCTTCGGTGCAGGCCGCGTGCTGGTGATTGGTTGCCTGCTGCTGCTGGCAACCTCGTGGACGCTGTACCACAGCCTCATCGAGCACCCGAACTGGCTCTTCCCGCTGTACACCCTGACCGGCTTGTTTGTGGGCGTGATTGGTGTGGTGCCCTACGTGATGGTCAAGGCCTTCCCGCCGGTGGTGCGCTTCAGCGGGTTGTCGTTCTCGTACAATGTTGCCTACGCCGTGTTTGGCGGCCTGACGCCGCTGGCGGTGTCGCTGCTGATGAAGGAAAGCCCGATGGGCCCTGCCTACTATGTCGCCGTACTGTGTGTGATGGGGACGCTGGTGGGTGGCTACCTGTGGAAACGCGGGCGCTGACTCACTGATAACCCTGTGGCGAGGGAGCTTGCTCCCGCTGGGCTGCGCAGCAGCCCCAGAAAAAAGCGGGAGCGCTACGCACTCCAGCGCGAGCAAGCTCGCTCGCCACACAGTTTGTTTATGCCAACGTTTTCAGAGTGTTTCTGAAACATCGCCTAAATCCCCGCTTTTCCCCCGCAAGCCCCGGTTTTATTGATCTTTGCCCTTCCTGTCAGGATTTTCACAAATGCTGGCCTTTCATCTAATTGTCATATTCCAGACATAGAGTGTTCACACGGCCTACCGATACTTGGCCCCGATCCAACTATCCCTATCTGCTAGGAGCAAGGCATGAAACTGAAGCGTTTGATGGCGGCAATGACTTTTGTCGCTGCTGGCGTTGCGACCGCCCACGCGGTGGCCGCTGGTGTTGACCCGGCAATTCCGGCTTACGCCAAGACCACCGGTGTATCGGGCAACCTGTCCA
This sequence comes from Pseudomonas sp. BIGb0164, assembly GCF_024810135.1. Classification (NCBI taxonomy): domain Bacteria; kingdom Pseudomonadati; phylum Pseudomonadota; class Gammaproteobacteria; order Pseudomonadales; family Pseudomonadaceae; genus Pseudomonas; species Pseudomonas sp. BIGb0164. The sequence goes on along the minus strand of NZ_JANUEA010000003.1, from coordinate 548,688 downwards.
GCGTTGGTTCCGACACCCTGGCTAACCTGATGACCCTGTGGGCTGAGTCCTACAAAAAGGAATACCCGAACGTCAACATCCAGATTCAGGCTGCCGGCTCCGCCACTGCACCTCCTGCGCTGACTGAAGGCACCTCCAACCTGGGCCCGATGAGCCGCAAGATGAAGGACACCGAACTGGCTGCCTTCGAGCAGAAGTACGGCTACAAGCCAACCGCTATCCCGGTTGCCGTGGACGCCCTGGCCGTGTTCGTACACAAAGACAACCCGATCCAGCACCTGACCATGGAACAAGTCGACGCGATTTTCTCCTCGACTCGTCTGTGCGGCGCCAAAGCCGACGTGAAAACCTGGGGTGACCTGGGCGTGACCGGCGACCTGGCCAACAAGCCAGTGCAACTGTTCGGCCGTAACTCGGTATCCGGCACCTACGGCTACTTCAAAGAAGAAGCCCTGTGCAAAGGCGACTACAAGCCAAACGTGAACGAACAACCAGGCTCGGCTTCGGTCGTGCAGTCGATCAGCTCCTCGCTGAACGGCATCGGTTACTCGGGCATCGGCTACAAGACTGCAAGCGTGAAGACCGTTGCTCTGGCCAAGAAAGGCAGCACTGACTTCATCGAAGACAGCGAAGAAAACGCCCTGAACGGCAAATACCCGCTGTCGCGTTTCCTCTACGTCTATGTCAACAAAGCCCCGAACAAGCCTCTGGCCCCGCTGGAAGCTGAGTTCGTGAAACTGGTTCTGTCCAAACAAGGCCAGGAAGTTGTGGTGAAAGACGGCTACATCCCACTGCCCGCCAAAGTCGCCGCCAAGGCCCTGGCTGACCTGGGTCTGAAAGAAGGCAACTAAGCCTGCAACACCTGTAGGAGCTGGCTCGCCAGCGATGGAAGTGACGCGGTGTGCCAGGCACACCGCTTCGCCGGCAAGCCGGCTCCTACAGTCCATTTTCTAGTCCGCTGCCAGCCTTGCTACGCGGCGGCTTTGTTGCGTCACTGCATTGTCATCTTTCTGTCATACAGGATCGCTAGGGTGTGCGCATGAATGATCTGGCCAATTCCACCATGACGACTACTTCTCCCCCCAAGCGCATTGATTTCAATACGCCTGAGCTGCAACGCAAGCGCCGCATTCGCGCGCTCAAAGATCGCCTGACCCGTTGGTACGTCTTGATCGGCGGCCTCGCCGTCCTCGGCGCCATCACCCTGATCTTCTTCTTCCTCGCCTATGTCGTCGCGCCTTTGTTCCAGGGTGCCTCGTTGACCAAGGAAGATGCCCTCACGCCTGCGTGGATCCAGGACGCCGGCAAGCCGCTGATGATCTCTCTGGAAGAACAGAACCAGGTCGCCATGCGGGTTTCCGACAAGGGCCAGGCGCTGTTCTTTGATGTGGACAGTGGCGCCGAGATCAAGCGCGTCGAATTGCCGTTGCCGGCTGGCAGCCAAGTGGTGTCCATTGGTAAAGACCAACCGGGCAGCCCGTTGGTGATCCTCGGTTTGTCCAATGGCCAATCCCTGGTGTTCCGCCACACCTATAAAGTGTCGTACCCGGACGGCAAGAAAACCATCAACCCAGCAGTCGAATACCCTTACGGTGAAACGCCAATCGTGCTGGACGATGGTGGTCGCCCGCTGGAACACGTTGCACTGAACGCCACTGACTCCTCCCTGGTGGTTGCCGGTTCGTCGGGCTCGCACTTGAACGTGCTGTCACTGAGCCGCGAAGAAAACATGATGACCGGTGAAGTCACCAGCGAGCAGAAGCGTATCGAGCTGCCGCAAATGACCGAGCCGGTGAAGGCGATCTTCATCGACCCACGCCAGCAGTGGCTGTACGTGATCAACGGTCGCGCGTTGGCCGACGTGTTCAGCCTGCGTGACAAGAGCCTCAACGGTCGCTACAAACTGCTCGAAGACGGCGCTGCCGAGATCACGGCCAGTACCCAACTGGTGGGCGGTATCTCGCTGATCGTCGGTAACTCCAAGGGTGGCCTGGCCCAGTGGTTCATGGCCCGCGACCCGGACGGCGAGCAACGCCTGAAACAGATCCGCACCTTCCAGATGGGTACTGCACCCATCGTGGAAATCACCGCTGAAGAGCGTCGCAAAGGCTTCACTGCCCTGGATGCTTCCGGCAAGTTCGGCGTGTTCCACAGCACCGCCCACCGCACCCTGCTGGTCGACCCGGTGGTTGATGGCCAAGGCCTGTTCGGCCTGTCGCCACGCGCCAACCGCGTGATCGTGGAAGCCGGTGGCAAGCTGCAACCGCTGCTGCTGGACAACCCGCACCCGGAAGTGTCCTGGAGCGCGTTGTGGAGCAAGGTCTGGTACGAAAACTACGACGAGCCTAAGTACGTCTGGCAATCGACCGCCGCCAACACCGACTTCGAACCGAAGATGAGCCTGGCTCCGCTGACGTTCGGTACGTTGAAAGCTGCGTTCTACGCCATGCTGCTGGCTGCACCGCTGGCCGTTGCCGCTGCGATCTACACCGCTTACTTCATGGCCCCGAGCCTGCGCCGCAAGGTCAAGCCGGTGATCGAGTTGATGGAAGCGATGCCGACGGTGATCCTCGGCTTCTTCGCCGGCCTGTTCCTGGCGCCGTATGTGGAAGGGCACCTGCCGGGCATCTTCAGCCTGCTGATGCTGCTACCGATTGGCATCCTGGTGGCTGGTTTCATCTTCAGCCGCCTGCCTGAGTCGCTGCGCCTGCGCGTTCCTGATGGCTGGGAAAGCGCGATCCTGATCCCGGTGATCCTGTTCGTGGGCTGGCTCTCGCTGTACATGAGCCCGTACCTGGAAACCTGGTTCTTCGGCGGCGACATGCGCATGTGGATCTCCCACGACCTGGGCATCACCTACGACCAGCGCAACGCACTGGTAGTCGGCCTGGCCATGGGTTTTGCGGTGATCCCGAACATCTACTCCATCGCCGAAGACGCCGTGTTCAGCGTGCCGCGCGGCCTCACCCTGGGCTCCCTGGCCCTCGGCGCCACACCATGGCAGACCATGACTCGCGTGGTCATCCTGACCGCCAGCCCGGGTATCTTCTCGGCGCTGATGATCGGCATGGGCCGTGCGGTCGGCGAAACCATGATCGTGTTGATGGCCACCGGCAACACCCCGGTGATGGAGATGAACCTGTTCGAAGGCCTGCGCACCCTGGCGGCCAACGTGGCGGTCGAGATGCCGGAGTCGGAAGTGGGCGGTAGTCACTACCGCGTGCTGTTCCTCTCGGCACTGGTACTGCTGCTGTTCACCTTCATCATGAACACCCTCGCCGAGCTGATCCGTCAGCGTCTGCGCAAGAAATACTCGTCGCTTTAAGAAAGGTAGAAGTCTGTGAAACAGAACTCCCTGAATGGATGGTTCAAGAGCGGCGCCCCCGGCGTCTGGATCAGCGGTGGCGCGGTGTCCATCGCGGTCATCATGACCATTGGCTTGCTGGCGGTGATTGCCGTGCGTGGTCTCGGCCACTTCTGGCCGGCCGACCTGATCCAGGCCAACTACAGCGTGCCTGGCCTGGAAAACCATATCGTCATCGGCGAAGTGGTGCAGAAGGAAGAAGTGCCGCGTGAGCGCCTGAAAAGCGCCGGCCTGCCCGTGCCGGAGCAAGGCCCGGAATTCATGACCCGCGAGCTGATCAAGGTCGGTAACCGGGACCTGAACGGCAACGACTTCACCTGGATCGTCGGCGAGTGGTTGAAGGACCAGACCAAGCCTGCGGACCTGATGGCCATCGAGCGTCGCGAGTGGGGCAACTTCTACGGCACCCTGGTCAACGTGAAGCAGGACGGCAAGGTCATTGCTGAAGGCGAGGCCGCGTGGCCTGAGCTGCAGGCGCGTGTCGACCGTGTGAACAAGCTGGCAGCTCAGCTCAAAAGCCTGGAAAAAACCGATATCGGCGCGATCAACGCCGGGCTGGAGCGCATTCGCCTGCACGGTCGCAAGCTGGAGCTGGAAGGCAAGCTCGACGCCACCGCCCAGGCCGACATGGACACTGGCCGTGCCGAGCTGAACAACCGCTATAAAGAGATCGAAGCGCGCCTGGCTGACCTGCACACCCAGTTCAACCGCGACTCGCTGACGGCCCGCGATGGCAACGGCAAGGAAGTGGAAATCGGCATCGGCAAAGTGGTGCACGCTTACCAGCCGAACGCCATGGGCACCCTGACCAAGATCGGCTTCTACTTCAGCAAGGTCTGGGAATTCCTCAGCGATGACCCACGGGAAGCCAACACCGAAGGCGGGATCTTCCCGGCCATCTTCGGCACCGTGATGATGACCCTGATCATGGCGATGATCGTGACCCCGTTCGGCGTACTGGCGGCGGTGTACCTGCGTGAATACGCCAAGCAGAACACCCTGACGCGGGTTATCCGCATTGCGGTGAACAACCTGGCGGGCGTACCGGCCATCGTCTACGGCGTGTTCGGCCTGGGCTTCTTCGTGTATGTACTGGGTGGCTCGGTTGACCGCCTGTTCTTCGCCGAAGCCTTGCCGGCACCGACCTTCGGTACGCCGGGCCTGCTGTGGGCTTCGCTGACCCTGGCGTTGCTGGCGGTGCCGGTGGTGATCGTGGCCACTGAAGAAGGCCTGGCGCGAATTCCTCGCACCGTGCGTGAAGGCTCCTTGGCACTGGGCGCGACCAAGGCGGAAACGCTGTGGAAGATCGTGCTGCCGATGGCCAGCCCGGCAATGATGACCGGCATGATCCTCGCCGTGGCCCGCGCCGCCGGTGAAGTGGCGCCGCTGATGCTGGTTGGTGTGGTGAAACTGGCGCCGTCGCTGCCGCTGGACGGCAACTACCCGTACCTGCATCTGGACCAGAAGATCATGCACTTGGGCTTCCATATTTATGACGTCGGCTTCCAGAGCCCGAACGTCGAAGCCGCACGGCCGCTGGTGTACGCCACCGCCTTGCTGCTGGTGCTGGTGATCGCCACGCTCAACCTGTCGGCAGTGTGGATCCGTAACCACCTGCGCGAAAAGTACAAAGCGCTGGATAGCTGATCTGAATTGAACGCGGACTCAATGTGGGAGCGGGCTTGCTCGCGAATGCGGTGTCTCAGAAACACATAGGTCGACTGACCCGACGCCTTCGCGAGCAAGCCCGCTCCCACACAACGAATTGGTAGCACAGGGAGCATCCCATGCAACACGAAACCCCTACCCACGGCATCAACATGTCTGCCCTGGGTCGCGACAAGCAGAGCCTGAGCCTGGCCCAGGAAACCGTGGCCATCGAAGTGCCGGGCCTGAGCCTGTACTACGGTGAAAAGCAGGCGCTGTTCGACGTCAGCATGAACATCCCCAAGCAGCGCGTGACCGCCTTCATCGGCCCGTCGGGCTGCGGCAAGTCCACGCTGCTGCGTACCTTCAACCGCATGAACGACCTGGTGGACGGCTGCCGTGTGGAAGGCGCCATCAACCTCTACGGCAGCAACATCTACCGTAAGGGCGAAGACGTGGCCGAGCTGCGTCGCCGCGTGGGCATGGTGTTCCAGAAGCCGAACCCGTTCCCCAAGACCATCTACGAAAACGTGGTCTACGGCCTGCGCATCCAGGGCATCAACAAGAAGCGCATCCTCGACGAAGCCGTTGAGTGGGCGTTGAAAGGCGCGGCGCTGTGGGATGAGGTCAAGGACCGCCTGCACGATTCGGCACTCGGCCTGTCTGGTGGCCAGCAGCAACGTCTGGTGATCGCCCGTACCATCGCCGTGGAGCCGGAAGTATTGCTGCTCGACGAACCGTGCTCGGCACTCGACCCGATCTCGACGCTGAAAGTCGAAGAACTGATCTACGAGCTCAAGTCCAAGTTCACCATCGTGATCGTGACCCACAACATGCAACAGGCGGCACGGGTTTCCGACTACACCGCGTTCATGTACATGGGCAAGCTGGTGGAATTCGGCGACACCGATACCCTGTTCACCAACCCGGCCAAGAAGCAGACCGAAGACTACATCACCGGTCGCTACGGCTAGAGCTCGCGGGTTCTGATTGCACTGAATGCTGCGGTTCTCCGCACCTTACCGGACGCTCCAAGGACACCCACATGATTAGCAAAGAAGGCCTTACCCATCACATCTCCGCGCAGTTCAACGCCGAGCTTGAGGAAGTGCGCAGCCACCTCCTGGCGATGGGCGGGCTGGTGGAGAAGCAAGTCAACGACGCCGTCACCGCGCTGATCGAGGCCGACTCGGGCCTGGCCCAGCAAGTGCGCGAGATCGATGACCAAATCAACCAGATGGAGCGCAACATCGACGAAGAATGCCTGCGCATTCTGGCCCGTCGCCAGCCAGCGGCCTCCGACCTGCGCTTGATCATCAGCATCTCCAAGTCGGTGATCGACCTGGAGCGCATCGGCGACGAAGCCACCAAGATCGCCCGTCGTGCCATCCAGCTGTGCGAAGAAGGCGAAGCCCCGCGCGGTTATGTGGAAGTGCGCCATATCGGCGACCAGGTGCGCAACATGGTGCGCGACGCGTTGGACGCGTTTGCCCGCTTCGACGCCGAGCTGGCGTTGTCGGTGGCGCAGTACGACAAGATCATCGACCGCGAATACAAGACCGCGTTGCGTGAGCTGGCCACCTACATGATGGAAGACCCACGCTCTATCTCGCGGGTCTTGAACATTATCTGGGTGCTGCGTTCCCTGGAGCGTATCGGTGACCACGCACGCAACATTTCCGAGCTGGTGATTTACCTGGTGCGCGGCACCGATGTGCGGCACATGGGCCTCAAGCGCATGAAAGCCGAAGTTGAAGGCACAGCCGACCAAATCCCTAATGTTCCGGGCGAACCTGACGATAAGTAAGGTTGCCCGAGAAATTAACGCCCGGCCTCAGGCCGGGCGTTTTTGTTTGTGGCACATGAATTTTTTGCGCAGCCGGGGCAATAAAGTCCGACTGTGACTACCGAGTTTTGGCAAAATGCCATCAGTCAGGCGTCTTGCGTGCCGTTTATAGGGTGAAGGGTCGATGAGTAAAGTCAGTGTATTGGTGGTGGATGACGCCTCGTTTATCCGCGACCTGGTGAAGAAGTGCCTGCGCAACTACTTCCCCGGGATCAAGATTGAAGATGCGGTAAACGGCAAAAAGGCCCAGGCCATCCTGATGCGCGAGACCTTCGACCTGGTGCTGTGCGACTGGGAAATGCCGGAAATGTCGGGCCTGGAGCTGCTGACCTGGTGCCGTGAGCAAGCCCATCTGAAGGCCATGCCTTTCGTGATGGTGACCAGCCGTGGTGACAAGGAAAACGTGGTCCAGGCGATCCAGGCCGGCGTCTCCGGCTACGTCAGCAAGCCGTTCACCAACGAGCAGTTGTTGAACAAGGTCAAGCAAGCCCTGCACAAGATCGGCCGCCTCGACGCCCTGATCGCCAGCGCCCCGACCAAGATGAACTCGGCCTTTGGCAACGACTCCCTGAGCGCCCTGACGGGCGGCAAGCCCGAAGCCGTGCGCCCGGCACCGGTGGCTGCAGCGGCACCCGCACCGAGCAAAGGCCTGCTCAACAGCCCACCGGTCCAGGCGCCTGCTGCCGCGCCGGCGGGTGGTCGTGGCCAGGGCCAACTGCGTTTGTCCAGCGGCAACCAGCAATGTGTGATCAAGGCGCTGAGCATCAAGGAAGCGCTGCTGGTGGTACGCCGCGGTGAAGTGCTGCCTCAGGTACTGGAAAGCGCGGTGCTCGACCTTGAGCAAGGTGACAACGCCGAAGTGGCGCGCCTCAACGGCTACCTGCACGCTATCGTCGCCTACGAACCCAAGCCCGACAGCGACTGGCTGCAACTGACCTTCCGGTTCATCGACCAGGATGCGCAGAAGCTCGACTACATCTCCCGCCTGATCGCCCGCGGCACGGCGCAAAAACACTTCGTACCAGGCGCCTGATAAAAACCTATCGCCCGATTGCAGGGCTTTTGTAGTGAGCGGGCTTGCCCCGCGCCGGGCCCCACGCCGGACCGCGCAGCGGCCCCCATTCAGGCACTGCGGTCCTTCGTCCAGGTGCCGGGCGGCTTCGCCACCCAGCGCGGGGCAAGCCCGCTCACTACAATCGTCATGTTCGCTTGCTAGCCTGCCGTTCAGTCATTCTGGCAGGGACACGCCATGCTCATGCGCGTATTGCTGTGCTGCGGCCTGGCCACGGTCGTTCCTTCGGCCCTGGCCATGACCGTCTACAAATCCATCGATGCCCAGGGCAACGTGGTCTACAGCGACCGGCAAACCCCCGGGGCCCAGGCGTTTGTGATCCAGGAGCGCAAACCTGCGCGTTTGTTGCTCGAAAGGCCGAAGCCGACTTATCCCCAACAAGCCTACCGTTACCCGCTGCCCTGGCGCGGCGGCCCGTTTCGCCTCACCCAAGGGCCCAACGGCAACTTCAGCCATACCGACGCCAAAAGCCGCTACGCCATGGATATCGCCATGCCTGAAGGCACGCCAATCATTGCGGCGCGCAGTGGCATGGTGGTGAAGACCGAGAACGAGCAAGTCGGGCGCGGCAATGATGCGTCAGGGAATTTTGTACGGGTGCGCCATGACGATGGCAGCGAGGCGGTGTACCTGCACCTCAAGCAAGGCTCGGTGAGTGTCAGGGCGGGGCAGCGTGTGAGTGTGGGGAGCCCGCTGGCGCTGTCGGGCAATACGGGCAACAGCAGCGGGCCGCACCTGCACTTTGTGGTGCAGCGTGCCACGGAGGCGGGGCTGGTATCGATTCCGTATGAGTTCAACCAGCCGGTGGGCACGCTGCCCAATTTTGCAGCAGGCCTGTAGGCGCCCGGCTTGCCGGCGATAGCGACCTCGAGAACTGTGATGTTCTCACGGGCCCCATCGCCGGCAAGCCGGGCTCCTACGAGGGGGGGTTAGTCGAGCAACAGGACCTTGGCCAACACGATCTTCGGGCCTTTCATCTTCTTGATGATGATGCGCAGGCCTTCCACTTCCAGCACTTCTTCCTCTTCCGGCACGCGCTTGAGCGTGTCGTAGATCAGGCCGGCCAGGGTTTCGGCTTCGATGTGGTCCAGGTCCACGCCCAGCAGGCGCTCCACCTTGAACAGCGGGGTGTCACCGCGTACCAGCAACTTGCCCGGCTGGTACGCCAGGATGCCGCGTTCGGCCTTGCGGTGTTCGTCCTGGATATCGCCCACCAGCACTTCCAGCACGTCTTCCATGGTGAGGTAGCCGATGATCTTGCCGTCAGCCTCTTCCACCAGGGCGAAGTGCGCGCCGCCTTTGCGGAACTGCTCCAGCAACTGCGACAGCGGCATATGCCGCGATACGCGCTCCAGTGGGCGGGTCAGTTCGGCCAGGTTGAACGACTCGGGGATGTGGTCCAGGGCTGCCAGTTCCAGCAGCAGGTCCTTGATGTGCAACAGGCCCACGAATTCGTTGCGGTCGGCGTCGTACACCGGATAGCGGCTGAATTTGTGGCGACGGAACAGCGCGAGGATTTCCTTGAGCGGGGCGTTGAAGTCCAGGGTCACCAGGTCTTCCCGGGAGTTGGCCCAGTCCACCACTTCCAGTTCGCCCATTTCCACGGCCGAGGCCAGCACGCGCATACCTTGGTCGCTCGGATCCTGGCCACGGCTGGAGTGCAGGATCAGCTTGAGTTCTTCGCGGCTGTAATGGTGTTCGTGGTGCGGGCCGGGCTCACCCTGGCCGGCAATGCGCAGGATCGCGTTGGCGCTGGCGTTGAGCAGGTAGATCGCCGGGTACATGGCCCAGTAGAACAGGTACAGCGGCACCGCCGTCCACAGCGACAGCAACTCGGGTTTGCGGATGGCCCAGGATTTGGGCGCCAACTCGCCGACCACGATGTGCAGGTAGGAAATCACGAAGAACGCCGCAAAGAACGACACGCCCTTGATCACTTCCGGCGATTGCACGCCCACCGCGCTCAGCAGCGGCTCGAGGATGTGCGCAAACGCCGGCTCACCGACCCAGCCCAGGCCCAGGGAGGCGAGGGTGATACCCAACTGGCAGGCCGACAGGTAAGCGTCGAGCTGGCTGTGCACGGTGCGCAGGATCTGTCCGCGCCAGCCGTTTTTGTGGGCAATGGCCTCGACCCGGGTGGCGCGTAGTTTGACCATGGCAAATTCCGCCGCAACGAAGAAACCGTTGAGCAGTACCAGGATCAGTGCAAAAAGAATCATGCCGAAGTCGGCGAAGAGTGTGGCGAGGGTGATACCAGGGGAAGGGTCCATGATGGGGTTTTGCAGGTTCCGTGTGTTCAATAAGGGGTGGCAGGTGGGCCGCAAAGGCAGGCGCAAGTCGGCCAATGTAGCGGCTGACGGGGCGCTTGCCTAGTGCCCGCTGCCGGGTGGGACGTGGAAAGTCGTATAGCCGAACCCCTGTAGGAGCTGGCTTGCCAGCGATAGCGGAGTGTCAGGCGACCTCTCTATTGGCTGTGCCAATGTCATCGCAGGCAAGCCAGCTCCCACACCGGGCAACTGTTACTTCAGGTTATTCATCATTTTCGACCAGCCGCGAACGGGTCATCTGCACCGGGGGAAAGTGGCAGGTAAAGGTACTGCCATGGCCCAGCACGCTGCTGATCTCCAGGCGCGCACGATGGCGCAGCAACACGTGCTTGACGATGGCCAGCCCCAGCCCGGTGCCGCCGGTGTTGGAGTTGCGACTGGAATCGACACGGTAGAAACGTTCGGTCAGGCGCGGCAGGTGCTTGGCGTCGATGCCGATGCCCGAGTCTTGCACGCTCAGGTGCGCGCCGTGCTCGTCGGCCCACCAGCGGATGCGGATATTGCCCTTGTCCTGGGTGTACTTCACGGCGTTGAACACCAGGTTGGAAAACGCGCTGCGCAACTCGCCTTCGCTGCCCTTGAGCAACACGGCCGGGTCGGCTTCCAGGGTGATCTGCTGCCCGCGCTGGCCGGAAAGGGCCTGGGCGTCGTTCTTGATGGTCTGCAGCAGGCTCTGCACGGCCACCGGGTGGTTGTCCGACGGGTAGTCGGTGGCTTCCAGCTTGGCCAGCAACAGCAGGTCGTTGAGCAGGGTCTGCATGCGTGAACCTTGCTGCTGCATCTGCTGCAGGGCGCGGCTCCAGCGCGGGTTGATCTCGTCGACGTTGTCCAGCAACGTTTCCAGGTAACCGCAGATCACCGTCAACGGCGTGCGCAGTTCGTGGGAGACGTTGGCGACGAAGTCTTTACGCATCTGTTCAAGCTGGTGGATGCGGGTGACGTCGCGCACCAGCATCAAGTGTTCGTTGTTGCCGTAACGCGTCAGGTACAGCTGGATGCGCACGCGGTCGTTGGTGGGCGAAGGGATTTCCAGGGCTTCTTCGTAGTTCTCCTGTTCGAAGTACTCCTTGAAGCGCGGGTGGCGCACCAGGTTGGTCACCGGTTGGCCGCTGTCCTGGGGTGTCTTGAGGCCCAGCAAGGTCTCGGCGGCGCGGTTCCACCATTCCAGGTTGCCGTCGCTGTCGAGCATGATCACCGCGTCTTTGAGCGCGGCAGTGGACTCTTGCACGCGGTCGATCACCGCTTGCAGGCGCCCGCGTACCCGTTGGTCGCGGCGTTGCAGGTGGTAAATGCTGTCGAACACCTCGCCCCACAGGCCATAGCCGTCGGGTGGTGCTTCATCGGGTTTGTGCTGGCGCAGCCATTCATGCAGGCGCAACAGTTGCTTGAGGGTCCAGCCCAGATACAGGCCGATACCAACGGCCAGGCTCCAGCCGTAATAACCGCTGACCAGGCCCACCAACAGGCAGCCGGTGATCAACAGAAGCATGTGGCGGATCAGGGTGCCATGCCAGTTCTGGTTCACTTAAACATGCGTCCTTGTCAGCTGTTAAGGAAGGAAAGGGGCTGGCTCAGCCTTTGGTGGAAAAGCGATAGCCAGTGCCGCGCACGGTTTGTACCAGATTCTCGTAGGCATCGCCCAAGGCTTTGCGCAGGCGACGGATATGCACGTCCACGGTGCGCTCTTCCACGTATACGTTGCCGCCCCAGACCTGATCCAGCAGTTGGCCACGGGTGTAGGCGCGCTCCTGGTGGGTCATGAAAAATTGCAGCAGGCGGTATTCGGTCGGGCCCATCTCGGCCGGCTTGCCGTCGATGGTCACGCGGTGGCTGATCGGGTCCAGGATCAGGCCGTCGACTTCGATCGGCGCTTCACCGTCGGTCGGGCCGGCACGGCGCAATACGGCCTTCAGACGCGCGACCAGCTCCCGTGGGGAAAACGGCTTGGTGATGTAGTCGTCGGCGCCCACTTCCAGGCCCTGGATCTTGTTGTCCTCTTCGCCCTTGGCGGTGAGCATGATGATCGGGATATCCCCGGTCAGCTCGTCACGCTTGAGGCGACGGGCCAGCTCGATGCCGGAGGTGCCGGGCAGCATCCAGTCCAGCAGGATCAGGTCCGGCTTGCGGTCGACGATAATGGCATGGGCCTGCTGGGAGTTCTCCGCCTCCAGGCAGTCATAGCCGGCCATTTCCAACGCAACGGCGATCATTTCGCGAATGGGCGCTTCGTCGTCAACGATCAGAATGCTCCTGCCAACCATGCCTAAATCCTCTTGTCATTTAACTGTCTTGCGCCGCATTAGATAACGGAATTATTGCAGTCGTGTGACAGTAATTTAGTCGCTTGGGCAATTCGCGCCTCTCTGGACTACGCTTTGGGTCCGAATCCTTACAACCACAAAAGGAAGGTTCCGATGGCTATCAACAGTGTTTCCTGGAAAGCCCTGCTGGTCACGGCGGCGTTGACGCTGCCGACGCTGGCCTTCGCGGCGGAACCCGCGATGACGAAAGACGGGATGCTGGTCGACCACAAGGGTATGACGCTCTACACCTTCGACAAAGACGCAGGCGGCAAGTCTGTATGCAAGGATCAGTGCGCAACCAACTGGCCGCCGCTGAAGGCTGAGTCTACCGACAAGTCCATGGGCGATTGGACCGTCATCACCCGCGATGACCAGAGCAGCCAATGGGCCTACAAAGGCAAGCCGGTCTACACCTACAAGGATGACCATAAGGCTGGGGACAAGACTGGCGACGGCAAGGGTGGGGCGTGGCACGTCATCAAACCTTGAGCCCGAGGCGCCGCTGAGACCTTCGCGAGCAAGCCCGCTCCCACATTTGGATTTGTGAACACAGTCGAATGTGGGAGCGGGCTTGCCCGCGAAGGCGTCAGCCCAGCCGCCGCAAAATTTCAGCGCAGGGCGTAGTCGGCGACGATACCGACAAAGATCGCCAACCCTGCCCAATGGTTATGCAGGAATGCCTTGAAGCATTTCATTCGGTCCTTGTCCCGTGTGTACCAGAACTCCCAGGCAAAACAGCCCGCCGCGGCCAACAGTCCCAAATGGAACCAGCCCCCCAGTTCGAACCGTGCACCCGCCAGCAACAGGCACACCAGAGAAAGGCCCTGCAGGGTGAGGATGATCACGCGGTCGGCATCGCCGAACAGAATGGCGGTGGATTTCACACCGATCTTCAGGTCGTCGTCACGGTCGGTCATCGCGTAATAGGTGTCGTAGCCCACCGTCCACAGCAGGTTGGCAATATAGAGAAGCCAGGCCGTGGCCGGCAGGTGGCCAGTCTCTGCGGTGAACGCCATCGGCATGCCCCAGGAAAACGCCGCACCCAGCACCACTTGCGGGTAATAGGTGTAGCGCTTCATGAACGGGTAGCTCGCCGCCAGGGCCAGGCCGCCCAAGGACAGCAGGATGGTGGTGGCGTTGGTCAGCAATACCAGCAGGAAACTGATGCCCATCAGCACCGCAAAAAACACCAGCGCCTCTTTTGAGCTGATCTTGCCGCTGACCAGCGGGCGCTGCTCGGTGCGCTTCACATGGCCATCGACCTTGCGGTCGGCCCAGTCATTGATCACGCAACCACCGGCGCGGGTCAGCACCACGCCCAGCACGAAAATCACGATATTGATCAGGGAAGGCGAGCCCTTGCCGGCAATCCACAGCGCCCACAATGTCGGCCACAGCAGCAGGTAGATGCCGATCGGCTTGTCCATGCGGGTCAGCTGAATGAAGTCCCAGGCCCTGGGATTCAGGTGGTTCAAGGACTTGAGCAGACGTTGGTACATCAGCAGTTCTCCGGGTGGTCGTGCAGCGCGTGCCAGAAGCTCGGCAAGAAGATTTCCGCCACCAGCACGCTCAACGCCCCACGGTCGAAGCGCGAACGGCGCCCCCACAACCCCTCGGCCTTGTCCGCCGCAGGCAGCCAGTCGCTTGGGTAATGGCACACCTCAATGGCTTGGCGGGTGAACGCCTGGTCGCAAAACAGCAGCTCGCCCAGCGAGCGGCTGCCCAGTTCATCCATGTGCAGGCCGTCGCCTTGCAAGGCACTGCGTGAGGCCACGCTACGGGCGAACACCCACGGCTGGCCGTGCCCACGCAGGTACACCTCGCGCACCCAGCCGATGGTGGCCGCAGGCAGGCCCAGGGCCGCGCACTCGTCTTCGCGCAGTGGCTGCCAGCCTTCGAACAGCGGCGTCACGCTGAAACCATCGTTGGACAGCCACGTCAGCCGTCGCGTCAGCGAGTCTTCGTTGAACAGCCAATTGAGGGTCAGGGGCGTGGGCAAGGGGCTCAGAAGGCTCTGGGTCAGCCATTGGCAAGCATCGGGACGGGCGATTGAGTGCGGCACGGTGAGTCAGTATTGGCAGCAAAAGAGGCGGCGAGCTTACCATGGCGTCTTGATCTTTTGCCGGGCTGAACCGGCCCCATGCGTCGATCGTGCTTGCATCTGCCGGCCCCGATCAGTACAAAACGCCCTGAGCCGCACGGCAACGCGGGTCTATCGACCGTCGGCCAAGAAGCCTGGACCCTGAGGAAGCAAGTAAATGAAGAAGTGGCAATGTGTAGTCTGCGGCCTGATCTATGACGAGAAAGACGGCTGGCCAGATGACGGAATTCTGCCTGGCACCCGTTGGGAAGACGTCCCGGAAGACTGGCTGTGCCCGGACTGCGGCGTGGGCAAGATGGATTTCGAGATGATCGAAATCGGCTGATCTGAATTTTTAAGAACCGTACTACAAGGAGAAAGGAATGAACGCACCTGTCGTGATCATCGGCACAGGATTGGCCGGTTATAACGTGGCCCGGGAGTTTCGCAAGCTCGACAGCGAGACCCCATTGCTGCTGATCACCGCAGACGACGGGCGCTCCTACTCCAAGCCCATGCTCTCCACCGGCTTTGGCAAGAACAAGGAAGCCGATGGCCTGAGCATGGCTGAACCCGGCGCGATGGCCGAGCAACTCAAGGCCGAAGTGCGCACCCACACCCGCGTCAGCGGCATCGACCCCGGCCACAAGCGCCTGTGGATCGGCGAGGAAGCAGTGGCCTACCGCGACCTGGTCCTGGCCTGGGGCGCCGAGACTGTGCGCGTGCCGGTCGAGGGCGACGCCGCTGAACTGATTTTCCCGATCAACGACCTCGAAGACTATGCGCGCTTTCGCGCGGCTGCTGCCGGCAAACGCCGGGTGTTGCTGCTCGGCGCCGGCCTGATCGGCTGCGAGTTTGCCAACGACCTGATCCTCGGTGGCTATGAGATCGACCTGGTGGCGCCCTGCGAGCAAGTCATGCCGACCCTGCTGCACCCGGCGGCCGCCGCTGCCGTGCAGGCCGGGCTCGAAGGGCTCGGTGCACGCTTCCACCTGGGCCCCGTGCTCAACCGCTTGCAGCGCACGGCGGACGGCCTGGAAGCGCACCTGTCCGACGGTGAAGTGGTGCACTGCGACCTGGTGGTCTCGGCCATCGGGCTGCGCCCGCGTGTCGACCTGGCGGCCGCTGCCGGCTTGCAAACCAACCGTGGGATCATGGTAGACCGCCATCTCAAGACCTCCCATGCCAATATCTACGCCCTGGGCGACTGCGCCGAGGTTGATGGCCTGAACCTGCTGTACGTGATGCCGTTGATGAGCTGCGCCCGTGCCCTGGCCCAGACCCTGGCGGGCAACGCCACGGCCGTCAGCTATGGGCCGATGCCGGTCACCGTGAAGACGCCGGTCTGCCCGCTGGTGGTATCGCCACCGCCACGGGGCACCGAAGGTGTGTGGAGCGTTGAAGGCCAGGGCGCCGACATCAAGGCCCTGTGCCGCGACGCAGGCGGGCGCCTGCTGGGTTACGCCCTGACCGGCACCGCCGTCATGGAAAAACTGGCCCTGAACAAAGAACTTCCGCCGTTGCTGGCGTAAATACCTGTCGTTCTGTCGGAATCAGCACGTTCTTACCCCTAGAAAGGTCGCCGCGAGACTGGCGGAGCGTGCGAGGGCATGCCATCCTCACTCCCGTCTGCCGCAGAGTAGAGCCTGCGGCGCCTTGGGCGCTGCTCCAGCAGAGAGCAGCACGGACATAACAACAAAAAACCGTCAAAGAGGCTTCACTTATGCGTAAACCAGAACTCGCAGCCGCCATCGCTGAAAAAGCGGATCTCACCAAAGAACAGGCCAACCGCGTCCTCAACGCCGTTCTCGAAGAAATCACTGGCGCCCTGCACCGCAAGGACAGCGTCACCCTGGTTGGCTTCGGCACCTTCCTGCAACGCCACCGCGGCGCCCGCACCGGTAAAAACCCGCAAACCGGTGAGCCTGTGAAGATCAAGGCCAGCAACACCGTTGCGTTCAAGCCGGGCAAGTCGCTCAAAGACAGCGTCAACCCGTAACAGCGACACCGTCTCGAAGGGAGGCGGGGCGGTAAAAGAATGGGCACGCCGACAGGGTCGGGTGCCCATTTTTTGTAGGCTGGAGAATGTCAGACCCGTAGACACCTCCCGGTTACAACTCCCCCCAAGGATCGAATTTATAAGTGGCATCCAACGGTGTGAACGCTAGCCCAAAAAGCGCCTTGGATTCGAACATCGCCTTGAATTCAGCCGAACAGACCGTTTCGTTAATATCCGTGCATAGAAACAGGTGTTGATGAATACCGGGTTTTATCTTGAATGATTCGATGGACTCAAAAACGATAGCGGGTACATCACTTTCTTCTGGTGTCTTGAGTTTGCCGGTGTATTTGTCGCGGTCGATGGTGAATACCGAATGCTCAAGATCAAGCAGGCTGAGTCGGGCGGTCGGAATGAAAAGGTTGTAGCGTTTTTCAGGTGTTTTTTTTCCTTTTAACTCTATCTCGACCTGACGCGTGATATGAGGAATTTCGAGCGTTGCGCAGATGTTCAAGACGGCATCTGTCGCCAGCAATTCCTCAATCATGAGGTCCGCTTTCAACTCCTTGATCTTGGCCTTGACTTTATAAGCACTGGCAAACTGACTCTCATCCGGTGTTTCTGAAGGGTAATGAAACTCCGGGACGCCAGGAGTCCAGTCCGACTCAAAGAAGCTGGGCGCATCCGCCCCGTTGGTGTGGTAGTTCACGATGAAGAAATCAGCGCTGGCGCCGGTCATAAAAGTCGTCCTGTAACTGCATCAGTTTTGAAGAGGCCATTCTGCAGCCCGCCGCTCGCCCATTTTTGGATGTTCGAGACTTCCAGTGCGAGGTCCATGTCAGATAACCCGGCTTGTTGTTTGTTCAAGCCCCTGAGCCTGTCCCTGACAGCATCGGTGTACTTGTTATGGTTCGACCAATGTCCAGGAAGCTGCGTTTTGGCGGCAAGGTCCTTTGATCCTGGCAGGAAAGCACCGTTGGAGGCGCCATCCGGGTCCCAACCTATCTTTTTCAGCCTGGAGAACATTTTGCCGAACTCTTTGTGTTTGATCAGCTCCTCGGGTATCAGGTGATGGTTGGCCATACCGTCACCTTTGCGAGCCCCCATGTTCTTGCCTAGCTTCGTCGAGCACCAGCCCAGTGGGTCACTCCAGCCCAGAGGGTTGGGGGCGTACTGATAGAGGTTAATGCCACCCAGTAATCCAACCGGGTCTTCTGTAGTGAATCTGCCGATATCGGGGTCATAAAAGCGGAACGTGTTGTAGTGCAGTCCGGTTTCCCGGTCCAGATACTGGCCTTGGAAGCGAATATTCTGATCTTCCAGATAATAGGGTTCCCGTTCTTCACTAACGGTATTGCCCCACACCTGATAGATCGCTTTCCAGACGATGTTTCCATCGCTCTCGGTCAATTGCTCGGGCAAACCATTGAGGTCGTTGTGGTAATAACGGGTCTTCTTGTGCACGCCCAATCCATCGACTCGCGCCAAGGGCTCGTGTCCTTGATTGAGATAGAGATAGAGGCTGCTGCGTTCATTTTGCGTCTCTGAGAGCAGTCGCAGACCGTCCCAAATGAAGCTGACTTGGCTCAAGGTATAACCATTGCGATCCTGTTCGGTCTTTTTGATACGCCGATCCAGCGCGTCGTAGGCCATCCGAACCACATGGCCCTTTTCATTGCGTACTTCTACCAGGCGGCTTTCGGCGTCATAGCTAAACCTTTGTACACCGTATCGCCCGCTGCGCTTTTCGATTACTCGGCCGAAGCCGTCATAGCGATAACGCTTGTCTTGAAAGCTGACCAACCTGTTGTGGAGCACCTTCCCCTGGCTGGGGTGGACGCTGTCAAGCAAGTTGGCTGCTGCGTCATATGCAAAGGTCTCACGAGTGCCGTACAAAGAGTCTTGGCTCGCGATAAGGCGGTCTGTTGCGTCGTAATGAAACAGTTGTTGATGGCGCGCAGAGGACCGCTGATCCAGCTTTCCGATCAAATTGTCAGCCGGGTCGTACTCGAACTGTCTTTGCATATCGGGTGGCAGCAAGGCGGGCTGGCTGTCATGACGGCGTATGCGAGCACGTAAGCGGCCGACGGGGTCGTAGTCGCTGCGCGTACTAAGCTGACCCTGAGTGCGCAAGACTTCACGATGGAGTCGGTCACGCTCGAAGTCACTGATCACCTCGCCGTCAAGATTGATTTGGTGCAAATGACCGCTCCCGTAGTAGAGGCGGTTGAGCCAGCGGCCATCAGGTACTTGGGTTTGTATCAGGTTGCCGAGTTCATCATAGCGATGGTGAAGGCTGCCAGAGGCACTGTGTTCCTCAAGCAATTGGCCGAGCGCGTTGTAGGCAAAGCCAAGCCTCTGTTCAGCGCCCGACGCCTCCTTGAACGTGACGGCGCTGAGTTGGTTCAGTGGATCGTAGTGGTATTCGGTGCGGCCATCATCCGTGACTTTTGCGATCAGTCGTCCAACGGCGTCGCGTTCCAATTGATGAATGATCGGTGCTTCAGGTGCTCGGGGGACAATTGCGAGCCCGGTGCCATAAGGCGCTGGAGTGGACGTCACGCGGATCAGGTTGTCCAGCCCATCGTAGGCGTAGGATTTTGTGCCCCCGTCGAGGCCTTGTTGCTGGATCATCCGATCACAGGCATCCCAGGTGAACCGATAGTGCTCACCATTTTCGTTGCTCAACGACTGTAACCGGCCGAACGTGTCATAGCCCAGGCTAACCTGGCGACCCTGTGCATCCGTACGTTGGCAGACCTGGCCCCTGCGATTGTGCTGGTAAAGAGTCGTGTGCCCCGCAGGGTCTGTATGACCCAGCAGTAGGCCGGCACTGTCGCGCTGGAAATATTCGGTTCGACCGTCCGGAAATTGCTTGCTGATCAGCCGACCCTGGCGGTCATGCTGGAACTGCGTGCGTTCGCCCATTGCATTGGTAATCTCCTGCAAGTACCCGTGAAGGTCGTAGCCAAAGCGAGTCGGGAATCCCGAGCAATCCAAGTGGTCGGTCAGTTGCCCGAGCGTGTTCCATTTCAACTGTTTGCTTTTGCCGGTTGCATCTATGACCTCCACCACCAAGCCTTGTGCGTTATAGCGATAACGGGTCATATGGCCCAGCGGGTCGGTCTCGGCGACACAATTACCGCGTTGATCATAGCGATACTGCCACGTGTTACCGGCGGCGTCGGTTTGTGTGCGTGGCAGCGACCAATGCTCCAGCCAAAGTGTGGATACGCTACGCCCGAGTGGATCCGTCTCAGCCGTCAGGTTGCCGGACTCATCGTAGCTGTATTCGTAGCGCCCTCCTTGAGGGTCCGTAGCGCTCAGTAACTGACGCTCGTCGTTCCACTCGAATAGCCAGGTTTTATCCAGATTGTCGGTGAATGCGATTATCTGATGCTGGGCATTCCACTGACGAGTACTGACACGTTGCAGGCTGTCTGTGACGCGTGTGATGCCCTTTTGCAAGTCATACTCGAATTGGTAGGCGTCGCCCTCGTCGGTCCAGTGTCGTACCACTCGCCATTCAGTGTTGTCGATGTGGCCCCACTCATAAAAGCAGCGCAGACCGGTAGGGAGCTGGTGTTCAATCATCCTGCGACCGGCGTCGTAGGCAAAGCGTCGCTGAACCTCGCCGGAGGCGTTGCTTACTTGCGCCAATTCACCTATCGCGTTGTAGCGGTAGCTGACGAGAACCTCACGCGACTGGTCGGCGTACAGGCGTTCGATTCGCTCCAGGCGATCCTGGTCGTAAACCAGCTCAACCTGGACCTGGTTCGATGTGTCCCGCAGGCGCGCAATGCGGCCGTTCTCGTGGTAACCGACGAAAATCCGATTGTCATTGCGATCCCCCAACTGACTCAACCGAAGGTGCGTGGTCGAACCTGGTGTGAGATCGAAGAGGCGATACAACCCATCATCGCTCTCGATCAATAACTGACCGTTGTAATGGCGCCTGAAGCTCAGTACTTCTGCAGGGCTGAACATTGCGCTGCCTGGCACAAGCGAACCCAGGTTGATACGCCGCCCTTGCTCATCTGTATAGATCAGCTCTTCGCCGCCTTCAGGATGCATCAGGACTTCGACACTCACCTCATAGGCAACGCTCCAGCCCGCGCCGAAGAGACCTGCTGTGCGTATATCGTGGCTGTTATAGACGCGCTGCCAGGCCATGGGCAACGCACCTGGCAGCACGAAATCCAATTCATTCGTGCCGCCCAGTATTTTGGCGCCTGTCGCGGTATGCACGGGGTTAAGTGAAGACATGGCGGCGTTTGTCATGGCGCCGATGGCCTGGCTCACGGCAAAGGAGCTGACACCGCCCAACAACATGCACGGCAAATTACTCAGCGTCTTGCCCTTGGCTCCTTTAAGCATCATTAATGCTTCAATCGCCAAGCCAACGCCGGGGGTCTTCCCGCTGCGAATTTCCTGCACCACCACCGTCCCACCACCAATGGTGACGTTTGGCGAGATCAGCCCCGATGACACCACCGTCGCCTCGCACATGCTGCGATCACCGCTGCGCACGGCGGGCTGGCCGTTGATGGTGACTTTGTCAGACCCTTCGGCCAGAAGCTGTGGCGGCATCGGCGGATGGCGGGCGCACAGGACCATGTCGGTGAGGGCCGGCACCACACCCGGTGCAGGCGTGGCGACGGTGGGCCGCCATAGCTGGGAGAAGAAACCCTCGGCCATGTCCAGGAAGCCAGGCTCGGGTTTTGGCTCGGGGTCGAGCTCCGGCGGCGCTTGCTCAAGCTCCGTACCAGCGGGCGCCACGTGCGAGGGAATGGAGCCCGCAGCCCGCGCAGCCGGAATGCTGTTGACGAAGGTGTCGGTCGAACCCACCGCAATCGTAGCTTCCACCACGGGCGGGAACAGCGCATTGGCGAAGCTCTCGCACATCTTACTGAGGCCCTTGTCGGCCCCCGTCTTGCTCATGGCCATGCCGACGACGATGCCCACCACCGCACCGAGGATGCAGCCGCCGATACCGGCGGTAGCAATTGTCACCCCCACGGCAGCCGCTACAGCTGCAGTCGCCAGCGCAGTAATCGCCACGTTGGCCGCCACCTCCAGCACGCCGCCGAGGATATCGGCCATCATGGAGGTGTGGGTCAGCGCATCGCCCATACGGGCCGCCCATAACGCGTCAGACATGCAGGCAGCTCATCAGGAAACAGCGTCGAACGATAGCGAGTTTTTGATCAACGCCCAGTGCGCCGCCTCGGCATCCCCAAGCTTGTCGGCCTTCACGTAACTCAAGGCGAGCATCTTGCGCGTACCCGGTAGTACCAGCGCCAACTGATACTGGAACACCTTGTCATTGCCCTTGTTGAATTGGCTGCGCAGCTCGATGCCTTCCACCTCTTGGGCCGCGCCCAAACGCACGTCGACACCGGGTTGATAGCGTAAATCCTGCACCTGTTTTTCCAGGCGCTGGAGTTGGTCATTGAAGTTGCTGTGCAGGGTTTCACCCTCGGCGAGCAGGCTGCGGCTGACGATCAGTGAAGTCCCCAGTTCCGGGAACTTGAGGATATTGATCGTCGCGTCCTGCAGCTCGCTGGCCGGCAGTTGAAACTGGAATTCGTTGATTCGATACGTCATGAAAGCAGGTCTCGTCAGGAGCTTTTAGGCGCGGGGAACGCGGCTTTGATATTGGCGTCGATGGCGCCTTTCTGGCCCTGGCCATCGGGCGTGGCGCCGGGGCCACCGCCGTTGTTCAAGTGCAGCACGCCGCCCGTGTTGAATTCGGCATCGCCGCTGGCATAGAAGCTGATTTGCACGCCGGTCAGGTTGATCTGCCCGCTGGCGTTCAACTCCAGAATGCTTTCGCCGCAGACCAGCCGCAGGTTTTCACCCACTTCGATGACATAGCTCTGGCTGATGCTATCGGTCTTGCGCTGGCCCACCGAGAGGATGTCTTCCTGCTTGACGATGCGCAGGCGGTTGTTGCCGATGGTCACCGTCTCGTTGTGGCCGATGCTCTTGTTGCGGTCATGCCCCACCGAGTGGCTTTCATCCACCTCCACCACAATGTCCTGGTTACGCTCGGCGTGGATATACAGCTGCTCCAGGCCCTTCTTGTCCTCCATGCGGATTTCATTGAAGTTGGCCGGCGTGCCGCCCTTGCTCGAACGGCTTTTCATGCCGCTCTGGGTCGCGTTTTCCGGCAGGTCGTAGGGCACGGTCTGCTCGGCGTTGTAGACGCGGCCGGTGATGATCGGCCGGTCGGGGTCACCTTCAAGAAAGCTCACAATCACTTCCTGGCCGATCCGTGGGATCTGCATCGAGCCCCAGTTCTTGCCGGCCCAGGACTGCGATACACGAATCCAGCACGAGCTGTTTTCGTTGGATTGGTCATGGCGGTCCCAATAGAAATGCACCTTCACGCGGCCGTACTGGTCGGTCCAGATTTCCTCGCCCTTGGGGCCCACCACCAGGGCGGTTTGCGGGCCTTTGACGACAGGCCGGTGGGTGTTGGCCAGCGGGCGGAAGCTCTGTTGGGCGTCGATACAGGTGAGGCTGCTTTCAAACTGTGCCGAACCCGAGCCGCCGCCGCTTTCCAGGCTTTCCTGGACGATGTAGTAGCGGCAGCCGACGATCAGGTATTCGCGGTTCTGGTCCTGGCGGCTGAAGCCGGTGAGGCTGAACAAATGGCCTGAGCCCAGGCCTCGCGCATTGCCGCTGAACTCGATTTGTTCGTGCAAGGTTTGCAGGGCTTCGATGCGGGTGCGCGCGTAGTGTTCGCCGTCTTCGCTCTGCACGTAGGTGCCGGGGTAGTCGTACAGCGGGTAGTCGCCGGCGGTGTGCGGGCGCGGCATGACGGAACGCACATCGATGCTGGCGCTGGGGCGTTGGAAGTCGTAGTCGTTGAGCTCCAGCGAGCCCGGCTGCACCTCGTGCGCCAGGTGCCAGTTATGCATGTGGTCACGTTCGCGCTGCTGCTCGTCCTTGGGGTAATACGGGATCGACGCGTAGCCGGGCACCGTGGTGTGGGCACCGTAGGCATCGGCCAGCACCAGCACATGGCGGTCCTGCTCATGGCGGAAGAAGTAGTAGATCCCTTCCTGTTCCATCAGGCGGCTGACGAAATCGAAACTGGTCTCGCGGTACTGCACGCAGTATTCCCACTCGCGGTACGGCCGGCTCAAGGCGTCTTCGAAATCGGAAAACCCCAGGTCGCGGAACACCTGCTTGATGATCTGCGGGATGCTCAGGTTCTGGAAAATCCGGCAATCGGAGGTGCGGCTGAGCAACCACAACCACGGGCGCAGGGTCACCTGGTAGCTGGCGAACTGGCCCTGGTCGATATTCTGGCTGCACCGCGCGACGATGCCGTGGAAGTGCCGCTCACCGCCATCCGCCAATTGCAGGCCCACACTCATGGGTTTGCCGAGCAATTGATTGAGGTCGATGTTGGCGTCCAGGGACGTCAGTTGCAGCTCATAGTTGAACAGCCTGCCCAGCTCTTCACCGCCGCCCATTTCATTGAGCAGCAGCACATCCGGCCCGAGGGGGCTGGTGACTTTGGCCAGGCGTGAGGCTTGGTTGAATAGCATCGGTTAACCCGTAAATACCGTTTTCACTGACGGAACCGGATCAAATGTGGGAGCTGGCTTGCCTGCGAAAGCGGTGTATCAGTCAACATCAAAGTTGAATGTCAGACCGCTTTCGCAGGCAAGCCAGCTCCCACACTGACCGCATCCACCTTTAGTTACTCGACTTCGCTGAAGTCGTAGTGCAATTCGTTATCCCGGTTGCTGATCCGCACACCCGCCAACGCCTTGCCCTCCAGCATGCGCGTGAGGAACTCACGGCTCATGTCCGGCAGCAAACTGTTGGTGAGGAGGGTGTCGATCATGCGCCCGCCGCTTTCGGTCTCGGTGCACCGCGAGACGATCAGGTCGACCACCGCGTCGTCGTAGTCGAAGGCCACCTTGTGCGTACTCTCCACGCGCTTCTTGATGCGGTTGAGCTGCAGGCGGGTGATCGCCTTGAGCATCTCGTCGCTGAGCGGGTAGTACGGAATAGTCACCAGGCGGCCGAGCAGCGCCGGCGGGAAGATTTCCAGCAGCGGCTGGCGCAGGGCCTTGGCGATCTCTTCTGGCTCCGGCACGTTCGCCGGGTCTTTGCACACGTGGGAGATCAGCTCGGTACCGGCGTTGGTGGTGAGCAGGATCAGGGTGTTCTTGAAGTCGATCACCCGGCCTTCGCCGTCTTCCATCACGCCCTTGTCGAACACCTGGAAGAAGATCTCATGCACGTCCGGGTGGGCTTTTTCCACCTCGTCCAGCAGTACCACGCTGTAGGGTTTGCGTCGTACGGCTTCGGTCAGCACGCCGCCTTCGCCATAGCCGATGTAACCCGGTGGCGCGCCCTTGAGGGTCGACACGGTGTGGGCTTCCTGGAACTCGCTCATGTTGATGGTGATGACGTTCTGCTCGCCGCCGTACATGGCTTCGGCCAGGGCCAGGGCGGTTTCGGTCTTGCCCACGCCGGAGGTGCCGGCCAGCATGAACACGCCAATCGGCTTGCTCGGGTTGTCGAGGCCGGCGCGGGAGGTCTGGATGCGCTTGGCGATCATCTGCAGGGCATGGTCCTGGCCGATGATGCGTTTTTTCAGGTGCTGGTCGAGGTTGAGCACCGTCTCCAGCTCGTTGCGCGCCATGCGACCCACCGGAATGCCGGTCCAGTCGGCGACCACTGAGGCCACGGCCTGGTAATCCACGGTCGGCAGGATCAGCGGGGTTTCGCCTTGCAGGGCGCTGAGGCGGTGTTGCAGGTCGACCAGTTGGGCACGCAGTTCGTCGCTCTCGTTATTACCAGCAGCGCTATCCACCACGCCTGCGGTTTCACGCAGCGTTGCACGGGTGGCGAGCAGTTCGTCCACCAGTGTTTTCTCTTCAGCCCAGCGGCTTTCCAGGGTCGCCAGGCGCTCACGCTCAGCACTCAACAGCGCGTCGGTCGTGGTCTGGCGCGCGCCAATCGCAATGCCGATGGCATGCTCGCGGGCGATGATTTGCAGCTCGGTTTCCAGCGCCTCGATGCGGCGGCGGCTGTCGTCCACTTCGGCCGGCACCGCGTGCAGGCTGATGGCGACGCGGGCGCAGGCGGTGTCCAACAGGCTCACGGATTTGTCCGGCAACTGGCGCGCCGGGATGTAACGGTGAGACAGTTTCACCGAGGCTTCCAGCGCTTCGTCGAGGATCTGCACCTGGTGGTGTTTTTCCATGGTCGACGCCACGCCGCGCATCATCAGCAGCGCCTTGTCTTCCGACGGCTCGGCCACTTGTACCACCTGGAAGCGGCGGGTCAGGGCCGGGTCTTTCTCGATGTGCTTCTTGTACTCGGCCCAGGTGGTTGCGGCCACGGTGCGCAAGGTGCCGCGTGCCAGGGCCGGCTTGAGCAGGTTGGCCGCATCGCCCGTGCCCGCAGCACCACCGGCACCCACCAGGGTGTGCGCTTCGTCGATGAACAGGATGATCGGCTTGGGCGACGCCTGCACGTCTTCGATGACCTGGCGCAGGCGCTGTTCGAACTCGCCTTTCATGCTGGCGCCGGCCTGCAACAGGCCCACGTCCAGGCTGCGCAGCTCCACGTCTTTCAGGGCGGGTGGTACGTCACCGGCAACGATACGCAGGGCGAAACCTTCGACCACGGCCGTCTTGCCCACGCCGGCTTCACCGGTGAGGATCGGGTTGTTCTGGCGGCGGCGCATGAGGATGTCCACCAATTGGCGGATCTCTTCATCACGGCCAACGATCGGGTCGAGCTTGCCGCTGCGCGCTTGTTCGGTCAGGTCCACGGTAAAGCGCTTGAGGGCTTCCTGCTTGCCCATCGCGCTCGGCGCCATGGCCCCGCTGGCTTCGCCCGGTACGGCGCCGGCATTGAAACCGTCGCTGGCGCTCAGCGCGTTCTCCGGCGAGTCGCCGACGTACTCGTCAAAGCGTTCGCTCAGGGCCTCGGCCTTGATCTTGTCGAACTCCGACGACAGGCCCAGCAATGCATGGCGCAGGCTTGGCGTCTTGAGGATGCCGAGCACCAGGTAGCCGGTACGCACCTGGCTTTCGCCGAACATCAGGCTGCCGTAGACCCAACCGCGCTCCACGGCTTCTTCCACATGGGACGACAAGTCGGTGATCGAGGTTGAGCCGCGCGGCAGGCGGTCCAGGGCTTCGGTGAGGTCACGGGCCAGGCGCGCCGGTTCCACGTTGAACTGGCGGATGATGCGGTGCAGGTCCGAGTCCTGCAGTTGCAGCAACTGGTGAAACCAGTGGGCCAGTTCCACATACGGGTTGCCCCGCAGTTTGCAGAACACGGTGGCGGCTTCGATGGCCTTGTAGGCCACGCTGTTGAGTTTGCCGAACAGTGCGGCGCGACTGATTTCACCCATGCTCTGGATTCCTTGAGGTGGTGGCCTGATCGGCGTAATGCCGGGCCAGGATTAGGTCGTTGGCGTCTCGCTCGGGCTGGCCAAGCCAGGTGTTGAAGCCCAGGCGGAACCTGCCGTTGAGTTGCAGCGCCGGGACTTCGGGTTGTTGCAGGACCAGGTTCAGGTCCCAGTCCAGTTCATGGCCCAGGTACTCGGCCACCCACGCCACCAGCTCGTTGAACGGCTGCTGGCCGGGCAGCATGCTCATGTAGTCATCAAGCTTGAGCGGGCCCAGGCGGATGCGGAATTTGTGCTGGCGGTCCCACACGAAGCTGCCCAGGCAAAAGTCCACGCCCAACCGGTTGGCGCTCACGCTGACGCGGCTGCGCTCGGGTAATTCGAGCCATTGGCCGACATACTCTTCGATCTGCACCGGCAGGCCGAAATACTCGCCGAGAATGGCTTTCAGGCCGTCTGGGTAGCGGGTCTGCGCCGACAGGTGGCCGCTGTAATGCAGCTTCGCGGTATCCGGGATGAGCCCCTGGTTGAGCAGGCTCGGCATGCCGCGTCCACTCAGAGCGGCGAGGCGTGCCGACCAGTAGTCGTCGTCCGGTCGGTCATGGCTGACCGTCGGTCGCGCCTCGGCCCAGGCCCGATAGAACAGGCTGAGCAGGCGATGGTGGAACACATCCAAAAACTGTTTGCTGGTGCTGTCAGCGTTGTTGCGCTGACGTTCGCGCACGTACTCGGTGATGTGCAGCGGCAGCGGGCCGTTGGGGCCGCCAAGGCCGAAGAAGAACTGCTCCAGGCGCGCCGGCTTGCCGTCGCCACCGGGGTCGACCGACGCCAGGGTGGCCGGGGCAAAGGTGCAATCGGCCTGCTGGCCCAGGCGCAACGGGTCATCGGCCAGGCGCAGGGAATGGCCCAGGCGGGGCAGCTCCGGCGATTCACACTCGAGACGGCGCAGCGCCTGGAAGAAATCGTATTCCCAGGGTTCCTGATGCATCGCATCCAGTGTGTTCACAGGGTCGGACGCCGTCCGGGCTTGGCTTTCCATCGCATGATCTCGCCGCGTTCGGTGGTACGGATCACCGTCTCGGTAAAACTGTTGATCGACACGTAGCGCGCCAGGAAACGTTCCAGCACGGCACCGAGCAGGAACACGCCGGTGCCGCGAAACGCGTTTTCATCGAATTCCAAGGTGATTTCCAAGCCACGGCCAAACACAATCGGGCCGGGCATCGGCAGGCGCCGGGTCACGGCCTTGCTGCTGACTTCACGCAGGCCTTCGATCTGCAATTGCAGGGCGGCGTCGTTGCTGTCGCCGTACAGGCGCAGCAGTTCGCGCAAGGCACCGGCGCCCTGGCCTTGCTCGCTCAACGACAGATAGTTGAGCGAGAGTTGGCTGATCAGGCGCCAGGCCTTGGCGTCATGGGCATGGCTGGCACGTGGCCGACTCGGGCCGGCCACGCAGCGCACGGCCAATACCGGTGCGCTGTCGGCCAGGGTGAAGTCGGTCTTGCCATTGCCCACGCTCATGAACAGCGGCAGGTCGCGGTTGGTGCACAGCGCGGTCACGCCGAGCTGGCGCAGGTCGTGGCCGTAGGGGGCCTGCCGGCTGTCGACCAGGCTGACAAAGGTCTCGCTGCCCACATAGGTCGAGCGCGGGCCGTTGCGGCGCTGGTCGCTGGACAGCACACGCGGCTCACGGCGCACGGTGTAGTAGGCCTGGTCGCGGCCGTACCGCGACGGGTCGCGCACCGCGTAGAACGGCAAGAATGGTTGCTCCGGCCCGGTGCCGTGGCCGGTGATGCCGCTCAACGAGTGAATCTCGAAATCCATCGGCCGCGTGCGGTCGGCGATTACATGGTGTTCGTTGACCCGGTCAGACAAGTGGATACGGTCCACCCGCTTGGGAAACAGGTTGATCGCCGGCGTGCAGAACGGCAGGAACTGCGCCGCGCCGACGCTGCCTTCCAGGCTCGGCTCATGGCGGTCAAACAGCACGATCAGTTCCAGCTCCTGGCCGTCGCAGCGCTTGACCGCACGGCTCAGCTCGGCGAACTCGACGAACAGGAAGCGGTGGGGCAGGGCGAAGTATTCCTGCAGCAGGCGATAGCCCTGGAACGCTCGCGCGACCACGGGCATGGCGGCGTCTGCATCGTCGAAACCACGGGAGCGCAGCGCATCCTGGGGCAGTCGCTCGACCCAGTCGCCCCCCGGCTTGCGTGCGAACACTGCGCAGGCATTGCCCAAGAGTTGCTCGTAGAGGCGGAACGGCTGCTCGTCGGCGCCGCTGAGGTACAGCGGCAGGCTGTCGAGGTCGAGGCTGTTGAACGGCAATTCGGCGCCCGTGCGCAGGGTCAGGCGCAAGCCGGCCTTGGCTTTCGGTTCGCTGGCGGCCAGACGCCCGAGCACGGCAGCGGGGTTGCCGAAGTATTCGGCATTGGCCACTTGCAACGGCCACAACGTCACCGGCTGGGCAGTGCGGTACTCGCAGCAGGTCTGGGTTTCGCGGCCCAACGCGGCCCGCAATACACTGTCGCGGGGCAACGGAAACCCACTGGCCAGGGAGCCTTCGTCCGGGTCGGTCTGCAATTGCACCACGGTCATCGACGGCGTCGGCGCCAGGTAGTGCGGGTAGGCGATTTCCAGCAGGTTGTGGGTGAAGGTCGGGTACTCGGCGTCGAGCTTGAGCTGCACGCGGGCGGTGAGGTAGGCAAAACCTTCGAGCAAACGTTCGACGTACGGGTCGGCGCAGTCCATGCCGGACAGGGTCAGCCGACTGGCGATCTTCGGGTATTCCTTGGCGAACTCGGCGGCGCTTTCGCGCACGTGGTGCAGTTCCTGGTTGTACAGCTCCAGCAGGCGCGGGTTCATGGGCGTCTCCGCTGGTCGGCATTGACCACGCGCACGTGGCCTGACTCCAGGTCCAGGTCGGTTTGCAGCAGCAGGCGCAACGGCACGGGCTGTGCCCACAGGTCGCCCTCGATCTCGAAACTCAGCGCGTTGTGGTTCATCTCGCCATGGCCGACGCGGGCTTTGACGCGCAGGGTGTGGCGCAGAATACGTGGCTCAAAGGTGGCGATGGCCTGGTAGATCAGGGCTTCGAGGGCCTTGATGTCCACGCTGGAAACACTGTTGCCCGCCAGTGCCGGCAGGCCGTAATTGACCACCGACGTACCGGCCGGGGTGTGCAGTGTGGCATCGGCATCGAGCAACGACGTGGTGTTGAGCAGCCACGCCAGGTCACGCAGCACCGAGGCTTTCAATTGGGTCAGGGATAGCACGCGTTTATCGGCGCTTTCCTTGGGATTGGTCGGATCGTCGTCGGTCAACCGGTCCAGCAGGGACGGTTGCAGACGGTCGCGGGAAGCGATTTCAGTGACCACCAAAGCGGCTCCACGGACGGGGTTTGAGAGGGGCAAGTGGGCTGTGGCCGTGGCGCGAAGCCACGGCCTCAAGGGCTATCAGCGCTTGGTGTTGGAACGGATGTTCCAGCCAAACTTGATCGCGCCGCCGTCTTTGGTGCCGTCGGCTTTCTGCGGCTGGTAGTCGACCATCACTTGGGCAAAGTTCAGGGTGACGTTCTCGGTCAGGCGGTCATCGGTGCCCGAACCGCCGGTGCTCAGGGACGTCACCAGCACTTCTTCCAGGTTGATCACCATGTACTCGACCTGGCTCTCGCCACCGGCCTTGCGCACGGTCAGCTTGACCTTGTCGATGTGCTTGCCGCTGGCGCAGTGCATCATCAGGTTGGGCGAGGCCTTGTCGACGTACTTGGTCAGCGACAGGTCCTGGATATTCACCTTGCCCGCGCCACCGCCACCGCCCACATGCATGTTGCCGGACTGGGCCATGCCCCAGCTCCAGTTCAGCACGTCGATTTCGTCCTTGTGGGCCTTGTCCATGGACTCGCCCTTGATGTCGCCGATCTTGATGAAAATATCAACAGCCATGTTTTCTCCCTGTGTGGCCCAGGCCACGAAATTTGGTTAAGCCCAAGGGGGCTTTGCTTTTCTGTGGGAGCTGGCTTGCCTGCGATGGCATCACCGCGGTCTGCCTGCCGGACCGCGCCGCCTGCATCGCGGGCAA
Source organism: Pseudomonas sp. BIGb0164 (assembly GCF_024810135.1). Taxonomy (NCBI): domain Bacteria; kingdom Pseudomonadati; phylum Pseudomonadota; class Gammaproteobacteria; order Pseudomonadales; family Pseudomonadaceae; genus Pseudomonas; species Pseudomonas sp. BIGb0164. Next base: position 517,580 of record NZ_JANUEA010000003.1, on the reverse strand, counting down.
GCCCGGCTCCCACAGAAGAGCCGGTTCAACAGCTACTTACGCGCTCTTGGCCGAGGGCAGCTTCGATACCAGGCGCAGCGACACCGTCAGCCCTTCAAGCTGGTAGTGCGGGCGCAGGTAGAACTTGGAGTTGTAGTACCCCGGGTTGCCTTCGACTTCTTCCACGATCACTTCGGCCGCCGCCAACGGGTGCTGGGCCTTGGTGGTTTCGGTGGAGTGCGCAGGGTCACCGTCCACGTAGTTGAGGATCCAGTCCTGCAACCAGCGCTGCATCTCGTCCTTCTCTTTGAAGGAACCGATCTTGTCGCGCACGATGCACTTCAAGTAGTGGGCGAAACGGCAGGTGGCGAACAGGTACGGCAGGCGCGCGGCCAGGTTGGCGTTGGCAGTGGCGTCCGGGTCGTCGTATTCGGCCGGTTTCTGCAGCGACTGGGCGCCGATGAACGCGGCGAAGTCGGTGTTTTTCTTGTGCAGCAGCGGCATGAAACCGTTCTTGGCCAGTTCCGCTTCGCGGCGGTCGCTGATGGCGATTTCGGTCGGGCACTTCATGTCCACGCCACCGTCATCGGTCGGGAACGTGTGAGCCGGCAGGTTTTCCACTTCACCGCCCGATTCCACGCCACGGATACGCGAGCACCAGCCGTAGTGCTTGAACGAACGGTTGATGTTCACTGCCATCGCGTAGGCGGCGTTGGCCCAGGTGTACTTGGAGCTGTCGGCGCCGTCGGTGTTTTCTTCGAAGGCGAAGGCTTCCACCGGGTCGGTCTTGGCGCCGTACGGCAGGCGCGCCAGGAAGCGCGGCATGGTCAGGCCGATGTAGCGCGAATCTTCCGATTCACGCAGCGAACGCCAGCCGGCGTATTCCGGGGTGGTGAAGATCTTGGTCAGGTCGCGCGGGTTCGACAGTTCCTGCCACGAGCCCATGCCCATCACGGTTGGCGAAGCAGCGGCGATGAACGGGGAGTGCATGGCGGCGCAGACTTTCGACAGCTCGCCCAGCAGCTCCACGTCGGGAGGCGACTGGTCGAAGTAGTAGTCGCCCACCAGGCAGCCGTAAGGTTCGCCACCGAACTGGCCGTATTCTTCTTCGTACATCTTCTTGAAGATCGGGCTCTGGTCCCACGCGGTGCCCTTGAATTTCTTCAGGGTCTTGTGCAGGTCCGGTTTGGAGATGTTGAGCACGCGGATCTTGAGCTGCTCATCGCTCTCGGTGTTGTTGACCAGGTAGTGCAGGCCACGCCAGGCGCTTTCCAGCTGCTGGAAATCCTGGTGATGAATAATCTGGTTGACCTGGGCGGTCAGCTTGGCGTCGATGGCGGCGATGATCGACTCGATCGACTTGATCGCGTCATTGGACACCAGGTCGGTTTGCGCCAATGCCTGTTCGGCCAAGGTGCGCACGGCGGTTTCCACGGCTTCGCGGGCACGCTCGGTCTTGGGCTTGAACTCTTGCAGCAGCAGGTTCGCGAATTCGCTGGCTTCTTCGGTCTGGGTACCCAGGATCTGGGAGCCTTCGCGGGCGGTATTGTCGGTCATGATTACTGGTCCCCTGCAGGCTTCGGCGCGCTGGCAAGTGCCTGGAGCAGTGCCGGGTCCTTGATCGCCTTCATGATGATTTCTTCAGCGCCGGTCTTGCCGTCCATGTAGGTCAGCAGGTTGGCCAGCTGGGTGCGGGCTTCGAGCAGTTGGTTCAGTGAGTCGACCTTGCGGGCCACAGCGGCCGGGCTGAAGTCGTCCATGCTCTCGAAGGTGATGTCCAGGCTCAGGTTGCCTTCACCGGTCAGCTCGTTGGGCACGTGGAACGCCACGCGCGGCTGCATGGCCTTGAGGCGCGAGTCGAAATTGTCGACGTCCACTTCAAGGAACTTGCGGTCGGCCACGGGCGCGAGCGGCTCGGCAGGCTTGCCGGCGAGGTCGGCCATCACACCCATCACGAAGGGCAGCTGGACCTTTTTCTCGGCGCCGTAGAGCTCGACGTCGTACTCGATCTGCACTCGAGGCGCACGGTTGCGCGCGATGAATTTCTGAGAACTTTGCTTCGCCACGTTGCTGCTCCTGGTCGCTTGAGCGACGGTGTTGTTACTGCACGTTGGCGCGGCTTACTCGCCGTCCGGACCGCGCAGGTTTTCAAATTGGGACATGCCGTCGGGAATCAGGTTGCGCACGATGGCCGCGAAGTCGGCGTGCACCAGATGCTTCGCCCGGTTCAACAGCACCGGTAGCGGGCTCGAAGGCTCGTGACGGGTGTAGTACGCAAGGATCTTGTCGAGGCTGCGCAGCACGTCGTCGCGGCTGGCGATATCGCCGACCGGACGCTGTACTGCGGGGGGGGCAGCGAAGTCGGCCGAGGGGGCATTGTCGTCACTGACGGCCTCGGGTTCGCTGCTGCTGTCGGTGCCGGGCACCGCTTGGTTGAGTATCTGCAGCGCTTGCTTGAGCGGCTGCTTCAGGGCACTGAGGTCCACGCCCTGGGCGGAACCGACTTGATCGTTGACCTGTTGCTCGATGGCTTCGCAGGCCGCGCGCGCGGCGCTCAAGGCATCGCGGGTGGCTTGCAGTTGCTCGGGGTCGCTGTCGAGGAAGGCGGCGTTGAGCTGCTGGGTGCCCAGTTGCTCGTCGGCAAAGCTCTGCAGGCCGCTGGCGTTGAGCGCGGCGCGCAGGCTCACGGGGCCGAAGGTGCGCGAGCGCGTGAGGATGCTTTCGCGCAGCAGGCGGATGTTCGTGTCGCAAGTCAGGCCGGTGAGGGCGTTGATGCGCACGGTGGGGTCGTTATCGTCGTCGGCGTCCAGGCGCGGGTGCAGCTCGGCCCAGTAGTCGCGCAACAGCGCGTTGATCAGCGAAAGGGCTTCGGCAAACCCGGCAACGCCTTGCAGGGCGAGCGAGCTTTGCACCAGAAAGTGGGTGATGCGCAGGTCTTTGCTGCGCGCCAGCAGGTCGAGGCTTTGCTGCTGGATGCTGCGCCATTCCGGAGGTTCGGCGGGCAGGATCGAGTCGCCCATGCTGCGCTCGGGTTGACCCTTGGCGGCACGCTCCAGGTGGAGAAAGTCCGCGTCATATTCCATGTCTTCGCCACAGGGCGAAGTCGCGGAAACGGCGGTGAGCAGCAACGGCACATCCACTGAAATTGATCTCCCTATCAGCCCGTTAGATGGCGGGCAATGCATGCATTAGTTGCGCGAGGAACTAGGCATGTTTTCTTGGTCATATTGGAACTTTGAACTCAAGTTGATTTCAAAGTGCCATCACTGGTATTCAAGAAGTTGTGCATTTTTGGTGTAGTACTTATGCCTTGTCAAGGTAAGCTATTCGCCCTCTGTGACAGATGTGCGGTGCTTAACAACCTGCGCGACTGGTGGGTCTGGTGGCGCACCAGGACAGGATTTTTGTCATAGAGGCCAGTTAAGATCAGCGATCATGCTGACAAAAGCAGGTTTTTAAGGTCGATTGCACGGCCTGGTGGGGATCTCCCGGGAAACGCTGTCCTGGGAGCCGACCGCGCGCGAAGTATCAGCAAGGAGGCAAGATGTCGCTGTGTTTGACTATCACTAGTTATCACAAGATTACCCCTGGGCAGTGTCCGGAAAAGTCCTTGAACCAGGGCTCGATGGCTATTGGCCGCAGCTCGGATAATGACTGGGTATTGCCTGATCCTGAGCGTCTGGTTTCTTCGCAACACTGTGTTATTCAATACAAAGATGGCCGTTATTATTTAACCGATAACAGCACCAACGGCGTGGAGTTGGTCAACGCCGGTATTCGTTTGCGCCGGGGCAACAGCGAGCCCCTGCAGGACGGCGAGCTGATCCGTATCGGCGATTACGAGATCCAGGCCCGCATCGACTTCAACGTGCAGGCCGTCGACAGCCAGCCGTTTGTCGGAGATTCACCCAACAGCTTCGAAGCGCTGATGGGGGCCGTGGTGAACACGCCCACGCCGGCCCCCGTGCCGGTGATCGCCCCGCAATTTCAGGGCGCGTCCTCGATGGACACCTTGCCCGACCTGTTCGACTTCCTCAGCCCCACCGCCGTGCCGCCGCCGACCGTGGCGGACCATGTGCCTTCCGAGCAGCACGATTTCCGCCCACCGACGCCCGTGGCAGTCCCAGTGGTCGAAAAACCCGTGGTGTCCGGCTCGGTGATCCCCGAGGACTGGGACCTGTTCGGCGACACGCCCGCGCCCGCGCCTGTGGTGGCCACGCCCGTACCAGTCGCCACACCTGAGCCGCCCCCTGCGCCCGTCATCGCGCCGCCGGTGCTTGCCGATACCGCGCAACCCGACCTGCTGCAAGCCTTCCTGCGCGGTGCCGGCCTGGACCAGCTGCGCCTGGACAAGGCCGACGCCTGCGCCCAGATGGAAAACATCGGCCGCAGCTACCGCCTGATGGTCGAAGGCCTGATCGATGTGTTGCGTGCCCGGGCCAGCCTCAAGGGCGAGTTCCGCATGCAGCAGACGATGATCCAGCCCGCCGAAAACAACCCGTTGAAATTCGCCCCGAATGCCGATGAAGCCTTACTGCTGCTGCTTCGCCACGGCAATCAGGCGTTCATGGCGCCGGACGCAGCAGTGCGCGACAGTTTCGACGACTTGCGCGCTCACCAGTTGGCGGTAATGGCCGGGGTGGAAGCGGCCATCAAGCACCTGCTCAAGCGCTTTGAACCGGCCCAGCTGGAAGAGCGCATGGGCAAGCCGGGCGGGCTCTCCAGCCTGTTCAACGGTTCGCGTCAGGCCCAGTACTGGCAACAGTTCACCGAGCTCTACAGCAATATTTCCCGCGAGGCCCAGGAAGACTTCCAGGACCTGTTCGGCCGCGAATTCAGCCGAGCCTACGAAGAACACAGCGCCCGACAGCGACGCTGACACGCAGTACATGGATTAACGGATAGCTAAGTACGTCATTGAGGACGCAGGATGATTCCCAGGTTTTTACTCGCAGCCGCCACGGCGCTTCTGCTGGCGGCGTGTGCCACGGACGCCGCCAAACCCGACGCACCGGCCGAGGCTGAAGCCGACACCGCCGCCGTCGAATTGCACTTCCACGCGATTGCCGGGCTCAACCCCGGTGCCAACGGCCAGGCGGCACCGGTGCGGGTGCGCATCTTCGAGCTGAAAAACGCCGCCACCTTCGGCCGTTCCGATTACTTCGCCCTGGCCGACCGTGCGCAATCCACCCTCGGCCTGGACCTGCTCGACCAAGACGAAGTGATGGTGCAGCCCGGCCAGCAATTGAGCATTCAGCGCGACCTCGACCCGTCCACCCGCCAGATCGGCTTGCTGGTGGGTTACCGCGAGCTTGATCGCGCGCAATGGCGCACGGTGATCAATGTGCCGGCGCGCCAATACACCGAATACCAGATCAGCCTCGATGTGCGTGCCGTGCGCGCCGACGTCGTGGTTCCCCCATCCAGCCCTGCCAGATAAGAAGCAATCGGAGCCCCCATGTCCTGGAACAATCGCGTGGTCTGGTCGGAAGGCATGTTCATCGGAACGCAGCACTTCCAGCAGCATGACCGTTACCTGGAAAACCTCATCGATGCCCGCAGCCGCCCGTTGTCGGCAGGCAGCTGGGGGTTTTCCGAATTGCTGATCGACCAGGGCCTGCTGGCCCAGGGCAAGCTGGCCATTGTGTCTGCACGCGGCCTGTTGCCCGACGGCACACCGTTCAATATCCCCCAGGACGACCTGGCGCCGAGCCCGCTGAACATCGACGACAACCTGCGTGACGGTCTGGTGTACCTGGCCTTGCCGCTCAAGCGTGCAGGCGCCCGCGACACGGTCGACGAGGGCGAAGCCCTTGGCGCCGCGCGCTATGTGAGCCAGGTGCGCGAAGTGCGTGATGACAACGCGCCGTTCGAAAACCGCGCGCCGGTGGCCGTGGGTTCCCGGGCCCTGCGCCTGTTGACCGCCCAGGACGGCATCAGCGATTACGCCGCCGTGGGCCTGGTGCGCATCAAGGAAAAACGCGCCGACCGTGCGCTGGTGCTCGACGACACCTACATCCCGCCGGTGCTCGACGTGGCCGCCAGCAAACCGCTCACGGCGTTCCGCAGCGAACTGCTGGGCCTTTTGCACCAGCGTGGCGAAGCCCTGGCCGGCCGCGTGGTCGCCTCGGGCGCCGGTGGCGCGTCGGAGATTGCCGACTTCATGCTGCTGCAATTGGTCAACCGCGCCCAGCCGCTGATCCAGCATTTCAGCCAGTTGAGCCCGTTGCACCCGGAGCGTTTTTTCAGCGAGCTGGTGAGCCTGGCCGGCGAGTTCTCCACCTTCTCCACCACCGGCCGGCGCCCCCAGGAATACCCGCACTACCAGCACGACGACCTGGCCCTGAGCTTTGCCCCGGTGATGGCAGCGCTGCGCGAGGCCCTGTCGATGCTGATCGACAGCAAGGCCACGCCGATCCCGATTGTCGAGAAAGCCTACGGCATCCACGTGGCGATGCTGGCCGACAAGACCCTGATCGACAGCGCCAGCTTCATCCTCGTGGTACGCGCCGATGTGCCCGGCGAAACCCTGCGCGCGCGCTTCGGCCAGCAGAGCAAGGTCGGCTCGGTGGAACACATCCGGGACATGGTCAACCTGCAACTGCCGGGCATCGGCCTGCTGCCGTTGCCGGTGGCGCCACGGCAGATCCCCTACCACGCCGGCTCCACCTATTACGAACTGGACCGGGGCAGCGAGCACTGGCAGCAGTTGAGCAATTCTGGTGGGTTTGCCTTCCACATCGCCGGGCAGTTCCCGGGCTTGAACCTGGCCTTCTGGGCGATCCGAGGATAATCCGCGATGCATCCCAATGATGACGACCGCACCCAGTTCATGCCGCGCCCGGGTGGCCGTGCGCCAGAACCCGCGCGTGCCGAACCCGCGCCTTTGTCGATGCCGGCCGCGCCGATGCTCACCGGCAAGAGCCAGGGTCTCAACCCGCTGGAAAGTGCGGCTGGCCCGTTGTTGGCGCTGCTGACGCGTCTGCGCAACACCATCGCCCACCCGGCGCCCGCCAGCCTGCGTGCGCAGTTGCTGGCGTACCTGCGCCAGTTCGAAGAGCGCGCCGAAGCCGCCGGTATTGCGCGCAATGAAGTGCTGCTGGCGCGCTACGCGTTGTGCACCGCCCTTGATGAAGCGGTGCTGAGCACGCCGTGGGGCAGCACCAGCGATTGGGGCAAGCAGAGCCTGTTGATCACCGTGCACAACGAGGCCTGGGGCGGCGAAAAGGTCTTCCAGTTGCTCGACCACTGCCTGCAAAGCCCGCGGGAACGCCTGTACCTGCTGGAGCTGTTGTACCTGTGCATGTGCCTGGGTTTCGAAGGCCGCTACCGCGTGATGAACGACGGCCGCAGCCAGTTGGAAGCGTTGCGTGAACGTACCGCTGCGGCGATTCGCAGCGCCCGTGGCGAGCACGAGCGTGAGCTGTCGCCGCACTGGCGCGGTGTGACCGTGGCCCGCGATCGGCTGGCCCAATTCATGCCGCCGTGGATCGCGGTGGCCATCGGCGTTGCGCTGTTGCTGGCGTTGCTGTTCGGCTTGCGCCTCAAGCTGGCGTCGGATGCCGAGCCGGTGTTCAAAAATATCCATGCCCTGGGCGAGATTCCGGTGCAAGCCATCGACCGCCCAGTGGCGCAGCCCAAGGTGATCGAGCGACCCCGCCTGGCGGGCTTCCTGGTAGAAGACATCAAGGCCGGGCGCGTGGCCGTGGAAGACGCAGTGGACCGTTCGGTGGTGACCATCCGGGGCGACGAGCTGTTCGCGTCCGCCAGTTCCAGCATCGTCGATGACTACCAGCCGCTGATGCTGCGCATCGCCGACGCCATTCGCAAAGTGAAAGGCCAGGTTCGCGTCACCGGCCACAGCGATAACCGGCCGATTGCCACGCTGCGCTTCCCGTCCAACTGGGCGCTGTCGGAAGCGCGGGCCAAGTCGGTGCTGGAGATCCTGGCGGCCAAGACTGGCCAGGCCGAGCGCTTCAGCGCCGAAGGCCGCAGCGACACGGAGCCTGTGGCCACCAACAGCACAGCCGAAGGCCGTGCCCGCAATCGTCGGGTTGAAATCACTGTATTGGCGGAGGGCGTCGAGTGAAGGCGTTTTTCAGTTTCATGATTCGCTGGGTGATCCCGGTGCTGGGCCTGATCGCCTTGAGCCTGATCATCTGGTTTGTCGGGCCGTTGCTCGATGCCTTGGTGCCGGAAGGCCGCCGCTGGGCGCTGATCATCCTGGTGTTCGCGGTGTGGATCGCCTACCGCGTATTTCGCATCATCCAGGCCCGTCGCCAGGCCGCCGAAGTGATGCGCAGCCTCGCCGCCGAAACCCCGGCCGACCCCAACAGCGTGGCCACCGCCGAAGAACTCACCACCCTGCGCCAGCGCATGGACGAGGCCCTGGCACTGCTGAAAAAGGCGAAGTTGGGTGGCGATGAGCGCCGCAATCTCTACGAGCTGCCGTGGTACGTGATCATCGGCCCACCGGGTTCGGGCAAGACCACCGCGCTGGTCAACTCCGGCCTGCATTTCCCATTGGCGGCCCAGTTGGGCGCCGGTGCGGTGCGCGGCGTCGGCGGCACACGCAACTGTGATTGGTGGTTCACCGACCAGGCGGTGTTGCTCGACACGGCAGGCCGCTACACCACCCAGGACAGCAACTCCACGGTGGACAAGGCCGCATGGTTGGGCTTTCTCGACCTGCTGAAAAAGCAGCGCTCGCGCCGCCCCATCGATGGGGCGTTTATCGCCATCAGCCTGTCGGACCTGTTGCTGGGCACCGACGCGGAACGCGCCGCCCACGCGGCCGCCATCCGCCTGCGTATCCAGGAGCTGTACACCCAATTGGGCGTGCGCTTCCCCATCTACCTGATGCTGACCAAGCTCGACTTGGTACCAGGCTTCATGGAGTTCTTCGACAACCTGAGCAAGGAAGACCGCGCCCAGGTGTGGGGCATGACCTTTGCCCTGGACGATGGCAAGAACAGCGACAGCCCGCTGGCGCACCTGCAAAGCGAATTCGCCGGGCTGGAACAGCGCCTCAACGAACGCCTGGTGGAACGCCTGCAACAGGAGCGCGACCCGGCGCGCCGCGACCTGATCTACGGCTTCCCGCAGCAGTTCGGCGCGTTGAAAGATTGCCTGCAAAGCTTCCTCGAAGGTGTGTTCAAACCCAATGCCTTTGAAGAGCGCGTGTTGCTGCGCGGTGTGTATTTCACCAGCGGCACCCAGGAGGGCAGCCCGATCGATCGCCTGATCGGCGCCATGGCCCAGAGCATGAACCTGGACCGCCAACAACTGGCGCGCCAGAGCGGCACCGGGCGCAGTTACTTCATCGAAAAACTCTTCACCGCCGTGGCGTTTGCCGAACGCGGGCTGGTGGGCGTGAACCCCAAGGTCGAGCGTCGACGCAAGTGGATTGCGCGTGGCGTGCTGGCGGCCACCGTGGCGGTGGTCGTGGTGGTCAGTGGCCTGTGGTGGGTGAGTTATCGCGCCAACCAGGCCTACATCGCCCAGGTTGACCAGAAGGTCGCGCCGCTGGGGCAGGCGGTACAGAGCCTGAGTCCGGCGCAGCGTGAAGTCCTCGCCGTGCTGCCATTGCTCAACGCGGTGAAGCACCTGGCGGGTGACTCGCCGAGCTGGTCCGAAGGGCTGGGTCTTTACCAGGGCGACATGCTCGAAGCCGAGTCGGCCAGTGTCTACCGCAAGCTGTTGATCGCCGTGTTTGCACCACGCCTGGTGACGCGCATCGAAGAACAACTGCACGGCGGCGGCAATTCCGACTTCCTCTACGAAGGCCTCAAGGCCTACCTGATGCTGGCCGACAGCGAGCATTACGACCCGGACTTCATCAAGGCCTGGATCGCCCTCGACTGGGACCGCAACCTGCCGCGCGACCTGCCGGCCGATCAGCGCCAGGCCCTGAGCGGGCACTTGCAGGCGCTGTTCGAGCGCCATCCGCCGAATGCGCGCCTGGACCCACGCTTGATCGACGACCTGCGCCGACAACTGCAACAACTGCCGGTGGCGCAGCGTGTGTATGACCGGGTCAAACGTCAGAAACTGCCCGAAGGCATCCCGGATTTTCGCCTCAACGAAGCCGCAGGCCGTGATGCGGCGCTGGTGTTCAGCCGCAAAAGCGGCAAGCCCCTGGGCGAGCCGTTGAGTGGGTTTTTCACCGCCAAGGGCTATCGCCAGGCGTTCTTGCTCAGCAGTCTGAACCAGACCGGCACCCTGGCCGAAGAGCAGTGGGTGCTGGGCCACGAACAGGTGGATCAGCAAAACGTGGTGAGCCTGGCCGGCGATGTGCGCCGTTTGTACTTCCAGGACTATCAACGCCAGTGGGACGCGCTGCTGGCAGACATCGACTTTGTACCGATCACCAGCGTGGCCCAGGCGGCCGACGTGCTGCGGGTGATCTCCGGCCCGACCTCGCCACTGAAAAAACTGCTGGTGGCAGTGGCCAAGGAAACCGACCTGCAAGCCGAAGAACGCCAACTGGCCGCCAAAGGTGTGCCGGTGGAAGGTGGTGTGGATAAGCTCAAGGAGCGCCTGGGCAGCCTGCTCGGCCAGGAGCAACCGACGGCCAGCGCGCCGGCTGCTGCGGATGATCCGGTGACCGCGCACTTTGCCGAACTCAACAGCATCGTCAGCAAAAACGAAGGTGAGCCAGCGGCCATCGATGGCCTGCTGTCCGACATGAATGCGCTGTACGTGCAGGTGAGCGCCATGGTCGGTGCCAGTGGCGACGCCTTGCTCGGCGAGGCGAAGAACCAGGCGGCGGCTGCGGCCACGCGGGTCAGCCTGAATGCCGAGCGTCAGCCGCCGCTGGTGCAAGGCATGGTCAAGTCGGTGGTCAACTCCACCACCAACACCATGATGGGCGGGGTACGTAACCAACTGAACGCGGCGTGGGTCAGCGAAGTGGTCAACGTGTATCGCCAGTCTCTGGCCGGGCGTTACCCGATGGCGCCGGGCAGTGCACGGGATGCCACCCTGGACGACTTCGGCCAGTTCTTCGGGGTGGGCGGGGTGATGGATAACTACTTCCGCAAATACCTGCAGCCTTACGTGGACACCTCGGCCCAGACCTGGCGCTGGCAGCCGGGCGCGGCGCAGAAACTGGGGATTGCCCCGGGCGTGCTGCAAACCTTCCAGCGTGCGGCGGCGATCCGGGATGCGTTCTTCCGCGCCGGGGGCACCCAGCCCATCGTGCGTTTTGAACTCAAGCCGGTGTCGATGGACCCGACCATCACCCAGTTCCTGCTGGATCTGGACGGCCAGCAACTGAGCTACGACCACGGCCCCAGCCGCCCGGTGGCCATGCAATGGCCAAACCCCGGCAGCATTGGCGTGGTGCGGATTTCCATCATGCCGCCGTCGGCCAGTGGCCGTTCCGGCGTGACCCTGGACGGGCCGTGGGCCTGGTTCCGCCTGCTGGAGCAGTCGGACCTCACGGCCGGCAACTCGCCGGACCGCTTCAACCTGCGCCTGCGGGTCGACGGCGCAAGCATCGCCTACGAGTTGCGCGCCAACAGTGCCTTCAACCCGTTCAAGAGCCGGGTACTCAGCGGCTTCAGCCTGCCGGAGCGGCTATGACGACGCTGGGCTTCTACGGCAAGTTGGCCAGCCGCGGTGACTTTGTCAGCCGTGCCTTGCCCCAGAGCTTTATCGGCCCGTGGGACAGCTGGCTGGCAGCAGGTTTGCTCGCCAGTCAGAACAGCCTCGGCGGTGACTGGCTCAACACCTACCTGGTCAGCCCACTGTGGCGTTTTGTGCTAGCGCCGGGCGTGTGCGGGCCGGACGCCGCAGCGGGTGTGGTGATGCCGAGCATTGACCGGGTCGGGCGTTATTTTCCGCTGGCGGTGGTCACCTTGCTCGATCACGACACCAATCCCGCGTCCCTGGTCGGCGGACCGGACACCTGGTTCGAGCAAGCAGAAGAACTGCTGCTCAGCACCCTGGATGCCGGCGCCACCTTCGAACGTTTCAACGAGGGCCTCGACAACCTGGGCCTGCCGAGCAGTGAACCCCGCGCGGTCGATAGCCGTTTCGCTGGCCTGCAACGGGTGGCCGCCACCGTGCCCCACGGGCGCCTGGCCGCGCTGGCCGAACAGGCCTGTGAAGGGGCGAGCCTGTGGTGGGGCCGTGGCTCGCAACAGATTTCCCCTGGTTTATTACGGTGTCAGGGCCTGCCTGCCGCCGGCGATTTTGCGCAGTTTTTGCTCGGACAAGAAGGTGTGGTGTAGATGGGGTCGACGTTCAAATCTGCGAGCAAAAGCCATGTGGGCATGGTCCGCCAGGTCAATGAAGACGCGTGCCTGGACCTGCCGGAGAACCGCCTGTGGGTGGTGGCCGACGGCATGGGCGGGCATGCGGCGGGCGACTATGTCAGCAGCCTGATCGTCGACAGCCTGCGCGGCGTGCCGGTGGGGCGTTCCCTGGACGAGTACTCGGCGGCCCTGCGCAATGACCTGATCCGCATCAACGCCGCCGTGCGTGAAGAAACCGCCAACCGTGGCGTGAGCCTGATGGGCAGCACCGTTGTGGTGCTGGCGGCGCGCGGTCTGCGAGGCGTGTGCCTGTGGGCCGGCGACAGCCGTTTGTACCGCCTGCGCGATGGCGTGCTGGAAGGCATCTCCCGCGATCACAGCTACGTGCAGGACCTGCAAGACAGCGGCCTGCTCAGCGAAGCCGACGCCCGCGTACACCCGCGCGCCAACATCGTCACCCGCGCCATCGGGGTGGAGGCGCAGTTGGACCTGGCTGTCACCGACCTGCTGATCGCTCCCGGCGACAGCTACCTGCTGTGCAGCGATGGCCTGAACAAGACCGTCGAAGACCATGAAATCCGCGACGTGCTGAGCCACGACGCCCCCGACGAAATCGTGCGCAGCCTGGTGCACCTGGGGCTTAACCGGGGCGCACCGGACAACATCACCGCCATTGTCGTGAAGGTCTCGCCATGAACATCGTGATTCCGGGGTATGACATCGACGGCGAGATCGGCGAAGGCGCCATGGCCAGCGTATACCTGGCGACCCAGCGTTCGCTGGAGCGCAAGGTGGCGCTGAAAGTGATGGCGGCGGCCTTGGCGGCGGATCCGACTTTCTGCGAACGCTTTTTGCGCGAGGGCAAGACCCTGGCGCGGTTGTCCCACCCGCACACCGTGACCATCCATGACATCGGCAATGTCGGTGAGTTGTATTACATGGCCATGGAATACCTGCCCAATGGCACGCTCAAGGAGCGCATTGCCGCCGGCATGACCCCGGAGCAGGGCGTGACGCTGATCCGCCAGATTGCCTCGGCGCTGGGCTATGCCCATGCCCAGGGCCTGGTGCATCGCGACGTGAAGCCGGCGAACATCCTGTTTCGCGCCGATGGCACGGCGGTGTTGTCGGACTTCGGTATCGCCAAGTCCCTGGACGATCGCACCCAGTTCACCCAGGCCGGGTTTGCCGTGGGCACGCCGAGCTACATGAGCCCGGAGCAGGCGCGAGGCCAGGAGATCGATGGCCGCGCCGACCTTTACGCGTTGGGCGTGGTGCTCTACGAAATCCTGGTGGGCAAGCTGCCGTACACCGGCACCGATGCGCTTTCCACGGCGCTGGCACACCTGACCGAACCCCTGCCGGAGTTGCCGGTGCACCACGGCCGTTATCAGGACGTGCTGCGCAAGCTGTTGGCCAAGGACCCGGCAGAACGCTTTCCGGATGCGGCGGCCTTGCTGCGTGCGCTGGATCAACTGCCGGCAGACTCGCCGGAAGCGACGCTGGTACGGCCGTTGCCGATACCGGTTCCGACTCCAGTCAGTTTCGACTTGGCTGGCATCACACCAGAGTCCATCGAGATCCCCACCGACAAACCCCAGCCGGTGCGCCAACCGGTGGTGCCGCCCACCCAGCACAGTGAACAGCGTCGCGGTCCGGTGTTGGCACTGGCGGCCGTTGCGGTGGCGGTTGCATTGGCCATTGGCGGCGCCAGTTACTGGTGGTTGAGTGGCAGCGATACCCCTGCCGCCAAGCCTCCGGCTGCCGTGGTGCCGACGGTCACACCACCGCCTACGCCCGTTGCATCGGTGGCCGAGGTGGATGGCGGCCAGCGCCCGTTGCTGATGGCGGGCAAGAAGACCCTGTTCCAGCGGGTCCTGAGTAAGCCCGGCGCCAAGCTTTCGGCAGAGGCCGGCAGTGCGCCGGGCAAGGCGTTGCCGGCGTTTTCTGTGCTGTATGTCTACCAGCGTAAAGACGTCGACGGCAGCCCGTGGGTACGCGTCGGTGCCGCCACCGATGGGCGCAGCGACGGCTGGCTGCCTGCGGCCCAAGTCAGCGACTGGAAGCAGAGCCTGGTGCTCAAGTTCACCGAACGCTCGGGTCGGGCACCGGTGATGTTCCTGCGCCAATCCGCTGAGGTGGAAAAGCTGCTGGCTGACCCGGCAGCCGCCAAAGGTGTATTGGCCAAGGCGCAGAAAAACCGTGACGACAACGGCCAGGTGCTGGCCTTGGAACCCACGGCGAGTGCGGTGCCGCAGAACCAGTTCTACCTGTTGCCGATCTTCGATTCCAAAGAGAGCTTCGACGAAAACGGTCAGCCGGTGCAGCTGCTCAATGTGGCGTCCATCGACCCCGGCGGCGCAGCGGCCAAGCCCGCCACGCCGGTGATCAGCGCCAACGCCGACGCCTTCCGGACCGCCGTGGTGCTGGTGGTGGACACCACCGTGTCGATGCAGCCCTATATCGACCAGGTGCGCGACGTGGTGCACGAGCTGCAAACCCGTATTGCCGAGCGCGGCGAGCTGGACAGCGTGAGTTTTGGCTTGGTGGGGTTCCGTAACAGCATCAAGAAAACCCCGGGCCTGGAGTATGTGGCCAAGACCTTGATCACCCTCGACCAGGGCCGCGACCCGCAACGCTTCCTCGACATGGCGCGCCAGGTCAAGGCGTCGACCGTGTCCAGCCATTCCTTCAACGAAGATGCCTTCGCCGGTGTGATGCAGGCGGTGGATGGCATGGACTGGTCTGGCTACGGCGGGCGCATCATCCTCTTGGTGACCGATGCGGGTGCGCTGCGCAAGAACGACCCGTTTGCCGCCACCCAGATGAACGAGGCCGAGGTGCGCCAGGCGGCGCTGGGCAAGCAGATCAAGATCTACGCCCTGCACCTGCGCACCGATGCCGGCAAGAAAACCCACGCCGGCGCCGAGAGCCAGTACCGCATCCTCACGGCAGACGCCAACCCGCAGATCGGCGACCTGTACACGCCGGTGCCGGGTGGCGACGTGCATAAGCTGGGTGAGCGTGTGGACGAGATCGGCAGCGTGTTCGCCAACCTCGTGCACCAGGTGCGCAGCAACACGCCGCAACCGGTGCCGTTGCTGAGCAGTGCACCGAGCCTGGCGGACAAGTCGGCGGCGGTGGGCTATGCGATGCACATGGACTTCCTCGGTCGCAAGAGCGCAAGCCAGGCGCCGCAGCTGGTCAGCGCCTGGACCGCCGACCGTGACCTCACCAACCCGGCACTGCCGGCGTTCCAGGTGTGCGTGATGCTGACCAAATTGCAGCTCAACGACTTGCAGCAGTCGCTGAAACTGATCGTCGATGCTGCGCGCAAGACCCAGACCTCACCCAAGGATTTCTTCCAGGAAATCGCCAGCGCCTCGGCCTACATGAGCCGCGACCCACAGGCCCTGCGCAAGGGTGGCAACCTGGCCGACGGCGGCATCCTCGGCGAATACCTCGAAGGCCTGCCGTACCGCAGCAAGTCGCTGAACATGACCCAAGACCTGTGGTTGTCGTTGAGCGTGGCCGAGCAGGAAGACTTTATCGACGAGCTGGATTCGAAAATCCGCCTCTACGAAACCTTCCACAATGACGTGGCCAACTGGGTCCGTTTCGGCGATGCCGAGCCGGGCGATGCGTTGTACCGCGTGCCGCTGTCGACGTTGCCGTGATGTTGAACCTGAGCGCGGTGCACAAGAGCCGGGGCGTCGGTAGCCAGCGCTATAGCCTGGTAATCCCGGCGCTGGCGCTGCGTGCGGGTGAGCAAGTGGCAATCGTCGGGCCCAGCGGTTGCGGCAAGAGCACCTTGCTGGACCTGCTGGCGCTGGTGTTGGCGCCCGATCAGGTCGGGCAGTTTGAATTCCATCAGCACGACATCGCCGGGCTGTGGCGCGGTGATCAGCAAACCACGCTGGCCGCCCTGCGCAGCCAGCACTTGGGGTATGTGCTGCAAACCGGTGGCTTGCTGGGCTTTCTCGATGTGCGCAGCAATATTGCGTTGTCCCGCCAACTGCTGGGTTTGAGGGATGACGGCAGCGTGATGCGCCTGGCCGAACAGTTGGAGATCAGCGACCAACTGGCCAAGAAGCCCGCCGCCTTGTCGGTGGGTCAGCGCCAGCGCGTGAGCTGTGCCCGCGCCCTGGCCCATGCGCCGCAATTGGTGTTGGCCGATGAGCCGACCGCCTCCCTCGACCCGCTGAACGCCGAACGGGTGATGCAGGCGTTGCTGGCCCAGGCCCGCGAGCACCGTGCCGCCTGTGTGATCGCCACCCATGACGAACCTCTGGCCCGTGCCAGTGGCTTGCAGGTAAGGCGCATCAGTTGCCGTCGTGATACCGACGGCGGCGTCACCGCCACTCTTGGGGAGGCGTACTGATGCGTATCGGTTTGGTGGCGTCGCTGGCCTGGCAGGACTATCGCAATGATGCCTGGTTGTCGGTCTGTTCAGTGCTGGCGCTGGTGGCGGTGATCGCGCCGCTGCTGGTGTTATTCGGGTTGAAATTTGGACTGGTTAGCAGTTTGACCGAACGTTTGGAGACCGACCCCGCCACCCGCGAAATTATTCCGCTGGGCGGTGGTCGATTCAGCAGCGCTTTTATCCAGCAGCTTGGCGAGCGCAGCGATGTGGCGTTTGCCGTACCGCGCACCCGGCAGATTGCGGCGACGGCACAGGTGGGCACCTTGACCCTGGAAATGCTGCCGACGGCCGCGGGTGATCCGCTATTGAACGGCCTGCCGATGCCCATGGGGCTGGAGCAGATTGTGCTGAGCCACACCGCCGCTGAAAAGCTGGCGGCGCGGCCTGGCGATTGGTTGGACGCAAGCTTTGCCCGGCAAGTGGCGGGGCGTGTCGAGGCCCGGCGCACACGCTTGCAGGTGCTGGCGGTGTTGCCGCTGGAAGCCTTTGCCCGTGACGGTTTGTTTGCCGACCTGGGCTTGCTGGAATCGGCGGAAGATTATCGCGATGGCCGAGCAGTGCCGGCGTTGGGCTGGGACGGTGAAGCGGCGGGTGTGGGTGAGCAGCGGGTGTATCCGGCGTTTCGCTTGTACGCCCGTAACCTGGCGGATGTGGAGCGGCTGCGAGTGTTTTTCGCCGGGCAGAACCTGTTGGTCTCGACCCAGGCCCAGACCATCGCGCAGGTGCAGTCGTTGAGCCGCAACCTGTCGATTGTGTTCTGGGTGATTGCCGGGGTGGCGTGTGTGGGGGCGTTTGCGGCGATCTTCGCCGGGGCGTTGGCCGCCGTGGCGCGCAAGCGTCGTGAATTGTCGGTGTTGCGCCTGTTGGGGTTTTCCACCGGTGGGCTGTTGCTGTTTGTGGTGGTGCAGGCGCTGTACAGCGCAAGTGCCGCCGCCGTGCTCAGTGCTGCGCTGTATGGCGTGGCCGAGGCGGGTTTGAATCAACTCTTTGTGCAGGTGCCGGGCGAATACGCCAGCCATCTGCTGGCGCGTCACTACGGCCTGGCCCTGGTTGCTGTCCTGGGCGTAAGCGCCGTGGCGGCAGCCTGTGGGGGTTGGCGAGTGGCGCGTATCCAGGCTTCTGAAGGAATCAGAGATGTATAAGTTACTGGGCGCCTGCGTGGCGCTGAGCCTGGCCTCGATGGCCTGGGCCGATGAGGCGAGCGACAAGCTGGACAACCCCAAGCCGTTGGAAGGCGATGTGAGCCTGCCGCTGCCGTGCGACGGCAACATGCTGTTCCGCTACGCCTACGTGCTGGCCCAGGGCACCCTGGATGACCGCGAGATCAGCCTCGGCTACCCCTTTGCCGAAGGCGAGGCGGGTTATCAGCAGTCTTTCATTTCCGGCTACCGTCGCGACTTCATCAACGGCCAGTTCACCCTCAAGGACCTGCCCAAGGACTGGAATAAGGTCATCGCGCCGTTGATGCCCAAGACCGACGCCAAGACCCCGCTCAAGCCGATGCTGTACTTCATCGGCAAGTACGAAGTGACCACACGCCAGTACGCGCAAGTGATGTCCCAGGCGCAGTCCCTGGCCAGCGGCGAGCCGGCCCCGGCGTGCGATGCACCGACGGGCATGGCGGCGCGTTTGCCCAAGGTGAAACTGTCGCGCTTCGAGGCCGAGCGCTTCTCGGCGGTATACAGCGCCTGGCTGATGAAATACCACCGCGACCTGCTGCCCGTGAGCGGGCGCGGATCTTCGGCCGAAGACGGCGGCCTGGGCTTTGTGCGCCTGCCCACCGAAGTGGAGTGGGAGTTCGCCGCACGCGGTGGCCAGGCGGTGAGCCGCCAGGACCTGGAAGGGCGCCTGTTTCCACGCCGCGCAGAGGGCAGCGACAGCGACGGCCCGCTGGCCGATTACGCGGTGTTCAACCAGGTTGCCGGTGGCACCGGCCAGGCTGCTCGCCTGATGCCCATCGGCACCAAGTTGCCCAACCCCATCGGTATGTTTGATGTGATCGGCAACGCCGCAGAAATGGTCCAGGAATCCTTCCAGCTGGTCCACGCCGGTCGCCGCCAGGGCACCTACGGCGGCTTTGTGGTCAAGGGCGGCAACTACCTGGAAGGCGAGGGCACGCTGTTCACCGGCATGCGCCGCGAGTACCCGCTGTTTGCCGCCGATGGCACCGAGCAAAGCAACGAGACCACAGGGTTTCGTGTGGCGATTGGCGCGCTGTCGGCGCCGCGTTCGCGTTACAAGGAGCTGTTTGCCCAGTGGCAGAAAGAGGGCCGCCTGGCCTCGCTGACCGACGCCATCGACGACGCCCAGGACCCGACCAAACGCCTGGACAGCATCATCGCCGCCAGCGTCGACCCCAAGCTGCAAGCCGAGCTGGGGCTGGTCAACGAAGAGCTCAAACGCAACGTCTCGCTGATCGCCCAGCAGCGCGAAGAAGCGGCGGGCAACCTGATCCAGTCGGCCGCGTTGGTGGCCGAAACCATCAGCAACTACAACATTCGCCTGGCCAACCTGCAGAAGAGTCGCCAGCAGGCCCTGGACAACAAGGACGAGGCCAGCGCGCAGCTGTTTGCCACGGCCATCGACAACGGCCGCAGCGCGCTGGATGGCGCGGTGGCGATCTACATCGACAACCTGGCCACCGGCACGCGTTACACCGATGCGGTGATCCAGGCGCAGTTTCAACGGATCAAGGAAGAGTTGGATCGCAAGCCAGTGCTCGGCAAGAGCCTGGTGACGCGCGCAACACTGTTCGTTCGCCATGTCGGCAATTACCGCAAGCAACAGCGGGCCGACCCGGCAACGATCTTGAAGGAATTGCTCGCAGCGAGCGGACAGCGATGATCGCTGGCTGTATGGCGAGCTTGGAAGGGACTCAGGCGGCGGTGGGCCGTGCTGGGCAAGTCAAACTTAAAAGAGAACACACCTATGCTTTTTTCCCGTAAGGCGGTTTCCAAGCGTCACTTGCTGCTGATCGCAGCCGGCTTCAGCACTGTGCTGACCGGTTGCGCCACGTCGCCGACCTCCAAAGTCGCGTCGAGCACCAAGGTCGAGTACTACCCCAACTGCTACGAGCCGGTGCAGCACCTGCGTGCCACCGATTCGGACATGACCAAGTCGGTCGTCACCGGCGCGGCCCTGGGGGCGGCGGGTGGTGCATTGTTGGGTGCCCTGACCGGCGACTCCGACAAGCGCGGCCGCAACGCTGCCATCGGTGCGGCAGGCGGCGCCTTGGCCGGCGGTGCTGCCGGTTACTACACCGAGCGTCAGAAGCAGATCAGCGATGACAACCAGCGCATCGCGTCCTACTCCACCGACTTCAACAAGAGCGCCTCGGACATCGACCGCAGCACCGCCTACGCCCGTGCGTCGCAGCAGTGCTACCAGAGTGCGTTCACCAAGCTGGTTAACGACCGCAAGGCCAAGACCGTCAACGACACCGAAGGCCGCAAGCGCCTGGCGGAAATCGTCGCGGGCCTGAAGGAGTCCAATGACCTGATCGTTGCGGTCAACGGTAAAGCCAGCGAAGAC
The DNA here is from genome assembly GCF_024810135.1 of Pseudomonas sp. BIGb0164. Taxonomy (NCBI): domain Bacteria; kingdom Pseudomonadati; phylum Pseudomonadota; class Gammaproteobacteria; order Pseudomonadales; family Pseudomonadaceae; genus Pseudomonas; species Pseudomonas sp. BIGb0164. The sequence goes on along the minus strand of NZ_JANUEA010000003.1, from coordinate 497,387 downwards.
CTGAACAACTACACCCAGGCCTACGAGAAAGACCTGCAGCAAGTGGGTGTGCAGCGTACCGACGTGGTGACTGTGGCCCAAGCCGACACCACGCCGCCGGTTGCGCCGACCAAGGGCAAGAAAGCCGTGAAGCCTGCGAAGAAGCCAGTGCTGCCTACCGTGCCGAAAGAAGCGGTGACCACCGAGAAGAGCATCCAGACCGTGCAGGCCAAGCAAGCTGAAAGCAAGCAAGTGGCCAGCGCCGGTAAAGCGCAGATCGAAGGCACTTGCCGCGATCCGAACCTGGCTGACTGGGCGCCGGTGCCTTGCCCTAACGTCTAAGTAACATGTTGCTATAAGCGTTAAACGCCAACCGATCTCCTGCTAAAGCGCGAGATCGGTGGCGTTCCCCAGACAAATCGTTACACTGCTGCGGCCACTCAATAATTACACCGAGGCCGTGTGCATGAAATTTCGTCTTCTCCTGTGGGTGCTGGGCCTGATGATGGGCAAAGCCAGCCGCACCAATCCCGCCTTCCAGCAACAGTTGGGTGACAAAGACCTGGCGTTCCAGTTGCAGACCCTCGACGGCAAGGTTGCCCGTCACTTCATCGTCAAAGACCAGCGCATCACCAGCCGCTCGGGTGTTCACCCCTCGCCGGCGTTCGCCATCGCGTTCAAGGACGCCGCCTTCGGCTTCGCCACGATGCAGGCGAAGAACAAGCAACTGGCGTTCATGACGGGGATTCAGGACAAGACGATCCAGATCAAGGGCAACCCGGCGCTGGTGATCTGGTTCCAGGGGTTGACCAAGTATTTGAAGCCGAAGAAAAAGAAGTAAGGTTTTTCAGGTAAACCGAGTGGGATTCATCGCAGGCAAGCCAGCTCTCACATTCAACCGCATTCCAAAGAATGTACTCGGTCAACTGTGGGAGCTGGCTTGCCTGCGATAGCGGTCTGACTGGCTAAAGAGTCAGCCCTGACTGAACTGGGACGCCAGCTCACGCAACAGCACTTCGGCATCCAGCACCTTGCCCACCACTTCCTCAGCCTTGTCTCGGGTCAGCCCCAGACGCTCAAGCAGCGCGTCCGGAATGGCCTCATCCGGGCCAGAGCCAATTCCACGGCTGCGCAGGAGGCGCACCGCCAGGCACACCAGGTTCGGGTACTCGGCGTATTGGCCGTCGTAGGTTGGGTCGTGCTGGAAGCGCAGGGCCGTGGACAACTCGTCCGGCATGTCCCAGTAGCGCATCAGCCACGCGCCAATCTGCTCGCGGCTGATGCCCAGCAGGTGCTGCTCCACATAGCTGTGGCACAGGTGCGGGTTGACCTCCAAGTGACGGCAGATCAGCGAGAAGTGCGGCGGGAACACGTGGGCCAGCAACAGGTAACCGAAGTTGTGCAGCAGGCCGGCGAGGTAAGTCAGGCCGGCTTCCGGGCGCTGGGCGCGCGGCATGGCACGGGTCAGGCCTTCGATCACGGCGGCGGTGTAGATGGACTGGTGCCAGTAGGGCGTGGACTGGTGTGGGTGGTCCTTGGGCAGGCTGAGGGTCTTGCCCAGGGCCAGGCCGAGTGCCAGGTTGATCACCAGGTCGAAGCCCAGCACGCGCACGATGGCGTCTTCCACGGAGCGGATCTTGCCCGGCGAGGCGTAGTACGGCGACGCCGCCCAGCTCACCACTTGTGCGGCCAGCGCGGGGTCAGTCTCGACCACGCTGGTGATGTCATCAATGGTGGCGTTGGGGTCGACCCGCAGCTTGATGATCTTCTGCGCGGTGTCGGCCAGCGGTGGAATCTCGATGGTCGCTTCCAGGCGCTGCTGGATGCGGCGGGCGGTGAACGCCTGCATCGCCTGGGTGATTTCCTCGCGGTCATCGTTAGGGCGGTCGAGGTTGGGGCGGATATTGCTCAGCGGCTCGCCGAAGTGGCCGGCGCTGGCCTTGGTGAGCATGGTCTTAAAGTCGTCGCTGGAGATTTCCAGCAGCAGGCCGGCTTCACCCGAATGCACCAGCAGGCTGGGCTCGTTGAGCAGGCTGCCTTCGTACAGGCACGGCGAGGTGGTCAGTGCCGGCAGGCCCGGCAGCAGGCTCAGGTCATGTTTGCCCAGCATGCGTTCGACACGCTCCGGCGCGACGGCGGTGAGGCGGCGCCCAGTGAGTTCGGCGAGGCGGTTGAGGTCGAGCAACTGGTTCTGGGGGAACAGCACCATGAGTGCGCCCACGGCATCTTCCAGCAGCACCGCCTGGACCTTTCGTGCGGGATTCAGGCCAGGTTGTTCGGCAACTTCCGTGTAGCTGATGGCGAGCTTTGCGAGCAGAGCCCGAATAACCGGTGGAGCGGTCAGCGGGGCTGTGGCGAGGGCTACTTCTGACATGGCCTGATCCAATTTCTTACAGTTCCCGAAGTATAACCAGCTTGATACAACTGTTGGTCGACTAACTGTGGTTTGTGACGTGGTTGGCGTGTGGCGAGGGGGTTGTCGGCGGGAACGGGGCTGCTTCGCAGCCCAGCGGGAGCAAGCTCCCTCGCCACAGGGAAGCGGGTCACAGGAAAGCGGTCAGACCTGGCCGTATTGCTGGCCGTGGCGCAGCCAGCGGTCGAGCAGGGGGCTGACGTGATCCGGCCAGCGTTCGAGCAGGGCTTGGGCGGCATCGCGAACGGCGGGCAGCAGGTCGGCGTCGCGCATCAGGTCGGCGACCTTGAATTGCAGCAGGCCGGTCTGGCGGGTGCCGAGCATTTCGCCGGGGCCGCGCAGTTCGAGGTCTTTTTCGGCGATGACAAAACCGTCGTTGGTTTCACGCATGATACCCAGGCGCTGGCGGCCGATCTGTGACAGCGGCGGGTGGTACAGCAGCACGCAGTGGCTGGCGGCGCTACCCCGACCGACGCGGCCGCGCAATTGGTGCAGTTGGGCCAGGCCCAGGCGCTCGGGGTTTTCGATGATCATCAGACTGGCATTGGGCACGTCCACGCCCACCTCGATCACCGTGGTGGCCACCAGCAGTTGCAGGTTGCCGGCCTTGAATTCGGCCATCACTGCGGCTTTTTCGGCGGGCTTCATGCGGCCGTGGATCAGCCCGACCTTGAGCTCGCCCAGGGCGCTGGTGAGGTCTTCATAGGTGGTTTCAGCCGCCTGGCAGGTCAGCTCTTCGGACTCTTCGATCAGCGTGCACACCCAATAGGCCTGTCGGCCTTCAGCGCAGGCACCGCGCACGCGTTCGATCACTTCGACGCGGCGGGTGTCGGTGACCAGCACGGTATTGACCGGCGTACGGCCGGGCGGCAGTTCGTCGAGGATCGAGGTGTCGAGGTCGGCGTAGGCGCTCATGGCCAGGGTGCGCGGGATCGGCGTGGCGGTCATGATCAACTGGTGCGGGCTCATGCGCCCGCCCACGCCTTTCTGGCGCAGGGCCAGGCGCTGTTGCACGCCAAAGCGGTGCTGTTCGTCGATGATCACGAGCGCCAGGTTCTTGAACTGCACTTCGTCCTGGAACAGCGCGTGTGTGCCCACCACCATCGGTGCGCCCCCGGCAATCTGTTCCAGCGCGGCTGTGCGGTTCTTGCCCTTGAGCTTGCCGGCCAGCCACGCCACCTCCAGGCCCAGCGGTTCGAGCCAGCGCTTGAAGGTGATGAAGTGCTGCTCGGCGAGGATCTCGGTGGGCGCCATCAGCGCTACCTGGTAACCGGCTTCCAGGGCCTGCAGGGCGGCGAGGGCGGCGACCACGGTCTTGCCCGCGCCTACGTCGCCTTGGATCAGGCGCAGCATGGGTTCCTTCTGGCTGAGGTCGTAGGCGATCTCATTACCCACCCGTTGCTGGGCACCGGTTGGGGCGAAGCCGAGGTTGGCCAGGTATTGGGCAGGCAGTTTTGTGGCCTTGGGCATGGCCGGCGCGCGCAGGGAGCGCATGCTTTCGCGCAGGCGCTGCTGGGACAACTGGTGAGTCAGCAGTTCTTCGAACGCCAGGCGATGCTGGGCCCAGTGATGGCCCAATGCCAATTCATCGACATCGGCATCGGCCGGAGGGTGATGCAGGTAGCGGATCGCATCGGCCAGCGGCGCCAGCTGGTAGTCACGGGCCAGTTCCAGGGGCAGCCAGTCGGGCAGGCTTTTCGGGCCAAGCATCGTCAGGGTCTGCATGCACAACTGGCGCAAGCGCTGCTGGGTCAGGCCCTCGGTGAGCGGGTAGATCGGGGTGAGGGTGGTGTCTACCGGCGGCGGTTCGTCGCCGGTGATGGCGCGGTATTCCGGGTGGTAGATCTCCAGGCCCGACGCGCCCGGGCGTGCTTCGCCGTAGCAGCGTACGCGCGTGCCGCGCTTGAGGCCTTCCTTCTGCGCATTGCTGAAATGGTAGAAGCGCAGGCTCAGGCCGCCGGTACCGTCCTGCAGGCGCACCACCAGGCTGCGACGCTTGCCCATCACCACGTCGGCGCCGCTGACGGTGCCTTCGACCACCGCATCCTGCCCAGGACGCAAGTGGCCGATGGGCACCACGCGAGTGCGATCCTGATAGCGCAGGGGCAGGTGGAAGAGTACGTCCTGGAGGTTTTCCAGGCCGACCTTGGCCAATTTCTCGGCCATGGCTTCACCGACACCCTTGAGTGCCGTCACCGACACCTGTGACAACTCGGTCATACGGCTAATCAGCCCGCAACAGGCGGCTTGGCCACCGAGCAGAGGCGGATCGAGTCGGCCAGGATCTCAATGGCCTTTGGCCGTGGGAAGCTGGCGCGCCAGGCGATCGCCACGGTACGGAACGGCACCGGTGGCGTGAGCGGGCGCACTTCGATCACGCCGGGGGCGTAGTGATGGCTGTCCACGGCCGACAGCGGCAGGATCGAAATGCCCAGGCCGGAGGCGACCATATGGCGGATGGTTTCCAGGGAGCTGGATTCCACGGTGGTGTGCTTGGCGCCGTCGTTGCCCTTGGTCAGGGTCGGGCAGGCTTCCAGTACCTGGTCGCGGAAGCAGTGGCCTTCACCCAGCAGCAGCAGGCTCTTGTCGTTGAGCAGGCCGGCGTCGATGGTGTCTTTTTGCGTCCACGGGTGGGTGGCCGGCATCAGCACGTAGAACGGCTCATCGTAGAGCGGTAGCGTGAGCACGTCCGCCTCGTTGAACGGCAGGGCGATGATGATCGCGTCCAGCTCGCCGTTGCGCAGTTTGTCGCGCAGTACGTGGGTGAAGTTTTCTTCGATGTACAGCGGCATCTGCGGCGCAACACGGTGCAGTTGCGGGATCAGGTGCGGGAACAGGTACGGGCCGACGGTGTAGATGGCGCCGACTTTGAGCGGTGCTGTCAGCTGGTTTTTGCCGGCCTGGGCCAGTTCGCGAATGCTTTGGGCTTGCTCCAGGACCTTCTGGGCCTGGGCAACGATACCTTCGCCCACCGGAGTCAGGCGCACGGCGCTCTTGCTGCGCTCGAAAATCAGCACACCGAGTTCGTCTTCAAGCTTTTTCACACCCACCGACAGCGTCGGCTGGCTGACATGGCAACGCTCGGCCGCGTGGCCGAAGTGCTGCTCTTGGGCGAGGGTCACGATGTAGCGTAATTCTGTAAGAGTCATAGCGAGCGTCCATGAGGTTGCGGGCCAAGCATACCGGCTGCAATCGATAGACGCACGTTATCAGAACTTTGGTGGGGATTGAGCGGGGAATAGGGAGGATTTTGCTGATGCAGTAAATCAATGTAGGAGCTGGCAAGCCAGCTCCTACAGGTGTTAGCGGCGGCGTTTCTCGATGTTGTAAACGAACGGCGCAACAATTTCGATGCTGCCGCCTTTCAACATGTCAGCCGGTGGCTTAGGCAGTGGCTGGGCATCACGGATCATGGCCAGGGTTGCACGGTCCAGGTCGGAGTTGCCGGAGCGGCCCACCAACTCGAAGGACAGCACATTGCCTTCGCCATCCACCACAAAGCGCAGACGGTTCATGCCTTCCTTGCCACGCTGCAAGGCGCCTGGCGGATACTTCTTGTACTTCTGCAGGTGAGCCAGCAGGGTGCCTTCCCAGGACGCCTTGGCCGCGATCTGCTGAGGCGACGGGCCGGGAGCCGGTTGGGCCGATTTTTCAGCGGGCGCGTTGGTCGGTGGCGTTTCGCTCGGCGGCTCCTCGGAGGGTTTCTCCTTGGGCGGCTCGGGCTTTTTCTCCACGGGCTTGGGCGGTTGCGGCTTGGGTTTTGGCTTGACCGGCTTGGGCACCTGGATCGTTGGCTTGGGCGCCTCGGCCAGCTTCGGCAGGGGCAGCTCTTCCACCGGTGCAGGCGGCTGCGGCGGCGTAATCACCTTGGGCGGAGCCGGAGGGGGTGGAGCTGGCATCGGTGCCAGGTCGATGACCATGGCCGCCGGCGGCAACTGCACCTGATGCGGCGCAGACCATTGGAGCGCGATGATGATCGCGACGGCATGCACGCCCAGCACGACGGCGAGGCTGGTGCCATACCGCGTCAGTTTGTGGCGCGTCGTGATCATTTCTTGGCTGCCGTCTCAAGTCCGACCAGGCCGACCTTGAGATAGCCGGCTGCCCGCAGGGCATCCATCACGCTCATCAGGTCACCGTAGTCCACGCCCTTGTCGGCCTGGAAGAAGATGGTCGTGTCTTTCTTGCCTTGGGTCTTGGCGTCGAGCACCGGGCCCAGGGTTTCCGCTTTGACTTCTTCTTCGCCCAGGAACAGGCGCTGGTCGGCCTTCACGCTGAGGAAAATCGGTTTTTCCGGCCGCGGCGCAGGCTTGGCGCTGGACGCAGGCAGGTCGACCTTGATGTCCACGGTCGCCAGGGGGGCTGCCACCATGAAGATGATCAGCAGCACCAGCATCACGTCGATGAACGGCGTGACGTTGATTTCGTGGTTCTCGACGAGTTCGTCGTCGCCTTGATTCAAATGCAGGCCCATGGCCGATTACCCCACTTTCACCATGTGCGGTTGCGAGCTGCGCTCGGTAGGCAGGTGGTCGAGGTCACGGCTGACCAGCAGCAGCACTTCTGCCGACGCGTCCGACACCTGGGCCTTGTAGCCGGCGATGGAGCGGGCGAAGACGTTGTAGATCACCACGGCAGGAATCGCGGCAACCAGGCCCAGGGCCGTGGCCAGGAGGGCTTCGGCGATGCCAGGGGCAACGACGGCGAGGTTGGTGGTCTGGGTCTTGGCGATGCCGATGAAGCTGTTCATGATGCCCCACACGGTGCCGAACAGGCCCACGAAGGGAGCGGTGGAGCCGATGGTTGCCAGCACGCCGGTGCCGCTGCTCATGTTGCGACCGCAGGCAGCGACCAGGCGCTCCAGGCGGAAGCTGACGCGTTCCTTGATGCCTTCTTTTTCGCGGGTGTTGGCCGACAGGCGCATTTCTTCCAGCGCGTCGTGGACCAGCAGGTTGGCCAGGGTGCCCTTCTTGGTCGCGGTTTCGCTCGCTTCCTTGAGGGTGGTGGCCTTTTTCAGGTGGACGATTTCAGTGCGCAGGCGGCGTTTGGCGCCCAGCAGCTCAAAGCCTTTGGCGATCCAGATGGTCCAGGTGATGATCGAGGCGATGGCCAGGCCGATCATCACGGCTTTCACCACGACGTCTGCGTTCTGGTACATGCCCCATGGGGACAGGTCGTGGGCCATGCCCAGGGAGTTGTCTTCTTCCAGCACGACGCCGGAGTCGTCGGCTGGGGCAGGGGCTGCAGCCTGGGCCGGGTCGGTGGCCGCAGGTGCCGCGCCAGGCGCTGCCGGGGTGGCTGCGTTGTGCTCGGCAGCAGCCGGAGCGGCTGGGGCAGTGGCGTCAGCGAATGCGGCGGTCGGCGCCAGCATTACGCTGAACAGCAACGCAGCAATCGCGCGCCAGGCGCGGGATGGGCTGTGAGGCTTGGTTGGCGAAGCGGGGTTTGTATTACGTGTCATGCTGGCCGGACCTGAGAGAAAAAATGAGTGATCGTCCTGCCAGACCCGTGGGGGTCGAGGACAAATGGGTGGTTATTATTGCAAGTAATTCTTGTTAACAAAAGTAATACAGTTACTTAATTTGTCCTTTTACTGGCCGCTGGTCATCTCCGGCGGCTAATCTGCGCCTTTAGTCATGGAGTTTTGTAATGTCTGCGCCTTCTGTTGTGATTGCCGGTTGCGGTGATGTGGGTAGTCGGCTGGCTAGCCAGTTGCTCGCCTCTGGATGGGAGGTCCATGGCCTGCGCCGCGATATTTCGCGGCTTCCACAGGGGGTGATCGGCATCGCTGGTGACCTGTTCAACAAAGACTGCCCCGACACTTGGCCGATCGGTGGCGTGGATTATCTGGTGTATTGCGCGGCGGCGACCGATCACGATGAAGCCGGCTATCGCGCTGCTTATGTGCAAGGTTTGCAGCATGTGTTGGAGTGGCTGCAGGACTACGGTCAGGCGCCGAAACACCTGCTGTTTGTATCCAGCAGCAGTGTGTATGGGCAGCAGAATGGCGAGTGGGTCGACGAAACGTCCGACACCCAGGCGCAGGGGTATTCCGGAAAGGTCATGCTTGAAGCCGAGCAAGTGGCGCTCAGCAGCGGCATCCCCGCGAGCATCGTTCGCCTGACGGGCATTTACGGCCCGGGCCGTGAGTGGCTGCTGACCCAGGTGCGCCAGGGCTACCGCGTGGCCATCGATCCGCCTTTGTATGGCAACCGCATCCATGCAGATGACGCGGCGGGCTTGCTGGCGTTTTTGTTGCGGCACGTGGAGCAGGGCGGCGCGTTGGATAAGGTCTACATTGGCGTCGACGATGCGCCGGCACCGTTGGCCGAGGTGGTGGGTTGGTTGCGTGAGTACTTGGGCGTGACCGAATGGGCGGACGACGCGAGCGTGCGGCGTGCGGGGAGCAAGCAGTGCAGTAATGCACGGGTCAAGGCGTTGGGCTGGAAACCGACGTATCCAACGTATCGCGAAGGCTATGCCGCGATTCTCAAAGGCTGAAACGCGGTAAAAAATCTGGGAGCTGGCTTGCCTGCGATAGCGGTGTGTCAGTCACATCTGCATTGGATGTGACACCGTCATCGCAGGCAAGCCAGCTCCCACATTCAGATCTATGTGATGCCGTGCTTACTGTTTTTCCAGCAGCCATTGGCGAGGGCCTGGGGTGAACTGCGGCACTTCATCCGCCTGCGCAGTGTTCACCGCCTGGAAGATTTCCAGTTGCTTGCCCTTGCGAGCAAAGATCCACGGATTGCCCTTGCCGTTCAGTTGCAGCCAGATGCTGTCGTAACCGCCGCTCATGGAGGCGCAGTCGCCCGCCAGGCACAGCGAATACTGGTCGACGCCCGGCAGGCCAGCCACTTGGCCATTGGCCTGGAACTGTACGGTGGCGCCGTCACCGTTGCCGTCTTTGATCTTCCAATCCCCGCCCATGTAGGCCGCATACAGTGCGCGTTCGAAGTTGGCGCCCAGCGGCGCGCCTTCCGGGGCAGGGTCTTTGGCGCGGGCGAACAGCTGCTCAGGCTCGTTGTCATTGGCCACTTGCAGCAGTTGCTTGCCTTTGCGTTTGAGTTCGGTGGCTGTGCTGCCGTAGAAGTCCACGCTCCAGGCGCCGGATTTCTCACCGAGCAACTTGCCTTCGGCTACTTCAAAACCGTTGTAGTAGCGTGCCTGCGAAGCCTTGGTGTTCACTTCCCATTCAAGGTTGGGGCCATAGGTTTGCAGGGCTTCACGCAAAGGGCCGCCCTTGGCTGCCGCATCGATGGCGACCTGGTTGATCCAGGTGCCGCTCACATCCAGGTCGGCGGGGTTGCTGGCACAGCCGCCGAGCAACAGGGCGAGCAACGATGAGGCTACAAGCGCTTTGCGCATTACGAAATCCTTCTGAAACAAAGTCGGCGCAGCCTTTGGGGGCTGCGCCGGGTGTTTTACTCGATGACCAGAATCGCGTCCATCTCAACCTGTGCGCCCTTTGGCAGGGCGGCAACGCCGATGGCGGCACGGGCTGGGTAGGGTTGTTCGAAGTACTTGCCCATGATCTCGTTGACCTTGGCGAAGTGGCTCAGGTCAGTGAGGAAGATGTTCAGCTTGACGATGTCCTTGAACGAACCGCCAGCGGCTTCGGCAACGGACTTGAGGTTCTCGAAGACCTGTACGGTCTGGGCTTCGAAGCCTTCCACCAGTTCCATGGTCTTCGGGTCCAGCGGGATCTGGCCGGACATGTAGACGGTGTTGCCCGCCTTGATTGCCTGGGAGTAGGTGCCGATGGCGGCCGGGGCCTTGTCGCTGGTGATAACGGTCTTGGTCATGTGTGACTCCTTGTAATGAAGTGGGTTAGGCACGCATGCGGGTGATGCGGATGACCCCGGTCAAGGCGCGCAGTTTCTTGATCACGCGGGCCAGGTGCACGCGGTCGTGGACGCTGACCACCAACTGGACCACGCTGATGCGGCCATCGCGCTCGTCCATGCTGATTTTCTCGATATTGCCGTCGGCCGCGTTGACGCTGCTGGCCAGCAGCGCGATCAGGCCGCGCTGGTGTTCCAGCTCCACCCGCAGCTCGACGTTGAATTCGCCGGTGACATCCTTGGCCCACGAGAGCTGGATGCATTTTTCCGGGTTGTGGCGGATTTCGGTGATGTTGCGGCAGTTGTCCAGGTGCACCACCATGCCTTTGCCCGCCGACAGGTGACCGACAATCGGGTCGCCCGGGATCGGCGTGCAGCACTTGGCGTAGCTGAGCACCAGGCCCTCGGTGCCGCGAATCGCCAGCGGGCCTTCGGGGCTTGGCAACTGTTCGCCTTCGCCGAGCAGGCGACGGGCGACCACGTAGGCCATGCGGTTGCCCAGGCCGATATCTTCCAGCAGGTCCTCGATGGTTTCCTGACGGTATTCGTGGAGCATCGCTTGGACGCGCTCGGCCGGGATCTTGTCCAGGGCGCTGTCGAAGCCGTTGAGCACCTTGTTCAGCAAGCGCTCGCCGAGGCTGATGGACTCGGAGCGGCGCTGCAGCTTCAGGGCGTGGCGGATGTGGGTGCGCGCCTTGCCGGTGACCACGAAGTTCAACCAGGCCGGGTTCGGGCGTGCGCCCGGTGCGCTGACGATCTCGACCGTGGAGCCGCTTTGCAGCGGTTCGGACAGCGGCGCGAGACGACGATTGATCCGACAGGCAATGCAGCTGTTGCCCACGTCGGTGTGCACCGCATAAGCGAAGTCGACCGCCGTGGAGCCTTTGGGCAGCTCCATGATCCGGCCTTTGGGCGTGAACACGTAGACCTCGTCCGGGAACAGGTCGATCTTCACACTTTCGATAAATTCGAGGGAGTTGCCGGCACGTTGCTGCATTTCCAGCACGCCCTTGACCCACTGGCGGGCACGGGCATGGGTGCCTTTTGGCTGCTCGTCACCGCTGGATTTGTACAGCCAATGGGCGGCGATGCCGTTGTTGGCCATCTCTTCCATTTCGCGGGTGCGGATCTGGATCTCGATCGGCACGCCATGCATACCGAACAGCGTGGTATGCAACGATTGATAGCCGTTGGCCTTGGGGATCGCGATGTAGTCCTTGAAGCGCCCCGGCAGGGGTTTGTACAAATTATGTACAGCGCCCAGCACACGGTAGCAGGTGTCGACCTTGTCTACGATGATCCGGAACGCGTACACGTCCATGATCTCGTTGAAGGCCCGGCGCTTGCCGCGCATCTTTTTATAGATGCCGTAGATGTGTTTCTGCCGGCCGCTGACCTCGCCCTCGATCTCGTCGATCGCCAGGCAATGGCTCAGGGACTCTTCGATCTTGTTGACGATTTCCTTGCGGTTGCCCCGGGCGCGCTTGACCGCCTGGTAGATGCGCGCTGAACGCATCGGGTGCATGGCCTTGAAGCCGAGGTCTTCGAATTCGATGCGAATGGCGTGCATGCCCAGCCGGTTGGCAATGGGCGCGTAGATTTCCAGGGTTTCCTTGGCGATGCGCCGGCGTTTTTCGCCAGACAGCACTTCCAGCGTGCGCATGTTGTGCAGCCGGTCGGCCAGCTTGACCAGAATTACCCGGATATCGCGGGCCATGGCCATGGCCATCTTCTGGAAGTTTTCCGCCTGGGCTTCGGCCTTGGTCTCAAAGTTCATCTGGGTCAGTTTGCTGACCCCGTCGACCAGTTCGGCCACGGTTTCGCCAAACTGCGCGCTGAGCGCTTCCTTGGCGATGCCGGTGTCTTCGATCACGTCATGCAGCATCGCGGCCATCAGGCTCTGATGGTCCATGTGCATCTCGGCAAGAATGTTTGCCACCGCAAGAGGATGGGTGACATACGCCTCGCCGCTGCGGCGGCGTTGGCCGTCGTGGGCTTGTTCGGCGTAGAAATACGCTCGGCGGACCAGGTTGACCTGGTCTGGGCCGAGGTAGGTCGATAAGCGATCGGCGAGGGCGTCTATGCTCGGCAAAGTGTTAACTCCTGCCGTTGGCTGTGACCCCGCGCCGTGCTACGTCGACCAGGCATAGGCTTAGACGGCCTCGTTGGACTCGTCCTCGAACGCTGCAAACAGCGGTTCGTCTTCAACGATTTCAGCGTTGGCGATGAACTCGTAGCTCATCAGGCCTTCAGCGATTTCACGCAGGGCTACAACGGTAGGCTTGTCGTTTTCCCACTGGACCAGGGGCTCTTTGCCGCCAGTGGCCAGTTGACGGGCACGCTTGGTAGAGAGCATGACCAGCTCAAAGCGGTTATCCACGTGTTCTAGGCAGTCTTCAACGGTTACGCGGGCCATGGTATTCCTCGGAGCGAATGCAAGATGCGCGCTGCCCGGTTGGGCGAGCGGACTGAGCAGTTTAAAAAATCACCAGCGTTTAGGGAAGCGCTGATTTTTCGCGAGCCTTCGTAAAACCGCTGCAAGCACCAATGTAAAGCCCTTGCAGCCATTTTGGGAAGAGCCAATCAACCGAGCAGTTCGGCCAGCAATTTGCCGAAACGCTGCTGTTGGCGCTTTTGCTGGAGCTGATTGGTGCGGAAAATCGCCTTCAAATCCTCCAGCGCGTGGGAAAAGTCGTCGTTAATGATCAGGTAGTCGTAGTCGACGTAGTGGCTCATTTCGCTGACGGCCTCACGCATGCGGCCTTCGATGATCTCGTCGCTGTCCTGGCCGCGGTTGGTCAGGCGCTGGTGCAAAGCTTCCAGGGACGGCGGCAGGATGAAGATCGAACGCGCCTTGGGCATCAGCTGGCGTACCTGCTCGGCACCCTGCCAGTCGATTTCCAGGATCAGGTCGTGGCCTTCGTCCAGGGTTTGCTGCAGGTGGCTTTGCGAGGTGCCGTAGAGGTTGCCGAACACTTCGGCGCGCTCCAGGAAGTCGCCGTGCTCGATCATCTTCACGAACTCGGTGCGCTCGACGAAGTGATAGTGCACGCCGTTCACCTCACCCGGGCGCATGGCGCGGGTGGTGTGGGAGACCGAGATGCGGATCTGCTCGTCGGCGTCGGTCAGGGCCTTGACCAGGCTGCTCTTGCCCGCGCCCGAGGGGGCGGAAATGATGTAAAGGGTGCCGGTGCTGTGGGTCATGGAAGTTGCCTTACTCAATATTCTGTACTTGTTCGCGCATCTGCTCGATCAACACCTTGAGGTTGACCGCAGCCGTGGTGCTGCGCGGATCGAAAGCCTTGGAGCCCAGTGTATTGGCTTCGCGGTTGAGTTCCTGCATCAGGAAGTCCAGGCGCCGACCGGCGGCACCCGCCGACTTGAGCACGCGGCGCACTTCAAGGATATGGGTACTCAGGCGGTCGAGCTCCTCGGCCACGTCGCTTTTTTGTGCGAGCAGCACCATTTCCTGCTCCAGACGCGTCGGATCGAGGTCGGCCTTCATGTCGGCGAAACGGTCGAGGACCTTCTGGCGCTGGGTGGCGAGCATCTGGGGCACCAGTTCGCGCAGGGTGACCACGTCTTCTTCGATGGCGGTCAGGCGCTCGCTGATCAGGCGGGCCAGTTCGGCGCCTTCGCGCTCGCGACCGGCTTTCAGCTCCTTCAAACCTTGAGTGAACAGGGCGAGGGCTTCGGCGTTGAGGGCCTGTGGGTCGGTGGCGTCGGCCACCAGCACGCCAGGCCAGGCCAGCACTTCCAAAGGGTTCAGCGCGGCGGGCTGCTTGATCAGACCGGCGATGGTTTCGGCGGCGGCGACCAGTTGCGCGGCACGGTCGCGGTCGACCTGCAGCGGCTTGCCGGTGGTTTCCTCGGTAAAGCGCAGGGTGCATTCCAGCTTGCCGCGGGAAATGCCCTGGCGCAGTGCCTCGCGCACGGCGCCTTCGAGGTCGCGGAACGATTCCGGCAGGCGCAGGTGCGGCTCCAGGTAGCGGCTGTTGACCGAGCGCAGTTCCCAGCTCAGGGTGCCTTGGGCGCCGGCTTTTTCGACGCGGGCGAAGGCGGTCATGCTGTGCACCATGGAGGTACCTCGCGTTGCAGCCCGCAAACACGGGCTGATGGTTAAGAAGGCGCAGGATTGTAGCGCAGTGGGGCGGACGCGCCCAAACTCGACCATTGGTAACCGAATTTTTTAGCAGTGCCCCGAAGCGGTTCACGGCTCTATAATGCTCGGCAGTTTTTCGTCCTCAGTACAGGTATCCCCTATGAAACGTCCAAGTGGTCGCGCTGCCGATCAGCTCCGCTCGATCCGCATCACCCGCAACTACACCAAACACGCCGAGGGTTCTGTACTGGTCGAGTTTGGCGATACCAAGGTTATCTGCACCGTCAGCGTCGAAAATGGCGTGCCACGTTTCCTCAAGGGGCAGGGCCAGGGCTGGTTGACCGCCGAATACGGCATGCTGCCGCGCGCCACCGGCGAGCGTAACCAGCGTGAAGCCAGCCGTGGCAAGCAAGGCGGCCGTACCCTGGAAATCCAGCGCCTGATCGGCCGCTCCCTGCGCGCAGCCCTGGATATGTCCAAGCTGGGCGACGTGACCCTGTACGTCGACTGCGATGTGATCCAGGCTGACGGCGGCACTCGCACTGCATCCATCACCGGCGCCATGGTGGCGTTGGTCGATGCGCTCAAAGTGATCAAGAAGCGCGGCGGCCTGAAGGGCGGCGACCCGCTCAAGCAAATGATCGCTGCCGTTTCGGTGGGCATGTACCAGGGCGAGCCTGTACTGGACCTGGATTACCTGGAGGACTCGGCGGCCGAGACCGACCTGAACGTGGTCATGACCAGCACCGGTGGTTTCATCGAAGTGCAGGGCACTGCCGAAGGCGCGCCATTCCAGCCGGCTGAGCTGAATGCCATGCTCGCGCTGGCCCAGAAAGGCATGACCGAGATCTTCGAACTGCAAAACGCCGCACTGGCTGACTGAGCCGGTCGGCCTCAAGGAGAAACGCCATGAATGACAGCCAACTGCCGCAACCCTCGCTTTCCTACGAAGTGCGTCAAAGTGCGATGTTGTGTCATCTCGCGGCGTTTCTGGGGTTTGTGTTCCCCTTCGGCAGTGTCGTGGGGCCGCTGATCCTGTGGCAGATGAAGAAGGAAGTCAGCCCGTTCATCGATGATCAGGGCAAGGAAGCGCTGAATTTCCAGATTACCGTGGCCATCGCCTGGATCGTGTGCATCGTGCTGGCCTTTGCGGTGATCGGATTCTTCCTGATGACGGCCCTGGCCATCGCCAGCGTAGTGCTGACGATCATTGGTGCGATCAAGGCCAATAAGGGGATCGCCTATCGCTACCCCTTGACCTGGCGACTGGTCAAATAATGAACGCCCACAAAAAAACCGACAGCAATGTCGGTTTTTTTGTGCCTGGAAAAAGACCTCAGATGGTCAGTGTCCAGTCGTAGTCCACGATCAGCGGCGCGTGCTGCGAGAAGCGCGGCTGACGCGGCAAGCGCGCACTGCGAACGAACCGGCGCAGACCTGGGGTCAGCAACTGGTAGTCGAAACGCCAACCCAGGTTGAGCATCTCGGCCTGTTCGTTATCCGGCCACCAGCTGTACTGGTCGCCCTCTCGGCTGACTTCACGCAGGGCATCCACGTAGCCCATGTTGCCGACAATCTCGTCCATCCAGGCACGTTCCGGCGCCAGGAAACCCGGGGATTGCTGGCTGTCGCGCCAGTTCTTGATATCCAGCTTTTGTTGCGCCACGTACAGCGAGCCACAGTAAATGTACTCGCGACGTTTGCGCCGCTGTTTATCCAAGTAACGGGCGAAGTCGTCCATTAGCTTGAACTTCTGGTTCAAGTCTTCATCGCCGTTCTGCCCCGAAGGGAGCAGCAAGGTCGCGATGCTGACCTTGTCGAAATCGGCTTGCAGGTAGCGCCCGTAGCGGTCGGCTGTCTCGAAGCCGAGGCCGCTGATGACCGCCTTGGGTTGCAACCGCGAGTACAAAGCCACGCCACCTTGGGTGGGCACTTCGGCATCGCAGGCATAAAGGAAGTAGCCATCCAGTTGGAAGGCTGGGTCGTCCAGTTCAAAGGCGGAGGCGCGGGTGTCCTGCAGGCAGATGACGTCGGCATTCTGTGCTTGCAGCCAACTGAGCAAACCACGCTCGACTGCAGCCTGAATACCATTGACGTTCACACTGATGATCCGCATAAATGGCCCCAAAAATCGCGTGCGTGTATGATACACGCCGTCTACCTAATTAGCTAAATCCGTGGTATCTGAGGCTTTTTTCATGCAGGCGTATCAACGCGATTTCATTCGTTTTGCCATCGATCGCGGCGTTTTACGCTTCGGCGAGTTCACCCTCAAGTCCGGGCGCACCAGCCCGTATTTCTTCAATGCTGGCTTGTTCAACTCGGGTTCGGCTCTGGCCCAGCTGGGTCGTTTCTATGCGGCCGCCATCGTTGAAAGCGGTATTCCGTTCGACGTGCTGTTCGGCCCGGCCTACAAGGGTATCCCCCTGGCGGCGGCGACTGCCGTGGCGTTGGCCGAGCATCATGGCCAGGACCTGCCTTGGTGCTTCAACCGCAAAGAAGCCAAGGCTCACGGCGAAGGCGGAAGCCTGGTCGGCGCTCCGCTCAAGGGCGAAGTGCTGATTATCGACGACGTGATCACCGCTGGCACCGCTATCCGTGAAGTGATGCAGATCATCGCTTCCCAGGAAGGCGCCAAGGCCGCCGGCGTACTGATCGCGCTGAATCGTCAGGAGCGTGGCAACGGCGAATTGTCGGCGATCCAGGAAGTGGAGCGCGACTTCGGCATTCCGGTGGTGAGCATCGTGTCGTTGAACCAGGTACTGCAGTTCCTGGAAGATGATCCGCAGCTCAAGCAGCATCTGCCTGCTGTTCGCGCCTACCGCGAGCAATTTGGCGTCTGACCCAAATCATCCCCATGTGGGAGCGGGCTTGCCCGCGATAGCGGCGTATCAGGCGACGGAATTGTTGAATGTGCCGCCGTCATCGCAGGCAAGCCAGCTCCCACATTTGGACCGAGTACAAATAAAAAAGCCCCGCTCAATTTGATTGAGCGGGGCTTTTTTATGTGCGGCAGTTAAGGACGCTTGCGATTACTGATCAGCGTACCCATGCCGGTATCCGTGAAGATCTCCAGCAGCACCGCATTCGGCACCCGGCCATCGATGATCAGCGAGCTGCCCACGCCGCCTTGCACCGCTTCCAGTGCGCAACGGATCTTCGGCAGCATGCCGCCGTAGATGGTGCCGTCGGCGATCAGGTCGTCGACTTGCTGGGTGGTCAGGCCGGTCAACACCTTGCCTTCCTTGTCCATCAGGCCGGCGATGTTGGTCAGCAGCATCAGCTTTTCGGCTTTCAGCGCTTCGGCCACCTTGCCGGCCACGAGGTCGGCGTTGATGTTGTAGGACTCACCGTTGGCACCCACGCCGATTGGCGCGATCACCGGGATGAAATCACCCTTGACCAGCAGGTTCAGCAGGTCGGTGTTTACGCCAACCACTTCGCCCACTTGGCCGATGTCGATGATTTCCGGCTGGGTCATTTCCGGCGTCTGGCGGGTTACCGTCAGTTTTTTCGCACGGATCAGCTCCGCATCCTTGCCGGTCAGGCCGATGGCGCTGCCGCCATGGCGGTTGATCAGGTTGACGATGTCCTTGTTGACCTGGCCGCCGAGGACCATCTCCACCACGTCCATGGTCTGCGCATCCGTGACGCGCATGCCATCGATGAAGTGGCTCTCGATCGACAAGCGCTTGAGCAGGTCGCCGATTTGCGGGCCGCCACCGTGAACCACCACCGGGTTGATTCCCACGGCTTTCATCAACACGATGTCGCGGGCAAAGCCGGTTTTCAGCTCGTCGCTTTCCATGGCATTGCCGCCGTACTTGATCACCAGCGTCTTGCCGACATAGCGTCGGATGTAAGGCAACGCTTCGGACAAGACCTTGGCAGTGTTGGCAGCGGCTTCGCGTTCGAGGGTCATTCAGGGCTCCGGTAAAAAATCAGAACGGTAATTGGAGATCAGGGGCAACACGTTTCAACTGGGCGTGGAACACGTCCTTGATGCGCTGCAACTCAGCCTCGGTATCCGCCTCGAAACGCAGGACCAGCACCGGTGTGGTGTTGGACGCGCGAACCAGGCCCCAGCCTTTGGCGTAATCGACTCGCACACCATCAATGGTGGTCAGGTTGGCGCCTTCGCCCCATTGCGCATCGTGCAGTGCGTCAATGATGCTGAATTTGCTCTCTTCGGTCACATGGATATTGATCTCTGGCGTAGAAATATCATTCGGGAAGGTCTGAAACAGCTCCTGCGCCGTGGATTTTTCCTTGCTGAGGATCTCCAGCAGACGGGCGGCACTGTAAATACCGTCGTCAAAGCCGAACCAGCGCTCCTTGAAAAACACGTGGCCGCTCATTTCACCGGCCAGCAGGGCGCCGGTTTCCTTCATTTTCTTTTTGATCAACGAGTGGCCGGTCTTCCACATTAGTGGGCGCCCGCCGTATTCCTTGATCAGCGGCGTCAGGCGGCGGGTGCACTTCACGTCGAAGATGATCTCGGCGTTGGCGTTGCGCGCCACCACATCGCGGGCGAACAGCATCAGCAGGCGGTCGGCGAACACGTTTTCGCCGGTATTGGTCACCACACCCACGCGGTCGCCGTCACCGTCGAAGGCCAGGCCGACATCGGCCCCGGTTTCCTTGACCTTGGCGATCAGGTCCACCAGGTTCTCAGGCTTGCCTGGGTCCGGGTGATGGTTGGGGAAGTTGCCGTCGACCTCGCAAAACAGCGGGATCACTTCGCAGTTCAGGGCTTCGAGCAGCTGTGGGGCGATCACGCCGGCCGCGCCATTGCCGCAATCCACCACCACTTTCAGGCGGCGTGCGAGTTTGACGTCACGGGTGATTTCATCAGAGTAGCGTTGCAGGATGTCGACTTTGGTGATGCTGCCCTTGCCGCTGGTCAGGTCGTTGGTCTTCAGGCGGTTGTGCAGGGCCTGAATCTGTTCGTTGGCGAGGGTGTCGCCAGCGATGACGATCTTGAAGCCGTTGTAGTCCGATGGGTTATGGCTGCCCGTGAGCATCACGCCGGATTTGCCAGCCAGTACATTGGCGGCGTAGTACAGCGCGGGTGTTGGCACCAGGCCGACGTCGCTGACGTGGCAGCCGCTGTCGGCAAGGCCCTGGATCAGTTGCTCGACCAGTTCCGGGCCGGACAGGCGGCCGTCACGGCCTACCGAGACGTTGGGCTCATCCTGGGCCAGGCTCTGGGCGCCGATGGCACGGCCAATCCAGTAGGCGGTTTCGGCAGTCAGGGTCTTGGGCACTACGCCACGAATGTCATAGGCGCGAAAGATGCTGTCGGGAAAAGTCGGGGCTACTCGGGCTGCGGTACTCATCGCGGGGGGAAACTCCATCTGAAGGGGGCAAAGCTGGCCTGAATGTGGCTGACCGGCGGGCTCAAACTGAAGGGTATGACGGCGTTTTCGGCAGAGAGTTCGTGGTGCAAAAATGCCATCGGCGCTCGCGCTCCGTGCTTTTTTGCGTGTAATGCATTGATTTCAATGACGAAATCTCGCTGATAAGGTGCGCGCATTCTTCATCCTGGAAAGCCATGCGGTGGCATCGGGCCGGGCAGGGCGCCCGGCCTGATTCAGCTTAGTCAGTGGCTGCCGGAATGCCCAAAACCACCTGCGCCGCGTTGTGTTTCAACAAATTCCTCAACCAGCTCGAAGTGCGCCTGTACCACCGGTACCAGCACCAGCTGGGCGATGCGTTCACCGACAACGATGTTGAACGCGGTCTGGCCACGGTTCCAGCACGACACCATCAGTTCGCCCTGGTAATCGGAGTCGATCAGCCCCACGAGGTTGCCCAGCACGATGCCATGTTTGTGGCCCAGGCCGGAGCGCGGCAGGATCAGCGCCGCCAGACCGGGGTCGCCGACGTAGATCGACAGGCCGGTCGGAATCAGGACGGTCTGGCCCGGTTCAAGGACAGTGTCCTCTTTGAGCATGGCGCGCAGGTCCAGGCCGGCAGAGCCCGGTGTGGCGTAGGCCGGCAGTGGGAAGTCGGTACCGATACGTGGGTCGAGGATCTTGGCTTGCAAAGCGTGCATGTGAATTAAACCTGGTTCAGCCGTTGGGCGATAAAAGAGATCAGTTGGCGGGCAATCTTGCCCTTGCTGGTCTGGGCGAAAAGGGTGGCGTGCAGGTCGCGGTCGATCACGCTGCAGGCGTTTTCCTCGCTGTTGAAGCCGATGCTCGGGTTGGCGACATCATTGGCAACGATCAGGTCGAGGTTTTTGTCTTTCAATTTACGTGCGGCGTAATCCAGCAGGTGTTCGGTCTCGGCGGCGAAGCCGACACTGAACGGACGGTCCGGACGGGTGGCGATGGTGGCCAGGATGTCCGGGTTGCGCACCATTTGCAGGAGCAGGCCGTCGCCGCTCGTAGGATCTTTCTTGAGCTTTTGCGGGGCGACGACTTCCGGGCGGTAGTCTGCAACCGCTGCCGAGGCGATGAACAGGTCGCAGGGAATGGCCGCTTCGCAGGCCGCCAGCATATCGCGGGCGCTGACTACGTCGATTCGCGTGACCCGATCAGGGGTCGGTAAATGCACCGGCCCCGTGATGAGGGTGACGCGCGCGCCTGCCTCAACCGCCGCTTCGGCCAAGGCAAAGCCCATTTTTCCTGAGCTATGGTTGGTGATGTAGCGCACCGGGTCGATGTTTTCCTGGGTCGGGCCGGCGGTGATCAGTACGTGCTTGCCGGTCAGGGCCAAGTGTTGGAAGCACTCGGCGGCGCACAGCGCCAGGTCGGTGGCTTCGAGCATGCGGCCCATGCCGACGTCGCCACAGGCCTGGCTGCCGGAGGCCGGGCCGAACACCTTGAGGCCACGGCTTTGCAGGAGTTGGGTGTTGGCCTGGGTCGCCGGGTCGCGCCACATGGCCTGGTTCATGGCCGGGGCGATGGCGACGGTGGCGTCGGTGGCCAGCACCAGGGTGGTCAGCAGGTCATCGGCGATGCCCTGGGCCAGGCGGGCGATCAGGTCGGCGGTGGCCGGGGCGATCAGCACCAGGTCAGCCCATTTGGCCAGTTCGATATGGCCCATGGCGGCTTCGGCTGCCGGGTCGAGCAGGTCGAGGTGCACCGGGTGGCCGGAGAGGGCCTGCATGGTCAATGGGGTGATGAACTCGCTGCCACCACGGGTCATGACCACGCGCACTTCGGCGCCTTGGTCCAGGAGCCTGCGAACCAGCTCTGCGCTCTTGTAGGCGGCGATGCCGCCGCCGACGCCGAGAACGATGCGTTTCCGATACAGACGCTGCATTGGTTTGCCTTTCCAGTTCAGTGATGCCAGTTCAGTGACGCCTGCGACGCCCCCTCCCCAGGGGAAATCGCAGGCAAAAAAGAGGGCTTAAGATAACACAGCGTCTGCCTGGCAACAGCGGCGCACGTACACACGGAGGTGGGATGAGTATTCGCGATTGGCCCTTGGCGGAGCGACCACGGGAGAAGCTTTTGGAGGGGGGCGCGGCGAGTCTTTCCGACGCCGAGTTGTTGGCGATCTTCCTGCGCACCGGCGTTTCCGGCCGTAGTGCGGTGGATCTGGCGCGCCACTTGTTGGCGCAGTTCGGTGGTCTGCGCCCACTGCTTGAGGCCAGTCAGGCGCTGTTCAGCCAGCATCTAGGCTTGGGGCCGGCGAAGTTTGCCCAGTTGCAGGCGGTGCTCGAAATGTCCCGGCGCCATATGGCAGAGAAACTGCGCAGCGATTCGGTACTGGAGAGCCCGCTGGCGGTGCGCAGTTACCTCAAGGCGCTGTTGCGGCATGAACCCCACGAGACGTTTGGTTGCCTGTTTCTGGACTCGAAGCACCGGGTGCTGGGGTTCGAGGCGTTGTTTCAGGGCACCATCGACTCTGCGGTCGTTTACCCCCGACAGGTGGTCAAGCGTGCCCTGGCCTACAACGCGGCGGCGCTGATCCTGTGTCACAACCATCCTTCCGGGAATGCCGAACCGAGTGCGGCTGATCGAAAAATGACCAAGTTGCTGCAGAAGGCCTTGGAGGTGGTGGACGTGCGCGTGCTGGATCACATCATCGTGGGTGATGGCGACCCGCTGTCGATGGCTGAGTACGGATGGCTGTAGGCGCCGGCTTGCCGGCGATAGCATCAATGAAACGGGACGCCATCGCCGGCAAGCCGGCTCCTACACGGCGGGGTCAGGGTTTCAGGCTGACGTTGGAGAAGTCCTGTCGGCCGAATGGGCTGACCTTGTACCCCTCGACATTCTTGCGGGTCAGAGCGAATGCCGTGGGGTGAGCCAGTGGCAGCCAGAGTGCCTGCTGCTGGATCTGCGCCTGGGCCTGCTGGTACAGCTTGCTGCGCACGCCTTGTTCGCTGGTGGTCTTGCCCGCGCTGATCAGCTTGTCCAGGGCCGGGTCGCAGTAACGGGCGAAGTTGGTGCCGGACTTCACTGCCGCGCAAGAGAATTGCGGCGTGAGGAAGTTGTCCGGGTCGCCGTTGTCGCCGGCCCAGCCCATGAACAGCAAGTCATGCTCGCCGGCCTTGGCGCGGCGGATCAGCTCGCCCCATTCGATCACGCGGATCTCTGCCTGGATACCGACCTTGGCCAGGTCAGCCTGCAGCAGTTGTGCGCCGAGGTTCGGGTTGGGGTTCAGCAGGCTGCCGGTGGGGCGGGTCCAGATTGTGGTCTTGAAACCGTCCTTGAGGCCAGCCCGGTTCAGCAGGGCCTTGGCCTTGGCGAGGTCCTGTGGATAACCCGGCAAGTCCTTGGCATAGCTCCAAGTGTTGGGCGGGTAGGGGCCGTTGGCGGCTTCGGCGGTGCCTTCGAATACGGCCTTGAGGTAGCTGCCCTTGTCGAACGCCAGGTTGATGGCCTGGCGCACTTCCGGCTTGTCCAGGGGCGGGTGCTGGCTGTTGATGGCGACAAACGCCGTCATGAACGCAGCGGTTTTTTCCACCTTCAACGCTGAGTCTTTCGCGGCTTCACCCACGTCCAGGGGCTTGGGCGACAGCGCGATCTGGCATTCATCACGATGTAGTTTCTGCAGGCGCACATTGGCATCCGGCGTGATCGCGAAGATCAAGTTATCCACAGCCGGTTTGCCGGCGAAGTAGTCCGGATTGGCTTTGTAGCGCACCACGGCGTCTTTCTGGAACCGAACGAACACGAACGGGCCCGTGCCGATCGGCTGGCTGTTGAGCTTCTCGGGGGTGCCGGCCTTGAGCAGCTTGTCGGCGTATTCGGCCGGGTAGATCGACGCAAAGCCCATGCTCAGGGCGGCGAGGAAGGTGGAGTCAGCATGGTCCAGGGTGAAGCGCACGGTCAGCGGGTCGAGCGCGTCGATTTTTTTGACCAGTGTTGGCAATTGCAGGGATTGTGCGTGTGGGAAGCCGCTCTGGGCGATCTGATGCCATGGGTTGGCCGGGTCGAGCATGCGCTCGAAGCTGAAGCGCACGTCTTCGGCGGTCAGGGTGCGGCTAGGAGTGAAATACTCGGTGCGGTGGAATTTCACGTCCGGGTGCAGCTTGAAGGTATAGGTCAGGCCATCGGGCGAGACTTCCCAGCTGTCCGCCAGGCTAGGCACCAGCTTGCCGCTGGCCTCGTCGTAGTCCACCAGGCGGTTCATCAGCACGTCGGCCGAGGCGTTGGTGGTGGTCAGCGAGTTGTATTGCACCACGTCAAACCCTTCGGGGCTGGCCTCGGTACACACACTCAGGTTGGTGGCCGCCTGGGCCAGTGGCGCCATAAAGAGAGGGGCAAGCAATAGCGGTAGGGCAGCGAAGCGCATATTCGGTTTCCTTTGCAGATCGAAGGCCCATCTGCGAGTGCAGTCTGGAAAAAGACTACCGTAGTGGTCTGATTGGCAAATGACTAGCCCATTTTTGCCTGTGCTTTTCGCCAAAATGCTGTTTTGATGACGCCTCAGCGCGTTTCGCCCTTCACTTTTCGGTGCGGGCGTGCGCTGTCAATCATTCTGTGCGACGAGCGGTCGGCTATTACAGCGGCCCCTCCTGGCAACGGTTCAGGCGTCTGCTGCCAAGATTTACGCCGGTAAAAACACACGGGCTGTTGTTGCACTGGGGTCTTTCTGGTATAAAGCAGCGCTCTTTTCTAGGGGCCCGGTTCCTTCGCTTGTAGGTGTAGCCGGTAAGACCCTAAAGAAACGCGGCGCCTGGCGCCAAATGACTGAGAGATTAAGCGGCCAACCCATGCCGGGTTGGGCATGTGGTTTTAGAGGGCTGAGGCATGTCGAGAGTCTGTCAAGTTACCGGTAAGGGTCCGGTGACTGGGAATAACATTTCCCACGCAAATAACAAAACCCGTCGTCGTTTCCTGCCGAACCTGCAGCATCACCGCTTCTGGGTTGAAGAAGAGAAACGTTTTGTTCGCCTGCGTGTATCTGCTAAAGGCATGCGTATCATCGACAAGCGTGGCATCACTGTCGTGCTGGCCGAAATCCGTGCCGCTGGCAAGATCTAAGGAGCTCTATCATGCGTGAATTGATTCGAATGATCTCTAGCGCCGGTACTGGTCACTTCTACACTACCGACAAGAACAAGCGTACTACCCCGGACAAGCTCGAAAAGAAAATGTTCGACCCGCGCGTTCGCAAGCACGTGATCTACAAAGAAGGCAAAATCAAGTAATTGATTTTCCTCCTTGTGAAAAAAAGCCCGTCTCTCACGAGTCGGGCTTTTTTTTGCCTGCGATTTTCTGATCAGGCCTTCTGCTCGAACACCACGTAGATCTTGCGGCACGGCTCCAGCACTTCCCAGGTACCGCTGAAACCAGCGGGAATCACGAAGCGGTCGCCGGCGCGCAGGGTCTTGGCATTGCCCTCGGCATCTCGCAATACCGAAACACCCTGCACAATCTCGCAGTACTCGTGTTCGGTGTAGTTGACCTTCCATTGCCCGACCTCGCCTTCCCACACCCCGGCGCTCATCTGGCCGCACGGGCTGTTGTAGTGGTTGTAGATCGTTTGCTCCGGGTCGCCCTTGAGGATTTTTTCCGCAGCGGGGCGGTAGCGATCGGGGGCGGTGTTGGCTTGGCTGAAGTCGACGATGTCCTGGATGCTCATGTGCGTGTCCCGTCTGGCCTGCGGTTGGAGAGCCCAAAGTCTATGTTTATTAAAATGAACATCGCAAGGGCGTTTGCCGGCGTTATGTCAAATATATTGAAACATCCCCAGCCGCTGGTTTAGGGTGGCAGCTGCCTTGAGCCGAACAGCTGGCTGGCCGGGCAAGAATTCTGTGAGGCTGCCGGGGGACATCGCCTGGCCCTTGTATTCAATAAGAGGAGGACACTCGCATGACCACCCTGACCCGTGCCGACTGGGAACAACGCGCCAAGGATCTGAAGATCGAAGGCCGCGCCTACATCAACGGCGAATACACCGCCGCTGCTTCCGGTGACACGTTCGAATGCATCAGCCCGGTCGATGGCCGCCTGCTGGCCACTGTTGCCAGCTGTGACGCCGCCGACGCCCAGCGCGCCGTGGAAAACGCCCGCGCCACCTTCGATTCCGGTGTGTGGTCGCGCCTGGCGCCGGCCAAGCGCAAGGCCGCCATGCTGCGTTTCGCCGATTTGCTCAACGCCAATGCCGAAGAGCTGGCGCTGCTTGAAACCCTGGACATGGGCAAGCCGATCACCGACTCCCTGGAAATCGACGTCCCTGGCGCCGCCAATGCCCTGAGCTGGAGCGGTGAAGCCATCGACAAGATCTACGACGAAGTCGCCGCCACCCCGCACAACCAGCTGGGTCTGGTGACCCGCGAGCCGGTCGGTGTCGTGGGCGCCATCGTGCCGTGGAACTTCCCGTTGATGATGGCCTGCTGGAAGCTTGGCCCGGCGCTGTCCACCGGTAACTCGGTGATCCTCAAGCCGTCCGAAAAATCCCCGCTGACCGCCATCCGCATCGCGGCCCTGGCGGTTGAAGCCGGCATTCCAAAAGGCGTGCTGAACGTATTGCCAGGCTACGGCCACACCGTGGGCAACGCGTTGGCGGTGCACATGGATGTCGACACCCTGGTGTTCACCGGTTCCACTAAAATCGCCAAGCAGCTGTTGATCCGCTCCGGCGAGTCGAACATGAAGCGCGTCTGGCTGGAAGCCGGTGGCAAGAGCCCGAACATCGTGTTTGCCGATGCCCCGGACCTCAAGGCCGCTGCCGAATCGGCGGCCGGCGCCATCGCCTTCAACCAGGGCGAAGTCTGCACCGCCGGTTCGCGTCTGCTCGTCGAGCGCTCCATCAAGGACAAATTCCTGCCGCTGGTGATCGAGGCCCTCAAGGGTTGGAAGCCAGGCAACCCACTGGACCCAGCGACCAACGTCGGCGCCCTGGTGGACACCCAGCAGATGAATACCGTGTTGTCGTATATCGAGGCTGGCCACGCCGATGGCGCCAAGCTGGTCGCGGGTGGCAAGCGTACCCTGGAAGAAACCGGTGGCACCTACGTCGAGCCGACGATTTTCGACGGTGTGACCAACGCCATGAAGATCGCCCAGGAAGAGATCTTTGGCCCAGTCCTGTCGGTGATCACCTTCGACAGCGCCGAGGAAGCGGTGAAGATCGCCAACGACACCGTCTACGGCCTGGCCGCAGCGGTGTGGACCGCCGACATCTCCAAGGCGCACCTGACCGCCAAGGCACTGCGTGCCGGTAGCGTGTGGGTCAACCAGTACGACGGCGGCGACATGACCGCCCCGTTTGGTGGCTTCAAGCAGTCGGGCAACGGCCGCGACAAGTCGCTGCACGCGTTCGACAAGTACACCGAGCTGAAGGCGACCTGGATCAAGCTCTGATTTTCAGGGCTTATCGCGGTTAAAAATGTGGGAGCGGGCTTGCTCGCGAAGGCGGTGTATCAGTACCAGATTGACTGGCTGACGGACCGCATTCGCGAGCAAGCCCGCTCCCACGCTGTTTTGTGTGATCTTAAGAATTATCCACAGGAGCGTGGAAATGCGTTGGGCGACTTATTTCGCCGTCTTGGCCTCAGTCCTCAGCGTCGGCCTGGCCCTGGGTGTGAGCATGCCGCTGGTGTCCCTGCGCCTTGAAAGCTGGGGTTATGGCAGCTTTGCCATTGGGGTGATGGCGGCGATGCCAGCCTTTGGCGTCCTGCTGGGGGCCAAGGTCTCCAGCCGGATGGCATCGTGGCTGGGCACCGCCAACCTGATGCGCCTGTGCTTGTGGGCGGGCGCGGTGTCCATCGGCCTGCTGGCCATCCTGCCAAGCTACCCGGTGTGGCTGGTGCTGCGGCTGATGATCGGGGTGATCCTGACCATCGTGTTTATCCTCGGTGAAAGCTGGATCAACCAGTTGGTGGTGGAGCAGTGGCGGGGCCGGCTGGTGGCGCTGTATGGCTGCAGTTATGCCTTGAGCCAACTGTCGGGGCCCCTGCTGCTGGGAGCGCTGGGTACCGACCACGATTATGGTTTCTGGGTGGGCGTGGGGTTACTGGTGGTGGCGCCCTTGCTGTTGCTGGGCCGCAGCGGTGCTCCGACTGCCGAATCCTTCAGCGTGACCCTGGGCGACCTGTGGCGCTTCTGCCTGAGCCTACCGGCAATTGCCTGGGCGGTGGCCTTGTTCGCCGCGTTCGAAGCAATGATTCTGACGCTACTGCCGGTGTATTGCCTGCAACAGGGGTTCACGGCCGAGATCGCCTTGGCCATGGTCAGCACGGTGGTGGTCGGCGACGCGCTGTTGCAGTTGCCTATCGGCGCGCTGGCCGACTACCTGCCTCGGCGCACGCTTTTTCTGAGTTGTGCGGTGCTGTTGCTGGCGTCGAGCCTGGCGATTCCCGTAGTGTTGCACACGCTGCTGATCTGGCCGGTGTGGGTGTTGTTCGGTGCCAGTGCGGGCGGGTTGTTCACCCTGTCGTTGATCTTGATCGGCGAGCGTTATCGCGATGACGCGCTGGTGCGCGCCAATGCCCACATTGCGCAGTTGTGGGGGATCGGTTGCCTGATCGGGCCGTTGGTGGCCGGCGCGGGCAGCCAGTGGATCAGCGGGCATGCGTTGCCACTGTTGATGGCTGCCGGGGCGTTGGGCCTGGTGGTGTTGCTGTTGCGCCAAGGTGCATTCGGCGCCGCGCAACCGGCCTGACCTTGAAATGCGATCAATTTGTAGGAGCTGGCTTGCCTGCGATGGCATCTCCTCGGTGTAACTGAAAAAACGAGGTGCCTGCATCGCAGGCAAGCCAGCTCCCACATTCAATCTCCATTGTTCTTACAGCATACGTTCAAGGCCGACTGAGGTGGCGAACCATGCATTGAAGCGACGCCACCAACTGCCCGGCTCGCGGGTCAGGGTGTGCAACTGGCCGTTGTCTTCAGTCACCCATACCACCTGGCCATCCTGCAATTTCGCCTCATAGCTCAACGCCGGCGCCATGCCTTGCAGCGCCAGGCCGCGCACGTGCTCGGCCAGCTCGGGACTGTCCACCAGCACGCCGACTTCGGTGTTCCACAGTACCGAACGCGGGTCGAAATTGAATGAACCGATAAACGACTTCTCGCGATCAAAGATCATCGCCTTGCTGTGCAGGCTCGAGTCCGAGCCTCGGAACGTACCGCGACGAAACAGGTGCGGGCCGCTGCCGCCTCCGGCATCGCCCGGTTGGCGACGCAACTCATAGAGTTTCACGCCGTGCTCCAGCAAGGCTTTGCGGTAGGGTGCGTAGCCACCGTGCACGGCAGGCACGTCCGTAGCTTCCAAAGCGTTGGTCAGCAGGCTTACGGAGACGCCCGCATCCGCGCGGCCGGTCAGGTAGACCAGGCCGGGCGGCCCCGGCACGAAGTACGCCGAGATCATCATCAGCTCGTGATTGACGCCTTCCAACTCCGGCGCCAATTGGGTGGTCAGCAGCAGCCGCGGGTCCGGCTCGGCCGTGGCCAGTACCTTGCTCGGCGCATCCCACAACGCCTGGTTCCAGGCCCAGATCAGTTCGCGGCGCCAAATATCCATGCGCGGTTGGGTCTGGTAGGTGCGCAAGCGGTTGTACAGCGCATGGTTCTGCTGGCGCGATTCGGCTAGCGAGGCTTCCAGGCGCACGCGGGCTGCGGCCAGGTCGCCTTTGGACGGGGCGTTGGAAACAAACTCATCGATGGGTTTGCTCAGCGCGCTGTTCCAGTACTGGTCGAAGCTGTGGCCCAGTTGCTCGGCCACCGGGCCCACGCTGAGCATGTCGATGTCGGTGAAGTTCAGGTTGGGCTCGGCGTCGAAATACTCATCCCCCAGGTTGCGCCCGCCCACAATGGCCACGCTGTTGTCGGCCAGCCACAGCTTGTTGTGCATGCGACGGTGTTGCAGCGACAGGTTGAACAGTCGGCCCATGGCTCGCGTTACGCCCGTGCTACGCCCCAGGTGCAGGGGGTTGAACAGGCGAATCTCAATCTTGGGGTGGGCGGCGAGGGTGGCGATGATCTGGTCAAGGCCGTCGCTCGTGGTGTCGTCCAGCAGGATGCGGATGCGCACGCCCCGGTCGGCGGCCTTGAGCAGCTCGTCCACCAGCATGCGGGTGCTGATGCCGTCGTGCACGATGTAGTACTGCAGGTCGAGGCTGACTTGGGCGTTGCGGATCAGTTCGGCGCGGGCCATGAAGGCTTCGCTGCTGTTGGGCAGCAGGCGAAAGCCCGAGCGCCCTTGATGGGGCGCCGCCTGGGCCTGGATCGAGCGGCCGAATGAGGATTGCGCGGCGGGCAGCGCGTCGCTGGGGACGCGCTGTACATCCACCGTCGCACACCCACCCAGGGCCAGGGCGCCCAGCATTAAAAACGGTAAAAGCCGTCGAATCATCAAGGGCGCTGCTTCCAGTTCAGGGCGGTTGTGGGCATATGACGGCCATTTCCCGCGAAAGGTCAGTCGGCCGCCTCGGCCAGCAACTTGATTGCGGCGGCACCGACCTTGCGCACCGCGTCTTCAATCTGCGGGGTTGGCTTGGCAGCGTAGTTCATGCGCAGGCAGTTCCGGTATTTGCCGGAGGCAGAAAAGATACTGCCCACCGCCACCTGTACGCCCTGTTCCACCAGGCCACGGTTGAGCTTGAGCGTGTCGAAGCCTTCGGGCAGCTCGACCCAGAGCATAAAGCTGCCTTGGGGGCGACTGGCCCGGGTGCCGGCTGGGAAGTAGCGGCTGACCCAGTCGATCATCAAGTCGCGATTGCGCTGGTACTGGGTGCGCATCCGCCGCAAATGCGGCTCGAAGTGCCCGCCTTTGAGAAATTCGGCGATGGCGATCTGCGGCTGGGTCGCGGTGGAGCCGGTGCTGATGTATTTCATGTGCAGCACCCGTTCCAGGTAGCGCCCCGGCGCCACCCAGCCAATGCGCAGCCCGGGCGCCAGGGTTTTCGAGAACGAGCTGCACAGCAGCACGCGGCCGTCTTCGTCGAACGACTTGATGGTGCGCGGGCGAGGGTAGCTGTAGGCCAGCTCGCCATACACATCGTCTTCGATAATCGCCACGTCAAAGCGCTGCGCCAGGGTCAGCAATGCTTTTTTGCGGGCCTCCGGCATGATGTAGCCCAGGGGGTTGTTGCAGTTGGGCGTCAGTTGGATGACCTTGATCGGCCACTGCTCCAGGGCCAGTTCAAGGGCTTCGAGGCTGATGCCGGTGATGGGGTCGGTGGGGATCTCCAGGGCTTTCATGCCCAGGCCCTTGAGGGTCTGCATGGCACCGTGAAAACTCGGCGAATCCACCGCAACGATATCGCCGGGCTCGCAGATGGCGTGGATGCTGGCGGACAGCGCTTCGTGGCAACCGGTGGTGATCACAATATCTTCGGCGGTCAGTTGGCAGCCCGAATCCAGTGACAGCCGCGCGATCTGTTCGCGCAGTTCCATACAGCCGAGGATGTTGTCGTAATACAGGCCCGGCAGATCCTGGCGCCGGCTCACCCGTGCGAGGCTGCGCAATAGGGGTTTCATGGTGGGCGACAATACATCTGGCATGCCACGGCCCATCTGTATGACGTCTTTGCGTGGCACGGCACGAATCAGTTCAAGTACCTGGTCCCACTGGGAAATTTCCACCGGGCGTTGTGCCGGGCGACCCACTTCCGGCAGTGCCGGCAGCTCGCGACCGACGGGTACAAAGTACCCGGACTTGGGCTTGGGCATCGCCAGGCCGT
Organism: Pseudomonas sp. BIGb0164; assembly: GCF_024810135.1. Taxonomy (NCBI): domain Bacteria; kingdom Pseudomonadati; phylum Pseudomonadota; class Gammaproteobacteria; order Pseudomonadales; family Pseudomonadaceae; genus Pseudomonas; species Pseudomonas sp. BIGb0164. Next base: position 465,951 of record NZ_JANUEA010000003.1, on the reverse strand, counting down.
TGTCCTCCAGCAGGCGGTAGGCCTGCTGCACGGTGCTCAGACTGACTCCATGCTCCACGCTCAAGGCCCGTACTGAGGGCAAGCGGTCGCCCGGGCGGTAGAAGCCCTGCTCGATGCGGGTACCCAACAGTTCGGCGAGGTTGACGTAAAGGGTCATGGCGGTCGCTCCCAAGAGACCAGTACAGATAGGGGGAAAATACAGGATTCAGGCGTCGATAGGCAGTATCTGTATGGATTTAATAAACATGGGTTGAATCTGTATCGCTTTTGACCCGCCGCCCATTCTAGTCACTCATGGCAACAAGCAAATGAGGGGCAGCAAAATGAGCGGCATGAGCGATGTGCGGTTGGCGTTATACAGCCAGGAACTGGAGGCCGGAGAAGAGCGGGCGAGGGCGCCGCGCAATATCAGTCGCTGGGACTTGTTCTGGCACCGCCGCCACACCCGCAAGGCATTGCTGCACCTGACTCGCGAGCAGTTGCGCGATGTCGGGCTGACCGTGGAACAGGCGCGCCAGGAAGGCCTGAAGCCGTTCTGGCGCGATTGATCAGACCAGTTCCTTGAGGCGGTGCCAGAGCATGCCCAGCGCCAGCAGCGGTGAGCGCAGGTGCTTGCCGCCCGGGAAGGTGATGTGCGGCACCTGGGCGAACAGATCGAAACGGCCCTGTTGCTGGCCGCTGATGGCTTCGGCCAGCAGCTTGCCCGCCAGGTGGGTGGCGTTGAGGCCATGGCCCGCGTAAGCCTGGGCGTAATACACATTGGGCTGGTCGGCCAACCGACCAATCTGCGGCAGACGGTTGGCACCGATGCCGATCATGCCGCCCCATTGGTAGTCGATTTTCACGTCGGCCAGTTGCGGGAATACCTTGAGCATTTTCGGACGCATGTAGGCGCCGATGTCCTGGGGATCGCGGCCGGAATAGTGACAGGCACCACCGAACAGCAAGCGTCGGTCGGCGGACAACCGGAAGTAGTCCACCGTCACCCGCTGGTCGCACACTGCCATGTTTTGTGGCAACAGATTATGGGCCTGCGCTTCGCTCAGCGGCTCAGTGGCGATGATGTAGCTGCCGGCTGGCAGCACCTTGCCACCCAGCTGTGGGTTGAGGTCATTCAGGTAGGCGTTGCAGGCCAGCACCAGGGTCTTGGCGCGCACGTTGCCCGAGGCGATGTGCACGTTAACCTCGGGGCCGTAGTCGATGCGGGTCACTTCGGATTGTTCGTACAGTTTCACGCCCAATTGCTGCGCGGCAGCTGCTTCGCCGAGGGCCAGGTTCAACGGGTGCAGGTGGCCGGAACCCATGTCGATCATGCCGCCCGCATAGCGGTCGGAGCCGATTACGCTGCTCATCTCGTCGGCTTGCAGTAGGCGTACTTCATGGCGATAGCCCAGGCTGCGCAGCTCGTCTGCGTCCTCGGCAAGGCCCAGCAGGTCGCGGGGTTTGTTGGCGAGGTCGCAATAGCCCCAGGTCAGGTCGCAAGGAATCTGATAACGCTCGATACGCTCGCGCACGATCTCCACCGCTTCCAGGCCCATCAGCTTCATCTGGCGCACGCCGTCGGTGCCGATCACGTTGGCGAACTGGTCCAGGCCATGGCCGACGCCTCGGATCAACTGGCCGCCGTTGCGCCCACTGGCGCCCCAGCCGATCTTGCGCGCTTCCAACAGCACCACGCGCAAGCCACGCTCAGCCAATTCCAGCGCGGTGTTGAGCCCCGAAAAACCGCCGCCGATCACGCACACATCCGCCGTCACTTCACCGGCCAGCGCCGGGTAATCGGGTTGCGGCACGCTGCTGGCGGCGTAGTAGGAAGCGGTGTGCCGGGCGCTGGCGGTCATGGGGAGCATCCCTGTTTGGAAAATTTGACGCAGGATACAGCGGTCGGGCGAAGCTGTCTCACCGCAGGCTTTTGCGGCAGAATCCACGCCTATTCGCCGTTCGGTACGTGTTTCGATGAGTTGCAACAGTCAGAAAATCAGCGCGCTGCGCCGTCAGATCCCATCGTTCGAGTGCGTCCCGGGTTGCCACGACTGCTGTGGGCCGGTGACCACCTCGCCCGAGGAAATGTCGCGCCTGCCACGCAAGACCGCTGCCGAGCAGGATGCGGCCATGGACGCGCTGAACTGCGTGCACCTGGGGCCAAACGGCTGCACGGTGTATGACGAGCGCCCGCTGATCTGCAGGTTGTTCGGCACCACCAAGACGTTGCCTTGCCCCAATGGGCGGCGGCCCGTGGAGCTGATTCACCCGCGGGTGGAGAAACAGATCCACGAGTACATGGCCAGCACTCGGCAAGTGCTGGTTTAACTCGGTTAATGTGTGAGCTGGCTTGCCTGCGATGGCGGTGGGTCAGTCACCACCGCTATCGCAGGCACGCCAGCTCCCACATTTGACCCAGTTGTGTCAGTTGGTTAATCAGGAATCGGCAGGTTCAGGCTCTCCTTCACCTCTTCCATCACGATGTAGCTCTTGGACTCCCGCACATGGGGCAACTTGAGCAGGATGTCACCCAGCAATTTGCGGTAGGACGCCATCTCGGAAATCCGTGCTTTCACCAGGTAGTCGAAGTCGCCTGACACCAGGTGGCACTCCAGCACATGGGGCAGCTTCAGCACGGCGCGGCGGAATTCTTCAAAGGTGTCGCCAGACTTGTAATCGAGGCTGATCTCGACAAATACCAGCAAACTGCCCTTCAAATGCTGCGGGTTGAGCCGTGCGTTGTAGCCCATGATGATCCCTTCGCGTTCCAGCCGACGGACCCGTTCGGTACACGGCGTGGTGGACAGCCCGACCTTTTCTCCCAGTTCCGTGAACGAGATTCGCCCATCGGTCTGCAGGATGCGCAGGATGTTGCGGTCGATCTTGTCCAGCTCCCGCTTGGTCTGGGTGTTGGTACGCATAGGGGATACGCCTCTGTGAAAAGGGTTTTTGCCAAGAATTGTCGCCAAATATAGGCACTTATATAGTGAAATGCACTGGCAATAGTTTTTTACACTGCGCACATCATTGCTCGAACAACACACGTCAGCGGCCATGCCCGCGATGAGGATATAAAAATGCGCGTTCTGGTCTTGGGTAGCGGTGTCATTGGTGTGACCAGTGCCTACTATTTGGCTCGGGCCGGCTTTGAAGTCGTGGTCGTCGACCGTCAGCCTGCCGCTGCCATGGAAACCAGTTTCGCCAACGCCGGCCAGGTATCCCCGGGCTACGCGTCGCCATGGGCCGCGCCGGGTGTACCGCTCAAGGCCATCAAGTGGCTGCTGCAACGCCACGCGCCGCTGGCCATCAAGGCCACCGCCGATATCGATCAATACCTGTGGATGGCGCAGATGCTGCGCAACTGCACCGCCAGCCGTTATGCAGTGAACAAAGAGCGCATGGTGCGCCTGTCCGAGTACAGCCGTGACTGCCTCGACGAACTGCGCGCCGAGACCGGCATTGCCTATGAAGGCCGCAGCCTGGGGACTACCCAGTTGTTCCGCACCCAAGCCCAGTTGGACGGTGCCGCCAAAGACATCGCCGTGCTGAAAGAGTCCGGCGTGCCATTTGAGCTGCTCGACCGCGCCGGCATCGCTCGCGTCGAACCGGCCCTGGCCAGTGTCACCGACATCCTCGCCGGCGCCCTGCGCCTGCCGAACGACCAGACTGGCGACTGCCAGATGTTCACCACCCGCCTGGCCGACATGTGCAAGCAGTTGGGCGTGGAGTTCCGTTTCGAGCAAGACATCCAGCGCCTCGACTACGCCGGTGACCGCATCAACGGCGTTTGGATCGACGGCAAGCTGGAAACCGCCGACCGCTACGTGCTGGCCCTTGGCAGCTACTCGCCGAAGCTGCTCAAGCCACTGGGGATCAAGGCGCCGGTGTACCCGCTCAAGGGTTACTCGCTGACCGTGCCGATCACCAACCCCGCGATGGCGCCGACTTCGACCATTCTCGACGAGACCTACAAGGTCGCGATCACCCGTTTCGACAACCGCATCCGTGTCGGCGGCATGGCTGAAATAGCCGGTTTTGACCTGTCGCTGAACCCGCGTCGACGTGAAACCCTGGAGATGATCGTCAACGACCTTTATCCTCAGGGCGGCGATTTGACCGAGGCCAGCTTCTGGACCGGCCTGCGCCCGACCACGCCCGACGGCACGCCGATTGTGGGTGCCACACCGTTCAAGAACCTGTTCCTGAATACCGGCCACGGCACCCTCGGTTGGACCATGGCCTGTGGCTCCGGCCGCCTGCTGGCCGACCTGATGGCGAAGAAAACGCCGCAAATCAGTGCCGCAGGTCTTGATATTTCCCGTTATGGCAACCACCAGGAGTCCGCAAAACATGTCAATCCAGCGCCAGCTCACCAATGAGCGCATGAGCCAGATCGTTGTCCACAGCGGCACCGTGTACCTGGCAGGGCAAGTCGGCGACGACATGAGTGCCGGAATTGAACAGCAGACCCGTGAAACCCTGGCCAATATCGAGCGTTTGCTGGACCTGGCCGGCACCGACAAGAGCAAGTTGCTGTCGGTGACGATCTACCTCAAAGACATCGACGCCGACTTCGCCGGCATGAACGCGGTGTGGGACAAGTGGCTGCCCAAAGGCGTCGCTCCGGCCCGTGCCACGGTTGAAGCCAAGTTGTGCGAACCGGAAATCCTGGTAGAGCTGTCCGTCGTGGCGGCGCTGCCTTAAACCTGGATCCCTCTCCCGGTGCCGACGTTGTCGGTCGGTGCCGGTTTTTCTTTACTCTGCCGCCTAGAAGCCTGCCGCCATGCGTCCTGCCCGTGCCCTGATCGATCTCCAAGCCCTGCGCCACAACTACCAATTAGCCCGCGAAGTCACGGGGGCCAAGGCCCTGGCCGTGGTCAAGGCCGATGCCTACGGCCATGGCGCCGTGCGTGTGGCACAGGCGTTGGAAGCCGAGGCCGACGGGTTTGCGGTGGCGTGCATCGAAGAGGCATTGGAGCTGCGCGCAGCCGGCATTCAGGCGCCAGTGTTATTGCTGGAAGGCTTTTTTGAGGCCGACGAGCTGCCGCTGATCAACGAGCATGATTTGTGGTGCGTGGTGCATTCGTTGTGGCAGTTGGAGGCGATCGAGCAGGCCAGGCTGAGCAAGCCGCTGACCGTCTGGCTCAAGCTCGACTCCGGCATGCACCGGGTTGGCCTGCATCCCAAGGATTACCATGAGGCGTACCAGCGCCTGCTGGGCAGTGGCAAAGTCGCCAAGATTGTATTGATGAGCCATTTCGCCCGTGCCGATGAACTCGACTGCGTGCGCAGCAATGAACAAGTGGCGGTGTTTGAAGCGGCGCGCCAAGGCTTGTCGGCCGACGTCAGCCTGCGCAACTCGCCGTCGGTGATGGGCTGGCCGAATGTGTCCAGCGACTGGGTACGCCCGGGCATCATGCTCTACGGCGCCACGCCGTTTGGCGAAGACCAGGCGGTGGCCGCACGTTTGCAGCCGGTGATGACCCTGGAGTCCAAAGTGATTTCTGTGCGTGAACTGCCGGCCGGCGAGCCGGTGGGCTACGGCGCCAAATTCATCACACCCAAGCCGATGCGCATAGGCGTGGTTGCCATGGGCTATGCCGATGGCTACCCGCGTCATGCGCCGACCGGCACGCCAGTGCTGGTCGCCGGGCAACGCAGCCAATTGCTCGGCCGCGTTTCGATGGACATGCTGTGCATCGACCTGACGGACGTGCCCCAGGCCGGCCTTGGTTCTACGGTGGAGTTGTGGGGCAAAAACATCCTCGCCAGTGATGTTGCGGTGGCCGCCGAGACCATCCCCTACCAGATCTTCTGCAACCTGCGCCGCGTGCCAAGGCTCTATTCCGGCGCTTGACCGCCGGGTACGAACGCAGGTGCCCGGGATTTAGGCCCAAGTGTTGTAAATACTGAACGCTGTCGCCATGATAACGCTCAATTACAACAACGCCTGAATCCTAGGAGGCTCCTGCATTGGACGTCGGCGAACGACTGCAATCCATCCGTAAACTCAAGGGTCTTTCCCAGCGTGAGCTCGCCAAGCGTGCGGGTGTCACCAACAGCACCATTTCGATGATCGAAAAAAACAGCGTCAGCCCCTCGATCAGCTCCTTGCGCAAGGTGCTGGGTGGTATCCCCATGTCCATGGTCGAGTTCTTTTCCGAGGAGATCCTCCAGGAAATACCGACGCAGATCGTCTATAAAGCCAATGAGCTGATCGACATTTCCGACGGTGCCGTCACCATGAAACTGGTAGGCCGGGCGCACCCCAGCCGGGCAATTGCGTTCCTGAACGAGATCTACCCGCCAGGCGCCGACACCGGCGAAGAAATGCTCACCCATGAGGGCGAAGAAACCGGGATTCTGGTGGAAGGTCGCCTGGAGTTGGTGGTCGGTCTTGAAACTTTTGTGCTCGAAGCCGGCGATAGCTACTACTTTGAAAGCACCAAGCCCCATCGTTTTCGCAACCCGTTCGATGTGCCGGCGCGACTAATCAGCGCAGCCACACCGGCGAACTTTTGACAGAAGAGGCGTGCTGCCAGCGTTGCAGACACACCCGTCGCTGTAACCGTGACGCCGAATCTCCCTTTATTTAATAGGGTTGTTTCGGCCAGGCGGGCTAACCGTTATACTTTCGCCGCCTGCGAAACCGTGGCCGCAGGCGTGAATAGCCACCATTGAGGGTGAACGCGTGAACCTAATTATGAAAATGCTGGCTGCACCAGCAACCGTACTGGCCCTATGGGCTGTCAGCGCTCAAGCTGCGACCAATGATGAAATTGCCAAGCGCCTGGAGCCCGTGGGCCAGGTCTGTGTCCAGGGCCAGGAATGCAAGGGCATGGAAGTGGCCGTGGCCGCCGGCGGCGGTGCTGCCAAGACCCCGGACGACGTGATCGCCAAGCACTGCAACGCGTGCCATGGGACTGGTTTGCTGGGTGCCCCGAAAATCGGTGACACCGCCGCCTGGAAAGACCGCGCCGACCACCAGGGTGGCCTCGACGGTCTGTTGGCCAAGGCCATCACCGGCCTGAACGCCATGCCACCCAAAGGCACCTGCGCCGATTGCTCGGATGATGACCTCAAAGGCGCGATCAAGAAGATGTCCGGCCTCTGATCCGCCGATCTTCGCCAAAAAAGCCGCTTGTAAGCGGCTTTTTTGTGCCCCCCATTTGTGTTTCGGCGCTGTTCATTGCAGCAAAGACCCGGCAAGCTCGGTCCAACCCCTAATCATGGAATGTTCGGGAGGGTCGGATGGTGCAGTTGTGTTCAATTGAGCAAGCCGTTGACGACGTGCTGGCGCGTTTGCCCGCGCATATACACATGGGCATGCCGTTGGGCCTGGGCAAGCCCAACCTGTTCGTCAACGCGCTGTACCGGCGTATTGCCAAGTTGCCCGAGCGGCAACTGACGCTCTACACCGCCTTGAGCCTGGGCCGCCCGCCATTCGGCGATGGTTTGCAAAAGCGCTTTCTCGGGCCCTTTATCGAGCGGGTGTTCGGCGACTACCCCGAGCTGGATTTTCTCGCCGATCTGCACAAGGACAGCCTGCCGGCCAATATCCACGTGCAGCAGTTCTTCATGCAGCCCGGCAGTTTGCTCCACAGCCGTTCGGCGCAGCAGGACTACGTCAGCAGCAACTACAGCCACGCCGCCCGCGACATCAACGCCGCCGGCCTGAACCTGGTGGCGCAACTGGTCGCCAGCAGTGCCGAACACCCCGACCGCCTGAGCCTGAGCTGCAACCCGGATATCACCCTCGACCTGCTGCCGATGATCGCCAAGCGCCGCGCCGCCGGGGAAACCATCCTGGTGGTGGGCCAGGTCCACAGCGACTTGCCCTACATGCCGGGGGATTCCGAGCTGGGCATGGATGCGTTCGATTACCTGATCGATGAAAAAGACAGCACCACGCTGTTCTCCACACCAAACATGCCGGTGGGGTTCCAGGACCATTTCATCGGCCTGCATGCCAGCACGTTGGTGCGTGATGGCGGCACGTTGCAGATCGGCATCGGCTCCATGGGCGACGCGCTGACCGCCGCCTTGCTGGCCCGCCAGGCCGATAACGAGGCTTACCGCCTGCTGCTGACCGACCTTGATGTGTACCAATGGGCGCCGCTGATCAGCCATGAAGGCGGCGTCGCGCCGTTTGTGCGGGGCCTGTATGGCTGCAGCGAGATGTTCGTCAACGGCTTGCTGGTGCTGGCGGATGCCGGGATCGTGCGGCGCAAGGTGTACCCGGATGTGGCCACCCAGGAGCAGGCCAACGCTGGCACGCTGGACGACGCCGCGCAGCCCGACGGCGTGTCGATCCATGGCGGCTTCTTCCTCGGGCCGCGCAGTTTTTACCAGCGCTTGCAGGAGATGACCCACACCAAGCGCCTCGAATTCAACATGACCCGCATCAGCTACATCAACGAGCTGTACGGTCAGGAAGAACTCAAGCGCCTGCAGCGCCTGGATGCGCGGTTTATCAACAGCGCGATCATGGTTACGCTGCTGGGCGCGGGCGTTGCCGACCAGCTGGAAGACGGCCGTGTGCTCAGTGGCGTGGGCGGGCAATACAACTTTGTCGCCCAGGGCCATGCATTGGAAGGTGCACGCTCGATCCTGATTTTGCGCAGCTGGCGCGAATCGGCGGGGGAGGTGAGTTCCAATATCGTCTGGGACTACGGCCACTGCACCATTCCGCGACACCTGCGGGACATTGTCATCACTGAATACGGTATTGCCGACCTGCGTGGTCAGACGGATGCCAAAGTGATCGAGGCGTTGCTCAAGATCACCGACTCACGCTTCCAGGATGATTTGATCGAGCAGGCGCAAAAGGCCGGCAAACTGCCCGAAGGTTTCCAGTTGGCGCCGCGTTTTACCGACAACACCCCGGAGCGACTCAAAGGCATTCAGGCGCGGCATCGGCGATTGTTTCCGGAGTATCCGCTGGGCAGCGATTTCACGGAGGAGGAGCGGGATCTGTTGCGGGCGTTGAACTGGCTCAAGAGCAAATTCAAGCTGACGGAGATTCTGGAGTTGGGCAAGGCTGCGTTGGACGCGCCGGAGCCAGAGGCGTTTCCCGAGCATTTGAAGCGGATGCGGTTGGATAAGCCCGAAGGCTTGAAAGAAGACCTCTACCAGCGCCTGCTACTCGCCGGCCTACAAGCCACCGCACACTAACAAACAATGCAAATCAAATGTGGGAGCGGGCTTGCTCGCGAATGCGGTGGACCAGTCAATAGATTCAGCGACTGATACTCTGCATTCGCGAGCAAGCCCGCTCCCACATTTTGATCCGTGTTCACTGGGAATTTGCCATGTGGCAAATTATTCGATGAAGGTGACCACGCCGCCTTCCAACGACTTCACCCGTGCCAGCGACTCAACCCGGTAACCTTGTGCATCCAGCTCCGCCCGACCACCCTGGAACGACTTCTCGATCACGATCCCCAAGCCGGCCACGGTAGCGCCCGCCTGCTTGATGATCGAAATCAGCGCCTGGGACGCCTTGCCGTTGGCCAAAAAGTCGTCGATCACCAGCACGCGGTCGCTGCTGGTCAGGTGACGAGGGGAGATCGCCACGGTGCTCTCGACCTTCTTGGTGAAGGAGTACACCGTCGCCGACAGCAGGTTTTCCGTCAGGGTCAGGGACTGTTGCTTGCGCGCGAAGATCACCGGAACGCCCAGGTTCAAGCCGGTCATGATGGCCGGTGCTATCCCTGAGGCTTCGATGGTGACGATCTTGGTGATGCCCGAGTCCTTGAACAGCGCGGCGAATTCGTCGCCGATCAGTTTCATCAGTGCCGGGTCGATCTGGTGGTTCAGAAAGGCGTCGACCTTGAGTACCTGATCGGAAAGCACGATGCCTTCTTCGCGAATTTTCTTGTGCAGTGCTTCCACGGAAAGCTTCCTCTGTTGACGCAACGGGCGCCGAAAGTAGATTAAAAAGTAGTCGATTCTAGCGCTTTAACATCGCGCGTATATCCGCCAGCGCGGTGTTGCCGCGAACGGCCTTCACCTCGGTCGGGGTGTCGTCGTTGCCTTCCCAGGCCAGGTCGTCCGGCGGCAGCTCATCCAGGAACCGGCTGGGGGCACAATCGATGATTTCGCCGTATTGCTTGCGCTTGGCGGCAAAGGTAAAGGCCAGGGTCTGACGTGCGCGGGTAATGCCCACGTAGGCCAGGCGGCGTTCTTCCTCGATGGTGTCGGCTTCGATGCTGGAGCGGTGCGGGAGGATTTCCTCTTCCATGCCCATGATGAACACGTAGGGAAATTCCAGGCCCTTGGACGCATGCAAGGTCATCATCTGCACGCCCTCGGCGCCATCTTCTTCTTCCTGCTGGCGCTCGAGCATGTCGCGCAGCACCAGCTTGCCGATGGCGTCTTCGACGGTCATTTCGCCGTCTTCGTCTTTCTCCAGGGTGTTCTTCAGCGCTTCGATCAGGAACCAGACGTTGCCCATGCGGTAATCGGCGGCCTTGTCGCTGGAACTGTTGGTGCGCAGCCAGTTCTCGTAGTCGATGTCCATGACCATGCTGCGCAGGGCACTGATCGGGTCTTCGCCGGCGCACTGCTCGCGCACCTTGTCCATGAAACGCTTGAAGCGCGACAGGCGATCGGTGAAGCGTGTGTCCAGGTGTTCGCCCAGGCCGATCTCGTCGGTGGCGGCGTACATCGAGATCTTGCGCTCGGTGGCGTAGTTGCCGAGTTTTTCCAGGGTGGTGGAGCCGATCTCGCGGCGCGGCACGTTGATCACGCGCAGGAAGGCGTTGTCGTCGTCCGGGTTCACGATCAACCGGAAGTAGGCCATCAGGTCCTTTACTTCCTGGCGTCCGAAAAAGCTGTTGCCGCCCGACAGGCGATACGGCACCTGGTGGTGCTGCAATTTCAGCTCGATCAGCTTGGCCTGGTAGTTGCCGCGATAGAGGATCGCGAAATCGCTGTAAGGCCGGTCGGTACGCAAGTGCAGGCTGAGGATTTCCACGGCCACGCGCTCGGCTTCGGCGTCTTCGTTGCGGCAGCGGATCACGCGGATCTCGTCGCCGTGGCCCATCTCACTCCACAGTTGTTTTTCAAACTCGTGGGGGTTGTTCGAGATCAGCACGTTGGCACAACGCAGGATGCGGCTGGTGGAGCGGTAGTTCTGCTCCAGCATCACCACTTTCAGGGACGGGTAGTCGTCCTTGAGCAGCATCAGGTTTTCCGGGCGGGCGCCGCGCCAGGCGTAGATCGACTGGTCGTCATCACCCACCACGGTGAACTGGTTGCGCTTGCCGATCAGCATTTTCACCAGCAGGTATTGGCTGGCGTTGGTGTCCTGGTATTCGTCCACCAGCAGGTAGCGCACCTTGTTCTGCCACTTTTCGAGGATGTCGGCGTGTTCCTCGAACAGTTTTACGGGCAGCAGGATCAGGTCGTCGAAGTCCACCGCGTTGAACGCCTTGAGCGTGCGCTGGTAGTGGGTGTAGACGATGGCGGCCGTCTGTTCCTTGGGGTTGCGCGCGTTTTCCAGGGCCTGGGCGGGCAGGATCAGGTCGTTCTTCCAGGCGCCGATCATGTTCTTGATCTCATCCACGCCGTCGTCGCCTGCGTACTCCTTCTGCATGATGTCGGTCATCAGCGACTTCACGTCGGTCTCGTCGAAAATCGAGAAACCGGGCTTGTAGCCCAGGCGCACGTGCTCCTTGCGGATGATGTTCAGGCCCAGGTTATGGAAGGTACACACGGTGAGGCCACGGCCTTCGCCACCCTTGAGCAGGGTGCCGACGCGCTCTTTCATTTCCCGCGCCGCCTTGTTGGTAAAGGTCATGGCGACGATGTACTGGGCGCGGATGCCGCAGTGCTGGATCAGGTGCGCGATCTTGCGGGTGATCACGCTGGTCTTGCCGGAGCCTGCGCCGGCGAGCACCAATAGAGGGCCGCCGACGTAGTTCACGGCTTCTTGCTGCCGGGGATTGAGTCGGGACATACAGAATTTCAGGAGTCGTTATTCAAAAGGGCGGGCATTTTAACAGGCTCGCAGGATTCTGCTCTGTCAGAACGACAGTGTGACGTACCACTCGATCTAAATTTGCCGGTTTTGATACTTTGCCGCAGGATGTGGTGGGCTTTTTGTGGTTTGGGCCAAGACGAATGTTTACAGCCGGCGTATTTGATAACCCCTATCATTGGTGATTATCAGGCCGCACGTCATAATGCCCGCCGCCAACGAATTCTTGCAGAGTCTAGGGAGCTAGCTTGTCTACGCCTGTCGAACCCTTGCGTTTGCTGCTGCTGGCCGATGAGCCCGCGTGGGCAGCGTTATTGCGCGAGTGCCTGGCGCCGATGGGCGATGGGGCTGTGCTGATCAGTGCGCCAAATTGGGATTCCGTGAGCCGTCTGTTCGATGACGACCACGGTGCCGTGCTGTTGACCACTCCCCACCTGCAACCCGGTCCGGGCCGCTGCAGCTTGCCTTGTGTATTGCTGCTGGAGCAGGAGCCGCTGGTGTCGCCCCTCGGTGTCAGCGATTGGCTGATCCGTGATGTATTGGACGCCGATACACTGCGCCGCTGCCTGCGCCATGTGCGCGAGCGGGGTGTGCTGGAAAACACCTTGCAGCGCCTGGCCGAACAGGACCCGCTCACCGGTATTGCCAATCGACAGGGCTTCCAGACCTTGCTCGCGGCGCGACTGGCCGAGAACGAAGGCCGCGGCCTGGCCCTCGGGCATCTGGACCTCGACAATTTCCGCCACGCCAACGACGCCCTCGGCCACCAGGCCGGCGACCGGTTGATCCTGCAAGTGGTCTCGCGGCTCAAGAGCCAGCTTGAGGCCGGGGACCAACTGGCACGCCTGGGCAGCGATGAATTCGCCCTGCTGATCGACACCCGCCGTGCGCCCCAGCGCGCCGAGTGGATGGCCGAGCGCATCACCGAAGTCATGGCCGAGCCCTACTGGGTCGATGGCGAGAGCCTGCTGATCGGCTGCAGCCTGGGCGTGGCCCATGCTCGCGCCCGTGCCGGTGCTGACCCGCTGATGTGGCACGCGCATATCGCCATGCAGCAAGCCAAGAGCACCCAGGGTTGCACCTTTCATATCTTCAACGAGCGCATCAACCGCAACGCGCGCAGCCTGGCCGACCTGGAAAGTGAGCTGCGCCGTGCCCTGCGTCGGGATGAACTGGAACTGCATTACCAACCGCGCCTGGACCTGGACGATGGGCATATCGTCGGCCTGGAAGCCCTGGTGCGTTGGCGCCACGGTGAGCGCGGCCTGTTGCCGCCGAGTGAATTCGTGCCCCTGGCCGAGCAGAGCGGCCTGATCGTGCCCCTGGGCTACTGGGTGATTTCCCGGGCCCTGCGCGACATGCAGGACTTGCGCGAACGCGGCCTGCCGCCGTTGCACATGGCGGTCAACCTGTCGTTCCGCCAGTTCCAGGACAGCCAGTTGCTTTCCACCCTCAGCCGGCTGATTGCCGAGCGCGGTGTTGAAGCGCAATGGCTGGAGTTCGAGCTGACCGAAACCGCCGTGATGCGCCGCAGTGATCTGGTCAAGCAGACCATGGACGCACTCGGCCGTTTGGGCGTGCGGTTTTCCCTGGATGACTTCGGCACCGGTTTTTCCTCGTTCGTGCACCTCAACAGCCTGCCGATTGCCTTGCTGAAGATCGACAAGAGCTTCGTCGGCGGCATGGAAGAGCGTGAAGAGAACCGCAAGCTGGTGCACGCGATGATCAACCTGGCCCACAACCTGAACCTGGAAGTGGTGGCCGAAGGTGTGGAAACCCCTGAGCAACTGGCGCTGTTGCGTTTGTTTGGCTGCGACCAGGCCCAGGGTTACCTGATCAGCAAACCGTTGCCGTTGCCGGAGCTGGTTGAATACCTGACCTTCGGCAAGGGCCAGCAGGCCCTGCTGGGCTGAATGGCGAACCCCACCAACTGTAGGAACCGGCTTGCCAGCTCCCACATTTGGACCGGTGGATCCCCAGCTTCTTCAGGCGATAATCCTGATCTGCGCCGCTGCCGTCTGACACAACGCGGATAAAACTGTGGGAGCTGGCTTGCCTGCGATGGCGGTGTATCAGCACCAGATGAGTTATCTGACCGCGCACGTCCTCTAGTCAGGCTGCATTGCCTGGAATTCAGCGCGGGTCTCAGGGTTTTTGCGGATCATGCGTTTCATCTTCGCTTCGAATGCCCAGGTCAGGCTGATGGCCGCGCAGGCCAGGCCCAGGGCCAGCCCCCACCACACCCCGGTCGGGCCCCAGCCCAGGTGGAAGGCCATCCACCAGGCCGACGGCGCGCCGATCAACCAGTAGCAACCCAACCCCACCAGGAAGGTGGTCTTGGCGTCCTTCAGCCCACGGATGCAGCCCATTGCGATGGTCTGCACGCCGTCGAACAGCTCAAACCACGCCGCCACTGCCAACAGGCTGACAGCCAGCACGATCACGTCGTGGAAGGCCGGATCGTTATGGTCGAGGAACAGCCCGATCAGCGGGTCGGAAAACAGCCACAGCACTGCCGCAAATGCCAACATCACTGCCGCGCCAAACCCGATGCCCACCCGCCCGGCCAGGCGTGCCTGCAGCAACTGCTCGGCGCCGTAGTGCTGGCCGATGCGCATGGTCACCGCGTAGGACATGCCGGCCGGCACCATAAAGGCCACCGACACGATCTGCAGGGCAATCTGGTGCGCCGCCAACTGCGTGCTGCCCATGGTGCCCATGCACAGCGCGGCGAAGGCAAACAATCCGACTTCCACCGCATAGGTGCCGCCGATCGGCAGGCCTAGGCGCCACAGCTCGCGCAAATACTGGGTGTTGAGACGCAGCAGGCCTTTGCCCAGCGGGTAGGCCGAGTAGGTCCGATTGCTGCGGATGTACCACCACAGCGCCAGGGCCATGCTGTTGGCGACAAGGGCGGTGACCAGGCCAATGCCCATCAGCCCCAGTTTCGGCAGGCCGAACATGCCTTCTATCAGTGCGTGGTTGAGCAGGTAGTTGGCCACCGCACCGCACAGGCTGATCACCATCACCGGCTGCGCCTTGCCAATCGCGCTGGTAAAACCGCGCAGTGTCATGAAACTGAGGAAACCCGGCAGGGCAAACGGCAGGATCGTCAGGAATTGCCCGGCCGAGTGCACGTTGGCTTCGGTCTGGCCAAACATCAGCAACAGCGGCTTGAGGTTCCACAGCAGCAGACCCGCCGCCAGCGCCATCAGCCACGCCAGCCACAGCCCGGCCTGGGTCAGGCGGGTGGCGCCGTCGATATCGCCCGCGCCGTGCCGAATGGCCACCAGGGTGCCCACGGCAGCAATCACGCCGATGCAGAAAATCGACACAAAGGAATAGCTGGCCGCGCCCAGGCCACCACCGGCCAGGGCTTCGGGGCTCAGGCGGGCCATCATCAGGGTGTCGGTCAGCACCATCAGCATGTGCGCCAACTGTGAGGCAATCAACGGCCCTGACAGCCGCAGGATGGCCCAGAGTTCGGTACGCGCCGGATGCTGCATGATCATCACGCTCGAAAAGTCAGAGGGGTGGGGAAGGGTCGATTCTCGGCGCTCCTGGTGCATTGCACAAAAGGATAAAAGCGATCGTTCGCATGACTAATACTCATGTATACGGATTCTGCTAGGGTGCTGCTTTGGTTTGTAGGAGTTTTCCGTATGTCGCGCCGCCTCCCTCCGCTTTATGCCCTGCGTGCATTTGAGGCTGCGTCCCGGCATAACTCCTTCACGCGCGCCGCCGAGGAGCTGTCGATCACCCAGAGTGCGGTCAGCCGGCATATCCGTACGCTGGAAGAGCATTTTGCCTGTCGCCTGTTCCAGCGCAGCGGGCGCACCCTGCAACTCACCGAAGCGGCGCGCCTGCTGTTGCCCGGCGTGCGTGAAGGCTTTGCCGCGCTGGAGCGGGCCTGCCATACACTGAATGCCGAAGACGACATCCTGCGCATGAAAGCACCCTCGACCCTGACCATGCGCTGGCTGCTGGCGCGGCTCAGTCGTTTCCGGGCGTTGCAGCCGGGCAACGAGGTGCAACTGACCAGTGCGTGGATGAGCGTGGATGAGGTGGACTTCAATCAGGAGCCGTTCGATTGTGCGGTGCTGCTGAGCTACGGACATTTCCCGGCCGATTGGGAAGCCAGTTACCTGTTCCCCGAGTTGCTGATTCCAGTGGGGGCGCCCAACCTGCTTGAGGATGGGCCCTGGGATGCAGCGCGCCTGGCCACCGCCGAGTTGCTGCATCCCACGCCCGACCGCCGCGACTGGCGCAATTGGCTGGAGCGCATGGGCTTGTCGTCCCAGGTGTCGCTCAAGGGCGGGCAGGTGTTCGATACCCTTGAACTGGGCATGATCGCTGCCGCGCGGGGCTACGGGGTGTCCATGGGCGACCTGCTGATGGTGGCGGAGGACGTGGCTCAGGGGCGGTTGAGCCTGCCGTGGCCCACCGCAGTCGCCAGTGGTGAAAACTATTACTTGGTGTGGCCGAAAACCCGCCCCGGGGGAGAGCGGCTGCGACGTTTGGCGGAGTTTCTTCAGGGCGAAGTCAAGGCCATGGAATTGCCTCAGGTGCAGCGCCTCGACTGATGCGCGGCCTACCGTTCGTGCAATCGTTTGCGCGATACCCCTGTGAATCGCTCAAGTATTGCCCGCGCCCGCCGAAGAAGGTGTGTTGGAACCATCGTGCACCAACGTTTCCCACCAGATAATTTGCCGAGCAGCGCTATGAGATCAGGATGATCCTGGCCTCGGCCAGGAGCTGTCATGTCTCAACCTCGCGCTCGGATCGCCTCCCAACTAGGCCTCGCCTTGGCCGTTATTCTGGCTGTCGTCATCAGCGGCAGTACCGTCTTTGCCTTGCGTTCCCTCGACTCGGCCAACCTCGACACCCGCGAGGAACACCTGGCCAGCGAGGCGCGTTTGCTGGCCGACCAACTCAATACCTTCCACAGCACCTTGCGCGAGAGTACCCAGCGTTTGAGCGGGCTGTTCGAAAAGCGCTTCGGCGCCGGCCTGAGCGTGCGTGCAGACCAGCCAGTCACCGTGGCCGGCGTGCAAACCCCAAGCCTGTACCTGGGCGAGGAGGTGCTGAACAACAACTTTGATGAAGTGGATGAGTTCAAGCAGATGTCCGGCGGCGTGGCCACGGTGTTCGTGCGCAGCGGCGAGGACTTCATTCGTATCAGCACCTCGCTGACCAAGCAGGACGGCAACCGGGCCATCGGTACCGTGCTCGACCACCAGCACCCGGCGTACCAGCGCCTGCTGTCAGGGCAGAATTACGTGGGCCGGGCCGTGCTGTTCGACCGCTCCTACATGACCCAGTACACCCCGGTGCGTGACGCCAGCGGCAAGGTCATCGCCGTGTTGTTCATCGGCTTTGACTACACCGACGAGCAGAAGGCCCAGTTCGACAACCTCAAGCGCTTCCGTATCGGCCAGACCGGCTCGCTGGCGCTGTTGGACGAACAGAAACATTGGTTGGTGCCACCGGCGGGCGTGCAGGCGCTGGATCAGGCGATCCCGGTGATGCTCGACCTGGCGAAGAAGCCCGGTGAAGGCCGCTTCTGGAGTGACAAGAACGAAGATTTCTACAGCGTCTCGGTGCCGTTCGAAGGCGGCCCGTGGTCGGTGGTGGCGAGCATGCCGAAGTCCGAGATCCGCGCAGTCACTTGGGCGGTAGGTATTCGCCTGGTGATCGGCAGCGTGCTGGCAATGCTGCTGGCGGTCGGCGCGGCGGTCTGGCTGCTGCGCAGCAAACTGCAGCCGTTGAGTGACCTGGTGCGCCAGGCCGAAGCCCTGGGCGCCGGCGATTTGAGCGCACGCTTGAACGTGGCCAGCCATGACGAAATCGGCCAGTTGGCGCGCAGCTTCAACCAGATGGGTGAAGCCTTGTCGACCATGGTCTCGCACATCCGCAAGGCGGCCGAAGAGGTCAACAGCCGGGCACAGGCCTTGTCCGGGTTGTCCGGTGGCGCTTATGAAGGCATGGAACAGCAGTCCGGCGAGATCACCAGCATGGCCGGCGCAGTGGAAGAGTTCAGTGCCACCTCGCTGAACATTGCCGACAACATGGGCAACACCGAACGCCTGGCCCAGGAAAATGCCCAGCAGACCCGCATCGGTCGCACCTCGATGCAAGAAGCCTCGTCGTCGCTGGAACATATCGCCACGGCACTGAACAGCACGGCCACGGTGATCAACACCTTGGGCCAACGCTCCCAGGAAATCGGCGGGATTGTGGGAGTGATCACCTCGATTGCCGAGCAGACCAACCTGTTGGCGCTCAACGCCGCCATCGAAGCTGCACGGGCCGGCGAGCAAGGCCGTGGTTTCGCGGTGGTCGCCGACGAGGTGCGCAACCTGGCGTCGCGTACCCGTGAGGCCACTGATGAAATCTCCGGGATGATCCAGAGCATCCAGCAGGAAACCGGCAACGCCATCAGCACCATGGAGCGCGGCAATGTGTTGATGCAAGAAGGCCTGTCGCGTAACGCCGACGTGGCTTCGGCCCTGGCGCGCATCGACGAGCAAAGCCGCTCGGCCGGTCAGCAATTTGCGGCGATCACCACCGCTACCCAGGAACAGAGCAGCACCGCGAACGTGCTCAGCAGCAACCTGCAAAGCATTGCGCTGGCCAACAGCGAACAGCGTGAAGTGGTGTCGAACCTGGCGATCACCGCCAAGGAACTGGAAACCCTGGCGGCGGGCTTGCGCCAAGAGGTCGACCGCTTCCGCTGACACCCCGCCCCCTGTAGGCGCCGGCAAGCCGGCTCCTACCCTGGTAGGTGTTGCGCTCAGGTGATGGCTGCCGGCCGATATTGCAGGGCCTCTTGCAGGTGATGGCGTGCGATTGCGTCTGTCTGCTCAAGGTCGGCCAGGGTCCGCGCTACTTTCAGCAGCCTGTGAGCCGCCCGCAGGGACAAGGTCAGCCGCTCGCAGGCGGTCTCCAGCCAGCCTTCATCGACCTTCGACAGCTGGCAGTGCTGGCGTAACCCCGGTAGGTCCAGAAAGGCATTGGCACAACCCTGGCGCCGTTGCTGGCGTTCACGGGCTGCGCAGACCTGCTTGGATGCACTGGCGGTATCGTCGCCGGCCTGCGGTGTCGGGTTCAGCGCTGTGCTTTCCCGTGCAACGGTCAGGTGCAGGTCGATGCGGTCCAGCAGCGGCCCGGAGAGCTTGTTGCGGTAGCGTTGTATCTGTTCCGGTGTGCAGCGGCAGCGCCCACTGGGTTCGCCCAGGTAGCCGCAAGGGCAGGGGTTCATGGCCGCCACCAGCTGGAAGCGTGCCGGGAAACTCACCCGGTCGCGAGCGCGGGAAATCACGATGTGCCCCGACTCCAGGGGTTCACGCAGCACCTCAAGCACCTTGCGATCGAACTCCGGCAGTTCATCCAGGAACAGCACACCGTGATGGGCCAGTGTGATCTCCCCCGGCTGCGGCTTCGACCCGCCCCCCACCAAGGCCGGGCCGGACGCCGAATGGTGGGGCTGACGAAATGGCCTATGAGGCCAGTGGCTCAAGGGAGCCAGGCTGACGACGGACTGAATTGCCGCGACTTCCAGGGCTTCCTGTTCACTCAGCGGTGGCAGCAGGCCCGGCAGGCGGCTGGCGAGCAAGGTCTTGCCCGTACCGGGTGGCCCGCTCAACAGCAGGTTATGCGCGCCCGCCGCCGCGATCAGCAGCGCACGCTTGGCTGCCAGTTGACCCTGGACTTCGCTCAAGTCCGGGTAAGGTTTGTTCAGGTACTGCAAACCATCAGATGTGTAGGGCTCGATGGGCTGATGCCCATTGAGGTGCGCCACCACTTGCAGCAGATGGTCCGCCGCGATCACCTTCAACCCCGCCGCCAGGCACGCCTCCTCGGCATTCGCCCGGGGCACTATCACGGTGCGCCCGGCCTTGCGTGCCGCCAGCGCAGCTGGCAACACTCCCTTCACTGCGCGCACCTCGCCCGACAGCGCAAGTTCCCCCAGGCATTCCACATCGTCGAGCATCAACGACGGCACCTGCACGCTGGCCGCGAGAATCCCCAGGGCAATCGCCAGATCAAAACGCCCGCCGTCCTTGGGCAGGTCGGCGGGCGCGAGGTTGAGGGTGATACGGCGGGCGGGGTATTGCAGTGCGCTGTTGAGGATCGCGCTGCGTACGCGGTCTTTGCTCTCCTTGACGGCGGTTTCGGGCAGGCCGACCAGGGTCAGGGATGGCAGGCCGTTGGCCATGTGCACTTCGACGGTGACGGCAGGGGCTTCAACGCCGATTTGGGCGCGGCTGTGGACGATGGCGAGGGACATGCTCGTTCCTTGAATGGAGGGCCGCTTCCTGCGGTTTTTCAAGGGTAGACGAGGTGGGAGAGAGCGAGGCGGGGGAGGTTTTACAGAACGTATCGGTAACCTGTAGGAGCCGGCTTGCCGGCGATGGCGACCTGGAGGCAGGTGTTGAGCCTGAGGGCCTCATCGCTGGCAAGCCAGCTCCTACAGAGGGCGGCGTTATTCAGTGGGCGGTGTCAGCCGTGCTTCCAGCTCTGCCACCTTCGCCTCCAGGCTCTCCAGCCGTGCACGCGTACGGGCCAGCACGACCATCTGGCTATCAAACTCTTCCCGGCTGACCAGGTCGAGTTTGCTGAAGCCGCTTTGCAGCAGCGCCTTGAACTGGCTTTCGATTTCGTTGCGGGGCAGCGGGGTGTCGCCGCTGAACAGGCGAGAGGCGTGGCCGCTCAGGGCGTCGAGGAGGTCTTTGGGCGCGAGCATGGGAAATATTCCGGAAAACTGTTGGCCAGCAGTGTACCACGCACCGTCTATAGTCTTTTTCACGGGCGGGCGCGCACGCTTTTCGCGCAGTGGGGCGGGCAGTGGCGCACTGTTTTTGTGCGCATTGCCGCCGCGAAAAAGCCCCGGAGGTGGGCATAAGTGGGCAAAGGACTGATTTCAGTGATTTTTACGGAGCTGGCAAGGTTTCTGCTTAGACGATCATGACCCATGCACTGATGCAGTCGCTGTGACGAATGCAGTGCGCCGACGGATCAGGGGTACAGGTTTCGTCACCAGTGGTTCGCTGGCGTCGCAAAGGCAAATGCCGAGGCGACGACGCGTTACAAAGCCAGGCACTGCGCTTAGACTTGAGACGGGTTTGTTTTCCTGGGGCAAGTCCACCAATTCGGGAGAGAGTTTTCATGAAGCTAGTCACTGCCATCATCAAGCCGTTCAAGTTGGACGATGTACGCGAGTCGTTGTCCGAGATCGGCGTGCAGGGCATTACCGTTACTGAGGTCAAAGGCTTCGGTCGGCAGAAGGGTCACACCGAGCTGTATCGCGGCGCGGAATACGTGGTCGATTTCCTGCCGAAGGTGAAGATTGATGTCGCCATTGACGACAAGGATCTTGACCGGGTTATCGAGGCGATAACCAAGGCCGCCAACACCGGCAAGATCGGTGACGGCAAGATCTTCGTGGTCAATCTGGAACAGGCTATTCGCATCCGTACCGGCGAAACCGATACCGACGCAATCTAAGCCGCCAAACCCCAACGCCCCAGGAGAAAACAATATGACTCTGCGTAAATTCGCAGGGCTAGGAGCCCTGTTGTCCCTCGTAATGCCGGCCCTGGCATTGGCGGCGGATCCAGCCCCTGCTCCAGTCCTCAATTCCGGCGACACCGCGTGGATGCTCACATCCACCGCGCTGGTACTGTTCATGACCATTCCGGGCCTGGCGCTGTTCTACGGCGGCATGGTTCGCTCCAAAAACATTCTGTCCGTGATGATGCAGTGCTTCGCCATCACCGGCCTGATCACCATTCTGTGGTTCGTCTACGGCTACAGCATGGCGTTCGACACCACCGGCATGGAAGCAGGCGTCGTCAACTTCAACTCCTTCGTGGGCGGCCTGTCCAAGTTGTTCCTGTCGGGCGTCACCCCGGCAAGCATCACCGGCCCTGCGGCGCTGTTCCCTGAAGCGGTGTTCGTCACCTTCCAGATGACCTTCGCCATCATCACCCCTGCGCTGATCGTCGGTGCTTTCGCCGAGCGCATGAAGTTCTCCGCGATGCTGATCTTCATGGGCGTCTGGTTCACCCTGGTCTACGCGCCGATTGCCCACATGGTATGGGGCGGTCCGGGTTCGTTGCTGGGCGACTGGGGCGTGCTGGACTTCGCTGGCGGCACCGTGGTGCACATCAACGCCGGTGTGGCTGGCCTGGTGGCGTGCCTGGTACTGGGCAAGCGCAAAGGTTTCCCGACCACGCCAATGGCACCGCACAACCTGGGTTACACCCTGGTGGGCGCGGCGATGCTGTGGGTCGGCTGGTTCGGCTTCAACGCCGGTTCCGCTGCGGCGGCTAACGGCACTGCCGGCATGGCGATGCTGGTTACCCAGATCGCGACCGCTGCTGCGGCCCTGGGCTGGATGTTCGCCGAGTGGGTCACCCACGGTAAGCCAAGCGCACTGGGCATCGCCTCGGGTGTCGTGGCTGGCCTGGTCGCAATCACTCCGGCCGCTGGCACCGTGGGCCCGATGGGCGCCCTGGTGATCGGCCTGGCAGCGGGCGTGGTGTGCTTCTTCTGCGCCACTACCCTGAAACGCAAACTGGGCTACGACGACTCCCTGGACGCCTTCGGCGTGCACGGCATCGGCGGTATCCTCGGCGCGATCCTGACCGGCGTGTTCGCTGCCCCTTCGCTGGGCGGCTTCAACGCGGCCACCACTGACATCGCGGCGCAAGTCTGGATCCAGTGCAAAGGCGTCGGCTTCACCGTGATCTACACGGCCATCGTGACCTTCATCATCCTCAAGGTGCTGGATGCCGTGATGGGTCTGCGGGTTACCGAAGAAGAAGAGGCGGTTGGCCTCGACCTGGCGCAACACAACGAACGCGGCTACAACTTGTAAGTACGCGAAAAAAAGATGCCCGGCTTGCCGGGCATTTTTTTGTCTGGTGTTTGTCAGTCATAGGGCGCTGTACCGGTTTTTGCGTCGAGTTTGTGATGGGGCGCACGCGGCACTTTTGAGCATGCGAATGTCTTACAGGCATGTAGGCGTATTCGACACTTTGTTTTTTCCCAGAGCGCGCTAGAATGCGCGCCGATGGGCGGAGAACTGTATGTGGCAACAGACCCTGATTACCCTGCGGGCAAAGCCCCGGGGCTTTCACTTGGTGACCGATGAGTTGCTGGCCGGCTTGCCTGAATTGAAGGCCTGTCGTGTGGGGCTTTTGCACCTGTGGCTGCAGCACACCTCGGCCTCGTTGACCGTCAACGAGAATGCCGATCCGGCGGTTCGCCGTGACTTCGAGCGTTACTTCAATTCGCTGGTGCCGCAAGGCCGCGCCGGATTCGAACACAACGACGAAGGTCCGGATGACCTGCCGGCGCACTTCAAGGCCAGTCTCCTGGGCTGCCAGCTGAGTTTGCCGGTCAAGGCCGGCCGCTTGGCGATGGGGACCTGGCAAGGTGTTTATCTGGGCGAGCACCGTGATCATGGCGGTGCTCGTAAAGTCCTCGTCACCTTGCACGGTGAAGAGGCATAAGCCACTGGAAATCCAGTGGATGTTGATTTTTTTCCGGCAGCCTTCGACAGTTGGTGAAGCTGGGCTATAACTAATCTGCTTTTCGCAAGTCATGAGGTAGAACATGAGCGACGATGATCTGGAAAACGACGAACTCGAAGTAGGTGACGAAGACGACACCGAAGAAGGTCTTGAAGCGGCGGCGGAAGACGTTGCTGACGACGACGGTGGCGATGATGTACCTGCTCCAGCCGCCAAAGGCAAAGCCAAGGCTGCTGTGTCGGTAGACGAACTGCCGAGCGTTGAAGCCAAGAACAAAGAGCGCGATGCGCTGGCCCGTGCGATGGAAGAATTCCTCGCCAAAGGCGGCAAAGTGCAGGAAGTCGAGGCCAACGTGGTGGCAGATCCACCGAAGAAGCCGGATAACAAGTACGGCAGCCGACCTATCTGAGGTCAGCCACCTGCTTGTAGGAAAGAGCCCGCCGTCGCTGCGGGCTTTTTCATGCCTGGAATAAGTTTTTCTACAAGTCACTGTGAATCTAATGTGGGAGCGGGCTTGCTCGCGAATGCGGTGGGTCAGCCAGCTCATCTGGTACTGATACACCGCATTCGCGAGCAAGCCCGCTCCCACATTTTGATCGCTGGTGTTACTGCCAGTTGCGCAGCAGTGGCGGCAGCTCGTTCAAGCTGCGGATTTCTGCATCCGGGCGCTTATCCGCGTCCCACACCTTACCCGTCGGGTTGAACCACACCGCCCGCAGCCCCGCCTGCTGTGCCCCGGCGATGTCATCTCCCGGATGATCGCCAATATGCACCGCCTGGCTCGCGTCCACGCCGCCACGTTGCAACGCCTCCTGAAACAACCGCGCATCCGGCTTGGCAATGCCGATGTCTTCGGCACGCAAGGCAAAGTGGAAGTATTCGGCCAGGCCAACGCGTTGCACATCGGCGTTGCCGTTGGTGATCACCCCCAGCAGGAAGTGCTGGCGCAGGGCCTGGAGCATGGGCTCGGCTTCGGGGAACGGGGTGAGTTGATGGCGCGCATGAATGAACGCTTCAAAACACACATCCGCCATTTCCGTAGCTTGTGGTTGTGCATATCCGGCCTCTTCGAACGCATGCATCAACACGCGATGCCGCAAGATGCTGATGCGGTGTTTGAGCTCGGGATGACGCTCCAGCACTTGCTGGCGCAGGCTGGCGAAATGCTCCAGAGGCAAGTCGCCGACCTTGGACGCGTTAACCGCCAGCCATTCGCGCATCGACGCTTCGGCGCTGATGATGACCGGTACGTTGTCCCAGAGCGTGTCGTCCAGGTCGAAGGTGATCAGCTTGATACTCATGAGTCGCCGCCCTTGATGCGTTTGGCCCGTGGATGGGCGCTGTCGTACACCGTTGCCAGGTGTTGGAAGTCCAGATGGGTGTAGATCTGCGTGGTCTTGATGTCGGAGTGGCCGAGCAGTTCCTGCACTGCGCGCAGGTCCTGAGACGATTCCAGCATATGGCTGGCAAAGGAGTGCCGCAGCATATGGGGATGCAGGTTCTGCCCCAGCTCGCGTTCGCCGGCTGCCTTGACCCGCACTTGAATCGCCCGTGGCCCCAGGCGTCGGCCTTGCTGGCTGATGAACACTGCGTCGTCCACGGGGTTGGCCAGGGCGCGCAGCGGCAACCACAGTTGCAAGGCTTCCCGGGCCTTCCTGCCCACTGGCAGTACGCGGGTTTTGCTGCCCTTGCCGAGTACTTGTACCAGGCCGTCCGCCAGGTCCAGTTGGTCGAGGTTCAAGCCGGTCAGCTCCGACAGGCGCAGTCCCGAGGAGTAGAACAGTTCAAGAATCGCCTGGTCGCGATGGGCGAGGAAGTCATCTTCGACAGCACCGTCCAGAAGCTGCAAGGCACGATCAGTGTCGAGGGTCTTGGGCAGGCGCCGTTCGCCTTTGGGCGGCGACAGGCCATTGGCCGGGTCGTGATCGCACAGGCCTTCACGGTTCAAGTAGTGATAGAGCCCACGCACTGCCGACAGCAGGCGGGACAGACTGCGCGAGGATTGCCCGGCCTGGTGCAGGCGTGCGATCAGGCTGCGCAGGCTCTGGATGTCCAGGGCCTTCCAGCTGCTGATCTGCTGCTTTTCGCAGTACGCCAGGACCTTGTTCAAGTCCCGTCGGTACGCTTCCAGCGTATGGGGCGACACCTGGCGCTCGTTGCGCAGGTGAGCGCAATAAGCGTCCAGTTGCCGTTCCATGGCTAGCGCACCGCGCGCAAGGCGGTGGTGAAGCGTGGCAGCACGCGGCCCAGCACTTCGGCGATGTAGGTCAGGAACAGCGTGCCCACCGAGCTTTTGTAGTGCGCAGGGTCGCGGCTGGCGATGGCGAGTACGCCATGCAAGCCTTGGTGGCTGAGGGCAACCACGGCGGTGGAGCCGATCTGCTTACGCTGCTCGGCGCCAAACAGGAAGTCCAGCTCATGCTCACGCAAGGTGCCACTGATGGTCTTGCCTTCGGACAGCAAGCCGCCAATGGCGGTCTGCGCTTCGCCGCCGCTGACCCAGCGACCCACCGGCATCGGGTTGTCGCTGAACAGGATCAGGCTGACAAACGGCACCTGAAAGTCCTGGCGCAGGCTGTCTTCCACGGCGATGACGGTTTCTTCAAGGCTGGTGGCGTCCATCAAGGTCAGGATCAGGCGGCGGGTTTTCTCGAACAGGCGATCGTTGTCGCGGGCGACGTCCATCAAGTGCGAGAGCTTGTGGCGCATTTCGATATTGCGCTCGCGCAGGATCTTCATCTGCCGCTCCACCAGCGACACGGTGTCGCCACGCTGGTGGGGAATGCGCAGGGCCGGCAGCAACTCTTCGTGTTGGACGAAGAAGTCCGGATTAGCCTCAAGGTACGCCGCGACGGCGGCGGCCTCCAGACTTTCGCTCGGGGACGCATGTGCGGGTACTTGAGGCTTATCGGTCATTGGCTTGGCTCACTCATAGACGGACCTGTCCTTCGTATACGCGCGAGGCCGGCCCGGTCATCATCACCGGGTGGCCAGGGCCTGCCCATTCGATGGACAGGCGTCCACCGGGCAGGTCGATCAGCAGGGGCGAATCCATCCATCCCTGGCTGATCGCGGCCACGGCAGCGGCGCAAGCACCGGTGCCGCAGGCCTGGGTTTCGCCGGCGCCGCGCTCCCAAACGCGCAGTTGCGCGCGGGAACGGTCGATCACCTGCAGGAAGCCCACATTGACCCGTGCCGGAAAGCGCGGGTGGTGTTCGATCTTCGGCCCCAGTTCATGCACGGGGGCGTTGTTGATGTCATTGACCCGCAGCACCGCATGGGGGTTGCCCATGGAGACCGCTGCCAGGTCGACGATCTGGCCGTCGACGTCGACCGCGTAGCTGGACGCCTGCTCGGTGGCCTGGAACGGGATGTCTGCCGGCACCAGGCGTGGCGCGCCCATGTTGACGCTGATCTGGCCGTCGCTGCGGATATCCAGCTCGATCACGCCGCTCTTGGTCTCGACGCGGATCTGCCGCTTGGCGGTCAGGCGCTTGTCCAGCACGAAGCGGGCGAAGCAGCGGGCACCGTTGCCGCACTGCTCCACTTCGGAACCGTCGGAGTTGAAGATCCGGTAGCGGAAATCCACCTCCGGGTTGCTCGGCGCCTCGACGATCAGCAGTTGGTCGAAACCAATCCCGGTGTGACGGTCGCCCCACTGTTTGGCGTGCTTGGGCAGGATATGCGCGTGCTGGCTGACCAGGTCCAGGACCATGAAGTCATTGCCCAGCCCGTGCATCTTGGTAAAACGCAGCAGCATGGCTTACTCCGGCAGCAGGCTTTCGCCAGCATACAACTCGGCTACCGTCTCGCGGCGACGCACTTCAAACGCTTGATCACCGTCCACCAGCACCTCGGCGGTACGACCGCGGGTGTTGTAGTTGGAACTCATGACAAACCCATAGGCACCGGCCGAATGCACGGCCAGCAGGTCGCCTTCTTCCAGGGCCAGCTGACGATCCTTGGCGAGGAAGTCGCCGGTCTCGCAGATCGGGCCGACGATGTCATAGGCGCGGGCTTCGCTTTGGCGAGGCGTCACGGCAGTGACATTCATCCAGGCCTGGTACAGGGCCGGGCGGATAAGGTCGTTCATCGCCGCGTCGACGATGGCGAAATCCTTGTGCTCAGTGTGCTTGAGGTACTCGACCTGGGTCAGCAGCACACCGGCATTGGCCACGATGTAGCGGCCTGGCTCGAACATCAGCGTCAGGTCGCGGCCCTCGATGCGCTCGCGTACTGCCTGGATGTAGTCGGCGATCAGCGGCGGCTCTTCGTCGCGGTAGCGCACACCCACGCCGCCACCGAGGTCGATGTGGTGCAGGTAGATGCCGCATTCGCCGAGGCGGTCGATCAGCGCCAGCAGGCGGTCGAGCGCATCCAGGAACGGCGGCAGGCTGGTCAGTTGCGAGCCGATATGGCAGTCGACACCCAGCACTTCCAGGTTCGGCAGCTGGGCGGCGCGGATGTACACGTCCTCGGCGTCGGCAATGGCGATGCCGAACTTGTTCTCTTTGAGACCGGTGGAAATGTAGGGGTGGGTGCCGGCGTCGACGTCCGGGTTGACGCGCAGGGAAATCGGCGCACGAACGCCCATCTCGGCGGCCACGACCTGCAGGCGTTCGAGCTCGTCGGTGGATTCGATATTGAAGCAATGCACGCCGACTTCCAGGGCGCGGCGCATGTCTTCACGGGTCTTGCCGACACCGGAGAACACGATCTTGTCAGCCGTGCCGCCAGCGGCCAGCACACGTTCCAGCTCGCCACGGGAGACGATGTCAAAACCAGCGCCCAATCGCGCCAGGACATTCAGTACACCCAGGTTGGAGTTGGCCTTGACCGCGTAGCACACCAGGTGCGGCACGCCGTCGAGGGCGTCGGTGAAAGAACGGTACTGGGCTTCGATATGCGCACGGGAGTACACATAGGTCGGGGTGCCAAAGCGCTGGGCAATCGCGGACAACGCCACGCCTTCCGCGAACAGCTCGCCGTCCCGGTAGTTAAAAGCGTCCATGGGTTTCCCTTATTCGTAGGTGTCGTGCTTATGCGCTTTGGCTGGCTTTTGCGACGATTGCGCCTGTTCATTCGGGTCTTTGCTGTCATCGGGCAGGTACAGCGGGCCTTTTTGACCACAGGCACTAACGAGGCAAGCGACCGCGACGAGCGCAGCAAGAGAAGAGATCAGGCGCTTCATGGCGAAATCCTTGAATATGCATTAATTGCGCCCGAGTATACCGACCACCCGCCAGCTTGCCTATGCGCTGGAATACCCGTCTGGCGGGGCTTTGCCGAGAGAGTTCGGATGCGTACTACGCTGGCTGAGGATATTTCATGCCGTCACCTGTGATGAAATCGGTATCCTTTGCAATCGGCGAAGCTCGCCCGTATCGTGCGGCGCTTGAGCAAAACCAGACACTTTTGAGGTTGCCACAATGAGTTTGACCGAAGCCCGTTTTCACGACCTGGTGGATTCGACCCAGCAGGCGCTGGAAGATATTTTCGACGACAGCGGCCTGGACGTGGACCTGGAAAACTCGGCGGGCGTGCTGACCGTCAAGTTCGAGAGCGGTCAGCAATTGATCTTCAGCCGCCAGGAGCCTTTGCGTCAGCTGTGGCTGGCAGCACGTTCCGGTGGCGTTCACTTCGACTATGACGAAGAAAGCGGCAAATGGCAGTGCGACAAGAGTGAGGAGCTGTTGGGTGAAATGCTCGCGCGGCTGGTCGAGGAATATACCGGCGAAGCGCTGGACTTTGATGAGTTGGGGCAGGACGAGAACTGACCGTGACCCAGCCTGCACCCGTCCGTCCGCCCAAGCCGCTGTTCAGTAATGTCAGCCCGGCGGTGCCGTCACCTTGTATCAGTTTGTGTCGCCTGGATGAGCAAAAAGTCTGCCTCGGTTGCTTCCGCCACGTGGAAGACATCCGGGAATGGCGCTCCGCCGACGATGCGCGGCGCCGGGTGATCTGCGCCGAGGCCGAACAGCGCAAGGCGCGCGCCTGAGGTCGTCTTGTTTATTTGTGACGCTGTGGTAGTGTCCGGGTACGCCTCAACTCATCGAGGCCCGTGAGAACCCCGCCTTTTTCTGGCGGGGTTTTGCTTTTTTGTGCAGAAAAAAGGAGTCTGCCTGAATCATGACCACCGCACCGTCCATCATCCTCACCCGTCTTGACGTGCAGCGTCTGGAGCAACTGATCGACCGCCTGGGCGACGAATCTCCCGGCGTCGAAGCGTTGCAAGCCGAACTCGACCGCGCCGAAGACGTGGTTGGCCACGATGAAGTGCCTGCGGGTGTCGTGACCATGAACTCCAGCGTGCATTGCCGTGAGCAGGGCAGTGGCAAGGACTACCATCTGACCCTGGTCTATCCGAAGCACGCGAATGCCGACGAGGGCAAGATTTCGATCCTGGCACCGGTGGGCAGCGCCTTGCTGGGCCTGCAAGTGGGCCAGCACATCGACTGGCCGGCTCCCGGTGGCAAGACCCTCAAGCTGGAATTGCTCAGCGTTGAAGGCCAGCCGAAAGACGGCGGCGCGTTTCCTCTCTAAAGCTGGCTCAACGCCTCGTTGAGCGACAGCTCCAGCTCGGCCTTGTAGCGCAGGTACAGGTTGCTAGGGCTTTGCACATCACCGAGCAGGCCGGACAGGTCGAGGTCGGTGATGTAGCAGCGGTAGCGCTCGGTCTCGCGGCGCTGCCCGACAATCTCCTGGGCCACCACGGCAAACAACTGGTCACCAAATTCCAACTCGGAAAATTCCCGCTGGTTGCAATACAGGGTGATGCCAACCAAACCCGGCGCCGCCTTCCCGATGATCGCCTGCACATCGTAGAACGGCTTGTTCGCCGGGTTCTGCGGCGCTGGCCGTGGTTCGATGCCGCGAGCACGGGTACTGCCAGACGGTAATAACTGGTAATACAGGGTTTGCACACCGCCCAAGGGGTGTTGAGTGTTCAGGGGCGAGAGCGCCTCGCGACGATAGATGATCGATTGCAGGAAGCGCTGCAACGGCGCCAACAGGCTTTGTTCATCATGAAATGGCAGGCGCTGTTGCCACAGCGCATTGAACTCATCCAGCACGTACAGCTCGGCGAACCCCTCGTTGACCCTGTAGAACACCTGCACGCAATCGGCCTGACCCATGGGTAGCAGCAGTGCCAGGTCATGGTCCTCCAGGGCCATGGCGTCCAGGTGCAGCGGGCTGTAGCTGGCCAGCTCTTCGCTGAGGTAGGCGATCAGCGCCTCCTGGGTCGGCAACGAGACATGGGTGGCTTGCCCCGGCATCAGCTCCATGACGTGATAATGCTGCTGCACCTGGAGCAGGTAGCGATGGTTGCCCTGGCCCAGCAGCAGGTTTTGCGCCGTGTCGAAAATTTCCTCGACGCGCTGTGCAATGAATTGCGCACGATTGTGACAGAAGCAGCGCACCCGCAGCCGGGGCAGGTGATCTGACGGCAGTTGGTTGAGGTAGTCGCGCAGGCAGTCGAGCAAGGCGTGGGGGCCGTCGTAGCGGCTGACCATCACCTCGTTCCAGCTATTGAGCGTGACCTGGTCCAGGGTCAGCACCAGATTGTCGCGCACCCCGGCGTAGCTCAGGGAGTCGGTACGCTCGGTGGTCATCAGGATGTTCAGGTCGCGGTGATGCTTGAGCGGGTCGACCCCGACGTTAATCAGCAGCAACACGTCCTCCGGCACCGCCGAGCGCAGCAGGCGTTCTTCGTCGACGCTGGCCAGGGGCAGGGCGATGGTCTGCTGCAGGCTGCCGAGCAGGTTGAACAGCTCGAACTCGGTCATGTCGCTGGTGCCCGGGTGCAGGGCCAGGCGTGTGCTGGTGTCGATCACCCCGTTGCGATGGCACCAGGTCAGCATCTCCAACAGATCGCGACTGCGCTTGATCGGCGCAAAGTGCTCCCATTCCAGGGCGGTGAGGTTGCCGTTGTACAGGCCCCAATGGTGCTGGCCCGGCTCCTTGCGGTTGGGCGACTGCACCAGGGTGAGGGTGTCTTCGGCCAGGTCCGGGGCGATCCCCGGGTTGATGAACTCGACCTTGCCGGCCTTGCGTTCAAACGCTGCGTACAGGCGCCGGCCCAGCACATTGAGGTCGCGCTTGTTGATCAGGCTGACGGTCTGTTCGGTGCGGGCAAACTGGGTCAGGAAGCGGTAACTGTAGTTCAGCTCATTGACCAGGGCGCGGCGCTCGGACGCCACCTGGCGCACTTTCCACTGGCTGCGACTGTCCAGCAGCGCCAGTTGACGCTGGTCCCAGCCCCATTCATGGGCCAGGCGCTCAAGCAGCAAGCGCTGCCAGCTTGTGCTGCCCTTGCCGGCGCTGAGCTTGCGATTGACCTTCAGGTACAGCGCGCGCCGTACCAGCTCCAGGCGTTCCGGCTCGTTGCGCGCCTTGAGGTGCTCCTCGATGCGGCGGTAGACCACGATGTAAGGGTCCAGCTCGTCCAGGTCCATCTGGTTGGCGAATACCGCGCGTTTGAAGCGCAGGCTCAGGCACTGCACGTTGGGGTGTTCGCTGGCGTAGACCTCGGTGAGCAGCAGCTTGAGCACGGACTTGTAGGGCGATTCGATGCCCTTGAACAGTTGCCACAGGCCGGCACCAATGAACTCCCCCGGAGGAATGTGCGCCAGGTGGCCGAGGTCGAGGGTTTCATCCGCGCGGATAAAGCGCTTGGAGATCAGCGCGTGGGTGAACTCGGCATAGCGGGTTTCTTCATACACCGGCACCAACCACCAGATCGGCGTGCGCCCGGCCAGCCAGATGGCGGTGCGATAGAACTCGTCCAGCAGCAGGTAGTGCTGGGTGGTGCCGCAGTCGTCGGAGCTGAGCTGGGTGTCGCGCTCACCCAGCACAAAGCGTGTGGGCTCGATCAGGAAGAAATGCGCCTCGGCCCCCATGCTCAGCGCCCAGGTTTCCAGCAACTGGCATTTCTTGCGCAGTTCGGCCAGTTCGTTTTCGCCCAGGTCCGGCGCGTGGCACACCCACACGTCCATGTCGCTCTGGTCCGCCTGGGCCAGGGTGCCGAGGCTGCCCATCAAGAACAGGCCGTGGATAGGGCGGGGCGGGTTGCCATGG
The DNA here is from genome assembly GCF_024810135.1 of Pseudomonas sp. BIGb0164. Classification (NCBI taxonomy): domain Bacteria; kingdom Pseudomonadati; phylum Pseudomonadota; class Gammaproteobacteria; order Pseudomonadales; family Pseudomonadaceae; genus Pseudomonas; species Pseudomonas sp. BIGb0164. The sequence goes on along the minus strand of NZ_JANUEA010000003.1, from coordinate 433,368 downwards.
CGCGGCTTATAGGAAAAGGAACGGGTCAGGCGCTGGGCTTCGGTCAGGGCCTGGGCGTCGGGTTCGAAGTTCGACAGCCCGGCAGGCGTGCTGCCCGAAACATAGCCTGGCAACAGCGGGTGGTTGACGTGGAAAAACAGCGGCAGCAGTGTCAGCACGCTTTGCTGACGCGGTGTCAGCCCCTCGATTGCCCTGGCCATACGGCCTTCGTTGAGGGCCATGAAACGCGCGCGCAACTGGGCCAGCACCTTGCGGTCGATGCCTTCGTCCAGGTCGGGGCGGATTTCATGGGTGCGGGTCATTTCGGCTTCGCAGGCTGCAGGGCCCGACGTGGGCGGCCATGTAGGAGTTTACAGTCAGAAGCGTAGGAGGTTTAGAGGGAAAAGGTTTTTGACGTCAGAATTTTATCGACCCACAGCAACGCCCTCGGAATCCGCAATCGGCGGACTCCATGGGCGATATCACGTGTCAGGCAGCTTCTTTGGTATGGGCGGTGGTCAAGATGGTCAGCAGGGTTTGGGCCTGCTCCGCAGCGTCACGGCCGAGGCTGGTCAGGTAGCCTCCGTCTGGCTGGTCGATCAGCCCTTTGGCGTGGAGGCGTTTGGCAGCGGCGATGGCAGTCGGGGAGGCGGTCTGATGGACTTTCAGGCCTTCTTTGGTGCTGTCCAGGGGGAAGAGTACAAGGATTTCCAGTTCGGCAACCAACTCAGGGGTATACGACATAAGGACTCCAGACTTTCTAAGAATTTATTAGAGGCTAGCAGGCCATAAGGTGAACGCACTTTGCCGAACTGTCCAGCGTGTTGAGTGTGCCGGGGTTATTGCTTTTCAGGCGGCAGCGTCGGCAGCGCGCGCAGTGCAGTTTCATACCATTCGGTATTGAACGCGCGGTCCTCTTCCAGCAAAGCGTCGATCTCGACGGCCAGCACGTGGGCCATCATTTGCAGGATGTCTTCACGCTCGTAACCCACCAGGGTCAGCTTGTTGAACGTGGCCTTGGCGGCAGGCGGGTTTTCGCTTTCGATCTGGTTTTCGATCGCTTCGATCAGGGTGGTCTCGGCGAATTCTTCTTCGTCGTTGTCGATATCGGTCGGCTCGCTCATGGCAGGCTCCTCAAGGAAAGGGCGCCAGTCTACGCCCATTCAGGCGGGTGATGCTGCTGGTCAGGTGGACGCTTCGGATCTATAACTCATGCAGCCAACCCCATACCCGGCCTGGAGGCACCTGCAATGCTCAAGCTCTACGGTTTTTCGGTCAGCAACTACTACAACATGGTCAAGCTGGCGTTGCTGGAGAAAGGGCTGCCTTTCGAAGAGGTGCCTTTTTACGCTGGCCAAACCCCCGAAGCCTTGGCGGTCAGCCCGCGAGGCAAGGTGCCGGTACTGGGCGTCAAGCAGGGGTTTATCAACGAGACCAGCGTGATCCTCGAATACCTCGAGCAAACCCAGGAAGGTCCTTCACTGCTGCCCGCCGAGCCGTTCCAGCGCGCTCAGGTGCTGGCGCTGTGTCGGGAAATCGAGCTGTACATCGAGTTGCCAGCCCGCGCCTGTTTCGCTGAAGCGTTTTTCGGTATGCCGGTGCCGGAGGCGATCAAGGACAAATCCAAGGCCGAATTGCTGCTGGGGGTGGGGGCACTGGGGCGACATGGCAAGTTCGCACCCTATGTCGCCGGGGAGAGCTTCACGCTTGCCGATCTGTATTTCATGTACAGCATGAACCTCGCCTGCGTGGTGGGCGAGAAGTTGTTTGGGCTGGATTTTCTGGCTGAGATGCCTAAGGCGAAAGCGCTGCTGGACAAGCTGCATGCCATGCCCAATGCGCAGAAGGTTGCGGCGGACAGGGAAGCCGCGATGCCGACGTTTATGGCGATGATTGCGGCAAAAAAATAATTACGACAAGCGCAGCTCAAAATGTGGGAGCGGGCTTGGTCGCGAAAGCGGTGGATCAGTCAATGTATCGGTGACTGAAATACCGCTTTCGCGACCAAGCCCGCTCCCAGAGGGTTGACCGCGTTGCAGCAGAAAACGAGGTCTAGCGGCTGGCGAGCAGGGCCTGGCCGCGTGCGACGGCTGCCTTGACCTGCGCCGGTGCTGTGCCGCCCACGTGGTTACGGGCATTCACCGAACCTTCCAGGGTCAGCACGGCGAACACGTCCTGCTCGATCTGGTCGCTGAACTGACGCAGTTCTTCCAGGCTCATTTCCGCCAGGTCCTTGCCGGTGTCTACGCCGTATTTCACCGCGTGGCCGACAATTTCGTGGCAGTCGCGGAACGGCAGGCCACGGCGTACCAGGTAGTCCGCCAGGTCGGTGGCGGTGGAGAAACCGCGCAGCGCCGCTTCACGCATGATCGCGTGCTTGGGCTTGATCGCCGGGATCATGTCGGCAAAGGCACGCAGTGAGTCGCGCAGGGTGTCGGCGGCGTCGAACAGCGGTTCCTTGTCTTCCTGGTTGTCCTTGTTGTAGGCCAGAGGTTGGCCTTTCATCAGGGTCAGCAGGCCCATCAGCGCGCCGAATACGCGGCCGCTCTTGCCACGTACCAGCTCAGGTACGTCGGGGTTTTTCTTTTGCGGCATGATCGAGCTGCCGGTGCAGAAGCGGTCCGGCAGGTCGATGAACTGGAATTGCGCGCTGGTCCACAGCACCAGCTCTTCGGAGAAGCGCGACAGGTGCATCATCGCGATGCTGGCGGCGGCGCAGAATTCGATGGCGAAGTCGCGGTCCGACACGCCGTCCAGGGAGTTGCCGCCTACGGCGTCAAAACCCAGCAGTTGTGCGGTGTATTCGCGGTCGATCGGGTAGGTGGTGCCGGCCAGTGCGGCGCTGCCCAGGGGCATGCGGTTGGCGCGCTTGCGGCAATCCACCAGGCGCTCGTAGTCGCGGCTGAGCATTTCGAACCAGGCCAGCAGGTGGTGGCCAAAGGTCACAGGCTGCGCTGTTTGCAGGTGGGTGAAGCCCGGCATGATGGTGCCCGACTCGCGCTCGGCCTGCTCCAGCAGACCTTTTTGCAGGCGGGTGATTTCGCCCAGGATCAGGTCGATTTCGTCACGCAGCCACAGGCGGATATCGGTGGCCACCTGGTCGTTACGGCTACGGCCGGTGTGCAGTTTCTTGCCGGTCACACCGATGCGGTCGGTGAGGCGGGCTTCGATGTTCATGTGCACGTCTTCCAGATCGACGCGCCAGTCGAACGTACCGGCCTCGATCTCGCCACGGATGGTGGTCAGGCCGTCGATGATGCTGTCGCGCTCGGCGTCGGTCAGTACGCCGACCTTGGCCAGCATCGTCGCGTGGGCGATAGAGCCCATGATGTCGTGGCGGTAGAGGCGCTGGTCGAACGTGACGGAGGCGGTGAAGCGGGCGACGAAGGCGTCGACGGGTTCACTGAAGCGGCCGCCCCAGGACTGGTTGGTCTTGTCGGTGCTCATGGATTCGCTCGTGATCTGCTTAAAAGAGGCGTTGAGGTGTGCCGGCGATAATAACAGGGTTGCCCGGGAAGGCGGTGCTGCGGGTGGTCGGCATTTTTATTTGTGCGAAGGATGGCTAAGTGCCTTGCCGCCGAACGCGTCCGGGAAGAGACTGGGGGCAGCGGTTTATTGAAACGATATTTGACGATTGCACAATGTCGTCTCAGTGAGCGTCTACAGTTGCACTGATAGAGCGTGAATGCACCAAAGTCGGGTGATGCGGTCAGAACCCAGACTATCCATTTAAAAAGGGGGGTATTCGGATTGTGTATCAGCAAACCCTACGACAGTGCCCGAAGGCAGCAGGTCTTGGGCGCAATTGAACAGGTCCGGGTAAATATGGGTGCCGCTCTCGGGGCACTTTTTGCCGCTCGCGCTAGTCTTAGCGTGGATCGCTGTGACGCAAGTCACCGCACCTGTCTACGCTATCCTTGTGCGAGACTCACGCAGGAATCCAGCGCAATATGAATGTCCTGATCGTTGATGACGAACCCCAAGCCCGCGAGCGACTGAGCCGACTGGTCAGTGAACTTGAGGGTTATACAGTCCTTGAACCGAGCGCCACCACCGGTGAAGAGGCGTTGGCGCTAATCGACAGCCTCAAGCCGGATGTGGTGTTGCTCGATATCCGTATGCCGGGCCTCGATGGCTTGCAAGTTGCGGCCCGATTGAGCGAGCGAGAGTCGCCACCTGCCGTGGTCTTTTGCGCAACCGCTGAAGAGTTTTCCGCGGAGACGCTGGAAGCCAGCGGTGTCAGCTTCCTCGCCAAGCCGGTGACGGGCGACGCCTTGCTCAAGGCCCTGAAAAAGGCCGAGCGCCCAACCCGCGTCCAGCTTGCCGCCTTGACTCAGCCGGCAGCCCAGAGCGGCAATGGACCGCGCAGCCATATCAGTGCGCGTACCCGCAAAGGCATCGAGCTGATTCCCCTGAGCCAGGTGGTCTACTTCATTGCCGATCACAAGTACGTGACGCTGCGCCACGAGGCCGGCGAGGTGTTGCTCGACGAGCCACTCAAGGCCCTTGAAGATGAATTTGGCGATCGTTTCGTGCGCATCCACCGCAACGCGCTGGTTGCCCGCGAGCGAATAGAACGCCTGCAACGCACGCCACTGGGGCACTTCCAATTGTTCCTCAAGGGGCTTAACGGCGACGCTCTGATCGTCAGTCGCCGCCATGTGGCCGGTGTGCGCAAGATGATGCAGCAGCTTTAGCCCAAGGGCTGGAGCCAGGCCATAATGTCTTATCCCGGTGCGGCGCGGCCAGGGAGGCCCCGCACTTGCTGATTCAAATCAAAGCGTATTTGCCTGAGCTGTTATTATCTGCCGTATCTATTCAGTACGGATTGATCCATGTCCTCTCGCGAAATCCGCATCGCCACCCGTAAAAGCGCCCTGGCCTTGTGGCAGGCCGAATACGTCAAAGCACGCCTTGAGCAGGCCCATCCGGGCCTCAAAGTGTCCCTGGTGCCCATGGTCAGTCGCGGCGACAAGCTGCTCGACTCGCCGCTGTCGAAGATCGGCGGCAAGGGGCTTTTCGTCAAGGAGCTGGAAACCGCGCTGCTGGAAAACGAAGCCGACATCGCCGTGCACTCCATGAAAGACGTGCCGATGGACTTCCCTGAAGGCCTGGGCCTGTACTGCATTTGCGAGCGTGAAGACCCGCGTGATGCCTTCGTTTCCAACACCTACGCCTCCTTGGATGATCTGCCCCTGGGCAGCATCGTCGGCACCTCCAGCCTGCGTCGCCAGGCACAGTTGCTGACCCGCCGCCCGGACCTGCAGATCCGCTTCCTGCGGGGCAACGTCAATACGCGCTTGGCCAAGTTGGATGCGGGCGAGTATGACGCGATCATTCTCGCCGCCGCCGGCCTGATCCGCCTGGGTTTCGAGGATCGCATCACCTCGGCCATCAGCGTCGAAGACAGCCTGCCAGCAGGCGGGCAGGGCGCCGTGGGCATCGAATGCCGTACCGCCGACAGTGAAATCCACGCGCTGCTCAAGCCTCTCGATCACCCCGACACCGAAGTCCGTGTGACCGCCGAACGCGCCTTGAACAAGCACCTCAACGGCGGCTGCCAGGTGCCGATCGCCTGCTACGCCGTGCTTGAGGGTGAAAACCTGTGGTTGCGCGGCCTGGTGGGCGACCCTGAGGGCGGTACCTTGCTCACCGCCCAGGTGCGCGGCCCGCAACGCGATGCCACGGCCCTGGGCATCCAGGTGGCCGAAGAGCTGCTGGAAAAAGGCGCCGGCGCCATTCTGCAGAAAGTCTATGGCGAGGCCGGTCCACAGTGACCGACTGGCGTGTGCTGCTGACGCGGCCTGCCGAGGAGTCGGCAACACTGGCGGCGACGTTGTCCGATGCGGGCATCTTCAGCAGCAGCCTGCCCTTGCTGGACACCGAACCTTTACCCATCACCCCGGCACAGCAGGCTGTGTTCGATGATCTAGGCCGCTATTGCGCGGTGATCGTCGTCAGCAAGCCGGCTGCGCGCCTCGCTGTGCAGCGGTTGGACCGACGCTGGCCGCAACTGCCGTGGTTCAGTGTCGGTGCTGCGACTGCGCAGGTACTGGCCGACCAGGGCCTGGACGTTCATTATCCGCAAACCGGTGACGACAGCGAGGCCTTGCTGGCGCTGCCGGCCCTGCGCGAAGCGATTGCACGGCCCGGTGCACGGGTGTTGATCCTGCGCGGGGAGGGCGGCCGGGAGCTGCTGGCTGAGCGTTTGCGCGAGCAAGGTGCTAGTGTCGAGTATCTGGCGTTGTACCGCCGTTTCCTGCCGGCCTATGACGTCGGGGTGCTGATGCAACGCATCCAGTTGGAACGCTTGAATGGCCTGGTGGTCAGCAGTGGGCAGGGTTTTTTGCACCTGCAAGCGTTGGCCGGCCCGGATTGGCCGCTTGTGGCACAGTTGCCGTTGTTCGTGCCGAGCCCGCGAGTCTGTGAGATGGCGCGGGCGGCGGGCGCAGAAAAAGTTGTGGATTGTCGCGGCGCGAGTGCCGCGGCTTTGTTAGTGGCGTTGCGCAGCTCTGTCCCATGAGGCAAGCCGCTCCCACTCTCTGAATACGCAAAGGACGGATACGTGAGCGAAACAGCCTTGCCTAAAGAAGAAGCCCAGCCCGCACTGAGTGCGCCGGTTGAGCCACCGGTCACCGCGCCACGTCGTGGCAATGGTCTGGCAGTCGTGGCCCTGTTGCTCGGCGCCGCAGGGGTTGCTGCCGGCGGTTGGGGGATCTGGCAGGTCCGTGCCCTGCAAGCCAGCAGCCAGCAACAGCTGGGGCAGGTGCAGACCCTCGATGACCAATCCCAGTCGCTCAAGCAGAGCCAGCAGCAACTGGCTGCACGCCTGGCACAGCTGCCCGCCGCAGATGAACTGGAGGAGCGTCGTCGTCTGGTCGCCCAACTACAAGGCGATCAGCAACGCCTGAGCCAGCGCCTGGAAACCGTGCTGGGTGCCAGCCGCCAGGACTGGCGCCTGGCAGAAGCCGAGCACCTGATCCGTCTGGCCAGCTTGCGCCTTTCTGCCCTGCAGGACATCAACAGTGCCCAGGCGCTGGTGCAGGGTGCCGACGAAATTCTGCGTGAGCAGAGCGACCCAGGTTCCTATGCCGCGCGTGAGCAGTTGGCCAAGAGCCTTGTTGCCCTGCGCAGTGTTGAGCAGCCGGACCGTACCGGGCTGTACCTGCAACTGGCAGCGTTGCGTGACCAGGTGGTGCAACTGGCAGCCATCGCGCCGGAATACCAACTCACCGAGCCGGCCTCGCAAGGGCGTCCGACCACCGATACGGAAAGCCGCTGGAGCCAATGGTGGGAGCAGATTTCCCGTTACTTCCGCATCGACTTCAACCCGGATGACAACATCCGTCCGCTGCTCGCCGGCCAGGGCTTGAACCAGGTACGCCTGGCGTTGAGCCTGGCACTCGAGCAGGCGCAGTGGGCCGCGCTCAATGGCGAAACGGCGGTGTACAGCCGTGCCCTCGGCGAAGCGCGCAGCGTGTTGCAGGACAACTTCAATCAGGACAATCCGCAGAGCAAGGCCATGCTGGCGCGTATCGCCGAACTTGAGCCCAAGGCCGTTTCGGTGGTGACACCGGACCTGGCGGCGAGCCTTGCGGCGGTGCAGGCCTACCTGGATCGTCGTCACCTGTCTGCTGATGAAGCCAAGGCGGCGGCGGGTACGCCGGCGACCCAGGAGTAGAGCCGATGAAGCGTTTCTATGTGATCCTGGTGCTGGCCGTTGCGATCGCCCTGGCACTGGCCGTGGGCATTTCGAAACACACCGGCTACGTGTTGATTACCTATCCCCATCTGCTGCATTACGAGTCGAGCCTGTGGGCCACGCTGGTGGCGGTATTTGTGCTCGGCTTGGCGATCTACCTGGTCCGCGTGCTGCTGAGCCTGCTCACGACGTCGGGTGGGGTGGTCAACCCGTGGTCGCGGCGCAACCGCAGCCGGCGCGTACAGATTGCGATCGAGCAGGGCCAGATGGACCTTGCCGAAGGCCGCTGGGCCAGCGCCGAACGCCACTTGCACCGTGCCGCAGAAGCCGAGCGCCAGCCGCTGCTTTACTACCTCGGTGCTGCGCGTGCGGCCAACGAGCAGGGGCGTTATGAAGAGTCCGACGGTTTGTTGGAACGCGCCCTGGAGCGTCAACCCCAAGCTGAGTTGGCGGTTGCCCTGAGCCATGCGCAATTGCAACTGGACCGTGGTGATACCGAGGGTGCGCTGACCACCTTGCAGGCGATGCACGAGCGCCACCCGCATAACGCCCAGGTGCTGCGCCAGTTGCAACGCCTGCATCAGCAGCGCGGCGATTGGTCGTCGGTGATTCGGCTGATGCCTGAGCTGCGCAAAGACAAGGTTTTGCCACCCCCGGAGCTGGCCGAACTCGAGCGCCGTGCCTGGGGTGAGAACCTCAGCCTGGCAGCCCAGCGTGAAGACCAGAGTGAAGCCGGGTTGCAGTCCCTTGAGCGTGCGTGGGAACAACTCACGTCTGCCCAGCGTCAGGAGCCGCCATTGGTCTTGGCCTACGCCGAGCAACTGCGCCGATTGGGTGCCGATACGAAGGCTGAGGAAGTGTTGCGTGGCGCTATCAAGCGCGGCTATGACAGCCACTTGATCCGGCTCTATGGTCTGCTGCGTGGTAGCGATCCGGCCCGCCAGTTGAAGTTTGCCGAAGGCTGGCTCAAGGACCACCCGGGCGATGCCAGCCTGCTGCTGACGTTGGGCCGCCTGTGCCTGCAGAACAGTTTGTGGGGCAAGGCGCGGGACTACCTTGAAAGCAGCCTGCAGGTGCAGCGCAATCCTGAAGCCTGTGCCGAGTTGGCACGGTTGCTTGCGCAACTGGGTGACACTGAACGCAGTAACCAGTTGTTCCAGGAAGGTCTGGGACTTCTGGACAACCGTTTGCTGGCGTCACCCTTGCCAGTGCCCGTGCGAGCGTGAAGTAGGAAAGCAAGCGGAGGCTGGCTCGGAATTTTCTGGAGCCAGCCCTTCGATTCCCTGTAAATACAGGGGCAAGTAGATGAGGAAGCAAATTCCTACTCTTGGCCGCCCCAAGTCATCCAGACTCTGACGGCATATCCTCATGCCCTCGCCGAATCGTCTGCTCCAGCGCGTATTGAAAGGAGTCAGGCCTTTCCTCTACCGTAGCGGCCTGTCTCCTGCGGTACGGATCAACAATGTCTTTGGCCCCTTCACGCTCCTTGTTTTTCCTGGCCTTCCTGGCGGGTGCGCTGACGTTGGGCGCGTCTTTTTATGTCGAGTACGGCGCGCTGCTACGCCCCTGCTTCCTGTGCCAGGTCCAACGCATTTATGTGGCGACATTCACCGTGATCAACCTGGTGGCCGCCCTTCATAACCCCAAGCGCTCTGCGGTCATCCTGTACGGGGTGGCCAGCATGGGGTGTGCATTGCTGGGAGCGGTCACCGCTGTGCGCCAGGTGTTGCTGCAAAATGTCGCATCGGATCAGCCGGCTGACTGCTGGCCCAGCTTGCAGTCCATGCTTGAAAACCTGTCGTTTTGGCAGGCCTTGCAATCGACGGTCAAAGGCTCCGTGGACTGCGTCGAGATCAATTGGACGCTGTTTGACTTGAGCCTGCCTGAATGGAGCCTGTTGTGCTTCGTGGCGATGCTGATCCTTGGTGTCCTGCAGTTTTCACGATTGTTTTTGAGCCAGCCCTCGGGGTTGGCAAAGCGCTGAGTGTGGGCCGAAGGTAGTAGGACGGGATTAAACACTTGTATGAACTTTCTGTCCTGCGTACCTTGAAGCCATAGTCATGCGAGCATAATCTGGCCCGCACGCATCAGTAAAACCGTTTGTCAGATGCAGCCTTGTCCGGTTGCTGCTTTATCCTTGAAGTGTTGCGCGGGCACCAGGCGGCAGCGCCCCTACTAGGGAAGAGAGATCATCATGCTGGAAAGTTGTCAGAATGCTCAGGAACGCTGGGGTGGAGTGCACAAGCTGATCGACAGCTGGCTGAAGGCACGTCACGAACTGGTTCGGGCCTTTGATGCTCTCGGTGCCAAGCCCGAAGCATTGTCCCAGAACCGCGAACCATTGCAGGATTTCTGTGGGGTCTTGGTGGACTACGTGTCTGCTGGCCACTTCGGGGTCTACGAGCAACTGACCAAGGAGGCGGAAGCCTTTGATGATCAGCGTGGCCTGGACCTTGCCGAAACCATTTATCCGCGTATCGACGTCATCACTGAAAAGTTGCTGGCGTTCACCGATCTGTGCGACGCCGGCAACTGCGTGGCGGCAAAATTCAAAGAGCTGGGCGCGCTGCTTCACGAGCGATTCGAGCTGGAAGATTGCCTGATCGAAGTGCTGCACAACGCGCACAAGGAAGAGTCCGCCACCCAGGCCTGAACCCTGATGGCGAGATAAAAAAACGGTGCGCTTGGCGCACCGTTTTTTATGGGGTCAGTGGCGGGTTCCGAGCAGTTCGATCTCGAATACGAGGGGCGAGTAGGGTGGGATCAACTCACCTGCGCCGTCGGCGCCATAGGCCTGGGCAGAAGGAATCACCAAGCGCCATTTCGCGCCGACCGGCATCTGCTGCAAGGCGCTGCTCCAGCCGCTGATTACGCTGTCCAGGCGGAACCACTGCGGTTGCGTGCTCTGATCGAAGACGGTCCCATCGGGCAATCGCCCCACGTATTTGACCTGTACCTCATCACTGGCCAATGGCTTGCTGCCACTGCCGGGCGAGAGCTCGGTGAGCAGGATGCCATCCGCCAATTCGCGCACGCCACTCAGTGCTTTTTCCTTGGCTAAAAATTGCTGCTCGGCGGCGAGCGCTTTTTCGGTTTGTGGAACCTGGGCATCGGCTTCGCTTTGAGCTTCGTGCTGGGCGAGCACCTGTTCAATGCGCGCATTGTCCAGAGCCAGGGGTTTGCCTTGATAGGCTTGTTTGAGACCGTCGAGCAATGCCTGAATCTGCAGGTCGGGAACCTCTTGGCGCAAGCGCTCGCCCAGGCTGGCACCCAGGCTGTAGGCGAGGTCGTGCGGGTCTGGGGCCGTCGTTTTGGACGGCGTTTGCTCGCCCGCATTGGCTGTGCAAACCGCCAGGCCAAGCACTAGAAAAAGGTAACGCGACATGGGCATCCTCCCGCCGAAAGTGCGACGGATTATGCCAGTGTGGGTGGGTAAAAAGTGGCGCGGTTTTTCGTTATATCGATAAGAATTTTCGCACGTTGCAACGCAACGCAAACGATACTGTCAACATGCCCTAGCGGCGGTAAGAGCAGAGGGCTAGTATGAGCCGCACCCACGTCAGCCAGGAGGTAAACCATGTCGGCCAAACAGAAGCCTGTTAATACCCCGTTGCATTTACTCCAACAACTGTCGGGCAGCTTGCTCGAACACCTGGAAAGCGCTTGTTCCCAAGCGTTGGCCGATGCAGAAAAGCTGCTCGCCAAGCTGGAAAAACAACGCGGTAAAGCGCAAGAGAAGCTGCACAAATCCCGCACCAAACTGCAAGACGCCGCCACTGCCGGCAAGGCCAAGGCACAAGCCAAAGCCAAAGACGCTGTCAAAGAACTTGAGGACCTGCTGGACGCCCTCAAGGATCGCCAAGCTGAAACCCGCACCTACATTTCCCAACTCAAAAAAGACGCTCAAGAAAGCCTGAAACTGGCCCAGGGCGTTGGTCGTGTGAAGGAAGCCGTAGCCAAAGTGTTGGGCGCGCGTACTCCTGCAAAAGCGGTTGCCGTGAAAGCTCCGGCCAAAGCTACTGCCAAGCCAGCCGCCAAGTCTGCTGCCAAAACCGCTGCTGCGAAGCCAGCCGCCAAGCCTGCTGCCAAAACCGCTGCTGCGAAACCAGCCGCCAAGCCAGCTGCTAAACCTGCTGCTGCGAAACCAGCCGCCAAGCCAGCCGCCAAAACTGCTGCTGCAAAACCAGCCGCCAAGCCAGTTGCCAAAACTGCTGCTGCAAAACCAGCCGCCAAGCCAGCTGCCAAAACTGCTGCTGCAAAACCAGCCGCCAAGCCAGCTGCCAAAACTGCTGCTGCAAAACCAGCCGCCAAGCCAGTTGCTAAACCTGCTGCTGCGAAACCAGCCGCTAAGCCAGCTGCCAAAACTGCTGCTGCAAAACCAGCCGCCAAGCCAGCTGCTAAACCTGCTGCTGCGAAACCAGCCGCTAAGCCAGCTGCTAAACCTGCTGCTGCAAAACCAGCCGCCAAGCCAGCTGCCAAAACTGCTGCTGCAAAACCAGCCGCCAAGCCAGTTGCTAAACCTGCTGCTGCAAAACCAGCCGCCAAGCCAGCCGCTAAACCTGCTGCTGCAAAACCAGCCGCCAAGCCAGCCGCTAAACCTGCTGCTGCGAAACCGGCCGCCAAGCCAGTAGCTAAACCCGCCGTTGCCAAACCCGCTGCAGCAAAACCAGCACCGGCCAAACCAGCCACCCCAGCGGCTACCCCGGCAGCCTCCACTGCTCCAGCCGCAACCGCCAGCAGCACGCCTGCTCCGGTAGCGCCAAGCACGACCCCAACCAGCGCTTCCTAAGTGCTGGCAGCCACGGCGCGCAGCAGTTGCAGCGCGTCGTGGTCAAGGTTGGCGGCTTCGGTCGCCAAGCCTTCAAGCCATCTGTGCTGACCTTCCTCCGTCGGCCATGCCTGCGCCGCTGCCTCCAGGCGCGTCAGTAATTCCCGCTCCGCATCCAACTCCAGGGCTTTGACCCGCTCCCGCAACTTCTCCAAAACCTCATCCTGCTGCGCCATGGCGCGCCATTGCACACGCACTTGCCGTAATGGCTCGATGACCTGTGCCTGCCAGGGGCTGGCGACGTGTCTGAGCGCCTGCAGACGTTCGGGTGTCTGCGCTACACCCCGTTGCTCCAGCCAGGCGCCACACAGCAACAGGCATACGTCCGCCCCTTGTTCCTGCAAGCGCAGGCAGGCGGCTTCGCAGCCCGAGCGGGCGTAAGTCGAAAGGGCAAAGCTCCACAGGTCAGCGTACATATTCACACCCAAGCCAGCGGCCAACGAAGCTGGTAGACTCCGCCGCCATTATGATCCGACTTCAAAGCCTAACATTACAGCGTGGCCCGCAACGTCTTCTCGAAGACGCCGAGCTGACCCTGCACGCCGGTCACAAAGCCGGCCTGATCGGTGCCAACGGCGCCGGCAAATCCACGTTGTTCGCCCTGTTGTTGGGTGAACTGACCCCGGACTCCGGGGATTGCCTGCTGCCGGCCGACTGGCGCATCGCCCACATGCGCCAGGAGATCGACACCCTGGACCGCATCGCGATCGACTACGTGCTCGATGGCGATCTGCGCCTGCGGCAGGTGCAGCACGACCTCGCCGAGGCCGAGAAGGCCCAGGACGGCGCCGCCCTGGCGCGCCTGCACTCGGAGCTCGACAGCGCCGACGGTTATACCGCCGACGCCCGTGCCCGCAAGATGCTCGCCGGCCTTGGCTTTACCAACGAACAGATGGACCGCCCGGTCGCCGACTTCTCCGGTGGCTGGCGCATGCGCCTGAACCTGGCCCAGGCGCTGATGTGCCCTTCGGACCTTTTGCTGCTCGATGAGCCGACCAACCACTTGGACCTTGATGCGATCCTGTGGCTGGAAGACTTCCTCAAGAGCTACCAGGGCACCTTGCTGCTGATTTCCCACGACCGGGACTTCCTCGACGCCGTGGTCGACAACATCGCCCACGTCGAACAGAAGAAGATCACCCTCTACCGTGGCGGCTACACCGCGTTCGAACGTGCCCGTGCCGAGCGCCTGGCTCAGCAGCAGCAGGCCTACGAGAAGCAACAGGCGCAACGTGCGCACATGGAAAGCTACATCGCCCGGTTCAAGGCCCAGGCCACCAAGGCCCGCCAGGCCCAGAGCCGGATCAAGGCGCTGGAGCGCATGGAAGAATTGTCGGCCGCTCACGTCGACTCGCCGTTCGACTTCGTGTTCCGCGAGTCGGTGAAGATCTCCAGCCCGTTGCTGGACCTCTCGGATGCACGCCTGGGTTACGGCGATAAAACCATCCTGGAGAAGGTCAAGCTGCAGCTCACGCCGGGCGCACGCATTGGCCTGTTGGGCCCCAACGGCGCGGGCAAGTCGACGCTGATCAAGAACCTGTCGGGCGAGCTCTCGCCCCTGGCAGGTCGCCTCACCCGTGGCGAGAACACGGTGGTGGGTTACTTTGCCCAGCATCAGTTGGACTCGCTCGATTCCAAGGCCAGCCCGCTGCTGCACCTGCAGCGCCTGGCGCCGACCGAGCGCGAGCAGACGCTGCGCGACTTCCTTGGTGGTTTCGACTTCCGTGGCGCACGCATCGATGAGCCGGTGCTGAACTTCTCCGGCGGCGAAAAGGCCCGCCTGGCCCTGGCGTTGATCGCCTGGGACCGTCCGAACCTGCTGTTGCTCGACGAACCGACCAACCACCTGGACCTGGAAATGCGCCTGGCGTTGACCATGGCCCTGCAGGAATTCAGTGGTGCGGTGTTGGTGGTGTCTCACGATCGCCACTTGCTCAAGAGCACCACCGACAACTTCCTGTTGGTGGCTGACGGCAAAGTCGAAGAGTTCGACGGTGACCTCGACGACTACGCGCGCTGGCTGACCGACTACCGCCTGCGCAATGCGCCGGTCAGCAACACACCGGTCAACCCGGACAAGACCGACAAGAAAGCTCAGCGCCAGGCCGCTGCTGCGCTGCGCCAACAGCTGGCGCCGCACAAGCGTGAAGCCGACAAGCTGGAGGCCGAGTTGGGCAAGGTGCACGAGCGCTTGGCCAAGATCGAGACTAGCCTGGGTGACAGCGCGGTGTACGAAGCCGCCCGCAAGGACGAGTTGCGTGACCTGCTGGCCGAACAGGCCAAGCTCAAGGTGCGCGAGGGGCAGTTGGAGGAAACCTGGATGGAAGCCCTCGAACTGCTCGAAACCTTGCAAGCGGAGCTGGAGGCGCTGTCCTGATGGAAGCCCTGCAACTGCCGCTGCCGGCGCAATGGGTGGAACCGGTGTGGATCGGCGTGCAGATCCTGCTGATCCTGCTGGCCGGTTACCTGGCCCAGCGTTTTGTCGCCAAGGGCCTGACCCGCCTGGGTGAGCGCTACCCGTTCCCACCGCAACTGCTGATGCCGCTGCGTGGCGGCTTGCGCTGGTTGATCATGGGCAGTGCGCTGATCTTCGTGCTGGGCCGACTGGGCGTGTCTGCCACGGTGTTGTGGACAGCATTGTCGGGGTTTGTGGCGGTGGCGGCGGTGGCGTTCTTCGCCATGTGGTCGGTGCTGTCGAATCTGCTGTGCGCCATTCTGATCTTCACAGTCGGGCCGTTTCGCCTGGGCGACATCGTCGAGTTGGTGGATACCGTCGATAAGCCGGGCGTCAAGGGTCGGGTCGTGGCGATCAACTTGCTGTACACCACGCTGATCGAAGTCGCGGAAGCCGGTACCGACAGTGCCATGGTGCAAGTGCCCAACAGCCTGTTCTTCCAGCGTTCGGTACGGCGTTGGCCAGGTAACCACGTGTTCCCGGGCGACCGCTAGCATTCACATCTTGTAAAAATCTATAGCCAGCCTTTGGTCGGCGGAGTTAGCTTAGGGCATCACAGCAAACTCCCTCCTGAGGTGTGTAATGGCACTCGATACGTGGCTGGCCTTTTTCGTGGCCAGTTGGATCATCTCCCTTTCTCCTGGTGCAGGCGCCATCGCTTCGATGTCCAGCGGCCTGCAATACGGTTTCCTGCGCGGTTACTGGAACGCCATCGGCCTGCAACTGGGCCTGGCGATGCAGATTGCCGTTGTGGCCGGCGGGTTGGGTGCCATTTTGGCAGCGTCGTCTACCGCGTTCTATGCGATCAAATGGTTCGGTGTGGCGTACCTGGTGTACCTGGCCATAAAGCAGTGGCGCGCCTTGCCCATGGACATGACCGATGACGCCGCCGTGCGCCCGATCGGCAAACCGATGGCGATGATGTTCCGTGGTTTCCTGGTCAACGCCAGCAACCCCAAGGCATTGGTGTTCATGCTGGCAGTGCTGCCGCAGTTCGTGAACCCGCAGGCACCGCTGCTGATCCAGTACCTGATCCTGGGCGCTACGATGATCACCGTGGATATGATCGTGATGGCGGGCTATACCGGGCTGGCGTCGAAGGTATTGCGCCTGTTGCGCACGCCAAAACAGCAAAAACGCATGAACCGCACGTTTGCCGGGTTGTTTGTAGGGGCGGCGGGTTTCCTCGCCAGCTTGCATCGCGCCACGGCCTGACCTGACGGAACCGAATCAAAACTGTGGGAGCTGGCTTGCCTGCGATAGCGGTGTATCAGATACACCGCTATCGCAGGCAAGCCAGCTCCCACATTGATTTGTGTTAGCCGACCTATCGAGTTTCAGCGCAGGATTTTCGGCGCCTCATCCCTTGGCAGGTTGTTGCGCAACGCCGGCTTGCCTGGGTCTTGGTACCCACCACCCAACTGCTCCGCCAACTGACGCGCCACATCTTCGCCCAGCGCTTTCGACACTTCCTTCACAACACGCGGCCGGTTCAGGCTCACGCGCACGTCACGGCTGTTCACCAACTTGGTGTCCTGGCCTTCACCCATGGCGGTGAACGCCGAGGTGATCTCGTAGGTGCGCGTATTGATCAGGCTGAAATCTGCTACCAGCGTCAGGCCCAGCACCGCCGAGTAGCTGTTGGTGCGGTCGATGGCGTTGATGTCCTGGGTGAAGTCGATGTCCGATAGCGTGCCGAACAGCACGTAGTCAGCCCCCTTGAAGTGCCCGGCCTTGATGCGCTTGATCACGTCGTAGACGTCACCCTTGGCATCGGCGGTGTAGGGCGTGCCTTGCACCAGCTGGAACTGGCGGGACTTGAGGATCTCGCCCTTGATGTCACCGCTGAACTTACGCAGCTCGGTCTGCTCGATGTAGCTGGTACGGCTCTCGTACTCGCTGTAGTTCGAGGCACCGCTGGCGTTGTAGGCATTCGCCTGGTAGTTGTTGCTCGCCGAAACCTGGTGGATGTACTCCTCGACCCGCGCCTCGTAGGCCAGGTCGGTCACCGCGATCTTCGGGGCGGCCTCGGCGCCAAAGGCGCACAGCAGGCCGATCATGCCGATCCATGCACGCATTGCTTAGCGCTCCGTGGTCTTGCGGATTTCTTTCTCGTCCATCCATTCGGCCAGGCCGCTCTCGACGTCGATCAGCTGCAGGCTGAACTTGTAGAACACGTCCTTGTAGTCCGAGCTGCGCTTGACGATGGAGCTGATGGAGCCTTCAAGGCGGTACTTGGCGGCAACCATGTTGCCGGTCTTGCTGACGGTGGACTTCTTGTACAGGCCGCTCTGGTTCTGCAGCTTGAGCTGGTCGACCTGGCTCTGCATGTCGGTGTTGTCGCTGGCGAAGCGCGCGGTGCCGGTCTTCATCAACTGGGTCTTGATCGACGTGGTGATCTCGCGGGTGTCGATGTACTCGCTGGTCTTGTTCTTCACGTCATACACCTGCACCACCGGGCGGCCTTGCAAGATGCCGGACTGGGCCAGGGAACGGGTCATGCTTTCGGCGATCATCTGCAAGTCGGTGGAACCGAACTCGTTGGTCACCGTTTCCACGGCCTTGGTGTCACCGTAGCTGATGTTCTTGCTGCCCAGTACAGGCGAGGTATTGGAGCAGCCGCTGGCCAGCAGGGCAACGACAGCGAGCATCGAGAAGCGTGCAAACATGGGGAATTCTCTCTGAAACGAAAAAGGGGAACGGCTCAAGGCGTCTTGACTTCAAGGCGGAAGTCCGCCGCCTGGGGCAGGTTGGCAATGGCCGGCAGGAAGGTCGCCTGGTTGGCGTACAGGTTCAGCACTTTCCAGGTTTCTTCGTCGCCCACCGGGAAGCCATCGGCGCCCAGCCAGGCGAAGCGGTAATACATCGTCTGGTTGCTGCTGGTGATGTTGCTCAACTGCACCTTGGCGGTAAGGAAGCCGTTCTCGCGTGCAACGCGGATGGCGCCGACGGCGATACCCTTGAACTTGCCCATCACCACGATTTTGCTCGCAGCGCTGCCGGGCTCCGGTGGCGGCGGGGTGGCGCAGCCGGCGAGCAGGACCAGCGCCAGGGCGCCGAGGATGAAATGACGCATAGCGTGCTCCTTAAGGTTGCTTGAGTGTGGCGATGGCCTGGGGCGTGCTGCTTGGTACGACATGGGCGGCGAGGCCCCCGGCGAATACCTGGTTGCCGACCACGCGCAAGGTGATCACCTGGTAGCGCTGATCGGCCTTGACCGTCACCAGCGTGCCGCCCAGGGCATTGGGCAGGCTGACCTGATGCTCGCCGTGCTTGAGGCGCAGGCGGGTCACCTGGGTCATGTCCGGCAAGGTGCGCCAGGTACGGGTGTCGGCGCCCTCGGTGACGGCCGAGGCGATGCCCAGCACCAGGCCGGCCATGGGGTTGGTCTTGTTCAGGTTGTTTTGCGCCACGCCACGGCTGACCGCACGCACCGTGGTGCGCAGGATGATGCCTGGCATGTCATCGCGCAGGGCGCGGCGGGACATGGCGGTGGTGCTGTTGAGTGCCGTGAGGTTCTGCTGTTTACCGTCGACGCCAATCTGGGCGAAGGTCGCGGTAGAGGTGTCGGCCTTGATCACCGGGAACGACAGCGGCGTGATCACCAGATGGCCGTCGATAGGAATCGGCAGTGGCAGGCGAATGGAGTCACGCGCCGGTGCCAGGCCGCTCTGGACCACGATCAACACATCGGTTTCATCGGCCTCGACCTTGGACTTGTCCAGGTCCAGCAACGCCTGCTCCAGCAGCGGGGTGTTGGGGCGCAGCTCGGCAGCCTTGCGGTAACCAGGGGCGGCCAGGTCTTTTTCGCCGAGGGCTTCGTAGACAAAGCCGGCCAGGTAATGGCTGAACGCACTCTGGTAGCTGTTTTTCAGGCCAACCACGTCTGGCGCGTTCAAGGCTTCCACCGGGTAGCCACTCAGGTCTTTCATCTGGGTGGTCACGCCTTCGCGCTGGGCTTCGTCCTCGCGCTTGAGGTATTCCTTGTCGCGCAGGTCGGCGATCACCGCTTCGCGTTCGTGGGTCTTCTTGATTTCGGTGCGGGCACCGTCGAAGTCGTTCAGGGCCAGGAGGTTCAGGGCCATCTGGGTGGTCAGCATGACCTTTTCGTAGTCATAGCCTTCGTAGCGACGCACCTTGTCGTTGACCAGGAAACTGCCGAACTGGGCGAGGTACTTCTCGCTGTCGAACTTGACGGACTCTTCCCACTTGTAGACTTGCAGGTCGGCGCTGCGCCACGCGGTCTGGCTGCCGGTCAGGTCGCCCTTGGCCCGCAACAACTCACCCTTTTCGAAGAAATAGAGCAGGTCCTTGTCTTCGCCGGTGTTGTTCTTTTCCAGTAGGGTCAGGGCGCCGTCGACATTGCCGGTGGCCAATTGCTGGTTGGTGGCTTGCAGCTCGGTGTCGTAGCTGCGGAACATTGAACAGCCGGAGAGCAAGGTAACCGCCACGAGCGCGAGCGGAGGTAAGGCGCGAAATGCCATGTAACTTCTTCCCTGAAAGTATTCAGCCGGTGAGGTGATTCCTCATAAAAACGAGGAACGAAATTCCCTTTCGCACTAACAGGGCGCGGCATTATAAGCGCCATTACTGGCAAAACAATGGCTTATTGATGTGATTCAATCCACAAAATGCCAGCATCACATTTCTAAAAAAGCCCCAGCCTTCCAAACGCCAATTCACTAACGCCTTGAGTCAAACCCTTTAAGGTTTGACAATGTGTTACTTCGTATTTCCCTTTGAGATTCATTCATGACTGCCCCCTTTCGCTTTCTCGCCTGGCTGCTGCTGCCGGCGCTGATGTCGTGCAGCTTCAGCCTGTTGGCCGCTACCGCTGAGGGCGCCCCGCAAGCCCTGCATTTGCTGGATTACATTGGTGCCGACTACCCGCCAACGGTGGAGGCGGGCAAGGTTATCGACGAATCCGAATACCGTGAACAGGTCGAGTTTCTCGGGGTGTTGCAGGGCCTGGTGGCAGAACTGCCACAGAGGCCAGAGCGTGAGGCGTTGATCAAAGGCGTCGACGAATTGTTAGCCGCTGTAACTGCCCACGAAGATGGCGCTGCTGTCGCTCGCCAAGCCCGTCAGCTGGGCGCCAAGCTGGCCGTGGCGTATGAAGTCAGCCAGGCCCCGGCGATCACGCCTGACCCCACTCGGGGTGCACCGCTCTACGCCCAGCATTGCTCGGTGTGCCACGGCACGGCCGGTGCCGGTGATGGCCCGGCGGGCATGGGCATGACCCCGCCACCCGCCAACCTGCGTGATGCCACGCGCCTGGATCGCCTGAGCCTCTATGCGATTTACAACACCCTTGGGCTGGGCGTTGAAGGCACTGACATGCCGTCGTTCGCCGACCAGCTGGACGACCGCCAGCGCTGGGACCTGGCCACCTACATCGCCGGTTTTACCGCCGACCCGGCGGCGGCCAAGAGCGAGCAGCCGTTCAACCTTGCTGACCTGGCGCGCCAGACCCCCAATGAAGTGCTCGCCGCCAACGGCCCCGGTGCGGCGGCGACATTCCGCGCCCAGCGTGCCCAGCCGCCGCAGGTCAAACGTGGCCCGGCGCAGTTGCTGGACTACACCGCGACCACCTTGGACAAGAGCCTCGCCGCGTTCCGCAACGGTGACCACGAGCAGGCGTATGACCTGTCCGTCGCGGCCTACCTGGAAGGCTTCGAGCTGGTGGAAAGCTCTTTGGACAACGTCGACGCCAACGTCCGCAAGGACACTGAGAAGGCCTTGATGGCTTACCGGCAGTCGTTGCAGGACGGGTTGCCGGTCGAACAGGTGCAACAGCGCCTGGACGTGGCCAAGGGCAAGCTCACCGAATCGGCCGGCTTGCTGGGCAGTGATGGCCTGAGTTGGTCGTTGAGCTACATCTCAGGCTTGCTGATCCTGCTGCGCGAAGGCCTGGAAGCGATCTTGGTGCTGGCGGCGATCCTCGCGTTCCTGCGTAACACCGGCCAGCAATCGGCGGTGCGCAGCGTCAACGCGGGCTGGGGCCTGGCATTGCTGGCCGGCTTGGCCACCTGGGCATTGGCGGCGTATGTGATTGACGTGAGCGGTGCGCAGCGTGAGTTGCTCGAAGGCTGCACGGCGCTGTTCGCCAGTGTGATGGTGTTGTGGCTGGGGGTGTGGATGCACGACCGACGCCATGCCGCGGCCTGGCAGGATTACATCAAGAGCAGCCTGGTGGGCGGCGGCGGTCGCTTCGGTTTTGCGATGCTGGCGTTCTTCTCGGTGTACCGCGAGTTGTTCGAAGTGATCCTGTTCTACGAAACCCTGTGGCTGCAAGCCGGGCCCGCCGGGCACAACGCGGTGCTGGCGGGCGGTGCCACGGCGCTGGTGCTGCTGGTGGGCCTGGCCTGGGTGATCCTGCGCGGTTCGGCGAAGTTGCCGTTGGCGCTGTTCTTCGGCATCAACGCGGCGCTGCTGTGTGCGTTGTCGGTGGTGTTTGCCGGGCATGGCGTGAAGGCGTTGCAAGAGGCCGGCATCTTCGGTACGCGGCCGGTGCCGTTCTTTGACTTCGACTGGCTGGGTATTCACGCCGACGCTTACTCGCTGAGTGCGCAGGCGCTGGCGATCCTGGCGATTGTGGTGCTGTATGGTCGCAGTCGGTTGGCCGAGAAACGCCGCGTTACCGCTTGAACGAACGCGGTCAAAAAATGTGGGAGCGGCGGTGCGACGATTCGGCTTGCTCGCGAATACGGAGTGTCAGTCGATGCATTCATCAACGGATAGACCGCTTTCGCGAGCAAGTCGAATCGTCGCACCGCCGCTCCTACACTGGATCTATGTTGTTAATGAGAAGGTGGATGGATGCGCGTATGGATCGATGCCGATGCCTGTCCTCGGGCGGCCAAGGACCAGGTGGTCAAGTTCGCCCTCAAGCGCCAGTTCGACGTGGTGCTGGTGGCGGGGCAGAGCCAGATCAAGCCGAGCTTCTCGTGCGTAAAGCTGATCGTGGTGCCCAGCGGCCCGGATGCGGCGGACGATTACCTGGTGGAACACGCGGTGCCCGGTGAGTTGGTGATCTGCAGCGATGTGCCCCTGGCTGACCGTCTGGTAAAGAAGGGCGTAGCGGCCCTCGACCCACGGGGCAAGGAATTCAGCCCGGCGAACATGAGTGAGCGGCTGGCGGTGCGCAACCTGTTCACCGACCTGCGCGAACAGGGCCAGATGGGCGGTGGGCCAGCACCCCATAGCGACAAGGACAAGCAGGCCTTCGCCAATGCCCTGGACCGTCTACTCACGCGCCTGATGCGCCAACCCTGACTGGGCCACTGACGCGCCACCCCTTGTAGTGAGCGGGCTTGTCCCGCGCCGCGGTGTGTCAGGTAAACGTGAGGCGCCTGGTATACCGCGGCGCGGGGCAAGCCCGCTCACTACGTTCAATGGGATGCTCAGTCGTTCTCGTGAGTGAGTTCGAGCACCCGGTCCACCAGCTTGTTGATGCCTGACGCCACTTCGCTGATGTTCTTGCCCAGCATGTAGGCCGGCGTGCTCACCAGCTTGCGCGCCTTGTCTTCCACGATGTCTTCGACGGCGCACTCCTGGTGGGTGGCGCCCATCTTGTCCAGGGCGGCTGCCGTGTCGGCGCAGTTGCCGATGGTGCAGGTCACGCCCGGGCCGTAGATCTTCGCGGCCAGCGCCGGCGAGATGCAGATCAGCCCCACTGGCTTGCCCGCTTCGGCAAACGCTTCGGCCAGCTCCAGTACCTGCGGGTTGACGCTGCACGCGGCGCCTTGCACGGCAAAGTTGGACAGGTTCTTGGCTGCGCCAAAGCCACCGGGCACGATCAGCGCATCAAACGCTTCGGCATTGGCTTCGCGAAGATCTTTCACGTCACCTCGGGCGATCCGCGCGGATTCGACCAGCACGTTGCGCGACTCGGGCATCTCTTCACCGGTGAGGTGGTTGATCACGTGCAGTTGCGCAATATCGGGGGCAAAACATTGGACCTGAGCGCCACGCTGGTCCAGGCGCAGCAAGGTGATCACGCTTTCGTGGATCTCTGCGCCGTCGTACACGCCGCAGCCGGAAAGGATCACTGCAATCTTTTTGCTCATGGGCATTTCTCCTGGGGTCATGGCGTTAAATGTCTACTAATTTGTCATCTGTTGCCAATGGGATCTCGCGCCGCTGCACCTAATCTTGATGTAACAAAAATAGACCGGACCAGACCATGGACTTCGTGCCTTACGCGGTACCGTTTTTCATCGCCTTGATCGTGGTGGAGCTGCTTGTCGACCATTGGCGCGGTGAGCGCAACTACCGGGTGGCGGACGCCATCAACAGCCTCAGCACCGGCGTGCTGTCCACCACCACGGGTTTGTTGACCAAAGGGGTAGGGATTCTGACCTACGCCTTCGCGCTCAAGCACCTGGCGCTCTTCGAATTGCCAGCCCAAAGCGTGTGGACCTGGGTGTTCGCCTTTGTGTTCTACGACTTCTGCTACTACTGGCTGCACCGCATGGGCCATGAGCGCAATATCCTGTGGGCCGCGCACTCGGTGCATCACCAGAGTGAGGACTACAACCTCAGCACCGCACTGCGCCAGACCAGCACCGGCTTTCTGCTGAGCTGGATCTTCTACCTGCCGCTGGCCGTGGTCGGCGTGCCACTGGTGGTGTTTATCAGCGTCGCGTCGCTCAACCTGCTGTACCAATTCTGGGTACACACCCGTCACGTGCCCAAACTCGGTTGGTACGAGTGGTTCTTCGTCACGCCGTCCAATCATCGGGCCCACCATGCACAGAACGCTCTCTACATGGATCGCAACTACGGCGGGGTGTTCATTATTTGGGACCGGCTGTTCGGTTCCTTCCAGGAAGAGGACGACAACGAGCCGGTGATTTTCGGCGTGACCACGCCCCTGGCCAGCTGGAACCCGCTGTGGGCCAACCTGCAGTTTTATGCACAGCTGTGGAGTGACGCGCGGCGTACAGAAAGTGGGTGGGACAAACTGCGCATCTGGTTCATGCGCACCGGCTGGCGCCCGGCGGATGTGAAGGCCAAGTACCCGATGGCCAAGCCGGACCTGAGTCAGTTCCGCAAATTCGAGGTGCCGCTGGATGTGCGCCAACAGGTGTACATCGCCCTGCAATTTGCCGCGTATGTGGGGTTTGGCAGCTATCTGATGAATTTTGGCGAGGGGTTGCCCACTGCGGCGCTGATCCTGGGTTGGAGCGCGATGGCGTTGGGGCTGTTTACCCTGGGCGTGGCGCTGGAGAATCGCCCCTGGGCCCTGAAGGCCGAGCTGGTGCGCCTGGCACTGAATGTACCGCTGGTATGGCTGGCGCCGCTGGTGGGGCTATGGCCGGCCAGCAACCTGGGCTGGCTGGGCCTGGTGAGCTACAGCCTGCTCAGTGTGATCGGCCTCTACTGCTGCAGAAGCCGACTTACTCGACTGGCGTCTTAGGCGCTTCTACCGAGGCCTGCCCGGCCGCGAGCCGGGCCTTGGCGTCGGCACAGGCCTCGCGGGCGATGCGCGCGTTCTTGACCCGGCGGCGCAGCCACAGGCCGAAGCCCAGTACCAGCAACGCGCCGAGCACCCACAGCTCGTATTTCTTGATGCTGCCCAGCATCCCTTCCAGCACGGCGCCGAAGTGATACGCCGCAGCCCCCAATGCCACCGCCCAGATCGCGGCGCCAATGCCGTTGAGGATCAGGTAGCGCAGCGGCGGATAGCCGGAAAGGCCGATCGCCACGGGCATGACCGTGCGCAATCCGTAGACGAAGCGAAAGCTCAGCACCCAGATATCCGGGTGCTTGCGGATATGCTCCAAGGCCTTGTCACCCATCAATTGCCAGCGCGGCTTGCGCGCCAGCAGCTTGCGGCCGTGCTTGCGGCCCATGTAATACCAAAGCTGATCGCCGGCGTAGCTGCCGAAAAAGGCAACGACCACCACCAGGTTGATATCCATGTAGCCACGGA
Organism: Pseudomonas sp. BIGb0164; assembly: GCF_024810135.1. Classification (NCBI taxonomy): domain Bacteria; kingdom Pseudomonadati; phylum Pseudomonadota; class Gammaproteobacteria; order Pseudomonadales; family Pseudomonadaceae; genus Pseudomonas; species Pseudomonas sp. BIGb0164. The sequence continues at coordinate 408,467 of NZ_JANUEA010000003.1, read as the reverse complement.
ACGCCAGGAAGCCTGCGAGAACCAGGATGGTCTCGCCTTCAAAGAAGGTGCCCAGGAAGAGCGCAAAGTAGCCGAAGTCATGCAGAAATTGTTGAAGCATGGTCTGGGGTGCTGGCGAAATGAACGCGCAGCCTACGCCTTCGTGAACATTCATGAAAGTATCGAGATGTGTCACGAAGTGAACAATTCCTACATAAACGACGAATGCGACTACAGGTCGCATCGATAAGCACAACTGTCATTCCTTCGTCATAATGGCCGCTTATAACTGCAACGCTCGCCCGTAAACGCGGGCTCAGGAGTCTGTCGTGAGCTTTACCCCTGCCAATCGCCTGTTCCCCGCCACCCGTCTGCGCCGCAATCGTCGTGATGATTTTTCTCGCCGCCTCGTACGTGAAAATGTACTGACGACGAATGATCTGATCCTGCCGGTGTTTGTGCTCGACGGTGAAAACCGGCGTGAAGCGGTGGCCTCGATGCCGGGTGTGGAGCGCTTGACCATCGATCAATTGCTGATCGAGGCGGCCGGTTGGGTCGCACTGGGGATTCCAGCGCTGGCACTGTTCCCGGTGACGCCTTCTGAACTCAAATCACTCGATGCCGCTGAAGCCTGGAACCCTGAGGGTATTGCCCAGCGCGCCACCCGCGCCCTGCGCGAGCGTTTTCCGGAGCTGGGGGTGATCACCGACGTGGCGCTGGACCCGTTCACCACCCACGGCCAGGATGGCATTCTTGACGAAGACGGCTATGTTCAGAACGACATCACCGTCGACGCGCTGGTCAAGCAAGCCTTGTCCCATGCCGCTGCAGGCGCCCAGGTGGTTGCACCGTCGGACATGATGGACGGCCGCATCCAGGCGATTCGTGAAGCCCTGGAACTGGCTGGCCACGTCAATGTGCGGATCATGGCCTATTCGGCCAAGTACGCCAGCGCCTATTACGGCCCGTTCCGCGATGCGGTGGGCTCGGCGCTGAACCTGGGCAAGGCCAACAAGGCCTCGTACCAGATGGACCCGGCCAACAGCCAGGAAGCCCTGCACGAAGTGGCGGCCGATTTGGCCGAAGGCGCCGACATGGTGATGGTCAAGCCCGGGATGCCCTACCTGGACATCCTTTACCGGGTCAAAGAGGAATTCAAAGTGCCGACCTTTGTCTATCAGGTCAGCGGTGAATACGCCATGCACATGGCCGCGATCCAGAATGGTTGGTTGAGTGAAGGGGTGATCCTCGAATCCCTGACTGCCTTTAAACGTGCTGGCGCTGATGGCATTCTGACCTACTTCGCCGCCCGCGCTGCCCAATTGCTTAGAGAGCAACAATAGCCCTCACAGGAACACTCGATGAATACCGAAGGACTCTCCGAAGTTGCTGTAAAAGACGCTCACCCGGTGGTTGAACAAGTCACCGAGACCCCGCCGGAGCTGGAGCCCGCACCGCCCGCCGTGGTGGCCGAGCCGCCTGTGCCGGCCCCGGTGGCCGCCGTCACCAACTTGGATGACAGCAGCCTGTACATCCACCGCGAGCTGTCACAACTGCAATTCAACATCCGCGTGCTGGAACAGGCGCTGGATGAGTCCTACCCGTTGCTGGAACGGCTGAAGTTCCTGCTGATCTTCTCCAGCAACCTGGACGAGTTCTTCGAGATCCGCGTGGCCGGCCTCAAGAAGCAGATCACCTTCGCCCGTGAGCAAGCCGGCGCAGACGGCCTGCAACCCCACCAGGCGCTGGCGCGCATCAGCGAGCTGGTGCACGGCCATGTGGACCGCCAGTACGCGATCCTCAACGACATCCTGCTGCCGGAACTGGAAAAACATCAGGTCCGCTTCATCCGTCGCCGCCACTGGACCACCAAGATCAAGACGTGGGTGCGCCGCTACTTCCGCGACGAGATCGCACCGATCATCACCCCGATCGGCCTCGACCCGACGCACCCGTTCCCGTTGCTGGTGAACAAGAGCCTCAACTTCATCGTCGAGCTGGAAGGTATCGACGCCTTCGGCCGCGATTCCGGCCTGGCGATCATACCGGCGCCACGCTTGCTGCCACGGATCATCAAGGTACCTGAAGAGGTGGGTGGCCCTGGCGACAACTATGTATTCCTGTCGTCGATGATCCATGCACACGCCGATGACCTGTTCCAAGGCATGAAGGTCAAGGGCTGCTACCAGTTCCGCCTGACCCGTAACGCCGACCTGGCGCTGGACTCCGAAGATGTCGAAGACTTGGCCCGGGCCCTGCGCGGCGAGCTGTTCTCGCGCCGTTACGGCGATGCGGTGCGCCTGGAAGTGGCGGACACCTGCCCGAAACACCTCTCGGACTACCTGCTCAAGCAGTTCAACCTGGGCGAGACCGAGCTGTACCAGGTCAATGGCCCGGTGAACCTGACGCGCCTGTTCAGCATCACCGGCCTGGACAGCCACCCCGAGCTGCAGTACACCCCGTTCACCCCGCAGATCCCGAAACTGCTGCAAAACAGCGAGAACATCTTCAGCGTGGTGAGCAAGCAGGACATCTTGCTGTTGCACCCATTCGAGTCCTTCACCCCGGTGGTCGACCTGCTGCGCCAGGCTGCCAAGGACCCGCACGTGTTGGCCGTACGCCAGACCCTGTACCGCTCCGGTGCCAACTCGGAAATCGTCGATGCCTTGGTTGACGCTGCGCGTAACGGCAAGGAAGTCACCGCGGTGATCGAACTGCGTGCGCGGTTCGACGAAGAGTCCAACCTGCAATTGGCCAGCCGCCTGCAAGCGGCGGGTGCGGTGGTGATCTACGGTGTGGTCGGCTTCAAGACCCACGCCAAGATGATGCTGATTCTGCGTCGCGAAGCCGGCGAGATCGTGCGTTACGCCCACTTGGGTACCGGCAACTATCACGCCGGCAACGCCAAGCTCTACACCGACTACAGCCTGCTGACTTCCGACGACGCCTTGTGCGAAGACGTCGGCAAGTTGTTCAGCCAGCTGATCGGCATGGGCAAGACCTTGCGCATGAAGAAGCTGCTGCACGCGCCGTTCACCCTCAAGAAGGGCATGCTCGACATGATTGCCCGCGAAACCCAGTTCGCCCTCGACGGCAAGCCGGCGCACATCATTGCCAAGTTCAACTCGCTGACCGATCCGAAGATCATCCGCGCGCTGTACAAGGCCAGCCAGTCCGGCGTGCGCATTGACCTGGTGGTGCGTGGCATGTGCTGCCTGCGCCCGGGCATCGTCGGTGTGTCGCACAACATCCATGTGCGTTCCATCATCGGCCGCTTCCTGGAGCACACGCGAGTGTTCTACTTCCTCAACGGTGGCGAAGAGCAGATGTTCCTCTCCAGCGCCGACTGGATGGAGCGCAACCTCGATAAGCGGGTAGAGACCTGCTTCCCGGTGGAGGGCAAGAAGCTGATCATGCGCGTCAAGAAGGAGCTGGAAAGCTACCTCACCGACAACACCCACAGTTGGAGCCTGCAGTCGGACGGCCGCTACGTGCGCAACACGCCAACCGGCAACCAGAACCCGCGCAGTGCGCAGGCGACGTTGCTGGAGAAGTTGGGTAGCCCGATTCTGTCGGTGAACTGACAGCAGGCCTTTGTAGTGAGCGGGCTTGCCCCGCGCTGGGCCCTGAAACCCGACGCCGCGGTTGTTCTCAAACACCGCGGCGTTTTGTTTGGGGCGGCTTCGCCACCCAGCGCGGGGCAAGCCCGCTCACAACAGGTCGGTGTGGTTAACGCAGGTTCAGGCTGAAACCCACCCGCGTCAGCCACTCGGCTTCCTGGGCGAAGTCCGCCTGGGTCAGCTGGTTTTCATCCAGCCAGCCTTTGGGGAACACCACGTCCAGGCTGTCGCCGTCGGCGCGCAGGGTCACCTGGGGCATTTCCTGGGTGCCACGGATGTGGTGGAACAGGATCGCAAAGCGCAGCAGCACGCACAGGCGAATCAGCTTGATGCCTTCGTCGCCGAACTCGGCGAACTTGTCCCGGGGAATGTTGCGACGGTGGCCGCGCACCAGCAGCGCGAGCATCTGTTGGTCTTCGCGGGAGAAACCGGCGAGGTCGGAGTGCTCGATCAGGTAGGCGCCGTGCTTGTGGTAATGGTAGTGGGCGATATCCAGGCCCACTTCATGGACCTTGGCGGCCCAGCCGAGCAGCTCGCGCCAGACACCGTCTTCCAGGTCCCAGTCTTCGGCCACCTGGTCGAAGGCGTGCAGGGCCTTGCGTTCCACGCGCGCAGCCTGTTCCAGGTCGACGTGATAACGCTCCATCAGCGACGTGAGGGTGCGCTCTCGCACGTCTTCATGATGATGGCGACCCAGCAGGTCATAGAGCACGCCTTCGCGCAGGGCGCCGTCACAGTGGTCCATGCGTTGCAGTTCGAGGGCATCGAAGATGGCTTCGAGAATCGCCAGGCCCGCCGGGAAGATGGTACGGCGGTCGGGCTTGATGCCATCGAAGTCGATCTTCTCGGCATCCCCCAGTTTGAACAGCTTGCGCTTGAGCCATGCCAGGCCTTCGGCGTTGACCTCGCCGGTGCCATGGCCGCCGGCTTTCAGGGCCAGGCCGATGGCGCGGATGGTGCCAGAGGAGCCGATGGCTTCATCCCAGGTCAGGCGATGCAGGGCGTGCTCGATGCTCATGATCTCCAGTCGCGCCGCTGTGTAGGCCTGGGCGTAGCGCGCCGGAGTGATCTTGCCGTCTTTGAAATAGCGTTGGGTGTAGCTGACGCAGCCCATCTGCAGGCTTTCACGTAGCAGCGGCTCAAAACGCTGGCCGATGATGAATTCGGTACTGCCGCCGCCGATGTCGGCGACCAGGCGTTTGCCGGGTGTATCAGCCAGGGTGTGGGACACGCCGAGGTAGATGAGGCGGGCCTCTTCACGGCCGGAGATGACTTCTACCGGGTGTCCCAGGATCTCTTCGGCGCGGCGGATGAATTCGCCGCGGTTGCGCGCTTCACGCAGGGCGTTGGTGCCGACGATCCGTACGGCGCCCAGGGGCATGCCGTTGATCAGTTGGGCAAAACGCTTGAGGCAATCGAGGCCGCGTTGCATGGATTCTTCGTTGAGCTGGCGCTCGTCGTCGATCCCGGCAGCCAGCTGCACTTTCTCGCCGAGCCGCTCAAGGATGCGGATTTCGCCGTTCTGGGCCTTGGCCACGACCATGTGAAAGCTGTTGGAGCCCAGGTCGATGGCGGCGATCAGGGACAGATTCTTGGCTTGGGATTGCGGCATGGTTTGGGGGTCTCGGTCGATAACCTTGCCATCGTGCCACGATCGACCGCTGACGCCAACGCGTAGTGCTGCGGGAATTTGTCTGAGGGTGCTTGCGGGAAGTCGCTGTAGGAAATGTAGGTTGCCTTTTCAGGCATCAGCCGAGAGATGCTGCAACTCTGTAGGATTTTTTAACTCTCGTGTGTTGTTCTTCAGAATTCGACTCGGCCTACAGGTTAGATGCTTTGGGCTGCATCGTGATTTTAGTTGAGACTACTGTTTGATCAGGTACAGATGACAGATTGTTTTAACCGCTCCCACGAGAATCAAGGTGTGGTCTTATTTCTAAGTTAAGTGTCAAAGCGACAGACTCTCACTTGGCGATTTTGCCGTGGTGTTATTTATTTATGGTTTTGTATTGGCAGGGCAAAAATAAATACACCTGATAACTTTTAGTGACAGGTCGAACATGAAGAAAATAGTTGGATCAGCGATCGGTATTGCATGCCTGGCGGCGGCGGTAAGTGCCCAGGCCACCACTAGCGCTCAACTGGTGGTGAGGGGAACGATTACCCCCGCCTCCTGCAACCTCAGCCTGGTTGGGAGTGGCATTATCGATTATCGCGTCATACGTTCCGGTGAGTTGTCCCAGACTGCGTTCAACCCGCGTGAGGAGCGTAGCACTTCCCTGGCGGTTAGCTGTGGCGCCACACCCGCGATGTTTGGCTTGACCTTCACTGACCTGCAGGCTGGCAGCAAGGTGACCGGTATCCTGGGGGCTGGCTTCACCGAACAGCAGAACTTCGGCCTTGGCGCCGTAGGCACCCGGCGCACCGGTGGCTACTCGATCACGCTCAAAGACCTGAAGTCTTCGAACCTGGTACTCAACCCGATCGTGCGCACTGGCACCGGCGGCTGGCAGAACAGTGATGGCAAAGTCGCGCAAGCACCCAGCCAGTACTCATGGCGCAGCGGCACGGCGGTTACGCCGGCATCGATCTCCCTGTTGACCGGCACCATCGCCGTTAAGGCCGTGATCAATAAAGCGCAGGATCTTGACCTGAGTCGCGATGTGTCCATCGATGGGCGCGCCACGTTGGTACTGAGCTACCTCTAAGTTGCTTTTGGCAGCCAATAAAAAGTCAAACTTTTTATTGGCTGTTTTTGTATGGCTGTTTGATTTTTTTACGTTAACGGAAACACCTGCGGGGAAGCGAAGTGCGCGGTCTTTTAATAATGATTAAGTCGCTGGTTTTAAGTGTGGCGATAAGTACCTGCTTTTCGATTAACGCGCTGGCAGACGGTATGCGGCCTGAAACCACGCTGGTCGTTCTATACGAGGAAGAGGGTGAGGCCACCCTTAATGTGAAGAATACCGATGAGGGACCGGCGCTGCTTCATTCGGTGGTGGAGGACCTGCCTGAAGACCTGGAGCCCTTGCTTGTCGTCACCCCGCCCATCACCCGTGTAGAGGCGGGCGACACTCAATTGGTGCGTTTCATCAGTACGCTGAAGGAACCCCTGAAGACCCAGCGCTTGAAGCGCATTTCCTTCGAAGGCATTCCCCAGGCCCGAGCAACGGGCGGTGCGACCATTGGTATCACCCTGCGACAGAACCTGCCGCTGATCCTGCACCCAAAGGGATTGCCTCGGCACGCTACGCCCTGGGAATTGCTGAAGTGGAGGCACGATGGCGGGCGCCTGACCGTCCACAACCCAAGTGCCTACGTGGTGCGCCTGGCCCCCGATGTAAAGCTGTTGCCGCAAAATGCGCCAGGCACATTGCCGCGCACCTACATCCTCCCGGGAGAGGCCCTGACGGCAACGTTCGAGGGGCGCCTTGAGGGCGCGACGAGCGTTGAGATCCAGCCGGCCACCGTCTATGGATTTGCGGCGGACAGCTACCAGGCCCCTCTCGACGCCACCGAGGGATGATGGGCTCATGCCGAATACAACAAAGCGGGCCGGCAATGGTAGGGCCGCTCTCCGGCTGGGCCGTCCCCCGTTGCTCCTGGGGCTGGCGACACTGTGTGGGCTGCCTGGCTTCGTGACTGCAGTGGAGCTGGGCGAGGGGTTCGACCTCGCAGCACTGACCACCCATGGCATTGACCCGAAGGTGTCCGATTACTTTCGCAGCGCAGCGCGTTTTCGCGAAGGTGTCCAGGTAGTGGGGCTGCGGGTCAATGGTAACCCTCTGGGGTTGGTGGATGCGCGGTTCGATTCGCAAGGGCAGCTGTGTTTTACCCCGGGGCTGCTGGAGAAGGCAGGGGTGGTGAAGCCGCCCCGGGTAATCCGTGAAGGCTCGACGCCGGAGCAGGCCTGTCATGATTTTCTGGGTGCCTTTCCGACGACCATGGTGCGATTGCGCCCTGGCAGTGACGAAGTGGTGCTGGTGGTGCCGACCCAATCCTTGCGTGAGCCTGAATGGGAGGCCGGGCATTTTTCCTCCGGCGGTGGTGCGGCCGTGTTCAATTATGACGTGCTGGGTTTTGACAGCCGCACAGGGGGGGAGCCGAGCCGGTTTGTATCCGCCTACACCGAGGCTGGCTTCAATTTGGGCGACTGGATTGTGCGCAGTCGCCAGTTCTATGTCTCCGACAACAATGAGTCGCGCACCGAGCACCTTTACGCATACGCGCAACGGGACCTTGTCGCGTTGCAATCAACCTTTCAGGTGGGTCAATTGTCGAGCAACAACCCGGTATTCGGTGGTGTGCAGTTTTCAGGTTTTCAGTTATCTCCCGATGGATTGTCCCGAACCCAGGCAGGCGCCGCCAATGTGGTGGTGGAGGGCCTAGCCCAGAGCCAGTCACGTATTGAAGTCCGCCAGTCCGGGGTGTTGATTCACAGCACCCTGGTGCCTGAGGGGCCTTACCGCCTCACCGGCTTGCCGTTGCTCAATGGCACCAGTGACCTGGATGTCACGGTGATCGACGTACGGGGCGCAAAGCGCAACTTCGCGGTGTCGGCGGCCTCGTTCAGGGGAGGCGCGCAGGCGCCGCCGGGGTACTACTTTTCGACGGGCAAGGTGCGCGAGGCTTCGGTGGGGGATAGCCGTACCCCGATGTTTGCCATGGGCAGCGCAAGCTGGGGCCTGGGACGTGATTCAACCCTGGGCCTGGGATTGTTGAGTGCCGAAGACTACTGGGCGGCGGGTGGCACGCTTGGCAGTGTTTTTTTCCAGCGGGTGAATGTGGCCGCACGCCAGAACGTCTCCCGTGACAGCCGCAACGCCGTTTCCGGTGTGCGCAGTACGCTGTCGGTGAGCAGCCCTGTGTACGACAACCTGGACCTCAACCTGAGCGCCACCCGGCAGACCCGGGGCTACCGAGAGGTGCTCGAAGCTGGCAGCTCCCTTCGGGTTGACGACCTCAATTCGCGTTTCAAGAACCACTACACGGCAGGCCTCAGCTGGGTGGATCCGGTGATGGGTGGTTTTTCCCTGGGGTATGCCCGCAGCGACCCATTTGATGGGCGGTCGATGGAACATGTCTTTGCGTCATGGAACAAGTCGTTCGGTGGCACCGATGTGGCGTTGATTGCCGATTCACAGGTCGGAGGCAAAAAAGCGGGACGTGATGCGGCACCTGGAGCTCGCAGGCGAGATGCCGTGCTGGATGAAGGTCTTTCCTTGCGCTTGCAGGTCAGTGTGCCGTTGGGCGGTGATCGCCGTGTGAACAGTTATGCCAGCCGGCGCGGTCATCAGGTCAGCGCGGGGACGGCGCTCAGTGAGCGGGTCAATGACGCTGTGAGCTACGAGGTCGGTAGTGAGCGGGATTTCAACGCTCGGGAGCAATCGGTGCGTGGCCAACTCAACCTGACGCCGCGTTACACCCAGGTCGGCCTGGGTGTCAGCCGCGATTCGCAGAACACCAGCTATTCGGGGCAACTGCGAGGAGGTGTGGTGGCCCATGAACGCGGGCTGACCTTCTCGCCCTATACGGTCCAAGACACATTTGGCATCGTCTCGGTGGGAGATATCGGATCGGCCAGAATCGACACCCCTCAGGGCCCGGTGTGGACCGATCCACGCGGTCATGCGGTGATCGCGGGCCTGCCGGCCTACAGCAATAGCCGTATCGAGGTGCAAACCCGATCCCTGCCCAAACGGGTCGACCTGAAGAATGGCACCCGAGTCGTCGCCGCTGGCCGAGGATCGTTCAATACCGTGGACTTTGAAGTGGTGAAGGTGCGTCGAGTGTTGATCAATGCTCGCGACCAGAAGGGCCAGCCGTTGCCCCAGGGCGCTTCGGTGTTCGGTGCGGACGATCGCTTCATGACCAGCGTGGTGGCTGACGGCATGATTTTCCTGAGTGATGTAACGGCGCCGCAAAGCCTGCGGGTATCCCTGCCGGACTCGTCCTCCTGCCAGCTGCGCCTGGCTCCTGAAGTTGAGCCGGACAATGACAAACTCTATGAAACCATGTCGGCGGTGTGCCATGGCCGCTAAAGCGATGTGCCTGGGCCTATTGCTCTGGGGCGGAATGACGGCCCAATGGGCGCGGGCAGATGAGTGTCGGCTGATTGTCAGCCAGGGACGTGTCGATTATGGCGCGATCCGCAATGAGCGCCGCGATGAGCGTGGGGCAGTGGCGATGGGCACTCGCACGGTGCACTTGAATATTCTGTGTCCGCAGCCATCGACCATGGCGTTGCGGTTCAACGGGACGGCGTCCGATAGCGAGGGCTTTCGGTTTGGGCGCGAAGGGCGTTTTCGCCTGAGCCTCAGGCATGCCCGGCTGGATGGGCAGCCGGTGGAATGGGCGGACATGGGTGAACCGGCCGCCGGGCAATTGCTGCCGGGACGGACCCTGGTGGCCCAAGGGGCTGGCCGGCAGTTGGCGGCCCAGGTCGAGATCGATGCCGACCTGCCTGTCGACGCCCTGCGTGTGCGCAGCCACACAGTGCTGGAGGGGCAGGGGCATTTCGAGCTGGTCAGTCCGCCTGTTCCACGGAGCCAATGAAGTTGGCGAACTCGGGCGTTTGCGGGTTGGCAAACAACACCTTGGGGTCGCCCACTTCATGCACCTTGCCCTGGTGCATGAACACCAACTTGTCGCCGACTTCGCGGGCAAAGCGCATTTCGTGGGTCACCATGATCAGCGTCATGCCATCCTTGGCCAGTTGGCGCACCACGCTGAGCACTTCATTGACCAGTTCCGGGTCCAGGGCCGAGGTGATTTCGTCGCACAGCAGCACCTTGGGCGACATGGCCAGGGCGCGTGCAATCGCCACGCGCTGTTGCTGGCCGCCGGACAGGCGATCCGGGAAGGCGTCAAACTTCTCGCCCAGCCCGACGCGTTCCAGCATCTGCTTAGCCAACTGGGCGGCCTTGGCCTTGGGTACTTTCTGCACCACTTGCGGCGCGAGCATCACGTTTTCGCCCACCGTGAGGTGCGGGAACAGGTTGAACTGCTGGAACACCATGCCGACTTTCTGCCGCAGGCTGCGCAGGTCGGCGCGGGCGGCGTCGAGGTATTCGCCGTCGACTTCGATCACGCCATCGTTGATCGATTCCAGGCCATTGAGGGTACGCAGCAAGGTGGACTTGCCCGAGCCGCTGCGGCCGATGATCGCCACCACCTGGCCTTCTTCAACGGTCAGGTCGATGCCCTTGAGCACATGGTGATCGCCGTAATACTTATGCAGGGCGGAAATTCTAAGCAGAGGCATGCAGTCTCCTTTCCAGGTAGCGCGCACTGAGGGACAAGGGGTAGCAGAGCAAGAAGTAACCAAGGGCCACCAGGCCGTAGACCATGAAGGGTTCGAAGGTGGCGTTGGCGAGCATGCCGCCGGTCTTGGTCAGTTCGGTAAAACCGATGATCGAGGTCACGGCGGTGCCTTTGACCACCTGCACCGAGAAACCCACGGTGGGCGCCACGGCAATGCGCAGGGCCTGGGGCAGGATCACGTAGCGCAGTTGCTCCAGCGGGTTGAGGGCCAGGCTGGCCGAGGCTTCCCACTGCCCGTGGGCAATGGAATCGACGCAGCCACGCCAGATTTCGGCGAGGTAGGCACTGGTAAACAGGGTCAGTGCAATGGCGGCCGCCAGCCAGGGTGAAATATCCACACCGAGCAGGGCGATGCCGAAAAACACCAGGAACAGCTGCATCAGCAACGGCGTGCCCTGGAACAGTTCGATATAGGCACGGGCCACTTGGCTGGGGAACGCCTTGCGGCTGATGCGCATCGTCATCACCAACAGGCCGATCACACCACCGCCCACAAACGCCACCAGGGACAGCAGCAGAGTCCATTGCAGGCCGGTGGCGAGGTTGCGCACGATGTCCCAGAAGGAAAAATCACTCATCGGCTGTTCCTCATCACGTAACGGCGGCCGATCCAGTTGAGCAACTGGCGAATCATCAGTGCCATGCACAGGTACACCAGCGTGGTCAGTGCGTAGGTTTCAAAGGCGCGAAAGTTGCGAGACTGGATAAAGTTGGCGGCAAAGCTCAGCTCTTCAGTGGCGATTTGCGAACACACCGCCGAACCGAGCATCACGATGATGATCTGGCTGCTCAGGGCCGGCCACACCTTGCCCAGCGCCGGCAGCAGCACCACGTGACGGAACGCCTCAAAGCGCGTCATGGCCAGCGCGGCCGCCGCTTCCAGTTGGCCCCGGGGAACAGCCTGGATGCCGGCGCGGATGATCTCGGTGGAGTAAGCCCCGAGGTTGATCACCATTGCCAGCACGGCGGCTTGCCATTCGGTGATTTTCAGCCCCAGGGACGGCAGGCCGAAAAAGATGAAGAACAACTGAACCAGGAACGGCGTGTTGCGGATCAACTCGACATACACCCCGAAGAACCAGGCGAACGGCTGGATCTTCCACGCCCGCACCACGGCGCCCACGGTGCCCAGGGCCACCCCCAGGATGGCGCCGATGGCCGTCAGTTCCAGGGTGAACAGCGCACCGCGTAACAGCAGGTCGGTATTGGCCAGCACCGGCACAAAGTCAAATTGATACGCCATCAATCAGCTCCGTCGCGTCAGAGGTCGGCAGGCAGCGGCTCTTTGAGCCATTGCATCGCGTTCTTTTCCAGGCTGCCATCAGCCTTGGCGGCGATCAGGATCTGGTTGACCTTTTCCAGCAGTGCCGGCTCGTTCTTGTTCACACCCACGTACACCGGGGAGTCCTTGAGTTTCACCTTCAGGGCAGGCACGCGCTTGGGGTTGCGCTCGCTGATCGCCACCATCACCACGTTGCCGCTGGCGATCAGGTCGACTTGACCGGCCAGGTAGGCGGCGATGGTCGAGTTGTTGTCCTCGAAGCGCTTGATGGTGGCTTCCTTGGGGGCTACGGCGGTCAGTTCGATGTCTTCGATCGCACCGCGTGTCACGCTGATGGTCTTGCCCTTGAGGTCGTCGGTGGTGCTGACAGGCGCGTCAGGCGGACCAAACACCGCCAGGTAGAACGGCGCGTAGGCCTTGGAGAAGTCGATGACTTTCTCACGCTCGGCGTTCTTGCCCAGGCTGGAGATCACCAGGTCGACCTTGCCGGTGGTGAGGAACGGGATGCGGTTGGTGCTGTTGACCGGTGTCAGCTCCAGCTTGACCTTGAGCTGGTCGGCCAGCAGCTTGGCGGTGTCGATGTCCAGGCCACGGGGTTTCATGTCGGGGCCGACCGAGCCGAACGGCGGGAAGTCCTGGGGCACGGCGACCTTGAGGGTGCCACGGGCGACGATATCGTCCAGACCGTTGGCCTGGGCGGGTGCCTGGCTCAGCATCAGGCTGGCAAACAGGGCTGTGAGCAGGGCGCTGTAGCGCTTGGTCATGGCAACTCTCCGGAAAGGGCGAAGGGAAATCTGTCTTGGCCCAGTGCACAGCCCATGCCAGCCTCGTCAGGTTGGCCTGTAACGCTGGTGTTTGTTGAGGTGCGGTGGTCTTACTGGTCTGAACAGTGCTCATGTTTTTCGCACCCTTTTCGAGCGTCGATAAAACCACGCGAGCCCCTTTGGGGCGTGGCTTGCCGTGGGCTGCGAATAGCTTTACAACTAGCCGCACCGTTGACTGCAACCTTGAGTTTTCCATGAATTCCATCGCCCAAGCCGTACCGGAAGCGGCCCTGCAGGCCATCCGCAAACTCATTAATGAACAGGGCTTTGGGCCGGGTGATGCCTTGCCCTCCCAACGCGACCTGGCTGTGCAGTTGGGGGTCAGTCGGGCGTCTTTGCGCGAGGCGCTGTCGTCCTTGAGTGCCTTGGGGGTCGTCAGTGTGCAACCGGGCAAGGGCGTGTTCGTGCAGGCGGTGGAGGAGTCGCCGGGGTTTGCCTGGCCGTTTGCGGCGCAGGCAACGCCGCTGGATATCTTCCAGTTGCGCTATGCCCTCGAAGGCTTTGCGGCGGGGCTGGCGGCGGTCACGTTGACGCTCGATGAGCTCGATGGCCTCGAAGACAATGTCGAGGCGATGCGCAAGGTGCTCAAGGCGGGTGACTTTGAGGCGGCGGCGCGGCTGGACTTCGAATTCCACCAGCGCATCCTGCTGGCCAGCGGCAATCAGGCAATGGTGAGCATCCTGAGTGCCAGTGCCGAGGTGTTCCTGGAAAGCCAGAAGCTACCGTTCATCCGGCCGGAGCGGGCCATGGAGACCTGGCAGGAGCACCGCAAGATCCTGCGTGCCCTGGCCCGTCGTGCCAGCGCAGCAGCGCAGAAAGCCATGCAGGAACACGTGCGCAACGCGGCCTTGCGCACCGGCATTGCCTTCGTGACGCCCGTGACGCCCTGAGTTGAGCTATACCCAAACTCATGCACCACCATAGCAAGACTCAATCAGAGGCGGCTTCCTGAACGGGGGAAGGGCGGCTATGATGGGCCACGTTTTTTTGCTTACAATCCGGAGACATCCATGAGCAACGATCTTATCAAGCACGTCACCGACGCGACCTTTGAGGCCGAAGTACTCAAGGCTCAGGGCCCGGTGCTGGTTGACTACTGGGCTGAATGGTGTGGCCCTTGCAAAATGATCGCGCCTGTTCTGGACGACATTGCGACCACCTACGAAGGCAAGCTGACCATTGCCAAGCTGAATATCGACGACAACCAGGAAACCCCGGCCAAGCATGGCGTGCGTGGTATCCCGACGCTGATGCTGTTCAAGAACGGCAACGTCGAAGCCACTAAAGTGGGCGCGCTGTCGAAGTCTCAGCTGCAAGCTTTCCTCGACGCGAACATCTAAGCGTTGTCAAAAAAGCCCCGCAAATTGCGGGGCTTTTTCGTGAAACAGGGCTAGACGCTCCTAAACTCAGGTGGTACATTCGGCCCCGCACTGGTTTCTCCACTGCCCCCTGCAAGCCGTCGCCGACGCTCTCCTTTTCGATTAGTACGCGATCCTGTCGCCTTCTCTGCGGCGCGGCCTCATTAAGCCAAAAGCTTAATTTCCCCCCTCCATAAATGATTACGTCATTCCTATATGAATCTGACTGAACTCAAGCAAAAGCCGATTACCGACCTGCTCCAGCTGGCCGAAGAAATGGGCATAGAAAATATGGCCCGTTCGCGCAAGCAGGACGTGATTTTCTCCCTGCTGAAAAAGCACGCGAAAAGCGGCGAGGAAATCTCCGGTGATGGCGTGCTGGAGATTCTCCAGGACGGCTTCGGCTTCCTCCGCTCTGCTGACGCCTCCTATCTTGCCGGCCCAGACGATATCTACGTCTCGCCGAGCCAGATCCGTCGCTTCAACTTGCGCACCGGTGACACCATCGTTGGCAAGATCCGCCCTCCTAAGGAAGGCGAGCGTTACTTCGCCCTGCTCAAGGTCGACACGATCAACTTTGATCGTCCCGAGAACGCGAAAAACAAGATTCTCTTCGAGAACCTGACCCCGCTGTTCCCGACCGTACGCATGAAGATGGAAGCCGGCAACGGTTCCACCGAAGACTTGACCGGTCGTGTGATCGACTTGTGCGCCCCGATCGGCAAAGGCCAGCGTGGCCTGATCGTCGCACCGCCGAAAGCCGGCAAGACCATCATGCTGCAGAACATTGCCGCGAACATCGCGCGTAACAATCCTGAAGTTCACCTGATCGTGCTGTTGATCGATGAACGTCCGGAAGAAGTGACCGAAATGCAGCGCACCGTGCGCGGCGAAGTGGTTGCCTCCACGTTCGATGAACCGCCAACCCGCCACGTGCAGGTTGCCGAAATGGTGATCGAGAAGGCCAAGCGCCTGGTTGAACACAAGAAGGACGTGGTGATCCTGCTCGACTCCATCACCCGTCTGGCCCGTGCCTACAACACCGTGATTCCGAGCTCCGGCAAGGTATTGACCGGTGGTGTCGATGCCCATGCCCTGGAGAAACCGAAGCGTTTCTTTGGCGCTGCGCGGAACATCGAAGAAGGCGGCTCGCTGACCATTATCGCCACCGCACTGGTTGAAACCGGTTCGAAGATGGACGAAGTGATCTACGAAGAGTTCAAGGGTACCGGCAACATGGAGCTGCCCCTGGACCGTCGCATCGCGGAAAAACGCGTGTTCCCGGCGATCAACATCAACCGTTCCGGTACCCGCCGCGAAGAGTTGCTGACCGCCGACGACGAACTGCAGCGCATGTGGATCCTGCGCAAGCTGCTGCACCCGATGGACGAAGTGGCGGCCATCGAGTTCCTGGTCGACAAGCTGAAAACCACCAAGACCAACGACGAGTTCTTCCTGTCGATGAAGCGTAAGTAACACGACGTTTCAGGTCCGAAAGAATGGCGCCCCAAGGGGCGCCATTTTTTTTTGCGTCAGAAAAGGGAGGTTTGGGCGGCATAAGTGTCAGTTAAGAAACAAAAAAGGTGAGGGAAGCTACGCTCACTTCCATTCGTATCAGGCTGACTACGTTTTATGACTGTTCTTGCTTATCGAAGAGACATCGATGGTTTGCGCGCCGTTGCGGTTCTGGCTGTGGTGCTGTTCCATTTTGGGGTGCCTGGTGTAACAGGCGGCTTCGTCGGGGTTGATGTATTTTTCGTGATTTCAGGGTTCCTGATCACCTCGATCATCTGGCGGGAGCGCCAGGCCGGGCGCTTCAGCTTTGTGGATTTCTGGGCGCGACGTGCCCGGCGCATCCTGCCGGCGTTGTTTGTGATGATGGCGGCTACCCTGGCCGTAGGCTGGTTCCTGCTGGCGCCCAAGGACTACGAGGAGCTGGGGCGGTCGGTGCACTATCAGGTGATCTTCACCTCCAACCTGCTGTTTTCCCGCCAGCACGGCTACTTCGATGCGGCCTCCGATATCAAACCGTTGTTGCACACCTGGTCGCTGGCGGTCGAAGAGCAGTTCTACATCATCTTCCCGTTGTTGCTGACCTTGCTTGCCAGCCGCTTGAAGCATTGGCGCCTGGCGCTGTTCGGGATCCTGCTGGTGTCGTTCGGCATGAGCGTGTGGGCGGTGGCCCATGCACCGCAAAAGGCGTTCTACCTGTTGCATCTGCGTGCCTGGGAATTGCTGGCCGGCGCCATGCTGGCGGTGGTGCCGCTGCGTGATTGGCGTGCCTCGCCCGGCTTGGCCCAAGGAGTCAGCCTGTTGTCGATGGCGCTGATACTGATCGCGGTATTCGGTTTCGATTCAGCTACACCCTTCCCCGGCGCGGCTGCGTTGTTGCCGGTGCTGGGCGTCGTTGGCCTGATCTGGGCCAACGGGCAGCAATCCACCTGGGTCGGGCGCCTGCTGAGTTCACGGGTGATGGTGGGCGTGGGGCTGATTTCCTATTCCTGGTACCTGTGGCACTGGCCTGTGTTCGTGTATGCCAGCTACGCCGCGGTTGATGGCCTGAGCCCGCTGGAGCTGGGTGGGTTGATGCTGCTGAGCCTGGTGCTGGGCTACCTGTCCTGGCGTTTTGTGGAAACCCCGTTTCGGGAGAAGCGCCTGCTGCCCGGGCGCAAGGCGATTCTGGCGACAGCGTGTGTCGGGATCCTGTGCCTCGGCCTTACGGGCGTGGCATTGCGCAAGGCCGACGGTGTGCCGTCGCGCTTGTCCGAACAGGCCCTGCGTTATGCCCAGGCGAAAAAGTGGAGCCCGGAGTTGATGGCGTGCATGGCGGACAAAGACACGCCCGATGAGCGCCTGTTTTGCCATTTCGGCCCCAAAGGCAGCTCGGTCTCTGCGCTGGTCTGGGGCGACAGTCACGCCACCGCCTTGATTCCTGCGCTCGAGGTGGCGGCCAAGCGGCACGATATCAGCCTGGTCGAGGCCAGTTTTGCCGGTTGTGTGCCTTTGGATGGCCTGGAGAACATTGCCCGTTGCGCCCACTTCAACCATCGCGTGGAGAAAGCGATGGCCGAGCAATCCTTCAGCGATGTGGTGCTGGCGGCGCGCTGGAGCCTGTACCTCTATGGGCAGATGTCGGGTGACAAGGAGCATGCGCTCAAAGACCCCGCGACGGGTCAATACGTGCGCGCCATTGCCGAGCAGCGCTTCGCCCAAGGCCTGCGCGAGCGCATCAAGGGCTTGCGCACCGCAGGCCACAGGGTCTGGTTGGTCAAGGAGGTGCCGCTGCAGGAAATCATTGTGCCTTACCGGCTCAGCCGCCTGGCCATGATGCACCGGCCGGTGGATCGGGAAGGCTTGCCCGTGGCGGAGCACCTCAAGCGCCAGGCCTTTATCTCCCAGCTGTTTGCCGAGTTGGCGGCGGCCGACAGTGGTGTCGCGGTACTCGACCCCGCGCCCTTGTTGTGCGGCGCCGATGGCTTGTGCCGGGTGGAGCTCAACGGCCGAGCGCTGTATACCGATGACAATCACCTTTCTGACGTCGGTGCGCGGCACGTCGAGGCCTTCCTGGAACCGTTGTTCAGTTCGCTGCAATCACGAGGGTTGACGGCCAATTAAGCTGCCAGCCGCCCTCAGAGCAGGTAGGATGTACGCCTATTTTACGGGTGGCATGGTTAATGAAATTCAAGGATCTTCGGGATTTCGTGCAGCAACTTGAGCGGCGCGGAGAGTTGAAACGTATCCAGATGCCGATTTCGCCGGTACTGGAAATGACTGAGATTTGCGACCGTACCCTGCGCAACAAGGGCCCGGCGCTGCTGTTCGAAAACCCGACCGGCTTTGACATCCCGGTGCTTGGCAACCTGTTCGGCACCCCCGAGCGTGTGGCTTTTGGCATGGGTGCCGAGTCAGTCAGCGAGCTGCGCGAGATCGGCAAGCTGCTGGCCTTCCTCAAGGAGCCGGAGCCGCCCAAGGGCTTGAAGGACGCCTGGTCGAAGCTGCCGATCTTCCGCAAGATCATTGCCATGGCGCCCAAGGTGGTCAAGGACGCGGTGTGCCAGGAAGTGGTCATCGAAGGCGACGACGTGGACTTGGCCATGCTGCCGGTGCAGACCTGCTGGCCCGGTGACGTCGGGCCGCTGATCACCTGGGGCCTGACCGTCACCAAGGGCCCGAACAAGGACCGCCAGAACCTCGGTATCTACCGCCAGCAAGTGATCGGCCGCAACAAGGTGATCATGCGCTGGCTGAGCCACCGTGGCGGCGCGCTGGACTTCCGCGAGTGGTGCGAAAAGCACCCCGGCAAACCGTTCCCGGTCTCCGTGGCCCTGGGCGCCGACCCGGCCACCATCCTTGGCGCCGTGACCCCGGTGCCCGACAGCCTGTCCGAGTACGCCTTCGCTGGCCTGCTGCGCGGCAACCGCACCGAGCTGGTGAAGTGCCGTGGCAACGACCTGCAAGTGCCGGCCACCGCCGAGATCATCCTCGAAGGCGTGATTCATCCGGGCGAAATGGCCGATGAAGGCCCGTACGGCGATCACACCGGCTACTACAACGAAGTCGACAGCTTCCCGGTGTTCACCGTCGAGCGCATCACCCACCGGGTCAAACCGATCTACCACAGCACCTACACCGGCCGTCCGCCGGATGAGCCGGCGATCCTCGGCGTGGCGCTCAACGAAGTGTTCGTGCCGATCCTGCAGAAGCAATTCCCGGAAATCACCGACTTCTACCTGCCGCCCGAAGGCTGTTCGTACCGCATGGCCGTTGTGACCATGAAAAAGTCGTACCCGGGCCACGCCAAGCGGGTAATGCTGGGTGTGTGGTCGTTTTTGCGACAGTTCATGTACACCAAGTTCGTTATCGTCACCGACGACGACATCAACGCCCGCGACTGGAACGACGTGATCTGGGCCATCACCACGCGCATGGACCCCAAGCGCGACACGGTGATGATCGACAACACGCCGATCGACTACCTCGACTTCGCCTCGCCGGTGTCGGGCCTGGGGTCGAAGATGGGCCTGGATGCCACCCACAAATGGCCGGGTGAAACCACCCGCGAGTGGGGCCGCGTGATCGTCAAGGATGAAGCCGTGACTGCCCGTGTCGATGCGATCTGGAAAGAATTGGGAATAGATTGATGCGTGTAACCCTGCAACCTTCCGGCGCCGTGCTGGAACTGGTCCCTGGCGAGCGAATCCTCGAAGGCGCGCGTCGCCTGGGTTATGAATGCCCCCAGGCTTGCCGCAATGGCGTGTGCCACGTGTGTGCGGCGCTGTTGGTGGAGGGCCGGGTGCAGCAGGCCGGTGAGGTGCGTGACCATGGCGAGTTCTACACCTGCATTGCCGAGCCGCTGGAAGATTGCATTGTGTTGTGGGATGGCGTGCTGGCGCCGGGAGAGTTGCCGTTGCGCAAGTTGTCGTGCCAATTGAGCGAATGCGTGGAAGTCGGTGGCGACGTGTGGCGCGTGCGCCTGCGGGCGCCGGCCGGCAAGGCGGTGCGCTATCACGCCGGGCAGTACCTGATGATCGAGCGGGACAACGGCGAGAAGTCCGCCTTCTCCCTGGCGTCCGCGCCCCACGCCGGGCGCGAGCTGGAACTGCATGTGCTGGCCCGCGAGGACAGTGCCCGCAACCTGCTTGAGCAACTGCAGCACAACCAGATGGCGCGCATCGAGCTGCCGTTTGGCGATACCCATTTGGCCGAGTTGCCGGACGGGCCCCTGGTGCTGATCGCTGCTGGCACGGGTATGGCGCAGATGCACAGCCTGATCGAACATTGCCGCGCCTCCGGCTTCAAGCACCCGGTGCACCTGTACTGGGGCGTGCGTCGTCCAGAAGATTTCTATGAGATCGAACACTGGGATCAATGGCTGCAACTGCCCAACCTGTTCCTGCACAAAGTGGTCAGTGACCTGTGCGGTTGGGAAGGGCGCTGCGGGTTGTTGCACGAAGCGGTGTGCGAAGACATCAGCGACCTCAAGGCTGTGCACGTCTATGCCAGCGGTTCGCCGGCGATGATCTACGGCACGCTGGACGCGCTGGTGGACGCTGGCATGGATGCACACCAGATGCGTGCCGACGTCTTCGCCTACGCACCCCGTCCCTGACCTGGCTCGGATCTAATGTGGGAGCAGGCAAGCCAGCTCCCACAGTGATTTATGTTGCTGTCAGAAACGTACGCCAGTGGTCACCATCGCCGCATTGAACCCCAGCAACACCACCTCTGCCGCGACGGGCCCGTAATGCGCGCCGACCGACGGGATGATCACCGGCGCAACGCCGAAACGGTTCAACGGGATCTTGTCGCGGTATTCGCCACGATAGCCCTGGATCACTCCGCCTGTGAGTTTTAAATACACCGGGTAGTCAGTCATGTCGTAGCGCTTGCCTGCATAGGCGTAATACGAGCGCTGGCTGAATGAGTTGCGAAAGGTCGCCCCGCCAATCACCAGCCCCGACGCTTGATTGCGCTCCAGGCCGATCAGGTCCTGGTGGTTGTTGTGGTCGGGGTCGGGTGAAAAGTGCCGAGTGTAGAGGCTGGTCTGCGCGTACCAGAAGCCCTTGTCGTCATTCGCCGCAGGCATTTCGCCGGCGAGGGCCGCAGAGGCCTGGGCGAGGAACAGCAGGCCAGGCAGTGTGGATTTTTTCATGGGTGCGACCTCGATAGTCGGTTTGAAGGGCGGCTAGTTGGGTCGTGACAGGGGCGCTATTTTGACGTCTTGACGCCGGCCCAGGCTGAACCGGGGCTGAAAGTACCGGGATTGCCTGGGCCAATCCTGATGAGCGGGCGCGGGCGCTTATGCTTTCGCTTATTCTTTTTGGGTATTTAATTTATTCAATAGATATCTTTAGGCTATATCGCAACGGACTACCGATTATCTGCCACTAACCAATAACTGACCGCCACCGCCCGCCAGCCGGATCGATCGTATGCATTCAGAGCATTGACGTTCTGACTTTTGATTCCAAGGGGAGCGGTATGGGGAGTTACAAGAAACACGCGCTGTACACGGCGATTTTGTCGGCCAATTTGCTGACCGCCGTGGGATTCAATCCAGCACAGGCGGCGGAAACAGCTGCGGCCGATGCACCCAAACTCGACACGGTCATTGTCACCGGCACCCGCGCCCAAGAGCGCACGGCCAGTGCGTCGCTGTCGCCCATCGATGTGATCTCCGGCGACACCTTGCGCAGCACCGGCTCTGATGAACTGGGGGCGGTGTTGGCGCGGCTGATTCCTTCGATCAATTTCCCACGCCCGAGCCTGGTGGACGGCGCCGAACTGGTGCGTCCCGCGCAGTTGCGCGGCTTGTCGCCGGACCAGGTGCTGGTGCTGGTCAATGGCAAACGCCGCCACACCAGTGCGTTCGTCAACCTGGGTGGCGCGGTGGGCCGTGGCTCGGCGCCCGCCGACCTGAATGCGATCCCGCTGTCGGCGGTCGATCACATCGAAGTGCTGCGCGACGGCGCTTCTGCACGCTACGGTTCCGACGCGATTGCCGGTGTGATCAACGTGATCCTCAAGCATGACGACCATGGCGGTTCAGTTTCCACCAAGTTTGGCGAGTACAAGAAGGGTGATGGTATCCAACGCAATCTCAGCGGCAATACCGGCTTTGCATTGGGCGACAACGGCTTTTTCAACCTCTCCGGCGAAGGTGCCGACAACGACTACACCAACCGCGCCGGCAATGACTTGCGGCCGGCGAGCGTCGGTTCGACCACCTATGGCCAGCGGGTCTTCCGCCAAGGCGAGCCGGCTACCAATGAAGGCAAACTGCAGTTCAACTCCGCCTACGCCTTCAACGACGGGCTGGAGTTTTACACCTTCGGCGGCTACAGCAAGCGCCGTGGCGAGACCGCCGCGTTCTATCGGGCCAGCAATGCCTCCAACAACATTGTGGCGCTCAACCCCAATGGCTACCTGCCCCTGATCAAGGGCAACCTGGAAGACACCTCGCTGGTAGTGGGCCTGCGCGGCCTGCTGGCCTACGACTGGCATTACGACCTGTCGGCGAACTACGGCAAGAACCAATATGCGCTGAGCACTGAAACGATCAACACCTCCCTGGGCCTGGCCACGCCGCGCAAGTTCGACAACGGCACCCTGAGCAACGACCAGAAGCAGGTGAGCCTGGACCTGTCCCGTGAATTCGACGTGGGCTTTTTGCCGTATCCGGTTTCCGTGGCGTTTGGCGGCGAGTACCTGCACCAGGGCTATGAAATCGAAGCGGGCGAACCGGCGTCCTACTATCAGACCGGCAGTTCGGGCCTGGGTGGTTTCCGGGATGCCGACGCCGGCAGCAGTTCACGACACAACTGGGCCCAATACCTGGACCTCGAAACCAACTTCACCGAAAAACTCAGCGCGTCGGCCGCCGTGCGGCATGAGGATTACAGCGACTTCGGTTCCAACGTCAGCGGTTCGCTGTCGGCCCGCTACGACTTCACCCCACAAGTGGCCTTGCGCGGCAGTATTTCCAACGGCTTCCGCGCGCCGTCCCTGGCCCAGCAGAACTTTGCCTACACGTCGTCGCAGTTGATCGGTAGCACCATCCAGGAAGCCGGCACGTTCCCAGCCAACAGCAGAGTGGCCCGTCTGCTCGGCGCCGAAGACTTGAAGGCCGAGAAATCGCGCAACTACAGCCTCGGCCTGGTGCTGGAACCGGCGGATGACCTGACCGTGACGGTGGATGTGTATCGTATCGACATCCGCGATCGCATCAGCCTGTCCTCCAACCTGAACCTCAACCCGGCGACCATTGCCTACCTGCAAGCCAATGGGGTCGGCAACATCAACTACACCAGCGCCCGTTACTTCACCAACGCCACCGACACCAGCACTGATGGCGTCGACCTGGTCGCCAATTATCGCTACCAGTTCGACAACGGCATCCGCTGGAACAGTACCGTGGGCTACAACTACAACCACACCAAGGTCACGGACGTGAAGGCCAACCCGGCCATCCTCGACAGCCTGGGCGCCAACCTGGTGCGGGTCGACCGTCGCGAGCGCATCGGTTTGCTGGGCGATACCACGCCACAGCACAAGCTGAGCCTGGGCAACGACTTCACGTTCGGCAATTGGGCGCTGCACAGCAACCTGGTGCGCTATGGTGAATTCACCAGTTATCAGGCGGACAAGGTCAACGACCAGACCTTCAAGGCTGCGTGGGTGTTGGACCTGTCGGCGGACTACAAGCTCAAGAACTGGACCTTCACCCTGGGCGGCGACAACGTCACCGACAAATACCCGGAAAAGGTCAATGCTTTTGCCAGCAGCGGCGGCAACCTCGCCTATAGCACTTTTTCGCCGTACGGTTACAGCGGCGCGTTCTATTACGGTAAAGTTGCCTATAACTGGTAGTACGCAGGAGACCTAAGCGATTCGCCATGACCGTTATTGAAACCGATCTCTCGCATTTGGCTTACCCTCCGCGGCTCGACCTTGGGCCGCAACTCACTCACGAACAGTTGATGAGCTCGATGCAGGCCACCATGGCGCGGCATAAGGGTGGGCCGGTCTGGCTATTCGCTTACGGTTCTTTGATCTGGCGCCCGGAATGCTCGTCCACCGAGCGAGTGCGGGCCCGGGTCCACGGTTATCACCGGGGGCTGTACCTGTGGTCCCAGGAGCATCGGGGTACGCCGGAGTTGCCGGGGCTGGTCTTTGGCTTGGATCGCGGCGGTTCCTGCAGTGGGTTTGCCTACCGCTTGCCGGAAGACCAACTGGAGGCTTCGCTGTACGCCTTGTGGTGCCGCGAAATGCCCTATCCCTCCTACCGGCCACACTGGCTCAGTTGCCGTCTTGAAGATGGCAGCCAGGTGCAGGCATTGGGGTTTGTCCTGGAGCGGCATCTGCCGAGCTACGCCGGCAACCTGCCCGATATCGTGCTCAACCATGTGCTACAGAGCGCTTGCGGGCGTTACGGCACGACTCGCGATTATGTCGAGCAGACCGTCAACGCCCTGCGTAGCCACGCCATGCCAGATAAAAACCTGGAGGCGCGGCTCAAGCGTTGTGCCAAGGGTTGCTCAGGCGGTAGCTGACCGCGCCTCGCTGACACTGTTGGTGTGCCACAGCGTTGGGATGAGGAACGCGATGGCCAACAGGCACGCGCCCACCAGCAACACGAACCCGCCATTCCAACCGAAATGGTCCACGGTGTAGCCCATGGCTGCACTCGCTGCCACCGAACCGCCCAGGTAACCGAACAGGCCCGTGAAGCCCGCCGCCGTACCGGCCGCTTTTTTCGGCGCCAGTTCCAGGGCCTGCAGGCCGATCAGCATCACCGGGCCATAGATCAGGAAGCCGATGGAGAACAGCGCGATCATGTCGATGGTCGGGTTGCCCGGTGGGTTGAGCCAATAGACCAGGGTTGCCACGGTCACCAGCGCCATGAACACCACGCCGGTCAGGCCACGGTTGCCACGGAAGATCTTGTCCGACATCCAGCCGCACAACAGCGTGCCCGGAATACCCGCCCACTCGTAAAAGAAGTACGCCCACGAGGTTTTATCCACGTCGAAGTGCTTGGCTTCCTTGAGGTAGGTCGGCGCCCAGTCCAGCACGCCATAGCGCAGCAGGTAGACGAAGACGTTGGCGAAGGCGATGTACCACAGCATTTTGTTGCGCAGCACGTACTTGACGAAGATTTCCTTGGCGCTGAACTCTTCTTCGTGGCTGGCGTTGTAGCCTTCCGGGTAGTCGTTCTTGTACTGCTCGATTGGCGGCAGGCCCACCGATTGCGGGGTATCGCGCATGGTGATGAAGGCAAACGCTGCCACCAGCAGGGCCACGGTGGCCGGTACGTAGAATGCTGCGTGCCAGTCGTTGAACCAGGCCATGCCCAGCAGGAACAGCGGGCCGATCAGGCCTCCGCCGACGTTGTGCGCCACGTTCCACACCGACACCACGCCGCCGCGTTCTTTCTGCGACCACCAGTGCACCATGGTGCGCCCACTTGGAGGCCAGCCCATGCCTTGGGCCCAGCCGTTGATGAACAGCAAAATGAACATCATGGTCACGCTGGACGTTGCCCAAGGTGCGAAACCGAAAATGAACATCACCCCCGCCGACACCAGCAGGCCGAAGGTCAGGAAGTAGCGTGGGTTGGAGCGGTCGGACACCAGGCCCATCAGGAACTTGGACAAGCCGTAGGCAATGGCGATGGCCGACATGGCCAGGCCCAGTTCACCGCGGGTGTAACCCTCGTCGATCAAGTAGGGCATGGCCAGGGAGAAGTTCTTGCGCAGCAGGTAGTACCCGGCATAGCCGAAGAAGATACCGGCGAAGATCTGCCAACGCAGCCGTCGGTAGGTACTGTCTATTTTTTCTTCAGGCAGGGGCGCCTGGTGTGCGGCAGGTCGAAAGAAAGCAAACATTCAAGAGCTCCAAATTTCTTGTTTTGACTGCGGATGCGAATGTTACAGTTTCGTTACCGAAAATAGCATCGCCTCTTATCTGCAAACACAGGAAATGAGAGCAATCGCATGTTCTCTTACGAACATGTCGCAAATGGATAAGTGTGGGTCGTGATTGGGTTCTTGAGGGTGTTGGAGAACAAATGTGGGAGCTGGCTTGCCTGCGATAGCGATCTATCAGCAGAGAATGTGTTGGCTGACCCACCGCTATCGCAGGCAAGCCTGCTCCCACAGGGATTGCATTTCAGGTCCGTTAGCGGGTCTGGACGACCACTTTGCCCACAGCTCGGCGCTGCCCCAGGTCATTGATCGCCTGGGCGGCCTGTTCCAGCGGGTATACCTGTGACACCAATGGCTTGAGCTTGCCCTCGGCATACCACGTGAACAGTTGCTGAAAGTTCGCCGCATTGTCCTGCGGCTGGCGCTGGGCGAAAGAGCCCCAGAACACGCCGACCACGGATGCGCCTTTGAGCAGCGCCAGGTTCACCGGCAACTCGGGAATCCGCCCGCTGGCAAACCCCACCACCAGCAGGCGGCCGTTCCAGGCGATGGCGCGGACAGCCTGGTCGAACAGGTCACCACCCACCGGGTCGTAGATCACATCGACGCCGTTGCCATCGGTCAGGCGCTTGATTTCGTCCTTGAGGCTGGTTTCGCTGTAGTTGATCAGCTCATCGGCGCCGGCCGCCTTGGCCACGGCCAGCTTGTCGGCGCTGCTGGCGGCGGCGATTACCCGGGCGCCCATGGCCTTGCCGATTTCCACGGCGGCCAGGCCCACGCCGCCCGAGGCGCCGAGTACCAACAGGGTTTCGCCGGGCTGCAGGTTGGCGCGTTGTTTCAGGGCGTGCATGGAGGTGCCGTAGGTCATGCTGAACGCAGCGGCGGTGTTGAAATCCATGCTCGGCGGAATCGGCAGCACGTTGTAGCCCGGTACTGCGACCTGCTCGGCGAAGCTGCCCCAGCCAGTCAGGGCCATGACCCGGTCGCCGGCCTTGAGGTGACTGACCTTCTCACCCACTTCACTGACCACGCCTGCCGCTTCGCCGCCCGGTGAAAACGGGAAGGGTGGCTTGAACTGGTATTTGCCCTCGATGATCAGCGTGTCCGGGAAGTTGACCCCGGCGGCGTGCACGTCCAGCAGGATTTCGTTCTTCTTGATCGCCGGGCTGGCGACCTCTTCCAGCACCAGGGTTTCGGCGGGGCCGAAGGCTTTGCAGAGCACAGCTTTCATCGGGCTATTCCTTTTGGCATCGTGGCCGATAAGTGTAGGAGGGTACGCCCGTGGGTCAACGAGCATGCCCGGGCCTGATAAGCCGCCATAAGCTTGTGCTCAGCCTTGCTAGCGTTATGCTACCCGGCAACCGAATTCGAGGAATGAACTGTGAAAGCGTGGATCCTGTTGATGCTGGCCCTGACCTTGCCGATGGCAGCCCAGGCCGAAGAAGCGAAAGAAGGGGAGGCGCCGAAGGTCAGCTATATCAGCCTGACCCCGCCGTTCGTGGGCAACTACGGGCTGGACGGTACGGCCAAACTCAAGGTGTACAAGGCCGACATCGCCCTGCGTGTGACCGGGCCAGAAGCCGCCGCTGCAGTCAAAGCCAATGATGCGCTGATCCGCAACCAGTTGGTGGCGCTGTTCACCCAGCAGACCAACGACACCATGAGCAGTGTCGAAGGTAAAGAGAAGCTGCGCCAGGAAGCCTTGAAGCAGACTCAGCAGGTGATGAGCGATGAAACCGGCAAGCCGGTGGTGGAAGACCTGCTGTTCAACAACCTGATCATCCAGTAACGCTTCACCGCAAACCGATCACCGCCGCCCATTGTTCGGCGGTTACCGGCATTACCGAAAGCCGACTGCCTTTTTGTACCAATGGCAGTTCGGCGAGGGCGGTCTGCTGTTTCAGGTAGCCCAGGCCGAGCACGTTGGGAAAGGTTTCGACGTGGGCCACGTTGATTGCGCTCCACGGGTTCTTCTCCGGGGTTGCCTTGGCGTCGAAGTAGTGGCTTTCGGGTTCAAGCGCGGTGGGATCTGGATACGCCGCCTCGACGATTTTGCCGATGCCGGCAATGCCAGGTTCGGGGCAGCTGGAGTGATAGAAGAAAAACTCGTCGCCCACCGCCATGGCGCGCAGGAAATTGCGCGCCTGGTAGTTGCGCACCCCGTCCCAGCGGGCTTCGCCCAGCTTTTCCAGGCCCTTGATCGAGAGTTCGTCGGGCTCGGATTTCATCAGCCAGTAGGCCATTTTGGGGCTCCTGAAAAAGGCGTTGGGCAAGTTGTCTGGCAATTTTATGACAAACCGACAGTCGGTTGGCGCCAAGGTTTGCGTGTTGGTTCACGTTACCGCAGAATGCCGGGATTTTAAGCTTGACGCAGCTGCAACGGACTACTTTGGAACGTTGTTGTCATCGTGTACGAGGTGCCTGAAGGGGGGCAATCGATGCAACGTAAACCGGATTTACTATGGATTTTGGTTATTTTGTTTGGTCTGGGCGTCGTGACCACCGGGTATGCGCAAAGCTTGTGGTCGAACAAGAGCGATGCGCCCGTTGAGCTGGCTCAACAGCCGCCGCAACCGTTCAAGCGTTAACACTGCTTCAAGGCGTCGCTGGTTCCAGCGGCGTTCCCGCAACATACCATTGCTTATCGGTGACAGTGCCTGCCAACGGCACGTCCCAGCTTGCCTGTGCCAGGCGATCAACCTTCTGACATTCATGGGCCAGGCCCAGCAATGTCGGCTTGCGCCAGTGTTGTCGGCGAGCGAGGTAAGCCAGGCTGCGGTCATAGAATCCGCCGCCCATGCCCAGGCGACCGCCAGCATCATCGAACCCCACCAGCGGCAGCAATACCAGGTCCAGCGCCCAGACCTGACGTTGGTGTTTGGCATTCACCCGTGGCTCAAGAATACGGAAGCGGTTGGGCGATAACTTATCCCCAGGCCGCACACGCTGAAACACCATCTTGGTCCGTGGCCAGGCGCTGAGCACCGGCAGGTAGGTGGCTTTGCCCCGGCGTTGGGCGGCGCGCAGCAGCAGGCGCGGATCGATTTCACCGTCCGTCGGTAGATACAAGGAAATGTGTTTGGCCCGGCGAAACAGCGGTTGCTGTGCCAGTTGCCGATACAGGCCGTGAGCGGCCTTGCGCTGCTCGCTCGGCGTGAGGGCGCGACGGGCTTTGCGCAACATGCGTCGAAGTTGCGGACGGGAAAGCGGCGCAGGTTCGGTCATGGTTTTCGGCTCATAAAACAATGCCAGTCCGAAGACTGGCATTGAGTTTGGGAATTCAGGCTCCCCGACAGAGCCGCTGTCGACTTAGCCCTTGAACCCGAAAGTTCAAGGTGGAAGATGCAGTAGGCTTTAAGGCTTTCCGTCTAGCGGACATGCACACCAGCCCAACGTGCAACTTCCAGGGTAGTGCGAATCGGCTCAGGGACATCGCCGACTGGCAAACACGCCAGGGAGTGGGGCGAGTATACCTTAAACAGCCTCGGCAATCAGCCCTTGGGTGCGTCTGAATCGCTGGAAAGCACCAGATCGACACGCTCCAGCAGGTCGCGCACCTGCTCACGCGTCGAGCCGCTGGCCTGCACGTCAGGCCGTTCCTGCTTGTGCAGCAGGTCGTGGGTGATATTCAACGCGGCCATCACGGCGATGCGGTCGGCACCGATCACTTTGCCGCTGCTGCGGATTTCACGCATCTTGCCATCCAGGTAACGGGCGGCGCTCACCAGGTTGTTGCGCTCTTCCTGGGGGCAGATGATCGAATATTCTTTGTCGAGGATCTGCACGGTTACGCTATTGCTTGAACTCATGAGTCTTGCTCCAGGGCCTTCAGGCGCGAAATCATCGATTCGACCTTACGCCGGGCGATTTCGTTTTTTTCAATGAGGTGAGCGCGTTCCTCGCGCCAGGTCTTTTCCTGAGCTAATAGGAGTCCGTTTTGACTCTTAAGTTGCTCGACCCGATCAATTAGCAGTTCGAGTCTGGCCATCAGCGCTTGCAGGTCGGTGTCTTCCATTGGGTTCCACTGGATTTGTCTGATGAATGGCAACTTCAGGATAAACGATCTGACGCCCTCGATAGTCTTGGTACGTCTGCCGGTGCTAGGATACAGCGCTCCATTCTAGACATTGCGCCGTCTGGCGCCTAGCTCACCATGCCCATTCAGAACTCCCCGTATGACGCTTTTTCCAAACTGCTGAGCACCAGCGGCCACCCATGCTCGCCTGCCGAGCTGCACGGCGTGTTGCTGGGCCGCAGCTGCACCGGTGTCGGCTTCGATGCCGACAACTGGCTGGCCGATGTGGCCGAACTGCTGGAGAAAGAGCCCGAAGACAACGTGCGCAACGCGCTGATCGGCCTGCAGGAAATGGTCAAGGGCGAGCTGACCGGTGACGACGTCACCGTGGTTCTGCTGCTGCCGACCGACGACGCGCCGCTCACCGAACGTGCCGCCGCCCTGGGCCAATGGTGCCAAGGTTTCCTCCATGGTTTCGGCGTGAATGCCGGCGGCCTGGAGTTGAGCACCGACGCACAGGAAGTGTTGCAGGATTTGGCAGCGATCTCCCAGGTGCAAGATGCCCTGGAAGAATCCGAAGACGGTGAAAGCGACTATATGGAAGTGATGGAATACCTGCGCGTCGCGCCGCTGTTGCTATTCACCGAGACCAAAAAGTCCGCTGAGCCGGCTGCGCCCAAGCCGTCGCTTCACTAAGAAAGGAAGCCCATCTGCCCATGATTCATATCCCCAGAGCGGAATACACCCGGCGCCGCAAGGCGCTCATGGCGCAGATGGAACCCAACAGCATCGCGATCCTGCCAGCCGCCGCCGTGGCGATCCGCAATCGTGATGTCGAGCACGTGTACCGCCAGGACAGCGACTTCCAGTACCTCAGTGGTTTCCCCGAGCCCGAGGCAGTGATCGTGCTGATGCCCGGTCGCCAGCACGGCGAGTACGTGCTGTTCTGCCGCGAACGCAATGCCGAACGCGAACTGTGGGACGGCCTGCGCGCCGGAACCGAAGGCGCGATCCGTGACTTTGGCGCCGACGACGCATTCCCCATTACCGACATCGACGACATCCTGCCCGGCCTGATCGAAGGCCGCGACCGGGTGTATTCGGCCATGGGCAGCAATGCCGAATTCGACCGCCACCTGATGGAGTGGATCAACGTGATCCGCTCCAAAGCGCACCTCGGCGCCCAACCACCGAACGAATTCGTTGCCCTGGATCATCTGCTGCACGACATGCGCCTGTATAAATCGGCGGCAGAAGTGAAGGTGATGCGCGAAGCCGCGCGGATCTCCTGCGCGGCGCATGTGCGGGCCATGCAGGCCAGCCGCGCCGGTTTGCATGAGTTCAGCCTGGAAGCCGAGCTGGATTACGAGTTCCGCAAGGGCGGCGCGAAAATGCCGGCTTATGGCTCCATCGTCGCCGCCGGGCGCAACAGCTGCATCCTGCATTACCAGCAGAATGATGCAGTGCTCAAGGACGGCGACCTGGTGCTGATCGACGCCGGTTGCGAGATCGACTGCTATGCCAGCGACATCACCCGCACCTGGCCGGTCAATGGCAAGTTTTCGCCGGAACAGAAGGCGATCTACGAGATTGTGCTGGCTTCCCAGGAAGCCGCGTTTGCCGAGATCGCCCCGGACAAGCATTGGAACCAGGCGCACGAGGCGACCGTCCAGGTGATCACTGCCGGGCTGGTGAAGCTGGGCTTGCTGCAGGGCGACGTCGACGAGTTGATCGCCAGCGAAGCCTACAAGGCTTTCTATATGCACCGCGCCGGCCATTGGCTGGGCATGGATGTGCATGATGTGGGCGAGTACAAGGTAGGCGGTGAATGGCGCGTGCTGGAAGTGGGCATGGCGTTGACCGTGGAGCCGGGGATCTACATTTCACCGGACAACCAGAACGTGGCAAAGAAATGGCGTGGCATTGGCGTACGCATCGAGGACGACGTGGTAGTGACCAAGCAAGGCTGTGAAATTCTGACCGGTGGCGTGCCCAAGGCCGTTGCCGAGATCGAAGCGCTGATGGCAGCCGCCCGATGAGCAGGGTCAACCTCGCCATCATCGGCGGCGGCCTGGTGGGTGCCAGCCTGGCGCTGGCATTGCAGGCCGGGGCCAAGGCGCGCGGCTGGAAGATCGTACTGATCGAACCCTTCGCACCCGGTGACAGTTATCAGCCGAGCTACGACGCACGGTCCTCGGCACTCTCATTTGGCGCCCGACAGATTTACCAGCGCCTGGGCCTGTGGCAGGAAATTTCCCGGCGTGCCGAGCCGATCAAGCAGATTCACGTGTCGGACCGTGGGCGCTTCTCCACCGCACGGTTGACCGCGCAGGAGGAGGGCGTACCGGCCCTGGGTTACGTCGTGGAAAATGCCTGGCTGGGCCAATGCCTGTGGCAAGGTCTGGACAAGGACGTGGTCAGTTGGCGTTGCCCGGCCGAAGTCACGCGCATGGAGCCGCTGCCCGATGGCTACCGCCTGACCCTCAACGATGAAACCGTGTTGGAATGCGACCTGGCGGTACTCGCCGACGGCGGTCGTTCTGGCCTGCGCGAGCAACTGGGTATCGGCGTGAAGACCCGCCCTTACAACCAGAGCGCATTGATCGCCAACATCACCCCAAGCGAAGCCCATAACGGCGAAGCCTTCGAGCGTTTCACCGATGAAGGCCCGATGGCCCTGCTGCCGCTGCCGGACAACCGTTGCGCGCTGGTCTGGACTCGCATCGGCATGGACGCCCAGCGCCTGGCCAACCTCGACGAGCGAGCCTTCCTCAGCGAACTGCAGGGCGTGTTCGGCTACCGCCTGGGCACCTTGAAGCAAGTCGGAGCCCGCCACCTGTACCCGTTGACCCTGGTCGAGGCCGAGGAGCAAGTACGCTCGCACCTGGCCATCCTCGGCAACGCTGCCCACAGCCTGCACCCGATTGCCGGGCAAGGCTTCAACCTGTCCCTGCGCGATGCGAATGCCCTGGCCGAGGCCTTGCTGGCCGGGCCTGCGGTGCCGGGCGACCTGGCGACCTTGCAGGGCTACCTTGAGCGCCAGCGCCTGGACCAGAAAATGACCGTGGGTTTTTCTGACCAGGTCACGCGCCTGTTCGGCAGCGCGCAACCGCTGGTGGCGTTGGGCCGCAACCTGGGCCTGCTGGGCCTGGACTTGCTGCCACCGGCCAAACGCTGGTTCGCCCGTCAGGCCATGGGCCTGGGCACGCGTCCGGATGCGTAACTGGCTGACCCGGCGCCTGGGCAAGGCGCGGTTGTTGCGGCTGTTCCTGACCCTGTACCCGCCGTACCTCGGCGCGGGCGTTCGGGTGCAGGCGTTGAGCGCGGATTTTCGACATGCCAAGGTGCGCATGGGCCTGGGCTGGTACAACCGTAACTATGTCGGCACGCAGTTCGGCGGCAGCCTGTATTCGATGGTCGACCCGTTCTACATGCTGATGCTGATGGAGAACCTGGGCCGCGACTACATCGTCTGGGACAAGGCCGCGAGCATCGATTTCATTTCGCCGGGCAAAGGCCCGGTGTATGCCGAGTTCTCCATCGACGACGCGTTGCTCGATGAGATTCGCCGGCAGACCGAGGGTGGAGAGAAGTACCTGCCCCACCTCAAGGTACAGATTCATGACGGCTCCGGCACCCTGGTGGCGCGAGTCGACAAAACCCTTTACGTGCGGCGCAAGCCGCCAGCGAGACAGGCTTAAAGCATGGACATGCGCGCAGATGTGCTGATTGTCGGGGCCGGAATGGTCGGGAGCGCCCTGGCGCTGGCGTTGCAGGGCAGTGGCCTGCAGGTGCTGCTGCTGGACGGCAGCCCGCTGAGCGTCAAGCCATTCGACCGCCAGGCCGCATTCGAACCGCGCGTGAGCGCCTTGTCGGCCGCCAGCCAGCGTATTCTGGAGCGCCTGGGCGTGTGGGACGGCATCGTCTCGCGCCGCGCCAGCCCTTACGGCGAGATGCAAGTGTGGGACGGCAGTGGCACCGGGCAGATCCACTTTTCGGCGGCCAGCGTGCATGCCGAGGTGCTCGGGCATATCGTCGAGAACCGTGTGGTGCAGGACGCTTTGCTCGACCGCCTGCACGATTGCGACCTGGGCCTGCTGGCCAATGCACGCCTGGAGCAGATGCGTCGCTCCGGCGATGACTGGTTGCTGACCCTGGCCGACGGCCGCACATTGCGCGCACCCCTGGTGATTGCCGCCGATGGTGCCAACTCCGCCGTGCGCCGCCTGACCGGCACCGCGACCCGCGAGTGGGATTACCTGCACAACGCTATCGTCACCAGCGTGCGCAGCAGCCAGCCGCATCAGCGCACGGCCTGGCAACGCTTTACCGACACCGGCCCACTGGCGTTTTTGCCGTTGGTGCGCGATGGGCAAGAGGATTGGTGCTCGATCGTCTGGTCCACCACGCCGGCTGAATCCGAGCGCTTGATGGCGCTGAATGATGAAGGCTTCTGTCGTGAGCTGGAGCGCGCCTTTGAGGGGCGGTTGGGAACAGTGATCAGCGCCGACCCGCGCGTTTGTGTGCCATTGCGTCAGCGTCATGCCAAGCGCTATGTGGCCGAAGGCCTGGCATTGATCGGCGACGCGGCCCACGTGATCCATCCGCTGGCCGGGCAGGGCGTGAACCTGGGCTTTCTCGACGCGGCGACCTTGGCTGAGGTGCTGCTCTCGGCGGCTGAGCGCGGCGAACGCCTGGCGGATGTGAAAGTGCTGAGTCGCTACGAGCGCCGGCGCATGCCCCACAACCTGGCCTTGATGGCGGCGATGGAAGGTTTCGAGCGACTGTTCCAGGCCGACCAACTGCCGCTTCGCTGGTTGCGCAACGCCGGCTTGAAGATGGTCGACCAGATGCCCGAAGCCAAGGCCGTCTTCGTACGCCAAGCGCTCGGCCTAAGCGGCGACCTCCCCGACCTCGCCCAACCCTGATGTGAAATACACCCTCCTGTGGGAGCGGGCTTGCTCGCGAAAGCGGAGTGTCAGCCACTGAATGTGTTGCTGATGTACCGCTTTCGCGAGCAAGCCCGCTCCCACAAGGGAAGTCAGTCTCCGCACAAGCTGTTATGCAACATCTGGTAACGCCTCCACCAAGCGCCACCAAATGTGAGTCCTTATCATTTGCCCACTTTTTGCAAATGAGAGACCGCACCCATGTTGGCACCCAAGCGCCTCCTGACTGCCCTGGCACTCACCCTCATCGGCAGCACCTCCGTGCAGGCAGCCGACGAAGTCGTGGTCTACTCCTCACGCATCGACGAACTGATCAAGCCGGTGTTCGATGCCTACACCCAGAAGACCGGCGTTCAGGTGAAGTTCATCACCGACAAGGAAGCCCCGCTGATGCAGCGCATCAAGGCCGAGGGCGAAAATGCCACTGCCGACCTGCTGCTCACCGTGGATGCGGGCAACCTGTGGCAGGCCGAGCAGATGGGCATCCTGCAACCGTTCACGTCGGCCGTGATCGACAAGAACATCCCTCTGCAATACCGCTCTTCGAACCATGCCTGGACCGGCTTGAGCCTGCGTGCGCGGACCATCGCCTATTCCACCGACCGGGTGAAACCGGGTGACCTCACCACTTACGAAGCGCTGGCCGACAAACAGTGGGAAGGCCGCCTGTGCCTGCGCACGGCGAAAAAGGTCTACAACCAGTCGCTGACCGCCACCCTGATCGAAACCCATGGCGCGGCCAAGACCGAAGAAATCGTGAAGGGTTGGGTCAACAACCTGTCCACCGATGTATTTTCCGATGACATCGCGGTGCTTGAGGCGATCAACGCCGGGCAATGCGACGTAGGCATCGTCAACACCTACTACTACGGCCGCCTGCACAAGCAGAACCCGAACCTGGCGGTGAAGCTGTTCTGGCCGAACCAGGGCGACCGTGGCGTGCACGTGAACCTGTCGGGCATCGGCCTGACCAAGCACGCGCCACACCCGGAAGCTGCCAAGGCGCTGGTGGAGTGGATGACCACGGCTGAAGCCCAGAAGATCTTTGCCGATGTGAACCAGGAATTTCCGGCCAACCCGGCCGTGCCGCCGTCGGCCGAAGTGGCGACCTGGGGCAAGTTCGTGGCGGACACCCTGCCGGTGGAAGTGGCGGGCAAACGCCAGGCTGAGGCCATCCGCTTGATGGATCGCGCCGGCTGGAACTAAGTACAATCTGCAGGGCACTGCAGTGTTGAATGTGGGAGCGGGCTTGCTCGCGAAGGCGTCGTGTCAGTCGATACATGTGTGACTGATACACCGCCTTCGCGAGCAAGCCCGCTCCCACATTTGGATTGTGGTGACATCCTGATATCTATTCACTGAGAACTGACTTTGGCCCACCCCGCCCAACGCCGCTGGTACCTGCCGGTCTTCACCGTCGCCGCCCTGGTGCTGCTGCCGCTGAGTGTGCTGTTGCTGTCTTGGCAAAGTATCGATGCGCAAATCTGGTCCCACCTCTGGGACACCCAGATGCCGCGCCTGCTGGGCAACACCCTGACGTTGGTACTTGGCGTCGGCGTCGGTGTGACCCTCCTCGGCGTGAGCCTGGCCTGGCTCACCAGCCTTTGCGAATTCCCCGGGCGACGCTGGCTCGATTGGGCGCTGATGCTGCCGTTCGCCATCCCGGCCTATGTGCTGGCGTTTGTCTTCGTCGGCCTGCTGGATTTTGCCGGCCCCGTGCAAACCCTGCTGCGCGAATGGTTCGGCACAGGCCTGCGCCTGCCACGGGTGCGCTCCACCAGTGGCGTGATCATCGTGCTGGTGCTGGTGTTTTACCCCTATGTCTACCTGCTGGCGCGCACGGCGTTCCTGGCCCAGGGCAAAGGCTTGATGGAAGCGGCACGGGTGCTCGGGCAATCACCGTGGCGAGCGTTCTGGCACGTGGCCTTGCCCATGGCGCGACCCGCCATCGGAGCTGGCGTGGCCTTGGCCCTGATGGAGACTCTGGCGGATTTCGGCGCGGTCTCGGTGTTCAATTTCGATACGTTCACCACGGCGATCTACAAGACCTGGTACGGCTTTTTCAGCCTGTCGAGTGCAGCGCAGTTGGCCAGCCTGCTGCTGCTGGTGGTGATGCTGGTGCTCTATGGCGAGCGCCGTGCACGAGGAGCCAGCCGGCCGAGCAACGAGCGGCCACGGGGCAAGGCGTTGTATCACCTGCGCGGGTTCAAGGCCGCTGCCGCGAGCACCTGGTGCGGCCTGGTGTTCGCCTGCGCCTTTATCATCCCGATGGTGCAATTGGTCGCCTGGTTCTGGCAGCGCGGCAGGTTCGATCTGGATGAGCGCTATTCGGGCCTGATCCTTCACACCCTGTACCTGGGCGGCATCGCCGCGCTGATCACGGTCAGCGTGGCGTTGATACTGGCCTTTGCCAACCGGCTGGCACCGACCCGGGCGATCCGCTCCGGTATCAGCCTGGCCAACGTCGGCTATGCGTTGCCGGGCTCGGTGCTTGCGGTGTCGATCATGCTGGCGTTCAGCTACCTGGATCGCGAGCTGGTGGTGCCGTTGTCGGGTTGGCTCGGGGGTGCCGGCAAGCCGTTGCTGCTGGGCAGCCTCTCAGCGCTGTTGCTGGCGTATCTGGTGCGCTTCCTGGCGGTGGCCTATGGGCCGCTGGAAAACAGCCTGGCGCGCATCCGGCCGTCATTACCGGAAGCCGCGCGCAGCCTTGGCGTGAGCGGGCCACGACTGTTTTGCAAAGTGTATCTGCCGTTATTGCTGCCGGGGACCCTGAGCGCCGCGTTGCTGGTGTTCGTGGACGTGCTCAAGGAAATGCCCGCCACCTTGCTGATGCGCCCATTCGGCTGGGACACCTTGGCGGTTCGTATCTTTGAAATGACCAGCGAAGGCGAGTGGGCAAGGGCTTCGCTGCCGGCGTTGACGCTGGTGTTGGTGGGCCTGTTGCCAGTGATCGGGCTGATCCGTCGCTCCGCACGGCAAATCGGTTAGGTGCCAGTCCTACGGCTTGCGGCTACAATGCGCGGCATTCGGTGCGGTCCGTCTTTCGGATCGAGTCGCTGTGTGTGGCTGCGGGCCTTGTAATTCAAGGTCTCCAGCGCAAATGGCAACTCTGCGCACCTTCGCCAAGCCCGGAAGGAGAAACCCATGGGACAGCGTACGCCTCTGTATGACCTGCATCTCGCCCTCGGCGCGAAAATGGTCGATTTTGGCGGTTGGGATATGCCTCTGCATTACGGCTCGCAAGTTGAAGAGCACCATCAGGTGCGACGCGACTGCGGGGTGTTCGATGTATCTCATATGACCGTGATCGATATCACAGGCCCCCAGGCCAAGGAATGGCTCCAGCACTTGCTGGCCAATGATGTGGATCGTTTGCATGGCTGCGGCCGTGCGCTCTACAGCGCCATGCTCAACGAGCGGGGCGGCGTGGTGGACGACATGATCGTCTACCGAACCGACGACGGTTACCGGCTGGTGGTCAACGCGGCCACCCGCGACCAGGACATGGCCTGGATGCAGGCGCAACTGGGCAGCTACCAGGCGCAATTGCATGAGCGGCCCGAATTGGCCATGCTCGCCATTCAAGGCCCT
Organism: Pseudomonas sp. BIGb0164; assembly: GCF_024810135.1. Classification (NCBI taxonomy): domain Bacteria; kingdom Pseudomonadati; phylum Pseudomonadota; class Gammaproteobacteria; order Pseudomonadales; family Pseudomonadaceae; genus Pseudomonas; species Pseudomonas sp. BIGb0164. The sequence continues at coordinate 370,100 of NZ_JANUEA010000003.1, read as the reverse complement.
CACGCCCGGCAGAAGATTGCCGAGCTGGTCACCCAATCGCGCAGCACCTTGATCCACCAGCTCAAGCCTTTCGAAGGCCAGGCCGACGGCGACTGGTTTATTGCCCGCACGGGCTATACCGGCGAAGACGGCCTGGAAATTGTACTGCCTGCCGATCAGGCCCCTGGTTTTTTCAACGACCTGGTGGGGGCTGGCATTTCACCTATCGGCCTTGGCGCGCGCGACACCCTGCGCCTGGAGGCCGGTATGAATCTGTACGGCCAGGACATTCACCAGGACGTGTCGCCGCTGGCGGCGAACATGGCCTGGAGCATTGCCTGGGAACCCGCCGAGCGAGACTTCATTGGTCGTGCCGCGCTGGAAGCGGAAAAAGCGGCCGGGGTGCAGTTCAAACTGGTGGGGCTGGTACTGGAAGAGCGCGGGGTTTTACGTGCCCACCAGGTGGTTCGTATCGCCAATGTTGGCGAAGGGGAGATCACCAGTGGTAGTTTCTCTCCTACGCTGAGCAAATCCATTGCCCTGGCGCGCGTACCGACGGCAACTGCCGATCGGGCCGAAGTGGAAATCCGCGGCAAGTGGTACCCGGTTCGAGTGGTCAAACCGACCTTCGTGCGCCATGGCAAAACCTTGATCTAACCTATTTCCGGCAGGCCAAAGGCCGCTGACATTTCTTCTTGAGGACACAGACTATGAGCGATATCCCTGCCGACCTGCGTTTTGCCGAAAGTCACGAATGGGCCCGTCTGGAAGCTGACGGCACGGTGACCGTCGGTATCTCCGACCATGCCCAGGAAGCGTTGGGTGACGTGGTGTTCGTTGAGCTGACCGAAGTCGGCAACGTGTTTGCCGCAGCTGACCAGGCGGGTGTGGTTGAATCGGTGAAAGCCGCGTCGGATATCTACTCGCCAATCGCTGGCGAAGTGATTGCGGTGAACGAAGCCCTGAGCGGTGAGCCAGAGCTGTTGAACTCCGATCCTTACGGTGCGTGGATCTTCAAGCTCAAGCCGAGTAACCCGGCTGACCTGGAAAAACTGCTGGATGCGGCTGGCTACAAAGCCGCCATCGGCGAGTAACACCGCAATCTACTGTAGGAGCCGGCTTGCCGGCGATGGCGGCCTCAGGTTCGCTGCAAAGCTTGAGGGCCTCATCGCCGGCAAGCCGGCTCCTACAGGGTCAGCGTTTCAATACCGCTTTTACGGCCGCCACCGACCGCTCCACATCCGCTTCTGTCATGGCCGTGAACATCGGCAATGACACGATCAAGCGCCCCACCTTCTCCGCGACCGGGAACATGCCTTCCTTGAACCCCTGTGCCCGATAAAGGCTCAGCAGGTGGATGGGCGGGTAGTGGTAGCCGATGCCCACGCCGTGAGCTTGCATCTGTTCCATGAAGGTTGCACGGGCGGGCAGGCCATCCTGGCGTTCCGGCAGCACCAGCTGAAACAGGTGCCAGTTGCTGTTTTCGAAGTCCGCCGGCGGCAGTTGCGCGCCGTATTGCTCTTCGAAGTCACTGCCAAAGCATTTGAAGTAGTGCCGCGCCAGGTTCTGGCGGTGAGCGGTGATCTTTTCGATATGAGCGAACTGACCCAGGCCAATGGCGGCAGCGATGTCGGTCATGTTGAACTTGCCGCCCAGCACATCCACGTCCAGGCCATCGAAGCCGGTGCGGGTAACGCCCTGCAGGCGGTATTTTTCGGCCAGGCGGGCTTCTTCGGCGTTATTCAGCACCAGGCAGCCACCTTCGGACGACGTGATGTTCTTGTTGGCCTGGAAGCTGAACGACACGAAGTCGCCGGTGGCGCCAATGCGTTCGCCATCCCAGCTGGACCCCAGGGCTTGGGCAGCGTCTTCGACGATGCGCAGGTTGTACTTGTTGGCCAGCGCGTAAAGCATCGGCATGTCCAACGGCAGGCCGGCCAGGTACACCGGAATGATTGCCTTGGTGCGCGGGGTAATCGCCGCTTCCACCTGGGCCAGGTCGATATTGCGGGTAACCGGGTCGATATCGGCAAACACCGGCGTGGCGCCCACTTCCAGAATCACGTTGGCCGTGGCAACCCACGAGATCGGTGTGGTGATCACTTCATCGCCAGGGCCGATACCCGCAATGCGCAGCGCAATTTCCATGGTGCAGGTGCCCGAGTTGAAGGTACGCACCGGGCGGCCACCAAAATACTCCGACAACTGCGCCTCGAAGGCCTGCACTTTCGGCCCGCTGGTGATCCAGCCTGAGCGCAATACATCACCGACCGCCGAGATGGTGGCTTCATCAATGGTAGGTTTGGAAAACGGCAGAAAGGGCAATTGGCTCATAACGACGAAGGCATCCGTTTCAGATTGGCGATGAGTAAGGGGCGCATCAGTATCAGCATGGTTACACGGCTCGACTGAATATAGCCTGTCACCTGTGAATGAATCGTCATCGGTTGGGCAAAAAAATGCCGCTTCAACAGCGGCATTCTCAGCGGGTATTCAGAAGGCGTAACGCGCTTCCAGAAACACATTTTGTTCCTTGAGCTTACCCTTGAGCTGTTCATCCCGCGCATTCACCCGGTTTGCGAAGGTGTTGTAGCCGGTTTCAATATCGCCCATCGCGATATAACGATAACCAACCCCCAGTGTGATTGGCTCACTGACCTTGGCTTCCAGCCCCATACCTACGCTGTAGGCAAGGTTGTGTTGGCGATTATTGGCAAAGCGACGGGTCTCGTTGGTTTGATAGCCTTCGCTTTCAATGCGAGCGATACCCACACCGGCCATACCGTAGAACGACAACCATGGGTTGATCGGGATGTCTTTATAGCCGTTGAGCATCAAGCGTTGGCTCTGGACGTGCAGGCTGTTGACGTTGGCATTAAAGGGGGCCCAGTAGGATTTGAATGTCGAGTTGTTCGGCATTGTGTATTCCCCTTCCAGTCGCCAGCCATTCTCAAAGGCATAACCAGCGGCGAAAGAGGCCACGAATGACTTGCTGCTGTCCGGGGCGTCCACCCGGTCAGTCACGCGAGGGCTAGTGAGCAGCGAACTGGAAAGGTTCTGACGGGCGTTATTGAATTTGGCTGATCCGTACCAGGTTTCTGCCTGGGCGTAGGGGGTAGCGAAGACAGAGAGCAGCAGCGCGTAGGCAATCTTTTGCATGGGCAGTGATTCGCTTTATTTAAAAGGAATCCTTAGCTTGTTGCCTGGCAGGATGAGGCTCGACAGGACTTTTCTGTAGTCAGCTGCGAAAGCAGGAACGCTTACGTAGTGCTTAGCGGCGAAGACCGTAGGAATTGAAGGCAAAAAAATACCGCTGTTTAAAGCGGTATTTTTTATAAAGCCCGAGTTATTCGGTCACAGCGTTTTTTGCGAGGATGGCGTTGGCCAGCTCCATATCCGTGGCCTGCAGACCCGGGTTGTCGGCGCGAACCTTTTGCATGGCTGCTTCCAAGTACGGGCCACGAATGCCGCCGTCGCTGGCAACGAAGCTGCCGGCGTCGTCCTGGGCGGCGACCACCAGCTTGTGGTCCTTGAAGGTCAGGTACGTCGAGCCGGTGGTGGCACCCGACGAGATGACGTTGCGCCAGAAGCTGTCGGCCATGGCTGAACCGACAGGGAGGGAAAGCACAGCGAGGGTTGCGACAGCATATTTAAGACGCATGATGGGTGACTCCGGGTGGGTTATCTGTACTTTATGATTGTAGTAAGCCCAGCCGAGTTCCATCACTGACTAAACAGTTTCAACTGTTAAAACCACGCCATTCTGACCAATCACCCGTACTTGAGCGCCTACAGGGCTGTCCGGACCGGTTGCCATCCACACCCCATCACCGACTTTTATCTTGCCCCGGCCATCGACGATCGCCTGGTGCACCACGAAGACGCGCCCCACCAGCTCCGAGCCGCGTTCGTTCAACCCCGGTTGGTCACTGGCCTTTGCGCTGCTGCGTTGGCGTTTCCACCAGTACACCGCCGTCAATATGGACAGCACCGCGAACAACAGCAGTTGCCATTCCAGCCCGAGCGGCGGCACCAGGAACTTGATCACGCCCACGGCGGCGGCAGCGATGCCCATCCACAGCAGGTAACCGCCGGCCCCGAATACCTCCAGAATCAGCAGCACCGTGCCCAGTGCCAGCCAGTCCCAGAACGACAGGTGCTGCAGGAATTCCCACATGGCTTCAGCCTTTCTTGCTGTCGAAGGTGGCCTTGACGATCTCGCCGATGCCGCCCACGGCGCCAATCACCTGGCTGGCTTCCAGCGGCATCAGGATGACCTTGCTGTTGTTGGCCGACGCCAGTTTGCCCAAGGCGTCGATGTATTTCTGCGCCACGAAGTAGTTGACCGCCTGCACGTTGCCCGACGCGATGGCCTCCGATACCACCTGCGTCGCGCGGGCTTCCGCTTCAGCCTGGCGTTCACGGGCTTCGGATTCAAGGAAGGCCGCCTGTCGGCTACCTTCGGCCTCAAGGATCTGTGCCTGCTTCTTGCCTTCGGCGGTCAGGATCGCCGAGGCGCGCAGGCCTTCGGCTTCAAGGATTTGTGCACGCTTGATCCGTTCGGCTTTCATCTGGCCGGACATGGCGGCCATCAGGTCGGCGGGCGGACTGATATCCTTGATCTCGATACGGGTGATCTTGATGCCCCACGGCGCGGTGGCTTCGTCCACGGTTTTCAGCAGTTTTTCGTTGATACCGTCGCGTTGGCTGAGCATGGCGTCCAGCTCCATGGAGCCCAGCACGGTACGGATGTTGGTTTGCAGCAGGTTACGGATGGCATGTTCGAGGTTATTGACCTCGTAGGCGGCCTGGGCGGTGTTGACCACTTGGAAGAAGCACACCGCATCGATCTGGACGGTGGCGTTGTCGGCGGTGATCACTTCCTGGGGCGGAATATCCAGCACGCTCTCCATCACGTTGATCTTGCGACCGATGCGGTCCATGACCGGGATGATGATGTTGAGACCGGGCTTGAGGGTGTTGGTATAGCGGCCGAAACGTTCGACGGTCCACTGGTAGCCCTGAGGCACCACCTTGAAGCCCATGAACAGGATGGCCACGGCCAGGCCCACGAAAAGAAGCAGTACGGTTCCGATCTGCATAACGATTCCCTATCTGAAAGTGTCAGTGAAACGACGTTCGGCCGATTGTAACGGTCTCGTCACGGATAAGAACGGTTTCATGCCCCGACAATCAAAGGATTTGTTTCTGAATCCCCAGGTGTTACGCGCAATACTTCAGCCAGGGTGGTGAGGCCGGCCCTCATCTTGTCGATACCGGCCATGCGCAGGCTGCACATGCCTTGTTCAAGCGCCGCCTGGCGCAGCGCCTGTATGTCGGCGCCGGGCGTGATGAGCGCCTTGAGCGCTTCGTCCACCACCATGATTTCATAGAGACCGGCTCGACCCCGGTAGCCGCTGTCACGACACTCCATGCACCCGACCGCTTCATGGACTTCAGTGTCTTTCACGGCGCGTTTGCAGTGAGGGCACAAGACCCTCACCAGCCGCTGCGCCATTACGCCTATCAGCGTAGCTTTGATCAAATAATGAGCAATGCCCAGTTCCTGCAAGCGACTGATGGCGCTGGGGGCATCGTTGGTGTGCAGGGTTGATAGCACCAGGTGCCCGGTCAGTGCGGCCTGGATCGCCATTTCTGCCGTTTCCTGATCACGAATCTCACCGATCATGATGATGTCCGGGTCTTGTCGCAGCAGCGCGCGAATGCCGCTGGCGAAGGTCAGGTCGATGTTGTGCTGCACCTGCATCTGGTTGAAGGCGGGCTCGACCATTTCGATCGGGTCTTCCACCGTGCACAGGTTGACCTCCCGGGTCGCCAGTTGCCTGAGTGTGGTGTAGAGCGTGCTGGTCTTGCCCGACCCCGTTGGCCCGGTGACGAGGATGATGCCATTGGCCTGGCGTGTCATGGCGTGCCAACGTTGCTGATCATCGGCAGACAACCCCAGTTGGTCAAAGCCCTTGAGCAGGACCTGCGGGTCGAAAATGCGCATCACCAGTTTTTCGCCGAACGCCGTGGGCAAGGTGGACAGGCGCAGCTCCACCTCGGTGCCCGTGGGGCTCTTGGTCTTGACTCGCCCATCCTGGGGTTTGCGCTTCTCTGCCACATTCATCCGGCCCAGGCTTTTGAGGCGGCTGACCACGGCCATGGTGACCTGGGGTGGGAACTGGTAGACGTCGTGCAACAGCCCGTCGATGCGAAAACGCACGCGGCCCTGGTCGCGGCACGGCTCGATGTGGATATCGCTGGCTCGCTGGGCGAAGGCGTACTGCAGCAGCCAGTCGACGATATTGACGATGTGCGCGTCATTGGCATCCGGCTCCTTGTCGAGGGCACCAAGGTTGAGCAGTTCGGCAGCGCCGGGCGCAGCGGTCTTCTGGTCGGCGCCACTGACCGACTTGGCCAAGCGGTAAAACTCGCCGATGCAGCGCTGGATGTCCTGGGGGTTGGCGACCACGCGTTTGATCGAGCGTTTGAGCACCTGTGCCAGGCCGGCTTCCCAGCCGGTGATGCCGGGTTGGGCGCTGGCGATGGTGACGGTATGCGCATCCACGGCCACCGCGAGAATGCCATGGCGTTGGGCAAAGGCGTGGGACATCAACGGCACCACGGTCGCCACGTCGATCTTCAACGGGTCGATGCGCAGATAAGGCTGCCCGACATGCCGGGCAAGCCATTGCGTCAGGGTTTCCAGGCAAGGCCCCTGGGCGGCAATGCACGCCAAGGGATGCACCGCATTGCTGGCGGGTTGCGCAGACAACTGCCGGGCGGTTTCGGGCGTTATCACGCCGCTGTCGACCAGGGCGGGTAACAGTCGATGCAGTTCCAAAGGTTGATCAACGGGCATTGCAGGTTTCCTGGGCTGGCTTGGGGCGTAAACCCCAGGCTAGTCAGCCCCTGACTCGGCGCCTCCCGGCTTGTATTGCAGGCCTTTACAGCGCGACGGCCACCCGCTCTTGAGGCTCCACGGAATCAGCTGCCCACAGTTCCAGACTGCACACGCTGATCACGTTTCGAATCTTTTCACCGATCACCTGGGCCCGGTGCCAACTCAGGCCATTCATCACGATATCCACGCTCAGTAGGTCGTCCTCGCGGTTCACCTGGACCTGGCTGGGTGTCAGAAACTGCAGCGCAAAGTAGTTGAGCACGCGGCACAGCACGTCCGGCTCAGCTTCGGCGACGATGCGGTAATGCGCCTGGCAATGCGCGCTGTTGACGGCCCACGCATCGACGCGGGTGGCGGGGTGGATGGTTTCGACGCCGTGCATGCTGACTCTCCAGATTCGATTGGAGAAATTTTTGCATTTGGCGTGGGAGATTTCTTATCTAAGATCGGCGATATTGGCGGATGTTTGAATCATCCAATTCATAATATGTTAAATAAAAGGTATTTTTATGCACAGTGAGTTGGACGCCTACGACCGTCGCATCCTGGCCCTGCTGCAAGAGGACGCCTCGCTGTCCAGTGCGCAGATCGCCGAGCAGGTGGGCTTGTCTCAATCGCCATGCTGGCGCCGTATCCAGCGGCTCAAGGAAGAGGGGGTGATCCGTGGCCAGGTCACCTTGCTGGATCGCAAGAAGATCGGCCTCAACACGCAGATCTTCGCCGAGGTCAAACTCAACGCCCACGGTCGGTCCAACTTCACGGAGTTCACCGAGGCGATTCGCGGTTTTCCGGAAGTGCTGGAGTGTTATGTGCTGATGGGGGCGGTGGATTTTTTGCTGCGCATCGTGACGGCGGACATTGAGGCGTACGAGCGATTCTTCTTCGAGAAGCTGTCGATGGTGCCGGGGATTCAGGAGGTCAATTCGATTGTGGCGTTGTCGGAGATCAAGTCCACCACTAGCCTGCCAGTATTGCGCTGACAGTGAGGGCCTCTTCGCGGGCAAGCCCGCTCCCACATTTGACTGCATTCCAGAGTTGGAACACGGTCAAGGTGGGAGCGGGCTCGCCCGCGATGGCGTCCTTACAGACGCAACAAAGTCTTCCACGCCCGGTTCTGATACACCGCAATCGCCTGATGCATCCGCGCATCCAGCGACTCATCGGTGATCAGTTGGTTGGCCAGTTGCGCCAACTTGTTCAGCTCGCCGTACAAACGGTCCAGCTCTGGAATGTCCACCACATGGCGCGCATGGTGCAGCCAGGCCTGGATGCGTTCGATACGCGGCAGTTGTTCGGCCAGGTCTTCCGGCTGCTGCTGGTAACGCGGCAGTTGCAGGGCGACGGCGTCGTCAGCCAGCAGGCGTGGCAACCAGTTGGTGATTTGTGCCGCGCCCTGGCGATTGCCGCGCACGCTGCGGTCGGCGGTCCAGGCACGGGCCAGCAACCAGCGGGACGCATTCAGTGAGAACAGGCCCCAACGCACATCGTCCAGTTCTTCGATGAATTGCTCGGGCGCGGCTTTGCGGATGTCTTCGTCGTCGTCACCGGCTTGCACCAGCGGGCGCCAGTCTTCCAGCAGGGCATCCAGTGCGCTGCGCAGTTCGCTGGTGGATTGGCGAGGGGCGGCCTGGCCGAGGCTGCCGATCAGGGCACGCAGTTCGCCGAGGTTGTCGACCCAGTCCTTCAGCAGGCGCCAGTGGCCATTGAAGCGGTATTGCTCGGCCAGGCGCTGGCTGCTGCCGAGCAGGTGCCAGAGGATGGCGGCAAACGCGTCGTCCAAAGGCATTTCGGCGTGCAGTTCAGGCGCCGGCAGGCTCAGGGAATAGCTGCTGGCGTCGTACAGGCGATAGCCGCGCTCGGCTTTGCTGATGTCACATGGCATCAGGGCCAGGGTGGCGGCCAGCTCGGCGGCCAGTTCCAGCAGGGCAGCCGGTTCGCCTTCGCGCAGTTCCAGTTCCAGTTCGCAGATTTCTTCTTTCTGCTTGCCGACCACCACGTGGCCCAGGTCCAGGGCTGCTTCGATGACCACCTTGGCCTTGCCGCGGCCCCAGGCGATTTCCGCGCGCTCACGCACGAAGTCGGTGGTGAAGATCGGCTTGAGGGTCTTTTTGTCCAGGTCGGCCAGTTGCTCGGGCCAGCATTCGCCGTCAAGTTTCTTCACGTCGAGCTTGGCTTTGGGCAGGTCCCAGTTGTACTCGTTGCGTTCCGACAAGCCGGCGACGCTCTGGCCACGGGTCTTGAGGGTCTGGATGATGTCGTCACCGTCCTTGCGCAGGCGCAGGGCGACTTTGGCCTGGGCCAGGTCGCGCTCGGGGGTGTCGAAATACTGGTTCATCAACTCACGGCGTTCCCAGCCACTTTTGTTGCGTTTTTTCAGGAGCGGGTGCTCACGCAGCGCGGCGAGGGTCTCGCGGCTGACGCGGAGCTTGATTTCGGTTTCTTTTTGCATGGCCGGAACATCCAGGATCGGGAGCGCAGCCGGGGAAAAGAGTGGCTGCCAAGGTCGTGCAGTGTACAGGACTGAGCCCGGCAACGCGCCGCAACGGTTTATTGTGTCATGCAGATGGCTCTATAGTGGGGCTCATCCGGGAAGTTGAGAGACCGCGCATGCCATTACCGTCCATGAAAGAGCAGTTCGCCGCGCTGATTGCTGCGCCGTCGGTCAGTTGCACCCAGGCGTCTCTCGACCAGACCAACCGCCCGGTGATCGATTTGCTCGCCGGTTGGCTGGGGGACCTGGGGTTTGCCATCGACATCCAGCAAGTCAGCCCCGGCAAATTCAACCTGCTCGCCAGCTTCGGCAGTGGCCCGGGCGGGTTGGTGTTGGCAGGTCACAGCGATACGGTTCCGTATGACGCCGCATTGTGGAAGACCGACCCGCTCAAGCTGACGGAAGTTGACGGCCGCTGGGTAGGGCTGGGCAGTTGCGACATGAAGGGCTTTTTCGCCCTGGCCATCGAAGCGGTGTTGCCGCTGCTGGACCAACCGTTCAAGCAGCCGCTGTTGATCCTCGCTACCTGTGATGAAGAAAGCTCCATGTCCGGCGCCCGTGCGCTGGCCGAAGCCGGTCGGCCACTGGGGCGTGCGGCTGTGATTGGCGAGCCCACCGGCCTCAAGCCGATCCGCCTGCACAAAGGTGTGATGATGGAACGTATCGACATCCTGGGCCAAAGTGGCCATTCGTCGGATCCGAGCCTGGGCCACAGCGCACTTGAGGCTATGCACGACGCCATTGGCGAACTGCGCGGCCTGCGCCTGGCCTGGCAACGCGAGTACCGCAACCCGCAATTCAGTGTGCCCCAGCCGACCATGAACTTTGGCTGCATCCACGGTGGCGACAATCCCAACCGCATCTGCGGCCAGTGTTCCCTGGAATTCGACCTGCGCCCCCTGCCGGGCATGGACCCCCAGGTGCTGCGCGATGCAATCCGGCAGAAGCTGCAACCCCTGGCCGAGCGTCATCAGGTCAAGATCGATTACGCGCCGTTGTTCCCCGAAGTGCCGCCGTTCGAACAACCCGAAGACGCCGAACTGGTGCGGGTGGCCGAACGTTTGACCGGTCATCGTGCCGAAGCAGTAGCGTTCGGAACCGAAGCGCCTTATCTTCAGCGCCTCGGGTGTGAAACCCTGGTGCTGGGCCCCGGCGATATCGCCTGCGCCCATCAGCCGGGCGAGTACCTCGAAATGTCACGCTTGACGCCTACAGTGCGTCTATTGCGGGAACTGATCGAACACTACTGCCTGAAACCTGCGTAATTTAACCCCTGCCCATTCGTACATAGAAGGAGAGCGAGCGTGTCGCCAAGCCTGTTCCGACGATAACCATCAGCCCGCTGTGCGCTTTCATGATTCATCCTTTTTCGGCTGCTTTTTATTACAGGCCCAGGTGTTATGCCCGACTACGTAAATTGGCTTCGTCACGCTTCGCCCTACATCAATGCCCACCGCGACTGCACCTTTGTGGTCATGCTCCCGGGCGACGGTGTGGAACACCCCAACTTCGGCAATATCGTCCACGACCTGGTGCTGCTCCACAGCCTGGGCGTGCGGCTGGTGCTGGTCCATGGTTCACGCCCACAGATCGAAACCCGTCTTGAAGCGCGTGGCCTCACCCCGGCTTACCACGAAGGCTTGCGCATCACCGATGCTGCAACGCTGGAGTGTGTGATCGACGCAGTCGGCCACTTGCGCATTGCCATTGAAGCGCGCCTGTCCATGGACATGGCTTCCTCGCCGATGCAGGGCTCGCGCCTGCGGGTAGCCAGCGGCAACCTGGTGACCGCACGGCCAATCGGTGTGCTCGAAGGGGTGGACTACCACCACACCGGCGAAGTGCGCCGGGTCGACCGCAAGGGCATCAACCGCCTGCTGGACGAGCGCTCCATCGTGCTGTTGTCGCCCCTGGGTTACTCGCCCACTGGCGAGATATTCAACCTGGCTTGCGAAGACGTCGCCACGCGCGCCGCCATCGACCTGGGCGCCGACAAACTGCTGCTATTCGGCGCCGATCTGGGCCTGATCGATGAGCATGGCCGCCTGGTGCGCGAACTGCGCCCGCAACAAGTGCCAGCGCATCTGCAGCGCCTGGGCAAAAGTAACTATCAGGCCGAATTGCTCGATGCAGCCGCAGAGGCATGCCGGGGCGGGGTTGGGCGCAGCCACATCGTGAGCTACGCCGAAGACGGCGCCTTGCTCACCGAGCTGTTTACCCGGGACGGCGGCGGTACGCTGGTGGCCCAGGAACAATTCGAGCAGGTGCGCGAAGCGGCGATTGAAGACGTCGGTGGTTTGCTCGACCTGATCAGCCCGCTGGAAGAGCAGGGCATCCTGGTGCGCCGCTCGCGGGAAGTGCTGGAGCGTGAGATCGAACAGTTCAGCGTGGTGGAGCGCGAGGGCATGATCATCGCTTGCGCGGCGCTGTACCAGATCGCGGATTCGGATGCGGGCGAGCTGGCGTGCCTGGCGGTCAACCCGGAGTACCGTCATGGTGCGCGGGGTGATGTGTTGCTGGAACGCATCGAGACCCGGGCGCGGGCGCAGGGTTTGAAGACCTTGTTTGTCCTCACCACCCGTACTGCCCACTGGTTCCGTGAGCGCGGTTTTGAACCGAGCAGCGTGGACCGCCTGCCGTCGGCGCGGGCGTCGCTGTACAACTACCAGCGTAACTCGAAGATTTTCGAAAAGGCGCTGTAACTAATAGCAGGGCAGGTTTTTGTGGGAGCTGGCTTGCCTGCGATACAAGCACCTCGGTCTTTCAGTTGATCCGAGGTGATGCAATCGCAGGCAAGCCAGCTCTCACATTGAATTGCGTTTAATCTCGAGCGAATTTGTCAGTGACGAACGCCGAATAGTCCGGCAGCACCGTCTCAACCTTCCCCTGTTCCTTCAAGAATTTCGCTGTTTCCCCAATCGCCTTCGCCGTGCCGCCTTTAAGCAGTGCGTCGGTTTGCTGCGCCTGGGCGTCGGGGAATGTGGTGCCGGCCAGCAACTCAGGAATGTCGGCGGCGTTCGAGCCTGTCAATTTAGCGATTTTCTGCACGGGCTCGGAGTCGACTGTCCAGCTGTTTTTATGGGCGGCGTAATCGGCGAATGAGTCGAGGGTGACCTTGGCAAACTTGGCCACTACGTCAGGATGTTTTTCGGCGAAATCCTTGCGGGCCACCCACACTTCAAAGGTGGGCGCACCCCACTGACCCACTTGGGCCGCGTCTGTCAGGGTTTTGCCGGTCTTGCGGATCTCGCCCAGGGCGGGCGACCACACGAAGGCGCCGTCAATATCGCCCCGTTTCCATGCGGCAGCGATTTCGGCTGGCTGCAGGTTCACGACTTTGACTTTTTTAGTGTCCAGGCCCCAATGCTTCAGGGCGCCGAGCAGGCTGTAATGAGAGGTTGAGACAAAAGGCGTGGCGATGGTTTTGCCGACCAGGTCCTGCGGTGTGTCGATGCCGCTGCCGTTGCGCACTACCAAGGCTTCAGAAGCATTGATCTGCGCCGATACGATGAACGCCACGATCGGTAGATGGCGTGAAGCCGCCGCTGCGAGCGGGCTGGAACCCAGATTGCCGATCTGGACGTCGCCGGACGCGATGGCCGTCACGACTTCAGGCCCACTGTTGAACCGGCGCCAGGCGATTTTCTCGCCGATGGCCTTCTCGTAGAGGCCGTCGGCCTGAGGGACTTTGCTGGGGTCAATACCGGTTTGGTAGCCGATGGTTAAATCGGCCGCTTTGACACCAAAAGAAAGTATTAGTGACACAAAAACTGTAACAAATTGACGGGAGGATGTGCGTTTGGCCATGATGGCGTCGCCTTTTTGATCGTGGGTGACGTATGCAACAGTACGGCCACACTAATCGATCTAAAAAAAGGCTGGTAAATACCCTTTAGGAATTAGCTTATGGAGCGGTTCGTTCCCCCGGACTTGTCCGCTTCATGGAAAGCCTTATTCCTGGATCGTATGAAAAAGAATGAAACAATTCTTTTTGGGTGTATGAAAAACTCATTACCCTGCAGGGACCAAATTAACTGCGATTAGACGAAGGTAGTAGACACACAAGGTTACGATTGACTTGGTAGTCACTATCTGGCGCTAATCGCGCATCTGTGGATCAAGGGCGTCAGACCCGAGACCTTAGAAATACAAAAATTAGAAATGAGAGGAGCGGTACATGAAGAAGTCAACATTGGCGTTGGCCGTGGCTGTGGCTGCAATTGCCCAACAGGCACACTCCGCCGGTTTCATCGACGACAGCAAGGTAACTCTGGGGCTGCGTAACTTTTACATCAACACCGACAACCGCGATGGCCAGCCATCTTCGACGTCGAACACCCGTAACAAGAACGCCGAATGGGGCCAAGGCTTTGACCTGCGCTTCATCTCCGGCTTCACCGAAGGCACCGTAGGCTTCGGTCTCGATGCAATCGGCCTGTACGGCGTGCGTCTGGACTCCAGCCGTGCCGAACACGGCAACTACACCGGCACTGCGTCTGGCGGTACCGTGTTCCCAAGCGACGGCAACAAAGCCGTCAACGATTTCGCCAGCTTGGGCGTGACCGGCAAGGTCAAGGTTTCCCAGACCGTGCTGAAAATCGGCACCCTGCAGCCAAACAACCCGGTCATCAAGACCAACGACGGTCGTCTGCTGCCACAAACCTTCCAAGGCGGTGAGATCTCTTCGAACGAGATCAAAGACCTGACCCTGACTGCTGGTCAGATCGAGCACGCCAAGGGCCGTAACTCCAGCAACAACGAAGGCCTGTCGCTGGCTGGCGCCAACGGTAGCTCGAACTACGACGCAGGCAACTTCGTTAACAAGTTCTACTACGCCGGTGCTGACTACAAAATCACCAAAGACCTGACTGCTTCGTACTACTACGGCGAGCTGAAGGACTTCTACGCGCAGAACTTCCTGGGCTTGGTCCACAACTGGGCTATCGGTCCTGGCGTACTGAAAAGTGACCTGCGCTACTACCGCAGCCGTGACAACGGTGCCAACGGTAACGAAGCTGGCTACTACACCACTGGTTACTACTCGGATCACCCGACCAACGCCACCAAGGTTAAAGGCAAGGTCGACAACGATCTGTACAGCTACCTGGCGTTGTACTCGGTTGCTGGTCACACCTTCGGTGCTGGCTACCAGTACACCAAGGGCGACAGCGACTTCCCTTGGTTGAACCAAGGTGACGGCTCGTCCAACAGCACCACCACCGACATGCAGATCCAGAAGTTCGCCCGCGCTGGCGAGCGTACCTGGCAAGCTCGCTACGCTTATGACTTCGCCAAAGTCGGCGTACCTGGCCTGACCGCTGGTGTTGTTTACCTCAAAGGCAGCAACATCGACACCACCGTCGGTGAAAAAACCGAGTGGGAACGCGACCTGACCCTGGCTTACGTTGTTCCAGAGGGCCCGCTGAAAAACCTCGGCGTAGCCTGGAAAAACGCTATGTGGCGTACCGACCTGGTGAACACCCGTTCCCAGGACGAAAACCGCGTAATCGTCAGCTACAGCTACGCGTTCAAGTAAGAGCGTAAAACCTTGCCCGGCGCAATGCCGGGCAAGGTGTCTTGCTTTCAAGTCGGGCTCAACCCCCGCAAGCCCTTCCCGAATCCCCTCTTGTACAGCGTCTCAAGGCCTTCTCGAACCTTGTGATGGATGTTGATCCTCGGCCTTTCCCGCGTCCAGTGAACAGATTTTTAATATTCCTTTATCGTCTAGATAAATCGATATTTATTCTTTTTAAATAATCCGCAATACATGCACAGTGGGCTCCATAAGCACTCACCAGGAGCCACACCATGAGCCTAAGACTGGGCGACATCGCCCCCGACTTTGAACAGGATTCCAGCGCCGGCAAGATTCGTTTCCACGAATGGCTGGGCGATAGCTGGGGTGTGCTGTTCTCCCACCCGGCGGACTTCACTCCGGTGTGCACCACAGAGCTGGGCTTTACCGCCAAGCTCAAGGACGAATTTGCCAAGCGTGGCGTCAAGGCCATCGCCCTGTCGGTCGACCCGGTGGACTCGCACCACAAATGGATCGAAGACATCAACGAAACCCAGCACACCGTCGTCAACTTCCCGATTCTGGCTGATGCCGATCGCAAAGTATCGGACCTGTACGACCTGATCCACCCGAATGCCAGCGACACCCTCACCGTGCGTTCCTTGTTCGTGATCGACCCGAACAAGAAGATCCGCCTGACCATCACCTACCCGGCCAGCACCGGTCGCAACTTCCACGAAATCCTGCGGGTCATCGACTCGTTGCAGCTGACCGACAACCACAAGGTCGCCACGCCCGCCAACTGGCAGGACGGTGATGAAGTGGTGATCGTGCCGTCGCTCAAGGATGAGGAAGAGATCAAGAAACGCTTTCCGAAGGGGTATCGCGCGGTGAAGCCGTACCTGCGGCTCACCCCACAACCCAACCGTTAAGGCTCAGGCCGCCATCGCGGGCAAGCCCGGCTCCCACAGTTGACCGCATTCCCCTGTGGGAGCTGGGCTTGCCCGCGATGGCGGTGGTACATCCACCACCGCATTGCGTTGTAAACCGAATCACATAGCAGGGGTTTTCAGGCCGTTTCGACGGCCTTTTTTTTCGCCTGGAGAGGCCTGAATTGCATATGCACTTTAAGAATAAACAAATGAAAAAATAAGATTTATAGATATATAAATGTGCTGATAAGGTCTGTTCCATCTTGGCGACATCGCCACACAGCGAACCGCCGACACTTGCTCAAGGAATACCTGCATGCTGGTCGTAACACTTGGAGGCAGTCCCAGCCAGCGTTCCCGCTCCGGGGTCTTGCTGGATAAAACCCGTCAGTGGCTACAGCAGAAAGGCGTGGAAGTGGTGAGTTATCAGATACGGGACTTCCCGGCCGAAGACTTGCTGCACGCGCGCTTCGACAGCCCCAAGGTCATCGACCTGTTGCAGCAAGTCGCCAATGCCGATGGCTTGGTGATTGCCACGCCGGTGTACAAGGCCTCGTTCTCCGGCGCACTGAAAACTGTGCTGGACCTGCTGCCCGAACGCGCCCTGGCCCACAAGATCGTTCTGCCGATGGCCACGGGCGGCAGCATCGCCCACATGCTGGCGGTGGACTACGCCCTGAAGCCGGTGTTGTCGGCGCTCAAGGCCCAGGAATTGCTCCACGGTATCTTTGCCGAAGACAGCCAGATCGCCTATGGCGAAGGCAGTGCGCAGGCGCAACTGGTGCCGGTGCTTGAACACCGCTTGCACGAGGCCCTGGAAACTTTCTACAGCGCCATGGCCCGTCGCCCGAAACCGCTGGACCCCCATGTGTTGAATGAACGTTTGTTGAGTGCTCGCTGGAGCATCTGAGCCTTACCGGATTTTGTAGTACTCACCTTACTCAGCCGCCAACGGCCAAGCAGGTGCAGCCAACCCCCTAAACGCACTATTTGGAGAGAGCGCCATGCGCACTGTCATCTTGCGTCGTGGTCTGGTCGCACTGTTTGCTGCGGCTGTGTCCTTCGGCGCCATTGTTCAAGCCCACGCCGCCGAAACCCTGCGGATCGGTTATCAGAAATACGGCACCCTGGTGCTGCTCAAGGCCAAGGGCTCGCTGGAAAAGCGCCTGGCTGCCCAAGGCGTGAACGTGCAGTGGACCGAGTTCCCTGGCGGCCCGCAGTTGCTCGAAGGCCTGAACGTCGGCTCCATCGACTTCGGGGTCACCGGCGAGACCCCACCGGTATTCGCCCAGGCCGCTGGTGCCGACCTGCTCTACGTCGCCTACGAACCGCCAGCACCGACCAGCGAAGCGATCCTGGTACCGAAAGATTCGCCGATCAAATCCGTGGCCGAGCTCAAGGGCAAGAAAGTCGTGCTCAACAAAGGCTCCAACGTGCACTACCTGCTGGTACGTGCGCTGGAAGACGCCGGCCTCAAATACACCGACGTGCAGGCCGTATTCCTGCCGCCCGCCGATGCCCGTGCCGCGTTTGAACGTGGCAGCGTGGACGCCTGGGTGATCTGGGACCCGTACCAGGCTGCTGCCGAGAAACAACTGCAAGCCCGCACCCTGCGTGACGGCACCGGCATTGCCGACAACCACCAGTTCTACCTGGCCACCAAACCCTACGCCGAAAAACACCCGGAAGTGATCAAGGCACTGGTGGAAGAAGTGCGCGCGGTGGGCGAATGGTCCAAGGCCAATCCACAGGAAGTCACCGAACAAGTTGCCCCGCTGCTTGGCCTGCCGGCTGACATCACCCTGACCTCGGTGAAACGCCAGGGCTACGGCGCGCTGTTCCTGACCCCGGAAGTGGTCGCCGCCCAGCAGAAAATCGCCGACAGCTTCTACCAACTCAAACTGATCCCCAAGCCCTTGAACATCAAGGACGTCATCTGGACGCCACCCGCCGCCGTTGCCAAAGCGCCGTAATCCGACTTCTTCAGGAGACAACTCCATGAGCCTCAATATTTTCTGGTTTCTGCCTACCCACGGCGACGGCCATTACCTTGGCACCGCCGAAGGCGCACGCGCCGTCGACCACGGTTACCTGCAGCAAGTGGCCCAGGCCGCTGATCGCCTGGGCTTCGGCGGGGTGCTGATCCCCACCGGTCGCTCCTGCGAAGACTCGTGGCTGGTGGCCGCCTCGCTGATTCCGGTGACCCAGCGTCTGAAATTCCTCGTTGCCCTGCGCCCCGGGATCATTTCCCCGACGGTGGCTGCGCGCCAGGCCGCAACCCTGGACCGCCTGTCCGGTGGCCGTGCGCTGTTCAACCTGGTCACCGGCGGTGATCCGGAAGAATTGGCCGGTGATGGCTTGTTCCTCAGCCATGAAGAGCGCTACCAGGCCTCGGTGGAGTTCACCCGCATCTGGCGTCGTGTGCTGGAAGGCGAAACCGTGGATTACGACGGCCAGCACATCAGCGTCAAAGGCGCAAAATTACTCTACCCACCGATCCAGCAACCGCGTCCGCCGCTGTACTTCGGCGGTTCTTCCGAAGCCGCCCAGGACCTGGCTGCCGAGCAAGTGGAAATGGTGCTGACCTGGGGCGAGCCGCCCGCTGCGGTCGCGGAGAAAATCGAGCAGGTGCGCGCCAAGGCCGCCAAGCTGGGGCGTACCGTGCGCTTTGGTATTCGCCTGCACGTGATCGTGCGTGAAACCAACGACGAGGCGTGGAAAGCCGCCGACAAACTGATCTCCCATCTGGACGACGACACCATCGCCCGTGCCCAGGCCTCCCTGGCGCGCTTCGATTCCGTCGGCCAGCAACGCATGGCGGCCTTGCATGGTGGCAACCGCGACAACCTCGAAGTCAGCCCCAACCTGTGGGCAGGCGTTGGCCTGGTACGCGGTGGTGCCGGCACGGCGCTGGTGGGCGATGGCCCGACCGTTGCGGCGCGGGTCAAGGAATACGCTGCCCTGGGTATCGACACCTTTATCTTCTCCGGTTATCCCCACCTGGAAGAATCGTATCGGGTGGCCGAACTGCTGTTCCCGCACCTGGACATCGAACGTCCCGAGTTGCCGAAAAGCGCCGGTTACGTCAGCCCGTTCGGCGAGATGGTCGCCAACGACATCCTTCCCAAAGCTGCGTCACAGAGTTGAGGCGCCGCCATGAACTTTGAAAAATTGAGCCATCGCGTGGCCCCTTGGGTGCTGCCGATCCTGTTGTTGGCGATCTGGCAGTTGTCGGTGTCGGCCGGTTGGTTGTCGACGCGTATTCTGCCGGCGCCCAGCGCCGTGATCGAAGCCGGGATCAACCTGGTACGCAGCGGCGAAATCTGGACGCACCTGGCGATCAGCGGCTGGCGCGCGGGCCTGGGGTTTGTGATCGGTGGCAGCATCGGTCTGGCCCTGGGCTTTATCACCGGTTTGTCGAAGTGGGGCGAGCGCCTGCTGGACAGCTCGGTGCAGATGATCCGCAACGTGCCGCACCTGGCGCTGATCCCGCTGGTGATCCTGTGGTTCGGCATTGACGAGACCGCGAAGATTTTCCTGGTCGCCCTCGGCACGCTGTTCCCGATCTACCTGAACACCTACCACGGCATCCGCAACGTCGACCCGGCGCTGGTGGAAATGTCGCGCAGCTACGGCTTGTCCGGTTTCAGCCTGTTTCGCCAGGTGATCCTGCCGGGCGCGTTGCCGTCGATCCTGGTGGGCGTGCGCTTTGCCCTGGGCTTCATGTGGCTGACGCTGATCGTGGCGGAAACCATCTCGGCCAGCTCCGGCATCGGTTACCTGGCAATGAACGCCCGTGAATTCCTGCAGACCGACGTGGTGGTACTCGCCATCGTGATGTACGCCATCCTCGGCAAGCTGGCCGACCTGGCAGCGCGTGGCCTGGAGCGTGTGTGGCTGCGTTGGCACCCGGCTTATCAAGTGAATAAAGGAGGTGCGGCATGACCGCTCAACAACCTCCACGCCTGTTGAAAGGTATCCCGCTGGCGGTGCGCAAGTTGCGCAAGGCCTTTGGCACGCGGGAAGTGCTCAAAGAGATCGACCTGCACATCCCAGCTGGTCAGTTCGTGGCTGTGGTCGGCCGCAGTGGTTGCGGCAAAAGTACCTTGCTACGCCTGCTGGCCGGCTTGGATAAAGCCAGCGGCGGCGAGCTGCTGGCCGGCTCCGCGCCCTTGAGCGAAGCGATTGAAGACACGCGGTTGATGTTCCAGGAAGCGCGCTTGCTGCCGTGGAAAAAGATCATCGACAACGTGGGCCTCGGTCTCAAGGGCAACTGGCGCCCCCAGGCCTTGGAAGCCTTGGAAGCCGTGGGCCTGGCCGAGCGCGCCAATGAGTGGCCAGCGGCCTTGTCCGGTGGCCAGAAGCAGCGTGTGGCCCTGGCTCGTGCCCTGATCCACCAGCCGCGCCTGCTGCTGCTCGATGAGCCGTTGGGCGCCCTGGATGCCCTGACCCGCATCGAGATGCAGCAACTGATCGAAAACCTCTGGCAGAAACACGGTTTCACCGTGTTGCTGGTCACCCACGACGTCAGCGAAGCCGTGGCAATTGCCGACCGCGTGATCCTGATCGAAGACGGCGAGATCGGCCTCGACCTGATCGTCGACCTGCCGCGCCCACGTGCCCGGGGCTCACACCGCCTGGCTGCGCTGGAAGCCGAAGTGCTCAACCGCGTGCTGTCGTTGCCGGGCTCGCCGCCGGAACCCGAACCTGTTTCACCGCTGCCTACGCAATTGCGTTGGGCTCAATAACTCACTCGTCCCTGAAGGAAGAACACCATGACTATTAAAGCCATCAACGTGCGTAACCAGTTCAAAGGCACCATCAAGGAAATCGTCGAAGGCGACGTGCTGTCGGAAATCGACGTGCAGACTGCGTCCGGCATCGTGACGTCGGTGATCACCACTCGCTCGGTCAAAGAGCTGGAATTGGTGATTGGCAGTGAAGTGATTGCCTTCGTTAAATCCACCGAGGTGTCGATCGCCAAGTTGTGATCGAGATTTGCGGTGCTCTTAAGGCCGCTTTCGCGAGCAAGCCCGCTCCCACATTTGACCGAGTTTCAACTTTGAAATGCATTCAAATGTGGGAGCTGGCTTGCCTGCGAAGGGGCACGCCCAGCCACCACAAGGCTCAACGCTTGGGCAAATAGGCTGGCAGGTAGAGCCCCACATACGCATCAAACACCCGCATCCCTTCCTCCGCCATGCGCGGTGTGATCAGCCCATGCTGATGCACCGAACGCGCGTACACGCGGTCGCTCAGTTCCAGCGCCAGTGCAAACACATCCACATCCTTTGGCAAGGTCGGCACTTCAAAGTGACGGTTGAACACGGCGAGCATCAGGTCGCCCAACTCCAGGTCATGCTGACGGTCCGCCTGGGTCACTTCCGTCAGTCCGTGCTGCGCCAGGATCAGCTGGCGAGCGGCGGCGTCCTGCTCATAGATGGTGAGCATGCGGTGTTCGACGATATAGGACAGGTCGCGCCAGTGCTTGAGTGATTCATGGTCGATGGGTGCCTGGATGGCGGCCCGGAAGGCCGCGTGCACATCGGCCGTCAGCGCTTCGAGAAGGGCCGGCACGCTGGCGAAGAAGTGGTACACCGACGACGGCGGAATCTGCGCCCGCTCGGCCACGCTGTAGATCGACAAGCCGGCCACGCCTTCGGCGGCCAGCAAGGTGCGGGCGGCGTCGAGAATCGCGTCGATCCGGGCCTGGCTGCGGGCGCGGGGTTTGCGAGGGGTGGCGGGGCGGGTGGTCATGGAAGTCTCCTACAAGGCAGCGGGCATTGTACGCAGAGCCACTGGATGATCCATACCTTGTGGCGAGGGAGCTTGCTCCCGCTGGACTGCGCAGCAGGCCCAAAATCAGCGCCCCAGTACTGCCTGAAAGAACCGGGTAGCTTTATTGGGGCCGCTTCGCAGCCCAGCGGGAGCAAGCTCCCTCGCCACAACGGCCATAAAAAAACGCCGCAGGCCAATAGCCTGCGGCGTTCTTTTAATGCAGCCGCCGTTTAGACGGTATGCAGGTACCAGTTGTACTCAAGGTCGGAGATGGAGTGTTCAAACTCTTCCAGCTCACTTTCCTTACAGGCGACGAAGATATCGATGTACTTAGGATCGATGTACTTGGCCATCACCTCGCTGTCGTCCAACTCGCGCAAGGCATCGCGCAGGTTGTTCGGCAGGCTCTGCTCGTTCTGCTCGTAGCTGTTGCCTTCCACCGGTGCGTTGGGCTCGATCTTGTTGGTCAGGCCGTGGTGCACGCCTGCCAAGACCGAAGCCATCAGCAGGTAAGGGTTGGCGTCGGCGCCGGCCACACGGTGTTCGATACGCACCGCGTCGGACGAGCCGGTCGGTACGCGAATCGCCACGGTACGGTTGTCCAGGCCCCAGCACGGCGAGTTCGGCACGTAGAACTGTGCGCCGAAACGACGGTAGGAGTTGACGTTGGGGCACAGGAACGCCATTTGGGCGGGTAGGGTCTCGAGCACACCGCCGATCGCGTGACGCAATGCGGCGTTCTGCTCGGGATCCTCGCTGGCAAAGATGTTCTTGCCTTCCTTGTCCAGGATCGAAATGTGCACGTGCAAACCGTTGCCTGCCTGGCCTGGGTAAGGCTTGGCCATGAAGGTGGTGTCCATCTCATGGTCGTAGGCGATGTTCTTGATCAGGCGCTTGAGCAATACGGCGTAGTCGCAGGCCTTGATCGGGTCGGCCACGTGGTGCAGGTTCACTTCGAACTGCGCCGGGGCACTTTCCTTGACGATGGCGTCGGCCGGGATGCCTTGCTCCTTGGCACCTTCCAGGATGTCCTGGAGGCAGTCGACGTATTCGTCGAGGTCGTCGATCAGGTAGACCTGTGTCGAGTGCGGGCGTTTGCCGGAAATCGGCGAGCGGGGCGGTTGTGGGCGGCCGTTCACGTTCTCCTGGTCGATCAGGTAGAACTCGAGTTCGAAGGCGGCGCAGATGGTCAGACCGAGGTCGTCGAATTTGGTTACAACTTGGCGGAGCACTTCGCGTGGATCGGCGAAGAAAGGTTCACCTTCAAGTTCGTGCATGGTCATCAGCAGTTGCGCGGTAGGGCGCTTTTGCCAGGGTTCATTGCACAGGGTGTCGGGGATCGGATAACAGATTCGGTCAGCATCACCGATGTCCAGGCCCAGGCCGGTGCTTTCCACCGTCGAGCCGTTGATATCCAGGGCAAATAAAGAGGCAGGCAGGTTAATGCCCTTCTCGTAAACCTTGTGGAGGCTGGTGCGTTCGATGCGCTTGCCGCGCACCACACCATTCATATCCGCAATTAGAAGGTCTACGTACAGAACCTCAGGATGATCCTTAAGGAACGCGTTCGCTTCGTTAAGCTGAACGGCACGCGGGGGTACCGACATGATGCAACACCTTTGTTGTTAAAAATATCAATCATTGATCTTTTCTGGTTTCAGTCAACCCGAACGGCATGCCGAAGTCAAGCGAGGCCTTTTTTGCCCTAAAAAAGCGCCTCGAAGGCTTTTTTGGGGCTTTTTGGGGCGGTTTTTTGGGTTTGGACGGCTTGGGACTAGCAGGCTTGAGCGGGCCGTGTTGTATTTTTTACGGGGGTGTTGTGTAAAAAAATGAACAAGGCTAAGCTCGATTCAAACCCATAACAGCAATAATACCGGGGTGCTTCATGTCTCGCCTGCCGTTAATCGGCGTCACCGCCTGCTCCAAACAGGTCGGTCTGCATGCTTATCACATCAGTGGCGACAAATACGTCCGTGCAGTGGCCACCGCTGCCAAGGGCTTGCCATTGATCATTCCGTCCCTTGGGCATCTGCTCGACCCGGCCAATATTCTTGACGGCCTGGATGGCATCCTCTTTACCGGCTCTCCCTCCAATATCGAACCCTTTCACTACGACGGTCCGGCCAGTGCGCCTGGGACTGCTCATGATTCTGCACGCGACCAGACCACATTGCCGTTGCTGCGCGCCGCGATTGCTGCAGGCGTTCCGGTACTGGGCATCTGCCGGGGCTTCCAGGAGATGAACGTGGCGTTTGGCGGCAGCCTGCACCAGAAGGTTCATGAAGTGCCGGGCATGATGGATCACCGCGAAGACGACACGCAGCCGCTGGACGTCCAGTACGGCCCGGCGCACGCCGTGGCGATCTCCCCGAATGGGGTATTGGCAAGCCTGGGGTTGCCACAGACGATTGAGGTCAACTCGATCCACGGGCAGGGCGTTGACCGCCTGGCGCCTGGGCTTCTGGTCGAAGCGACGGCGCCGGACGGCCTGATCGAAGCTTTTTCGGTGAAACAGGGCAAGGCTTTTGCTTTAGGAGTGCAATGGCACCCCGAATGGCAGGTAAGCTCTAACCCGCACTACCTAGCGATCTTCCAGGCATTTGGCACCGCCTGTCGAAAGCGGGCGATGCAACGCGACGCGGATGCTGCGTCAACCAACGCCTGACCTTTAATGGATGTCAGGAAACCCAGCCCAGAGGCATTTATGAGTAACAACCTCGACCAGCTCACCGATTGGTTGAAAGACCACAAGATCACAGAAGTCGAATGCATGATTGGCGACCTCACGGGCATCACCCGGGGCAAGATCTCGCCGACCAACAAGTTCATCGCCGAGAAAGGCATGCGCCTGCCCGAGAGCGTTCTGTTGCAGACCGTGACCGGCGACTATGTTGAAGACGACATCTATTACGAACTGCTCGACCCGGCCGACATCGACATGATCTGCCGCCCCGACCAGAACGCCGTGTACCTGGTGCCTTGGGCCATCGAGCCGACCGCCCAGGTGATCCACGACACCTACGACAAGCAAGGCAACCCGATCGAGCTGTCGCCGCGCAACGTGCTCAAGAAAGTCCTCAAGCTCTATGCCGACAAAGGCTGGCAGCCTATCGTGGCGCCGGAGATGGAGTTCTACCTGACCAAGCGCTGCGAAGACCCGGACTTCCCGCTGCAACCGCCGATCGGCCGTTCCGGGCGCCCGGAGACCGGTCGTCAGTCCTTCTCTATAGAAGCGGCCAACGAATTCGACCCGCTGTTCGAAGACGTCTACGACTGGTGCGAACTGCAGGAGCTGGACCTCGACACCCTGATCCACGAGGACGGCACGGCACAGATGGAAATCAACTTCCGTCACGGCGATGCCCTGTCCCTGGCCGACCAGATCCTGGTGTTCAAGCGCACCATGCGTGAAGCCGCGCTCAAGCACGACGTGGCTGCCACCTTCATGGCCAAGCCGATGACCGGCGAGCCCGGCAGCGCGATGCACCTGCACCAGAGCATCATCGACATCGCCACTGGCAAGAACGTCTTCTCCAATGAAGACGGGACCATGAGCCAGCTGTTCCTCAACCACATTGGCGGCCTGCAGAAATTCATCCCTGAATTGCTGCCGTTGTTTGCCCCCAACGTGAACTCGTTCCGCCGCTTCCTGCCGGACACCTCGGCGCCCGTGAACGTGGAATGGGGCGAAGAAAACCGCACCGTGGGCCTGCGCGTACCGGATGCCGGCCCGCAGAACCGCCGCGTGGAAAACCGCCTGCCGGGCGCCGACGCCAACCCGTACCTGGCGATTGCCGCCAGCCTGCTGTGTGGCTTCATCGGCATGGTCGAAGGCCATAACCCGAGCGCGCCGGTGGTCGGCCGTGGTTACGAGCGCCGCAACCTGCGCCTGCCGTTGACCATCGAAGACGCCCTGGAACGCATGGAAAACAGCAAGACCATCGAGAAATACCTGGGTCAGAAATTCATCACCGGCTACGTCGCGGTCAAGCGGGCCGAGCATGAAAACTTCAAGCGTGTGATCAGCTCATGGGAGCGGGAATTCCTGCTCTTTGCCGTCTGATGCGCCGGGCGGGCCGTGGGAACGGCTCGCCCTCACCTGAAACATCTAGGAGATTGGTATGTCCAGCAACAACCCGCAAACCCGTGAATGGCAAGCCTTGAGCAGCGATCATCACTTGGCGCCGTTCAGCGATTTCAAGCAATTGAAAGAGAAGGGCCCACGGATCATCACCAAAGCCCACGGCGTTTACCTGTGGGACAGCGAAGGCAACAAGATCCTCGATGGCATGGCTGGCTTGTGGTGCGTGGCGATCGGTTACGGTCGTGACGAACTGGCTGATGCTGCCGCCAAGCAGATGAAAGAACTGCCGTACTACAACCTGTTCTTCCAGACCGCCCACCCGCCTGTGCTGGAACTGGCCAAGGTTATTTCCGACGTCGCACCGGCCGGCATGAACCACGTGTTCTTCACCGGTTCCGGCTCGGAAGGCAACGACACCATGCTGCGTATGGTCCGCCACTACTGGGCGATCAAGGGCCAGCCGAACAAGAAAACCATCATCAGCCGCAAGAATGGCTACCACGGCTCCACCGTGGCCGGCGCCAGCCTGGGCGGCATGACCTACATGCATGAACAGGGCGACTTGCCGATCCCGGGCATCACCCACATCGCCCAGCCGTACTGGTATGGCGAAGGCGGCGACATGAGCCCGGAAGAGTTCGGGATCTGGGCCGCCAACCAGCTGGAAGAGAAGATCCTGGAAATCGGCGTGGACAACGTCGGTGCCTTCATTGCCGAACCGATCCAGGGCGCCGGCGGTGTGATCGTACCGCCAGACACCTACTGGCCGCGCATCAAGGAAATCCTTGCCAAGTACGACATCCTGTTTGTCGCCGACGAAGTGATCTGCGGTTTCGGCCGTACCGGTGAGTGGTTCGGTAGCGACTTCTACGACCTCAAGCCCCACATGATGACCATTGCCAAGGGCCTGACCTCGGGCTACATCCCCATGGGTGGCCTGATCGTACGCGACGACATCGTTGCCGTGCTCAACGAAGGCGGTGATTTCAACCACGGCTTTACCTACTCCGGTCACCCGGTGGCCGCCGCGGTCGCCCTGGAAAACATCCGCATCCTGCGTGATGAAAAAATCGTCAGCCGTGTCCACGAAGAAACGGCACCGTATTTGCAGAAACGTCTGAGGGAACTGGCTGATCACCCGTTGGTGGGTGAAGTGCGCGGTGTGGGCATGCTCGGTGCGATTGAGCTGGTGCAGGACAAAGCCACGCGCAAACGCTACGAAGGCAAAGGTGTGGGCATGATCTGCCGCACGTTCTGCTTCGAGAATGGCCTGATCATGCGCGCCGTGGGCGACACCATGATCATTTCGCCGTCGCTGGTGATCAGCAAGGCTGAAATCGACGAGCTGGTGACCAAGGCTCGCCACTGCCTGGACCTGACTTTGGCGGCATTGCAGGGCTAAGTGCTAGGCTCAGTGCGCAGCGGCTTTCGGGAGCTGCGTGCTGAGCAGTTATAAATGAGGCTTTGGTTGAAAGCCGGCCTCGGAACTTGCCAGACTGTCGCCCTGTTTTGTTGCCCTTAGACGGGCCGCATAACGATGAAGAACGTGGCCCAAAAAAGAAAAAATTGGAGCATCACCAAATGAAGGCATTAGGTTTGAAGAACGCTGGCAAGACCCTCCTCGCCTTGTCCCTGATGGGCGCAATGGCGGGCGCGGCCCAGGCAGACAATAAAGTGCTGCACGTGTACAACTGGTCCGACTACATTGCACCGGACACCATCGCCAACTTTGAAAAAGAGTCGGGCATCAAGGTGGTGTACGACGTTTTTGACAGCAACGAAACCCTGGAAGCCAAGTTGCTGGCAGGCAAGTCCGGTTACGACATCGTCGTACCGTCGAACAACTTCCTCGCCAAGCAGATCAAGGCGGGTGTTTACCAGGAGCTGGACAAGTCCAAACTGTCCAACTACGACAACCTGAACAAATCCCTGCTCAAAGCCGTGTCGGTCAGCGACCCGGACAACAAGCACGCCTTCCCGTACATGTGGGGTTCGATCGGCATCGGTTACAACCCGGAGAAGGTCAAGGCCGCACTGGGTATCGACAAGATCGACTCGTGGGACGTGATCCTCAAGCCGGAAAACCTCGCCAAGCTCAAAAGCTGCGGCGTGAGCTTCCTCGACTCGCCAACCGAAATGCTGCCAGTCGCGCTGCATTACCTGGGCCTGCCGACCGACACCCAGAAGAAGGCTGACCTCAAGCAAGCCGAGGACCTGTTCCTCAAGCTGCGCCCATCGATCGGCTACTTCCACTCGTCCAAGTACATCTCGGACCTCGCCAACGGCAACATCTGCGTGGCCGTGGGTTACTCGGGTGACGTGCAGCAAGCCAAGTCCCGCGCGGCTGAAGCCGGTGGCAAGGTCAAGGTGGCCTACGACATTCCGAAAGAAGGCGCTGGCAGCTTCTATGACATGGTCGCCATCCCTAAAGATGCCGAAAACGTCGACGCCGCCTACAAGTTCATGAACTACCTGCTCGAGCCTAAAGTGATGGCCGGGATCACCAACAGCGTACGTTTCCCGAACGGTAACGAGAAAGCCACTGCACTGGTGGACAAGGACATCACCAGCGACCCGGGCATCTACCCGCCAGCTGACGTGCAAGCCAAGCTCTACGCCATTGCTGACTTGCCGGCTGCAACCCAGCGTGAAATGACACGCAGCTGGACCAAGATCAAATCGGGCAAGTAAGCCTTAAAACAGTAGGAGGGGCAGGTTGACTGCCCTTCTTACACATTAAATGACAGAAAGTTTTGCCGGATCGGTTTATCGAGGGTAAGTTGCGCGCCGGTTTTGTTGCCGGGCAACAACTTTGGGCCCAACTATTTAAGAGGACCTCCACTTGCCAATTTCTTTATTTCGCAAAGCCTTGCTGGTGGGCGCAGGTATCACGCTGGCGTTGAGCGTGCAGGCCGCACCGACTGTGCATATTTATAACTGGTCGGACTACATTGGCCCCGACACCCTGGCCAACTTCGAAAAGGCCACCGGCATCAAGCCTGTGTATGACGTGTTTGATTCCAACGAAACCCTGGAAGGCAAGTTGCTGGCCGGTCGTACCGGTTACGACGTGGTCGTGCCGTCCAACCACTTCCTCGGCAAGCAGATCAAGGCCGGGGCGTTCCAGAAGCTCGACCGTTCATTGCTGACCAATTATTCCAACCTGGACCCGGTGCTGCTCAAGCGCCTGGAAAAGAACGACCCGGGTAATCAATACGCCGTGCCGTACCTGTGGGGCACCAACGGCATTGGTTACAACGTCGATAAAGTGAAGGAAGTGCTGGGCGTCGACCATATCGACTCCTGGGCCGTGCTGTTCGAGCCGGAGAACATGAAGAAGCTGGCCAGTTGCGGCGTGTCGTTCATGGACTCGGCCGATGAAATGCTGCCGGCAGTGCTCAACTACATGGGCCTGAACCCCAACAGCACCAACCCCGAAGACTACAAGAAGGCCGAAGAGAAGCTGCTCAAAGTGCGGCCCTACGTGACCTACTTCCATTCGTCCAAATACATCTCGGACCTGGCCAACGGCAACATTTGCGTGGCGGCAGGGTTTTCCGGTGATGTGTTCCAGGCCAAGGCCCGTGCGGCTGAGGCGGGCAAAGGCGTGAACATCGCCTACGTGATTCCGAAAGAGGGCGGCAACCTGTGGTTTGACGTGCTGGCGATCCCCGCGGACGCAGCCAACGTCAAAGAGGCCCACGCCTTCATCAACTATTTGCTGAAACCTGAGGTGATCGCTCAGGTCAGTGATCAAGTCGGTTACGCCAACCCTAACCCAGGGGCGGACAAACTGATGGAGCAATCGATACGCACCGACGCAGCGGTTTACCCACCGCAGGCGGTTCTCGATCGGACATTCGTCAACTTCGAGTTACCCCCGAAAGTGCAACGTTTAATGACCCGTAGCTGGACCAAGGTCAAGACGGGCAAGTAAGGCTCAAACTATCCAAGGTTCGCCCGCCTCGGGCGCACAGAATTTTTTGTTGGGAGTTTCGTAAATGGCAGTTGCCTCCGGCGCCTATAAGAAAGCCCTCGAGGGCGACCAGACACCGAAAAAGGTGTTGGTCAAAATCGACCGGGTCACGAAGAAGTTCGACGAGACGATTGCCGTGGACGATGTGTCCCTGGAAATCAAGAAAGGCGAGATCTTCGCCTTGCTCGGCGGTTCGGGTTCGGGCAAATCCACCTTGCTGCGCATGCTCGCAGGCTTCGAGCGCCCAACGGAAGGTCGCATCTACCTCGACGGTGTGGACATCACCGACATGCCGCCCTACGAGCGGCCGATCAACATGATGTTCCAGTCCTACGCCCTGTTCCCGCACATGACCGTGGCGCAAAACATCGCCTTCGGCCTGCAACAGGACAAGATCCCTAAGGCCGAGATCGACGCCCGTGTGGCCGAGATGCTCAAGCTGGTGCAGATGAGCCAGTTCGCCAAGCGCAAGCCGCACCAGTTGTCCGGTGGCCAGCGTCAGCGTGTGGCCCTGGCGCGTTCCCTGGCCAAACGCCCGAAACTGCTGCTGCTCGATGAGCCCATGGGCGCGCTGGACAAGAAGCTGCGTTCGCAGATGCAGCTGGAGCTGGTTGAGATCATCGAGCGCGTGGGCGTGACCTGCGTGATGGTGACCCACGACCAGGAAGAGGCCATGACCATGGCCGAGCGCATCGCGATCATGCACCTGGGCTGGATCGCCCAGATCGGCAGCCCGATTGACATCTATGAAACCCCCACCAGCCGCCTGGTGTGCGAGTTCATCGGCAACGTCAACATCTTCGACACCCAGGTGGTGGACGACGCCGAAGGCCACGCGGTGCTCAAGTGCCCGGACCTGGACCGCGACATCTACGTGGGCTATGGCATCGCCACCGCCGTGGAAGACAAGTCGGTGACTTACGCCATCCGCCCTGAAAAGCTGCTGGTGACCACCGAAATGCCGACCTGCGAGCACAACTGGTCCAGCGGCAAGGTGCACGACATTGCCTATCTGGGTGGCCACTCGGTGTTCTACGTGGAACTGCCCAGCGGCAAGCTGGTGCAGTCGTTCGTGGCCAACGCCGAGCGCCGTGGCCAACGCCCAACCTGGGGTGACCAGGTGTACGTGTGGTGGGAAGACGACAGCGGCGTGGTACTTCGCTCATGAACATGAAGAAGCTCAAGCGCCAGCTGCAACGAATAACACCCGGTGGCCGGCATGTGGTCATCGGGATCCCTTTCCTCTGGCTATTCCTGTTCTTCATGCTGCCGTTCTTCATCGTCTTGAAGATCAGCTTTGCCGAAGCCGACGTCGCGATCCCGCCTTACACCGAGATCTACACCTTCGTTGAGCAGAAGCTGCAGTTGGTGCTCAACCTGGCCAACTACGCGATGCTGGGCGACGACGAGTTGTACATCGCCGCCTACCTGGGCTCGCTGAAGATGGCGTTTTTCAGCACGCTGCTGTGCCTGCTGATCGGCTATCCGATGGCCTACGCCATTGCCAGTGCGCGCAAAGAGATGCAGACCGTGCTGGTGCTGCTGATCATGATGCCGACCTGGACCGCGATCCTGATCCGTGTGTATGCGTGGATGGGCATCCTCAGCAACAACGGTTTGCTCAACGGTTTCCTGATGTCCATGGGGCTGATCAACGAGCCGCTGCAGATCCTCAACACCAACATCGCGGTGTATATCGGCGTGGTCTATTCGTACCTGCCGTTCATGATCCTGCCGCTGTACGCCAACCTGGTGAAACACGACCAGAGTCTGCTGGAAGCCGCATCCGACCTGGGTTCGAGCACCTTCAACAGCTTCTGGAAAATCACCGTGCCGCTGTCCAAGAACGGCATCATCGCCGGCTGCATGCTGGTGTTCATCCCGGTCGTGGGTGAGTTCGTGATTCCCGAGCTGCTCGGCGGCCCGGAAACCCTGATGATCGGTAAAGTGCTGTGGCAAGAATTCTTCAACAACCGTGACTGGCCGGTGGCGTCTGCCCTGGCGGTGGTGATGCTGGCGATCCTGATCGTGCCGATCATCCTGTTCAACCGCAGCCAAGCCAAAGAGATGGAGGGCAAGATATGAAGCGCGTCAGTTTCTCAAGCTTCATGCTGGTGGCGGGGTTGTTGTTCATCTACCTGCCGATGCTGATCCTGGTGATCTACTCGTTCAACGAATCCAAGCTGGTGACCGTGTGGGGCGGTTGGTCGGTGAAGTGGTACGTGGGCCTGCTGGACAACACCCAGTTGATGGGCTCGGTGGCCCGCTCCCTGGAAATCGCCTGCTACACGGCGGTGGCCGCGGTGGCGCTGGGTACGTTGGCGGCCTTCGTGCTGACGCGTATCAGCCACTTCAAGGGCCGCACGCTGTTCGGCGGCCTGGTGACGGCGCCGCTGGTCATGCCAGAAGTGATCACCGGTCTGTCGCTGCTGCTGCTGTTCGTGGCCATGGCGCAGATGATCGGTTGGCCCCAGGAACGCGGCATCGTGACTATCTGGATCGCCCACACTACGTTCTGCGCGGCGTATGTGGCGGTGGTGGTGTCGGCACGCTTGCGTGAGCTGGACCTGTCGATCGAAGAAGCGGCGATGGACCTGGGTGCGCGGCCGTGGAAGGTGTTCTTCCTGATCACCATCCCGATGATCGCGCCATCGTTGGCGGCGGGCGGCATGATGTCGTTCGCGCTGTCCCTCGATGACCTGGTACTGGCCAGCTTCGTGTCGGGCCCGGGCTCGACCACCTTGCCGATGGAAGTGTTCTCGGCGGTGCGCCTGGGGGTTAAACCCGAGATCAACGCCGTGGCCAGCCTCATCCTGCTGGCGGTGTCGCTGGTGACCTTCCTGGTGTGGTTCTTCAGCCGTCGTGCCGAAGAACACCGCAAGAAAGCCATTCAGCAAGCCATCGAAGAAGCGGCGGCGGACGGCTGGCAACAGCCTGACAAGCGCCGCGCGCCTGCACCGGTCTAACTGGCGCAACGCGGTAAAAAATGTGGGAGCTGGCTTGCCTGCGATAGCAATCTATCAGTGATTGATTGGTTTACTGATACATCGCTATCGCAGGCAAGCCAGCTCCCACAGTGGTTTTGTGGTGTTTATAGGGTTGTGTTTCAGGCAACCCACGGCGACTTGCGGATCACCTCCACAAAGTTCATCGGCTTGAACCCTGGCTCCTGATCCACCAGCACATCCGTCTTCACGTTACCAAACGTGGTCTGCGGGCGATGGCGCAAGCCGTCGGCGAATGCGCAGATGATGCACTCCTTGAACCCTTCACCCCGTGGATGCGCATGCACCACCGCTTCGCGCTGCACGCTGGAAAATGCCGCGTAGTCCATGCCCAGCACGTCCATTTCCACGCCCGCCGTCACCAGTGCCACGGTGGGGCGCAAATGCTGCGGCACCCCCGGTGTGGTGTGCAGGGCGATGGACAACCACACCTGTTCGATATCGTCATCGCTCAGCCCGTAAGGCTTGAGGAACGCCGCCGCGGCGTTGGCGCCGTCCACTTCGAAACGCTCGTTGTCACTGCGATGGCCTTCGACCAGGCCCAGGTCGTGGAACATCGCGCCGACGTACAGCAGCTCCGGGTTGTAGGCCAGTTGTTTGCGCTCACCGCTCAAGGCGCCGAACAGGAATACACGGCGGGAGTGGTGGTACAGCAGGTCCGATTCGACGTCGCGGATGTATTCGGTGGTGGCCTTGGCCAGGGCGCTGTCCGGGATCTGGATGCCGGCGATGGTGGTGCTCATGGTCGTTCTCCTCAAGAAAGCGCCGGGGGTGGCGCCGATGAGTCCAGTCTGGTCGCGCGCCCGCGAAGGGGCTATCGCCGCGAGGGCGCGATCCCGGCCAACCTGCCGTCATATCGCGCCAGCCTTAATCATCTCTTGAGGCTTGAGCAGATCAAATGTGGGAGCGGGCTTGCTCGCGAATGCGGTATGTCAGTTAATACCTGTGGTGACTGAAAAATCGCATTCGCGAGCAAGCCCGCTCCCACAGGGGATTTGTGTTTATCCAGCTAGATAAGGTGTGTTGTTCATGGGCAAAACCGTCGGCATCCTGATCTTCCCCGGCGTCCAGTCACTGGACGTGACCGGCCCCCTGGATGTGTTCTGCGAAGCCAACCGCTTTTTGCCGCCCCAGGATCACTACCGGCTGGAAGTGATCGGCTTCGGCCACGGCAGCCTGGCCGCGTCCAATGGTTTGTCGTTGCAGGCCCACCGGCACTACAGCGAAGCCCTGCAGGCCTACGACCTATTGCTGGTGGCGGGCGGCCCGCAATTGCCGTTCGAAGATTTCGGTGCCGAATTCGATGATTGGCTGCGCGGCGCCACCGCCCGAGCGCAACGCTTCGGCTCGATCTGCAACGGCGCCTTCATGCTCGCCCGCGCCGGGCTGCTCGACGGCAAGACTGTGACCACCCACTGGAACGACGCCGCTGACCTGGCGCGCCTGTGCCCCACGGCCCAGGTCGAGGCCGATCGCCTGTATGTGCAGGACGGCAACCTCTACACCTCGGCGGGGGTCACGGCGGGCATCGACTTGTCGCTGTATTTGCTGGCCCAGGACCACGGCCCGGAAGTCGCGCTGAGCGTGGCTAAGCGCCTGGTGGTGTTCACCCAGCGTTCGGGCGGGCAGTCGCAGTTCAGCCCGTTCCTCACGCCTCACGCCGAAACCACCTCGGCGGTGGCACTGGTGCAGTTGTACGTGCTGGCGAACCTGACGGGAGACCTGACCATTGCGGACTTGGCCAAGGCGGCCAACATGAGTGCGCGCAACTTCTCCCGGGTGTTCGCCCGGGAAGCGCGGATAACCCCGGCCGAGTTCGTCGAGCGGGCGAGGGTGGATGCGGCGCGGGTGATGCTCGAAAGCAGCCCCGCACCGCTCAAGACCGTGGCCTATCAGTGCGGCTTTCGCGACGCCCAGCACATGCGCAGTGTGTTCAACCGCCGGCTGGGCGTGACGCCGCAACAGTTTCGGCTCAACTTTGCGGCGCCGGTTTGAGGGTGTCGTAGGCTTCCAGGGCGCGCAGCGAGTAGATGTACGCAGCGCCGGCGTTCAGCGAGATGGCGGTCGCCAGGGTCGCGGCGACTTCTTCGCGGGTGGCGCCGGCCTTGATTGCCGCATCCGCATGCACACCGATGCAACCGTCGCAGCGGGTGGTGATGGCCACGGCGATGGAGATCAGCTCACGGGTCTTGGCGTCGAGGACGTTGTTTTCCTCGGCAGCTTCGCCCAGCGCCATGTAGGCTTTGACCATCTTCGGATTGCTCTTGCCCAGCGCGCCAAAGGCTTTCTTCACGGTAGGCAGCAAGTCGGACCAGTTATTGAACATTGCGGTAACTCCTGAACGGGTTGGGTGTGAAGCCAGTGTGTGCCGTTCGGGGTTGGCGTTATTGTTCAATCCGCTCATCTTTTTGACCGATGTTCGCAAATGAATTCGATCGACACCCTTATCGCGCTGGCCAACCTGCGCGGCAGCCTGGACCTGCGGTGCCAGTTCCAGGGCGACTGGGCCATGGACCACGCGCCGGAAGCATT
This sequence comes from Pseudomonas sp. BIGb0164, assembly GCF_024810135.1. Classification (NCBI taxonomy): domain Bacteria; kingdom Pseudomonadati; phylum Pseudomonadota; class Gammaproteobacteria; order Pseudomonadales; family Pseudomonadaceae; genus Pseudomonas; species Pseudomonas sp. BIGb0164. Next base: position 334,901 of record NZ_JANUEA010000003.1, on the reverse strand, counting down.
TGGCGTGGCGCCATACCACATCGTGCTCAGCGGCACCTGCCGGGCCGAGTTGTCGGGCGGCCAGCAGGTGACCCTGGAACCCGGGGATATTCTGTTGATGCCCGGTGGCGCCACCCACTTGCTGCGCAGCCAGGGCGCACGGATTGCGCCGAAGCGACCACAGGTGATCGACGGCGGGCTGCTCAAGGTGCATCGCCTGGGCGGCAACCAGCCGGACATCGATATGCTGTGTGGCTCCTTTCACTACAACCGCCAGTCGTTGCTGTTCGGTGCGCTGCCGGAATACCTGGTGGTGTCCAGCCGCGAGTGGCAGGGCGATGGGCAACTGGCGGCGTTGATCGCCCTGATGCGCAGTGAAGCGGACGGGCAGCAGCTGGGCGCACGGACTTTTATCGATGCGCTGTCATCGGCGTTCTTCACCCTCATCCTGCGCACCTGGCTGAACCGCCAGGCGCCGGTCGCCGGCACGTTCGCGCTGTTGGCTGACAAACGCCTGAGCAAGGCCTGGCAAGCAATGTTGGCCGAGCCTGGGCACGAATGGACCATCGACAATCTGGCGGCGGTGGCAACGATGTCGCGGGCGACCTTCATGCGGGCTTTTGTGAAAGTCGCGGGTGTCTCGCCGTGGCTGTTGTTGACGCAGTTGCGCATGGAGCTGGCGTACAACCTGCTGCGCCAATCGCGCCTGAGCCTGCTGGATATCGCCGCCCAGGTGGGTTACCAGTCCCAGGCGGCGTTCAGCAAGAAATTCAAGGAGACCTACGGCGAGGCGCCGGGGCGGTTGCGGGCACGATAGTCGCCACAACACAAATTAAATGTGGGAGCGGGCTTGCTCGCGAATGCGGGGTATCAGTCACCAGAAATATCGACTGCTCCACCGTATTCGCGAGCAAGCCCGCTCCCACATTTTGACCCTATTTCAAGTTGCTATCGGGCGGGCAGCAATTTCAGGGTGCCGCGCGTATTCGCCGTCACTTCCTCGTCACTGAAATGCGCCTGCTCATACCCGCCCTCGATGTACGTCTCCGCCTGATCCCCATAATGCGCATCAAACGGCACCCCGCTTTGCCCCACCGGGTTGATGGTGAGGGCGTGGGCCGGGTCGGCGAAGTCGATCAGGCGGCGGGTCGACGGGCCGTAGGTCACGGGCCACGGCGCCGGGCCGATCATGGCGGATTGGTTGTTGGGCACTTCGTGGGTGCCCGGCGCAGGGAACGGGCCGACGTTGAACACCTTGTCCAATGGCTTCTGCGTGCCCAGCGGGTGGCCGTGGGTCAGGGTGTGCGCCTTGCCCCATTGCCATTGGCTGGAGTCATCGCCGAAGGTGGCTTTGAGGTGCGCCAGGCTGTTGTCCCAGGCGAGCTTGACGGTGTCGGCGCGCTTGCCATCCCACCACGGCGAATCCGGCGTGGCTGCCAGGCGTGGCAGGGCGGCGTCGATCACGCGGGTGCCGAGCAGGGTCTTGAACAGGGCGTCGCCCAGCTTGGGGTGGAAGGCGGCGTCGGTGAGGTTGAACAGGAACTGGTTGAACAGCGTGGCACTGGTGGAGTCCAGCGGGTAGTCGCCTTTCCAGGCGGCCAGTTGCTCCACCAGCTTGAGCTGCGCCGGGTCCTTGACCACGTCGCGCAATACCGGCAACAGCGGCGCCAGCAACCGAGGGCCGTAGGCGGTGGTGGTGCCTAGCTGCAGTGCCTGGCTGTTGTTCACGTCCCACTTCACGCTCTTGTCGCTCAACTGCTCGTTCAACTGTTGGCCACGATCGGGCAGGTTGTAATAGCCCGGAATCTCCATGCCCGTGGGCGAGACCGGCTGGGCATTGGCCGACACCACATAACCGCGCGCCGGGTTTTCTTCCTGGGGGTTGGCGCTGAAGGGGTAGAAGCCCAGCTTGTCGGCCTGGGCGGTGCTGCCGTCGAGGATGAACCCGGCATTGGCACCCGCCGGGCGGATCGGCAACTGCGCTGCCGCCCACCAGCCGATATCGCCCTTGGCGTTCGCCCACACGATGTTCAGGCCCGGCGCGGACACCTTGGCCGCTGCCGCCCGGGCCTTGGCCAGGGTGTCGGCACGGTTGAGCTGGTAGAACCCTTCGAGGATCGGGTTTTGGGTATCGAGGAAGGCCCACCACATGGCAATCGGCGTCTTGCCGGCGTTCTCACCCAGCACGTCATTGACGATCGGGCCGTGGGGCGACTGACGTAGGGTGATGGTCACCGGCGCCTGGCCTTTCACGGCAATCTGCTGCTCGCTGGTGGTCATGTTCACCCATTGGTCGTGGTACCAGACCTGGTTGGGGTTGTCCGGGTTGACCTTCTCGGCGATCAGGTCGAGGTCATCGTTCTGGAACATGGTCAGGCTCCAACCGAAGTCTAGGTTGTGCCCCAGGAACGCCACCGGCACCAGCGCGTTGTGATAGCCGTACAACTCAAACCCCGGCGCCGACAGTTGCGCCTCGTACCACACCGACGGCACCGAAAAGCGAATGTGCGGGTCGCCCGCCAGCAACGGCTTGCCGCTCTTGGTGCGGCTGCCGCTGATGGCCCAGGCGTTGCTGCCTTCGAACTGCGGCAAGCCATTTTCGGCCAGGGCCTGCTCGCTGAGAGAGGCCAGGGCGCCGAGGTTTTGCCAGTCGCTGGCAGCCAGGTTCAGCGCGCCCTTGGGTTGCCAGTCCAGGTCGAAGACTTTCAGGTAGTCGCTGCCCAGTTGGTCGCGTACGTAAGTCAGCAGGGGTTCGGTGCGAAACGCGGCGGCAAAGCTGTAGGCCATGTAGCCGGCGACGCTGATGGTGTCTTCAGCGGTAAACGGCCGCTTGGGGATACCCAGCACGTCGAATTCCATGGGGCTGGCGTGGCTGTCCTGATACTGGTTGATCCCGTCCAGGTAGGCTTGCAGTGCCTTCCACGCAGGCGAGTCGTGGTCCAGCTGTTCCACGTAACTCAAGGCGCGTTCGCGAATGCGCAGGCTGCGAAACAGCTTGTCGGTGTCCAGCAGCTTGGGGCCGAGCACTTCGGCCAGTTCGCCCCGGGCCAGGCGCCGCATGATTTCCATCTGGAACAGGCGGTCCTGGGCGTGCACATAGCCCAGGGCACGGTACAGGTCGGTCTCGTTCTCGGCGCGGATATGCGGCACGCCCCGGTCGTCGTAGCGCACCGTAACCGAGCCTTGCAGGCCGGCCAGCGTGACCGTGCCCTGGCGGGTGGGTTGCTTGCTGTACACGTACCAACCGCCCGCGAAGGCGAGCAGCACCACCAGAACCGCGAAAACCTGCAAGACGCGCTTCATGAACATTCCTTACCAAGAGTGAGGGTAACGGCTACAGATCCTTAGGCCACGAACAATAGCAGCCCACCGCCAGGGTGTGCGTGGCATTCACCTCGCGTCCGGCTTCAAGGGCTTTGAGGATCGGCTCGATAAAACTGTTGCTGGAATTGCACGTCAGCCCTTCGCTGTAGGGCCCGAAATACGCGAGCTTGCCGCTGCGGTCCCAGATACCCACGGCGGGGCTGGCGGGCACCTGGTCGGCGCCGGACAGGACGGTGAGGGTTTTCATCTGGCGCAGGTTGTCGGGCAGCTTGCCGTGGCTGCCGGCTTTTTGCAGCGCATAGAACTGGACGCCGTGGGGCGCGTATTGCTCGATCAGCTCGCCCAGGTGTTGCTGGTTGCCGACATTGCACGGGCAAGCCGGGTCCCAGAAATGCACCAGGCGAATCGGACCCGGGCCGCTCAGCCCGGCGGGCAGGCGCAGGGCATCACCGGAAAACACCGCCGTGTGCTCGCTGAAGGCCCGCAGGTAGCGGCCCTGGAACCAGTCGTAGGCCGCCCACAGCACGCCGGCGCAGATGATCAGGATCAGGCTGGCGAACAAGGCAGTACGGTAAGGCTGTCGCATTCAGATCAATCCTCGAAGGTCGCGTAGCTTGCCATGCTTGTCCTGACAGATGAATATCGCAGCTCGATATTCATCTTCGCCGTCAGTCTGGAACCCTTTATGCCCGTCACCTTTGACCCCGATCATCTGCGCGACAGCTTGCGCCCCCTGGTGGATGCGCAACCGCTCAGTGCCGAGGCGCGGGTCTACCAGCGTTTCTACGGGCTCGACCTGGCCAAGCGCACGGTGCCTGCGGTGAGCCGCCTGGGGCGCTTCGAGGTCGACGGTTTCGAGGTGGTGGCGCAGGTCTGGTGGCCAAAGGCGCCGGTGGCGACGATGTTCCTGTTCCATGGTTTCTACGACCACATGGGGCTGTACCGCAACGTGGTGGGCTGGGCGTTGGACCAGGGCTTCGTGGTGATCGCCTGCGACCTGCCGGGCCATGGCCTGTCCAGTGGCGCGCGGGCCAGCATCAATGATTTTTCGGTGTATCAGGACGTGGTCCAGGCGCTGTTTGCCCAGGCATCGGCCCTGCAATTGCCCCAACCCTGGCACCTGTTCGGGCAAAGCACCGGCGGGGCGGTGGTGGTGGATCACCTGCTCAACCATGGCGTCGACAGCCCGGCCCAGGGCAAGACCTTCCTGCTGTCACCGCTGGTACGGCCGCGTGCGTGGGGCTGGTCGCAGGTCAGCTATTACCTGCTGCGCCCGTTTGTAAAAGGCATTGCGCGGCGGTTCAGCGAGAACACCAACGACCCCGCGTTCAAGCCGTTCCTGGAAGCCGACCCGCTGCAGCCGCGCCAACTGCCCACCGCCTGGGTGGGCGCGCTCGCCCGCTGGATCAAGCGCATCGAAGCCGCACCGCGCAGCCCACGGCGGCCGGTGATTATCCAGGGGGAGGAGGACATGACGGTGGACTGGCAGCACAACCTGCAGGTGCTGCGGGGCAAGTTCAACCAGCCTGAGGTGCTGATGCTGCCGCGTGGCAGGCATCACCTGGCCAATGAGATTCCCGAGATTCGTGAAGAGTATTTCCGGTATCTAACAGCCCACCTGAAATAACACCGCCCCTGTGTAGGAGCCGGCAAGCCAGCGCCTACAAGGCGGGTTATTGCGACAGGCTTGAGGTGCTTTGGCCGACCGCCAGGCCGGCGCGAATGGCCGCCAACGCTGCCTGGTAATACGCCTTGCCTTCCGGCGACTCGGCAAACGTGGCGAATTCTTCCAGCTCCGGGTCGGACAAATCCCGATAGACGTACAGCAGCGTGTTGTTCAGGTCATTGCCGATCTGCTGCATCAACCGCTCGCGCTGACCGTTCAGCATGCCTTGGGCCTGACCGCCCCCCAGCAGGCCGGGGATCATCTGGCTCAGGCTGTCGGCGGCCACACCGGCAATCGCCAGGCTGACCTCGGCGCCCGCTTCGCGTGCCGGCAGCGCCTGGGCCAGGTGGCCGATGATCAGGCTACGGGTGGCGTCGGCTTCAATTTTCGGCAGGCCTTGGGCGTTCTTTGCCAGTTGGTCACGGCGGGTGGCGAGCAGCTCGGCGGCGACAATCTTGCGGCCCAGGGGCGACTGGAAAAACGCCAGGGCGGGCTTGGGGTCCGCCAGGTTCTTGCGCAGTTGCGCCTCGGCGCGCTGGTCCACGGCCTGGGCGGCGAAGCGTTTATTGCTGTTGTCCACCAGTGCCTGGTACACCGCTGGCGGCAGACTATTGCGATAGCGTTGCTGGGCGGCACTCAGGGCGTCATTGAAATGCGCACGTTGTTCGGCCCAGCCGGCGACCTTGTACAACTGGTCATGGCCGTCTGCCCAAGCGGGCAAAACGCAGAACATCAGCACGGAAAAAAACAAACGACGCATATGGACTCCTGTCAGTCGGCCACTATTGTCCGTGTCGGGCGTAGGATTTGTCGAGAAATCCTATAGGTCACCTGACTAAAGTGTATTCAGACGCTCGGCGGCTCTGTCGGATTCACAGGCGTATGGATACTATGCGCGCCATGCAAATTCCCCTCGATCACTCGCTGTTGCAACGTATTGTCGACGACCTCGCCGAAAAAGGCTGGTCCCGGCAGGACGGCTTCCTGCCCCAGGCTCTGACCCTGGAATTGGCGGCTGAGTGCCGTAAACGTAAAGCCGAAGGTGAGTTGGCACCGGCTGCGGTCGGGCGCGGCCCGGCCCAGGAGATCCGCGAGGGGATTCGCGGTGACCATATCCAGTGGCTGGAAGAGGGCGATGCTGCTGTCTGCGGCACCTACATGGGCTTGATGGACGGCCTGCGCCAGGCGATGAATCGCGACCTGTTCCTGGGCCTTGAGGATTTCGAAAGCCACTTTGCGATGTACCCGCCAGGAGCGTTCTACCTAAAACATGTGGACCGCTTTCGCGACGATGACCGGCGCATGGTGTCGGCAGTGGTCTATTTGAATGATGCCTGGCTGCCCGAACACGGCGGCCAGTTGCGCATGTACCTCAAGGACGGCGCAGAGTACGACGTAGACCCCAACGGCGGTTGCCTCGTGGTGTTCCTGTCGGGCGAGGTGCCCCACGAAGTCTTGCCGGCGACGCGTGAGCGGCTGTCCCTCACGGGCTGGTTCCGTCGGCGTGGCAACGAGCCGTTTTAACCATGGAAAAGATCCTCGTCAGCCGCTGCCTGCTCGGGCACAAGGTGCGCTACGACGGCGCTGGCAGCGGGCCGTTCGATCAGTTGGCCGCATGGCAGGCCGAGGGGCGGGTGGTCGCGATCTGTCCGGAAGTGGCGGGTGGGTTGCCCACCCCCAGGCCTGCGGCCGAAATCCCGGGCGGGCAAGGGCTGGATGTGTGGGAAGGCCGTGCCCGGGTGCTGACCGCCGACGGCGAGGATTTCAGCGAGGCGTTTCTCGACGGTGCCCGCCAGGCCCTGGCGCTGGTGCAGCAACACAATATCCGTATCGCCATTCTCAAGGCCAATAGCCCGTCGTGCGGCAACCTGCTGACCTATGACGGCACATTCTCGGGGGTGAAGGTGAGCGGCGAGGGGGTGACGGCGGCGCTGCTCAAGCGCCATGGCGTGCACGTCTTCAGCGAGTTGGAACTCCCCCAAGCCGCCCAGGCACTCAACAACCTGTAGGCGCCGGCTTGCCGGCGATGAGGCCCTTAAGGTTTGCGAACAACTTGAGGCCGCTATCGCCGGCAAGCCGGCTCCTACAGCGTGTTATTGGGTCTTGGCGACGGGCTCGTTTTCAAACCACTTTTGCGTCAGCGCCTTCAAGCGGCCATCGGCCTTGATGTGCTGCAGCGCCTTGTCCAGGCTATTTTTGAAGGCCGGGTTGCCTTTATGGAATGGAATCGCCAGTTCAGGTGTTTCCTTATAAGCCTCACTGAAATCGAACCGATCCCGCAGCTCGGCAGTCATAGCGATATGGTTGATGGCCACGTCGTACTTGCCGGTTTCCACGCCGGGTAGCAGGTCGCTGTCGTCGGTGGTGATGAATGAGGGGCGCACGTCCATTTCCTTGGCCAGTTGTTCACCCAGCTCCACTTCAAAGCCGGTGAGTTTGTCGCCGTCCTTGAAGTTAAAGGGTGGGGTGTTGGCTTCGAGGGCGATACGCAGTTCGCCGCGATCGAACACATCGTCGATCAACTCGGCATGAGCCAGAGGGCTCAGGAAGGAAAGCAAAAGTACAAGGTCAGGCGAAAGGCGCATGGTCACTCCTAAAGTATTCATCTGTGCGAGGCGCCGTTCAGCATCGCTTTGCTATGGTGTGTTGAGTGCCTTGGACAGCAATTTGCCGCGAAGTTGTCATAACCCAACAGATTTCCTGGAAAAACTGGAGAAGCGAATGAAAGCCCTTTTGTCCCGAGCAACGATTGCCAGCCTGCTGCTGGGTGCTTCAATGTTGGCCACCGCCGCCGACGGTATCCCGCGCAGTGCTCCACCTGAAGGCGCCAAGGTGTTTATCGTTTCGCCAAAAGACGGCGCCACCGTCGACAAGACCTTCACCGTCAAATTCGGCATGGAAGGCTTGAAACTGGCTCCGGCCACTGACCAGACCCCAGGCACCGGCCACCACCACTTGCTGGTCGACCAGAAAGAACTGCCTGACGCCAGCGTGCCAATCCCGGCCACCGACACCGTGATCCACTACGGCAAGGCCCAGACCGAAACCGAACTGACCCTCACCCCAGGCAAGCACACCTTGCAACTGGTGGCGGGCGACAAACTGCACATGCAGTTCAACCCGACTGTAGCGTCCAAAGTGATCACGGTTAACGTTAAGTAAGATTTGTTCAGATGAAAAAAAGGGAGCCCCTGAGGGCTCCCTTTTTTATGGTGCAGGTGAAACCTTAGAACAACACGCGGCTACGAATCGTGCCGTTGATGTGCTGCAGCTTCTCTTGCGCCAGGTCCGAGTACTCGGCGTCGACGTCGATTACCACGTAGCCAACCTTCTCGTTGGTCTGCAGGAACTGACCAGAGATGTTGATGCCGTTTTCCGCGAAGACCTTGTTGATCTCCATCATCACGCCAGGAATGTTCTGGTGGATGTGCAGCAGGCGGTGCTTGCCAGGGTGAGCCGGCAGGGCCACTTCCGGGAAGTTCACGGACGATACGGAAGTACCGTTGTCGCTGTACTTGACCAGCTTCTCCGACACTTCCAGGCCGATGTTGGCCTGGGCTTCAGCGGTGGAGCCGCCGATGTGCGGGGTCAGGATCACGTTGTCCAGGCCGCGCAGCGGGCTTTCGAAGATGTCGTCGTTGGAGCGTGGCTCCACCGGGAACACGTCGATGGCGGCGCCGATCAGGTGCTTGTCCTTGATCGCGTCGGCCAGGGCGTCCAGCTCGACCACGGTGCCACGTGCTGCGTTGATCAGGATGCCGCCTTTCTTGATGGCGCGGATTTCCTTCTCGCCGATCATCCACTGGGTCTCAGCGGTTTCCGGAACGTGCAGGGTGACGATGTCGGACATGCCCAGCAGTTCGGTCAGGCTGGCCACTTGGGTGGCGTTGCCCAATGGCAGCTTGGTCAGGGTGTCGTAGAAGAACACCTGCATGCCCAGGCCCTCAGCCAGGACCGACAGTTGAGTACCGATCGAACCGTAACCGACGATACCCAGCTTCTTGCCACGGATTTCGAAGGAGTTGGCCGCGCTCTTGATCCAGCCGCCACGGTGGCAGGAAGCGTTCTTCTCAGGGATGCCGCGCAGCAGCAGGATGGCCTCGGCCAGCACCAGCTCCGCAACGGAACGGGTGTTGGAGTACGGTGCGTTGAACACCGCGATGCCGCGCTCGCGCGCTGCGTTGAGGTCGACCTGGTTGGTGCCGATGCAGAAACAGCCAACCGCCACGAGTTTCTTGGCGTGATCGAAGATCTCTTCGGTCAGCTGAGTGCGGGAGCGAATGCCGATAAAGTGCGCGTCGGCGATCTTTTCCTTTAACTGGGCTTCCGGCAGAGAACTGGTGATGTACTCAATGCTGGTGTACCCGGCGGCTTTCAGAACGTCGACAGCCGATGGGTGGACGCCTTCCAGAAGAAGGAACTTGATCTTGCTCTTATCGAGAGAAGTCTTGCTCATCTGCGTAAACCTGTATCCCGGAGAAAAATGGCAGGGAATCGGATCGCTTAAGCTGACCCGGACGGCAGGAAAGCCGTCACCGCAGAAACGCCCTTGGGCTCTGTCCTGCGGGGGCGGTATGCTAGCATACGCGCCCCGCTAAACACTCATTCCTGCGACGTGAAGCGTTCTCAGGATGACCATGAATTGTTCGAGAGTTCTGTCGATGACCCATCCTGCCCTGATTGATGAGCTAAAGACCCTGGTTGAGCCTGGCAAAGTGCTGACCGATGCAGACTCCCTGGAGGCTTACGGCAAGGATTGGACCAAGCATTTCGCCCCCGCACCCACGGCCATCGTCTTCCCCAAGACCATCGAGCAGGTGCAGGCCATCGTCCGTTGGGCCAATGAACACAAGGTGGCGCTGGTGCCATCCGGTGGGCGTACCGGCCTGTCGGCAGCCGCTGTGGCGGCCAATGGCGAGGTGGTGGTGTCGTTCGACTACATGAACCAGATCCTCGACGTGAACCTCACCGACCGCACCGCCGTGTGCCAGCCGGGCGTGGTCACCAAGCAGTTGCAGAACGTCGCCGAAGAAAAAGGCTTGTACTACCCGGTGGACTTCGCGTCGTCCGGTTCGAGCCAGATTGGCGGCAATATCGGCACCAATGCCGGCGGGATCAAGGTTATTCGCTACGGCATGACCCGCAACTGGGTGGCTGGCATGAAGGTCGTCACCGGCAAGGGTGATGTGCTGGAGCTGAACCGCGACCTGATCAAGAACGCCACCGGCTATGACATGCGCCAGCTGTTCATCGGCGCCGAAGGCACCCTGGGCTTCGTGGTGGAAGCCACCATGCGCCTGGACCGTGCACCGAAAAACCTCACTGCCATGGTGCTGGGTACCACCGACTTCGACTCGATCATGCCGGTATTGCACGCGTTCCAGAGCAAGCTGGACCTGACCGCTTTTGAATTCTTCTCCGACAAGGCCCTGGCCAAGGTCCTCGGTCGTGGTGACGTGCCGGCGCCGTTCGAGACCGAATGCCCGTTCTACGCCCTGCTGGAATTCGAAGCCACTACCGAAGAAGTCGCCAACCACGCCCTGGAAACCTTCGAACACTGCGTGGAGCAGGGCTGGGTGCTGGACGGCGTGATGAGCCAGAGCGAAACCCAACTGCACAACCTGTGGAAACTGCGCGAGTACATCTCCGAGACCATTTCCCACTGGACCCCGTACAAGAACGATATTTCGGTCACTGTCTCCAAAGTCCCAGCGTTCTTGCAGGAAATCGACGCGATCGTCGGCGAACACTACCCGGATTTCGAAATCGTCTGGTTCGGCCACATTGGCGACGGCAACCTGCACCTGAACATCCTCAAGCCGGAAAACCTGAGCAAGGATGAGTTCTTCGCCAAGTGCGCCACCGTGAACAAGTGGGTGTTCGAAACCGTCGAGAAGTACAACGGCTCGATCTCCGCGGAGCACGGCGTGGGCATGACCAAGCGTGATTACCTGACCTACAGCCGTTCGCCGGTGGAAATCGAGTACATGAAAGCCGTGAAAGCCGTGTTCGACCCGAACGGGATCATGAACCCTGGCAAGATCTTCGCTGTTTAATCGCCCCTGAAGGAGTCGTTCCATGAGCTACCAGCACAAGTATGTCGACGGCACCAACATCCACTTTCCCCTGGGTAAAGTGGTGTGCATCGGGCGTAACTACGCCGAACATGCCAAGGAACTGGACAACCCGGTACCGACCGAGCCGCTGCTGTTCATCAAGCCTGGCAGTTGCGTGGTCGCGCTGGAAGGCGGCTTCGCCATCCCGACCGAGCGCGGTTCGGTGCACTACGAGGCGGAAATCGCGGTATTGATCGGCAAGCCGTTGTCGACCAAGCCGAGCCGTGAAGAAGTGCTGGACGCCATCTCCGGTTTCGCCCCGGCCCTGGACCTGACCCTGCGCGACAAGCAGGCCGAGCTGAAAGCCAAGGGCCTGCCGTGGGAAATCGCCAAGTCCTTTGACGGCGCGGCGGTGATTGCACCCTTCGTGGTGGGCAGCACCTTCCCGGACGTGACCGATATCGGCATCCGCCTGACCATCAACGGTGAGGTTCGCCAGGACGGCAACAGCGCGATCATGCTCAACCCGATCATTCCGATGATCCAGTACATGGCCGGTTGCTTCTCGCTGCAGGCCGGCGACGTGATCCTCACCGGCACCCCGGTGGGCGTGGGCCCGCTGAATGTCGGCGACGAGCTGGTGCTGGAACTGCCAGGCGTCAGCCGCTTCGAAAGCCACGTTCGCTAAACCCCTCTCCCTTCGTAGGAACCGGCTTGCCGGCGATAGCATCACCTCGGTGTAACTGACAGACCGAGCTGCCCGCATCGCAGGCAAGCCAGCTCCCAGAGGGGTTTGTGTTCATCCTCAAGCATCGTTCTTTGCATTTTTTTCACACGCCATCCGGATAATCCTTAGCCTTCAGCACGCGGGCCCGTTGATCCTGTGCTATCACCTTAAGCTGACTTTCTGGAAAAGCGCTCAATGGCCGTGCCTCTGCCTTCCGCCACACCCCAGCCCCGCTCCCGTTTTGCCCTGCGTTGGTATTCCTGGCTGTTCCTGGCGGGGGCCATCGTCTATGGCGTTTCGTGGGCGATGCATTGGGACGATCGCGGCGTGTTGTGGGTGATGGAGCGCTTCGAAACCCAGGCAGAGCGCCAGGAAAGTGTGTGGCTGCCGGACTACCACGCGGTCATCGATGGCAAGTTGCTGCCCGGCATGGAGAAGGACGAAGCTTCGGATGTGTCCTATAACCCGCAGACCAAAACCCTGTTTTCCGTCATGGGCAAGAACCCTTTTCTTGTTGAGTTGAGCCTGCAAGGCGATGTGCTGCGCAAGATGCCGCTCAATGGCTGGAACAACCCGGAAGGCGTCACGGTGATGGAAAACGGCCAGATGGCCATCGTCGATGAGCGCATGCACACCCTGACGGTGGTCAAGGTCGACGCCAGCACCCAGCAACTGAACATCGCTGACTTCAAAAGCTACGACCTGGGCCCTTCCAAGGACCAGAACAAAGCCTTTGAAGGCGTCACCTGGGACAAGCGTAACCAGCACATTGTGCTCGGTGAAGAGCGCCCGCCCGCGCTGTTCACCTGGAAAAGCGATGGCAGCACGCTGACCGGCGACAAGCAAAAAGTCGCCACGACCGAGCTGGACATGCGCAACCTCTCTGCCCTGGCCGTCGACCCGCGCACGGGCCACTTGCTGGCACTGTCGGCCGACTCCCACTTGCTGATGGAGCTGGATGAAAAGGGCGAGCAAGTCAGTTTCATGACCTTGCTTGGCGGTTTCAACGGCCTCAAGAACACCATCCCCCGCGCCGAAGGCGTGACCATGGATGAAGACGGCACCCTGTACATGGTCAGTGAGCCCAACTTGTTCTACCGCTTCGAAAAGCAGAAGTAATCCGACGATTACGTCGGATAAGTCTCTATTAGCGGCATTCGCCAGACACTCCGCAGCGTTTAAGTTTAAATTCAGACGGGCGTGATATTCCTTCGCCACTTTTGACTTTGAGCCCGTCCGATGCGTCGATTTGCCCGCCCCAAACCCCTTCTATTCATGCTGGTGCTGATTGCCCTGATCAGCGCCGGGGCCTTTGCGCAGCACTTTCGCTTGTTCGAGCGTGCATGGTTCAACTGGCAGGCCTGGCGCCAGCCTGCCAATGAGCGTTCCATCGGCCTGGCGGATTACCGCGTCGCGGTCGAAGCGCGGGTGATCGAGGGCCTCGATAATGATGTCTCGGCGCTCACCTACGACCCGGTGCGCAAGAGCCTGTTTACCGTCACCAATAAAAATGCCGAGCTGATCGAGCTGTCCCTGGAGGGCAAGATCCTGCGGCGTATTGCGTTGGTGGGTTTTGGCGATGCCGAGGCGGTGGAGTTCATCAGCGACAACATTTATGTGATCAGCGACGAGCGCCAGCAGCGCTTGATCAAGGTGCATGTGGACGACGACACCCAGTTCCTCGACGCCGCCGATGCAGAGCAAATGACCCTGGGTGTGCATATTGGGGGCAACAAGGGCTTTGAAGGCCTGGCGTATGACTCGGTGGGCAAGCGGCTGTTTGTCGCCAAGGAGCGCGACCCGATGCTGATCTACGAGGTGCACGGGTTTCCCCATTTCAAGCCGGAAAAAACCTACTCAGTCCACGTGATCAACAACCCCAGGCGCGACGCCGGGCTGTTTGTGCGGGACCTGTCGAGCCTGCAGTACGACGAGCGCAGTGGCCACTTGCTGGCGCTGTCGGATGAGTCGTTCCTGGTGTTGGAACTGGATATTGACGGTCGCCCGTTGAGCAGCCTGTCTTTGCTCGCTGGGCGCCATGGCCTGAAAAAGCGTGTGCCGCAGGCGGAAGGGATCGCGATGGACGACGATGGCACGCTGTACCTGACCAGTGAGCCGAACCTGTTCTACGTCTTCAAGAAACCCAATCCCTGAAAACGCTGAATCACCCTGTAGGAACCGGCTTATGTGGGAGCGGGCTTGCTCGCGAATACGGTGGTTCAGCTACAGATGTATCAACTGATGCATCGCATTCGCGGGCAAGCCCGCTCCCACACAAGCCCGTTCCCACATTAGGTTTTGTGTCAGGCCTTGAGGGTTTTCACGCCTTCGGAAGTCCCCAGCAGCAGCACGTCGGCAGGGCGCGCCGCGAACAAGCCATTGGTCACCACGCCCACGATCGCGTTGATCTGGGTCTCCAGCTCCACAGGGTTGGTGATCTGCATATTGAACACGTCGAGGATAATGTTGCCGTTATCGGTCAACACGCCTTCGCGGTACACCGGGTCGCCGCCCAGTTTCACCAGTTCGCGGGCCACGTGGCTGCGGGCCATCGGGATCACTTCCACCGGCAGCGGGAATGCGCCGAGTACCGGCACCAGCTTGCTGGCGTCGGCGATGCAGATGAACGTCTTGGCCACGGCCGCGACGATCTTCTCGCGGGTCAGGGCCGCGCCGCCGCCTTTGATCAGGTTCAGGTGCGCGTCGCTTTCATCGGCGCCGTCGACGTAGAACTCCAGGTCGCTCACGGTGTTGAGCTCGTACACCGGAATACCGTGCCCCTTGAGGCGCGCGGCGGTGGCTTCGGAGCTGGCCACGGCGCCGTCGAAGGCGCCCTTGTGCTGGGCCAGTGCATCGATGAAGCAGTTGGCGGTGGAGCCGGTGCCGACACCGACGATGCTCTTGTCGTCGAGTTTAGGAAGGATTAAATCGACGGCGGCCTGGGCCACTGCCTGTTTGAGTTGATCCTGGGTCATGCGGGCTCCGGAACGGGCGGGGAGTTATCGAGGGCGGCGAGTATAACCCAACAAAACCTCGGGATTCGTGTGGTCGCCCGGCCAAAAGCCGGGTTAGACTCCTTGGCCCTGCCAAACCGTGAAAGTAGAAGCCCGCCGATGCTTGAACAGTACGTCAAAAAGATCCTCACCTCGCGCGTCTACGACGTTGCCGTAGAAACCCCGCTGCAGACCGCTCGCCAGCTCTCCGAGCGGCTGGGCAACACGGTCTGGCTCAAGCGCGAAGACTTGCAGCCGGTGTTCTCGTTCAAGATTCGCGGTGCCTACAACAAGTTGACCCAACTGAGCAGCGAAGAGCGCGCGCGCGGCGTGGTCACGGCCTCGGCGGGCAACCATGCCCAGGGCCTGGCCCTGGCGGCCAAGGTGCTGGGGGTCAAAGCCACCATCGTGATGCCCAAGACCACCCCGGAGATCAAGGTTGAAGGTGTACGCTCCCGTGGCGGCAAAGTGGTGCTGCATGGGGATTCCTTCCCGGAAGCCCTGGCCTACTCGCTGAAACTGGTCGACGAAAAAGGCTACGTCTACATTCACCCCTACGATGATCCGCACACCATTGCCGGGCAGGGCACCGTGGCGATGGAGATCCTGCGCCAGCACCCGGGGCCGCTGGACGCGATTTTCGTACCGGTGGGCGGCGGCGGGCTGATCGCCGGTATTGCGGCGTACGTGAAATACCTGCGCCCGGACATCAAGATCATCGGCGTCGAGCCCGACGACTCCAACTGCCTGCAAGCCGCGATGGCGGCGGGTGAGCGCGTGGTATTGCCGACCGTCGGTATTTTCGCCGACGGCGTGGCGGTGGCGCAGATCGGCCAGCACACCTTCGACATCTGCAAGGACTATGTGGATGAAGTGATCACCGTGAGCACCGATGAAATCTGTGCGGCGATCAAGGACATCTACGACGACACCCGCTCCATCACCGAGCCTGCGGGCGCCCTGGGCGTGGCCGGGATCAAGAAGTACGTCGAAACCCGCGGCGTGACCGGGCAAACCCTGGTGGCCATCGACTCGGGTGCCAACGTCAATTTCGACCGCCTGCGCCACGTGGCCGAGCGGGCCGAGCTGGGTGAGGGCCGCGAAGCCATCATCGCCGTGACCATTCCCGAGAAGCCGGGCAGCTTCAAGGCGTTCTGCGAAGCCGTGGGCAAGCGCCAGATCACCGAATTCAACTACCGCTACCACTCCGGCAGCGAGGCACACATCTTTGTTGGCGTGCAGACCCACCCGGAAAACGACCCGCGCAGCGCGCTGATCGCCAGCCTGACCAGCCAGGGTTTCCCGGTGCTGGACCTGACCGAAAACGAACTGGCCAAGCTGCACATTCGTCATATGGTCGGTGGGCACGCGGCCAAAGTCAGCGATGAAGTGGTGTTGCGTTTCGAGTTCCCCGAGCGCCCGGGCGCCTTGTTCAACTTTCTTAACAAATTGGGCGGGCGCTGGAACATCTCGATGTTCCACTATCGCAACCACGGCGCAGCCGACGGCCGTGTGGTCGCCGGCCTGCAAGTGCCGGCGGACGAGCGTCACCTGGTACCGGCAGCCCTGGAGGCCATCGGCTACCCGTACTGGGATGAAAGCGATAACCCGGCCTACACACTGTTCCTCGGTTGAGCGACTACGCTGATTGGGGCGGCCTATAAGGAAGACGAGACATGGAAACCCTGACCACCCTGAAAGTTATTCACATCGCGGCCACGGCGTTGCTGCTGCTCAGCGGCCTCGGCCTGGCGCTGCTGGCCTGGCGCAAACGCAGTGCCGGCGCGGCGGCGACCGTACAGCGGCCGTGGGCGTTCGTGTGGCTGTTGATGGGCGTGTGCGTGGTCAGCATGCCGTTTACCGGCTGGTGGCTGGTGCACCTGATCGGCTGGCCGTTGGGGCAGACCTGGATCCTGGGTTCCAGCATCCTTTACACCGTGGCGGCGCTGGCCTGGTTCTGGCTGGTGGCGCGGCTCAACCGCCTGCGCAAGGGCGAAGGCGGTAGCCTCAACTTCACGCTGGTGCTGGCGGTGGTCAGCCTGGTGGGGTTTGTGGCGATTGCCGGGCTGATGGGGGCCAAGCCGGTTTAAGGCTTGAGACCGAGTCGTCTGCATTCGCGAGCAAGCCCGCTCCCACACTCGACCGAGTACCAACATGAGCATGCGGTCAAAATGTGGGAGCGGGCTTGCTCGCGAAGGGGCCCTCAGTTACGCAGGGTAATCACCGGCCAGCCACGTTTCTCGGCCTCAGCCCGCAGATTCGGGTCCGGATCCACCGCCACTGCATGGGTCACCTGTTCCAGCAGTGGCAGGTCATTCATCGAATCGCTATAGAAGTAGCTGTCTTCCAGGCTGTACCCAGTCTCTTCCAGCCAACGGTTCAAACGCGTCACCTTGCCTTCGCGAAAGCACGGCACGTCGGTGCTGCGCCCGGTGTAGCGGCCGTTTTCCATCTCGCACTCGGTGGCGATCAGGGTGTCCACGCCCAGGCGTGCGGCAATCGGTGCGGTGACGAAGCGGTTGGTGGCGGTGATGATCACCAGCTTGTCGCCGGCGGCGCGGTGCTTGGCCAGCAGCTCTGCAGCCAGGGGCAGCATCAGCGCGTCGATGCAATCGCGCATGAAATCGTTGTGCCACTCGTCAAGTTGGGCCATCTCGGTGCGCCCGAGGATCTCCAGGCTGAAGTTCAGGTAGGCGGCATTGTCCAGCTTGCCGGCCAGGTAATCCTGGTAGAACTCGTCGTTGCGGGCCTTGTAGGCCACCGGGTCGAGAATCCCGCGTTCACAGAGGTAATCGCCCCAGGCGTGATCGCTGTCACCGCCGAGGAGGGTGTTGTCCAAGTCGAATAAAGCCAGGCGCATTGCAGTTACTCGCTGAAAAGTCTGTAAAAAGGCGTCCAGAATACGGTCTTTTCACAAGAGTGCACATAAGGTAAGAAGCCTCGTTGCCGCTTGATCAACCTTTGTGGAACAATGCGGCGACATGCGTTTGCGAGGTTGTTGCCGTGATCGACCCCGATGGTTTCCGTCCTAATGTCGGGATTATTCTTACGAATGATGCCGGACAGGTGCTATGGGCTCGCCGAATCAACCAAGATGCCTGGCAGTTTCCTCAAGGCGGAATCAACCCCGACGAAACCCCTGAAGACGCCTTGTACCGTGAGTTGAATGAAGAAGTCGGCCTGGAGCGCGAAGATGTGCAAATTCTGGCCTGCACCCGAGGCTGGTTGCGCTATCGTTTGCCGCAACGCCTGGTGCGTACCCACAGCCAGCCGCTGTGCATCGGCCAGAAGCAGAAATGGTTTCTCCTGCGCCTGATCTCCAACGAGCAGCGGGTGCGGATGGATTTGACCGGTAAACCGGAGTTCGATGGCTGGCGCTGGGTCAGCTATTGGTACCCGTTGGGCCAGGTGGTGACATTCAAGCGCGAAGTTTATCGTCGCGCTCTCAAAGAGCTTGCCCCGCGCCTTTTAGCGCGCGACTGACGACGGAGTTCGACCCCGAGCCATGCTCAATACGCTGCGCAAGATCGTCCAGGAAGTTAACTCCGCCAAGGATCTCAAGGCGGCGTTGGGGATTATTGTGTTGCGCGTCAAGGAAGCCATGGGCAGCCAGGTCTGCTCGGTTTACCTGCTGGACCCCGAGACCAACCGTTTTGTCCTGATGGCCACCGAGGGCTTGAACAAGCGCTCCATCGGCAAGGTCAGCATGGCGCCCAATGAAGGTCTGGTGGGCCTGGTGGGGACGCGTGAAGAACCCCTGAACCTTGAAAACGCGGCTGATCACCCGCGTTATCGCTACTTTGCCGAAACCGGCGAAGAGCGCTACGCCTCGTTCCTCGGCGCACCGATCATTCACCACCGCCGCGTCGTCGGCGTGTTGGTCATCCAGCAGAAAGAACGCCGCCAGTTCGACGAAGGTGAAGAAGCCTTCCTCGTGACCATGAGCGCGCAACTCGCCGGGGTTATCGCCCACGCCGAGGCCACCGGCTCGATTCGCGGCCTGGGCCGTGAAGGCAAGGGCATCCAGGAAGCCAAGTTCGTCGGCGTGCCGGGTTCGCCGGGCGCTGCCGTCGGTACGGCGGTGGTCATGTTGCCACCGGCAGACCTGGACGTGGTGCCGGACAAGACCGTCACCGACATCGACGCCGAAATCAAACTGTTCAAGACGGCCCTGGAAGGCGTGCGCGCCGACATGCGCAACCTGTCGAACAAGCTGGCCACTCAACTGCGCCCCGAAGAGCGCGCGCTGTTCGACGTGTACCAGATGATGCTCGACGACGCGTCCCTGGGGAATGAAGTCAAGACCGTGATCAAGACCGGCCAGTGGGCCCAGGGCGCGCTGCGCCAGGTGGTCACCGATCACGTCAACCGCTTTGAAATGATGGACGACGACTACCTGCGCGAGCGGGCCTCGGACGTGCGCGACCTGGGTCGCCGCCTGCTGGCCTACCTGCAGGAAGACCGGAGCACCAACATGGTGTTCCCCGACAACACCATTCTGGTCAGTGAAGAACTGACGGCCACCCAGCTCGGCGAAGTGCCGGAAGGCAAGCTGGTAGGCCTGGTTTCGGTACTCGGTTCGGGCAACTCCCACGTCGCGATCCTGGCACGCGCCATGGGCATTCCGACGGTGATGGGCCTGGTCGACCTGCCGTATGCCAAGGTCGACGGCATCGACATGATCGTCGATGGCCATCGCGGCGAAGTGTTCACCAACCCCAGCGACGTGCTGCGCAAGCAATATGGCGAAGTGGTCGAGGAAGAGAAACAACTGGCCCTGGGCCTGGATTCCTTGCGCGAACTGCCGTGCGTGACCCTCGACGGCCACCGTGTGCCGCTGTTGGTCAACACCGGCCTGCTGGCCGACGTGGCTCGCGCGCAACAGCGCGGCGCCGAAGGAGTGGGCCTGTACCGCACCGAAGTGCCGTTCATGATCAACCAGCGTTTCCCGAGTGAGAAGGAGCAACTGGCGATTTATCGCGAGCAACTGCAGGCCTTCCACCCGTTGCCGGTGACCATGCGCAGCCTGGACATCGGCGGCGACAAGTCACTGTCGTATTTCCCGATCAAGGAAGACAACCCCTTCCTCGGCTGGCGCGGCATTCGTGTCACCCTCGACCACCCTGAAATCTTCCTCGTCCAGACCCGCGCCATGCTCAAGGCCAGCGAAGGCCTGAACAACCTGCGCATCCTGTTGCCGATGATCTCCGGCACCCATGAGCTGGAAGAGGCGCTGCACCTGATCCACCGCGCCTGGGGCGAAGTGCGCGACGAAGGCGCCGACGTACCGATGCCGCCGATTGGCGTGATGATCGAAATCCCGGCAGCGGTGTACCAGGCCAAGGAACTGGCGCGGCAGGTGGACTTCCTGTCGGTGGGCTCCAACGACTTGACCCAATACCTGCTGGCCGTGGACCGCAACAATCCACGGGTGGCCGATCTCTACGACTACCTGCACCCGGCGGTGCTGCAAGCCCTGCAACATGTGGTGCGCGACGCCCATGCCGAAGGCAAGCCGGTGAGTATCTGCGGTGAAATGGCCGGTGACCCGGCGGCGGCGGTGCTGTTGATGGCGATGGGCTTTGACAGCCTGTCGATGAACGCCACCAACTTGCCGAAGGTGAAGTGGATGCTGCGCCAGGTTGAACTGGGCATGGCCAAGGAGCTGCTGGAGGAGTTGATGACCATCGACAACCCGCAAGTTATCCACAGCTCGCTGCAGTTGGCGCTGAAAAACCTGGGGCTGACGCGCATGATCAACCCGGCTTCTGCGAAAACCCTTTAGACCGAGGCGCGGCCATCGCAGGCAAGCCAGCTCCCACAGTTGAAATGCATTCGAACTGTGGGAGCTGGCTTGCCTGCGATGAGGCCGGTCCAAGCGCCGTCAAATATGCAGTTCCACCTCGCCAAGCCGCCCGCCATGCGGCCCGAAACTGTGCTCCACCATCCGCCGCGTCCCGTCGGCATTCACAATCAACGCCGTACTCGCCCGCGTCCCATAACTGGGGCTGGCAATAAACACACTCGACAACAGACTCTCCGTCGCCAACCCCACCCCGGTATCCGGCAAGTCAGCAAACGGCGCCGTCTGCGGGTCACTCAAAATATCCAGCAAAGCCTCCGGCTGCGGATCATCCAGCACGGCGTTCAACGCCGCCTTGGCCTTGAGCAACTTGGGCCACGGCGTATCCAACCCCGCATTCGACAGCCCATAAACCCCGGCCTTCAACCGTGTGGGCTCGGAGTGATTGGCGTTGTAATGCCACAGCTCATCCCGCGTGCCCACCAGCAGGTTGAACCCGGCATATTCAATGGAACGTCCGTTAACGTCGGCCAAATACTCATCAATGGGCAGCGAACCGCTGAGAAAACGCGCCACCAGCTCCCCTCGGGACTTGCGTGCCGGCGGCTGGTGCGGGTTGCGGATGTTGGTCAGGGCAGCAAAACGCCCGTCGGCGTTCACCCCCAGCCAGGTGCCGCCCGCTTCCTGGTCGCGGCCGGCATAGACCTCGGGCGCATCCGGCCACTGGGCCAGGGGCAGGCTGGGGCGGGCGTAGAACTCATCACGGTTGGCCGCGACGATCAGCGGCTGGGCGTGGCCCGGCCGCCAGGCGAAAACAATCAGGCACATCAGGCGATCCCTTTTGTGTTTCTTGCCACTCTACCCACTCGGGCGGAGGCGTTCCATCGTATCCAGTTGGGTCGCGTGCCTTCCATCCGTTAACATGCCAAGCGATTCGGTGCGTGTGAACTTCTTAATTTGAAATAGCGGCTGTAACGCAGGCTTAATCGCACACCGGCATGGTCCGGTGCGTCATGACTAATGATTTAACGAGGAGTTGCAATGCTGCCTTACCCGCAGATCGACCCGGTGGCCTTGGCCATCGGTCCGCTGAAAATCCACTGGTACGGGTTGATGTACCTGATCGGCATCGGTGGTGCCTGGGTGCTGGCCTCCCGGCGCCTGAACCGCTTCGACCCGACCTGGACCAAGGAGAAACTCTCCGACATGGTGTTCTGGATGTCGATGGGGGTGATCGTCGGCGGACGCCTGGGGTATGTGCTGTTTTACGATTTGTCGGCCTACATCGCCAACCCGACGCTGATCTTCGAGGTGTGGAAGGGCGGCATGGCGTTCCACGGCGGGTTTATCGGCGTGATGATCGCCGCCTGGTGGTTCGGCCGTCGCAACGGCAAGTCGTTCTTCCAACTGATGGACTTCGTCGCGCCGTTCGTGCCGATCGGCCTGGGTGCCGGGCGTATCGGCAACTTCATCAACGCCGAGCTGTGGGGCAAGCCTAGCGACGTGCCGTGGGCGATGGTGTTCCCGCCGTTCAGCGACCCGGCGCAACTGCCGCGCCACCCGTCGCAGCTTTACCAATTCGCGTTGGAAGGCGTGGCGCTGTTCCTTATCCTCTACATCTTCTCGCGCAAGCCGCGCCCGACCATGGCCGTGTCCGGCATGTTCGCGCTGTTCTACGGGATCTTCCGCTTCATCGTCGAGTTCGTCCGCGTGCCGGATGCACAGCTGGGCTACCTGGCGTGGGGTTGGGTGACCATGGGGCAGATCCTCAGCCTGCCGATGATCCTGGGTGGTCTGGGCCTGCTGTGGTGGGCGTACAATCGCCCACAGCCGTTGAAGAACGCCGCGCTTTAAATTCGAATGCCGGGGCTTGCGAGCCCCGGCTTCTTTGATACAGGTACACACATGAAGCAATATCTCGAACTACTGAACGACGTCGTGACCAATGGATTGACCAAGGGCGATCGCACCGGCACCGGCACCAAGGCCGTGTTTGCCCGTCAGTATCGGCATAACTTGGCCGACGGCTTCCCGCTGCTGACCACCAAGAAGCTTCACTTCAAAAGCATCGCCAACGAATTGATCTGGATGTTGAGCGGCAACACCAACATCAAGTGGCTCAACGAAAACGGCGTGCGTATCTGGGACGAATGGGCCACCGAAGACGGCGACCTCGGCCCGGTGTACGGCGAGCAGTGGACTGCCTGGCCGACCAAGGACGGCGGCACGATCAACCAGATCGACTACATGGTCGACACGTTGAAGAACAACCCCAACAGCCGGCGCATCCTGTTCCACGGCTGGAACGTCGAGTATCTGCCCGACGAAACCAAGAGCCCGCAGCAAAACGCGCTTGACGGCAAGCAAGCCCTGCCGCCGTGCCACCTGCTGTACCAGGCGTTTGTGCACGACGGCCACCTGTCGATGCAGTTGTATATCCGCAGCTCTGACGTCTTCCTCGGCCTGCCGTACAACACCGCCGCCCTGGCGTTGCTTACCCACATGCTGGCCCAGCAGTGCGACCTGATCCCTCACGAGATCATCGTCACCACCGGCGATACCCATGCCTACAGCAACCACATGGAACAGATCCGCACCCAACTGGCGCGTACGCCGAAGAAGTTGCCGGAGCTGGTGATCAAACGCAAACCGGCGTCGATCTACGACTACAAGTTCGAAGACTTCGAAATCGTGGGCTACGACGCCGACCCAAGCATCAAGGCCGACGTCGCTATCTGATGGCTAGATGCAGGTGTAGCCCGCATCCGCATTGATGATCGAGCCTGTCAGCAGGCTCGACGCATCGGAAGCCAGGAACTGCACCAGCGACGCGACCTCATGAGGCTGCCCCATGCGCCCGGCGGGGGTCATGTCCAGCCAGCGCTGGATCAACCCCGGCTGGCTTTCCAGCCCATGCAGCAGCGGTGTTTCGATATACGTCGGCGCCACCGCGTTCACCCGCACCCCGCGCGTTGCCCACTCCACCGCCAATGACTTGGTCAGTTGATGCACACCCGCCTTTGACGCGTTGTAGTGGCATTGCGGCTGCGGCACGTTGACCACCTGCCCCGACATCGACCCGATATTGATCACCGAACCGCGCCCGGCCTCCAGCATGCGCCGGCCAAAACCCCGACAGGTACGAAACACGCCGGTCAGGTTGACGGTGATGACCTTGTCCCACTCCTCGTCAGTCATCTCCTCGGCCGGCGTGTTGGTGACAATGCCAGCGTTGCACACCAGCACATCCAGCGGCGGCAGCGACGTCGCCAACGCATTGATCGCGGCGCTGTTCGTCACATCCAGCACTTCCGCCCGCGAGGCATAGCCCTTCTCAACCAACTGTTGCGCCGTCGCCAAGGCCCGAGCCTGCAAGACATCGGTGCAAATCACCTCAGCCCCAGTCGCCGCCAAAGCCTCGGCAATCGCCGCCCCAATACCCTGACCGGCCCCCGTCACCAACGCCAGCTTGCCGTTCAGCGCCTGTTTTTCCGAATAATTCATCCCGCGTCCCTCACCACAAATGGAAGCCAGCCAAACACCCGCTTTTGCTCTGCTGTTGATTTTGATCTTGATCCTAGGCGCCCCGTTAACCACGCTGGCCGGAATTCGATATTGATTTGGGGGGTAAACCGGCAGGGATGCCGGTTTAGCCGCCCCGCGCCATGGATGGCGCGTGGCGGCGGCCCCCCAAATCAATGTCGGATTACGGGCACACCGAGCCTAAGCGAGGTGCCGAGTGGTGGGGCAAGAGCCTTTTGGTTACTTTTGGCTGGGCCGGCATTCCGGCTGTTCAAAAGTGACCCGCTGTAAGAGCGGAACCAATAGACGCCGTAATCCCAATAACGGATATGTACCCAGACAAACCGCCATCGCAGGCAAGCCAGCTCCCACATTTAGAATGCGGTGAGCCAAGCTAATCCAATCCAATCCAATCCAATCCAATCCGAGCCAGCTGCCTGCCCTGATTCAGCTCAAGTCAACGCACAGCGCAACGCTTCTCCGCGCAAGCCGCGCAAGGCTTCCTCACTGGCCAACCGCTGCAACGCATCCACCGACGCATCAGAAAAAAACGCCGCATGCGGCGACACCAATAAATGCGGCGCACTGCGCAACGGCGAATCCGCCGGCAACGGCTCCTTCTCGAACACATCCAACCCCGCCCCCGACAACTGCCCGCTGACCAGCGCCTGGGCCAGGGCTGTTTCATCGATCAAACCACCCCGGGAGCAGTTGATCAGAATAGCCCCCCTGGGCATCCGCGCGATGGCATCGGCATCGATCACATGGCGCGTCTCGGGCGTCAGCGGCACATGCAGCGACAGCACGTTGGCGCAAGCAATCACCTCGGCCCGCGACATCGGCTCGATCCCCGACTCCCGCGCCTGCTGGTTGGTCACGTACGGGTCATAACCCACAATCGTGCAGCCAAACGCCGTCATGCGTGACGCAAAAGCGCGGGCAATGCGGCCCAAGCCAATAAGGCCAACCGTGGTGTCACGCAGGGAGCGCACACCGTCGACCATCTGCGCGATCTTCCACTCGCCGTTGCGAATACCGGTGCCGTAATGATCGAGCTTGCGCGCCAGGGCCAGGGTCATCGCGGCAGCATGGTCGGCCACCTCTTCGACGCCGTAGTCCGGCACGTTGCACACGCGAATCCCCAGTTCCTTGGCCGCCGCGAGGTCGACGTTATCTACGCCGACGCCGTAGCGCACCACCACCGCGCCCGGCGCCATGGCCGCCATCACGCGATGGGTCATCGGCGCGAAGTTGTTGATCACCGCATGGGCGCCGCGCACCGCTTCCAGGGTTTCGTCTTCGCTGCGGCATTGGTGCTCGGAAAACTGCGCGCCGACCAGTGCGGCGGCGGCCTGTTCATGGCGTGTGTTGCCAAACGCCTGGTCAGTCACGACCAACTTCTGGCTCATAGCAGCCCCCGTTTTGCCAGGTTGCGCATGAGTGCGCGGGTGCCGAAGGTCCAGGGCGCGGCTTCGTCGGAGTACACGACGGTATTGCGCAAGGTGCCCAGCAGCGGCGTGGAAATTTCCACCAGGTCGCCGGCCTTATGGGTAAAGCCCGAGCCCTTTTTCTCGCGGTCCTGGGTCGGCGCAAACATGGTGCCGAGGAACAGCATGAAGCCGTCCGGGTACTGGTGCGAATTGTTGCGGGTCTGCTCGACCAGGTTCGCCGGCTTGCGGCTGATCTCGGCCATGTTCGAACCGCCGGACATTTCAAAACCGTCGAGGCCGCTGACCGACAGGGTGAGGGTCGCGTTTTCAATGTCGGTCAGGGTGAAGTGCTCGTCGAACAGGCGAATAAACGGCCCGATGGAGCACGAGGCGTTGTTGTCCTTGGCCTTGCCCAGCAGCAGCGCCGAGCGGCCTTCCACGTCGCGCAGGTTCACGTCATTGCCCAGGGTGGCGCCACGGATATTGCCCTGGCTGTCCACCGCCAGCACCACTTCGGGCTCGGGGTTGTTCCACTCGGAAATACGGTTGATGCCCACCTGCGCGCCGTAACCGACTGCCGCCATGGGCTGGGATTTGGTGAACACCTCGGCGTCCGGGCCGATGCCCACTTCCAGGTATTGCGACCACAGGCCTTCGGCTATCAGCGCAGCCTTGATCTCGGCCGCCTTGGCGGAACCGGCCTGCACATTGGACAGGCTGTCGCCGATCAACGAACCGATCAGCGCGCGCAGTTCATTGGCCCGGCCGGGATCGCCCGCCGTGCGCTCATCAATCACGCGTTCGACCATACTTCTGGCAAAGGTCACGCCGCAGGCCTTGAGCGCCTGGAAATCGCACGGTGCCAGCAGGCAAGGGCGGTCCGAGTGATAGCCCATCTCGGAAGGTTCAAGGATCAGGTCCGCGAGGTCGCCCACCGGCTCACCGGCCAGGGTGTCGAAGCGTTCGGCAGGGTTGTTGTCGAGAAAATCGGCCATGGAGACCACGGACGGCGTGACGTCGATCAGCACGTTTTCGCGCAGGATCACCACGCTGGGGCCCTTGCCGGGAAGCCAGACCCGACCGACCAATTTGGCGTGCTTGAGTGAGATGGGCAGCATGAGGGTGATCCTTTATTGTTTGATATCTAGTAATGCTACGTTTCGATTTTAAGCACGGTCAAGCGCTCTCGTATGAAAGAAACTGCATTTTTCGCGATAAAAAACGCGTTTTAAGACTAATTTGCTGAAAAATAAGGCGAATATTAAGTGTTTCAGCCGTTCGTGAGCAGTTTTGGTGCAAAACGAAGTTGAGTGAATTTTCGCCAGGCTATTGCAAAAAGCTAGCAATACTATATTTTCGAATTAAGCGAGTGGTTCAACCGCCAAGACCGGTGACGGAGCAGTTCGATGCATAACAATAAGATTCACGGCGACACGATTGCCGCGCTGCAAGGCGCTTTGTTTATCGAGGGTCAGCTGCGCAAAGGCGCCGGCGCTCAGTTGCCGGTGGAGAACCCGGCGACCGGTGAGGTGCTGGGGCATATCGCCGCTGCCACGCCGCAAGAAATCAACGAGACCGTGGCCGCTGCACGCCGTGCCTTTCTACTGTGGTCCCGCGAACTGCCGAAAACCCGCGCCAGCGCCTTGCATCGTTTGGGCGACTTGATCGCCGCCGATGCGCAGACCCTGGCACAGGTGATGACCGCCGAGCAGGGCAAGCCCGTCAATGAAGCCCGTGGCGAAGTGCTCAAGCTCGCCGAGGCCTGCCACTTCTATGCAGAAGAAGCCACCCGCGTGCACGGCGAGATCGTGCCCAACGACCAACCGGGTTTCCAGAGCCTGGTGGTGCGCGAGCCGATTGGCGTCGTCGCTGCGATTACGCCGTGGAACTACCCGGCCGAGCTGGTCGGCTGGAAGCTCTGTGCGAGCCTGGCCGCTGGTTGCACCATCGTGATCAAGCCTGCCGAGCTGACGCCGTTCACCGCGCTGGCCATTGCGCAAAAATGCATCGAAGCCGGGATCCCCGCAGGCGTGGTCAATGTGTTGACCGGCAAGGGTTCGGTGGTCGGCCAGGCGCTGGTCGAACACCCGGACGTCAGCAAAGTCGCGTTTACCGGTTCCAGTGCCGTGGGCCTGCATATCCAGCGCAGTTGCCCGCAGGTCAAGCGCCTGTCCCTGGAACTGGGTGGCAACTGCCCGATGGTGGTCACCGCCAGCGCGGATGTCGCCGCGGCCGTCAAAGGCGCCACGCGCCGCAGCTTCCGTAACTGCGGGCAGATCTGCATCGCGATCAACCGCATCTATGTGCACCGTTCGATCTACGAAACATTCGTCACCCAACTGGGCGCCGCCGCCGAGGCGCTGACGGTGCGCAACGGCCTGGAAAACCCCGGCGCCGATTTGGGCGCCATGGCCTCCGCTGAGCCCCTGAACAAAACCCGCGCCCACCTTGAAGACGCACTGGCCAAAGGCGCACGTCTGGTCGCTGGCGGTAAGGCGCCCGAAGGCGAGGAGTTCGCCCACGGGCATTTCTTCCGCCCCACCGTGGTCGCCGACTGCACCCACCAGATGCTGGTGATGAGCGAAGAAACCTTCGGCCCACTGGTGGGTGTCGCGCCCTTCGATGACCTGGCCGAAGCCGTGCACCTGGCCAACGACACGCCTTACGGCTTGGCCGCGTATGTGTACGCCCGGGACCTGGTGGACATCCACACCCTGTCGGCTCAACTCGACTACGGCAACGTGGCGATCAATAACGTCGATGCCGGGATCATGAATGCACCTTACGGTGGCCGCAAACAGAGTGGCGTGGGTTACGAGCACGGGCGCGAAGGGTTGCTGGAGTACTTCAACTTCAAGCATGTGCGCCTGCACCACGGCGTCGGGAATTGAGCCATGCAGGCCCTTATTGGTATCGACATCGGCACCTCCGGGTGCAAGGCGTTGCTGCTGGACGCCCATGGCGCGGTGATTGCCGCCGACACGGCGACGTATCCGCTGTCCCAACCGCGGCCCGGCTGGACCGAGCAAGACCCTGAACTGTGGATCGATGGCGCCCGCCGTGCGATTGCCGGGGTACTGGCCAAGTCGCCCGGCGTGGAATTGCTGGCGGTGGGTTTGTCCGGCCAGATGCACGGGCTGGTGCCGTTGGACGCCACACACAACGTCCTGCGCCCGGCGATCCTGTGGAACGACCAGCGCAACGCCGCCGAATGCGAGTGGATCACCCAGGCAGCCGGTGGCCTTGAAGGCCTGCTGGCGGCCACCGACAACCGCATGCTGGTGGGTTACACCGGCGGCAAGATCGTGTGGATGCAGCGCCATGAACCCGAGCTGTTCGCACGCCTGGCCACGGTGCTCAACCCTAAGGACTATTTGCGCCTGCGCCTGACCGGTGAAGTCGCCAGCGAAGTGTCCGATGCGTCGGGGACCGGCCTGTTCAATGTGCGCTCGCGGCAGTGGGCGACGGGGCTGGTCGAGACGTTGGGGATTGACCCCGCGTTGTTGCCACCGGTGTTTGAATCCCAAGTGATTTCCGGCCGGGTCAGCGCCCAGGGTGCCCAGCTGTTTGGCCTGCCCGTGGGCACGCCCGTGGCGGGTGGCGGTGGTGATTCGGTGATCCAAACCCTCGGCTCCGGCGTGATTGCGCCGGGCGAATTGCAAACCACCATCGGCACCGCCGGCATCCTCGCGGCGGCGCTGGACACCCCCCAGGACAACCCGGACGGCCGCCTGCAGATCTTCTGCAACGTCGCCGCCGACAAGTGGCATTGCATGGGCGTGTCGCTGAACGCCGGTGGCTCGATGAACTGGTTTCGCGACACCTTCTGCGCCGGCGTGCCCTTCGAGCAGATCGCTGCCGAAGCTGCCGACAGCCCGCCCGGCGCCCATGGCCTGCTGTTTTTGCCCTACCTCAATGGCGAACGCTGCCCTTATCCGGACCCGGTTCTGCGGGCTGCCTTTATCGGCCTCACCGGTCGCCATCAACGCGGTGATATGGCCCGCGCCGTGATGGAAGGCTCGGTCTATGCCCTCGCCGATATGTACGCGTTGATGCGCCCGCTGGGCATTGCCGGGCAGGTGATCAAGGCGTCTGGTGGTGGTGCGCGCTCGGTGCTGTGGCGCCAGTTGCAGGCAGATATTTTCGGCTGCGACGTGGTGACCACCGAAGGCGCGGCCGAGGGGGCAGCATTCGGCGCGGCGCTGGTGGCCGGGCTGGCGGTCAACGTATGGCCCGACGCAGCGAGTGCCGCCGCCAGCTGCCGTGCAATGACCCGCCAGGCGCCAGACGGCGCCACGGCCGAGGTTCACGCTCAGGCCCATCGCATCTATCGCCATTTGTACCCGACGCTCAGGGACACCTTTGTTGAGCTCGGCGCCCCTCTTTTCGATTAGGAGTCTTTTCATGGCCGTCTATAACGCGCTGATTTTTGATCTCGACGGGACGCTGATCGACAGCGCCTGCGATATCGCGAAGGCCCTGAATGTTGGCTTCACGCTCAACGGCTGGCCGGAACTGGCCCCGGACCACGTGGAGACATTCCTGGGCAACGGGCCTCGGCGCTTGATCGTCGACATCCTCGAAGACCTGGATATTCCCTACACCGAGGCCCAGGTGCAGCGCGCGTTTGAAGGCTACTTGCAGGCCTATATGGACGACCCGGCCGGGCGCACGCGGTTCTACCCCCATGTGCGCGAAGACCTGGTGGCGCTGCGCGAAGCCGGTATCCGCCTGGGCATCTGCACCAACAAGAACCACGCCGTCACCGGCAAGGTGCTGCAGCAACTGGGCCTGGCGGATCTGTTCGATGCCGCGATTGGCGCCGACGCCGTGCCGGCCTGCAAACCGGACCCCGGCCACTTGCTTGCCGTGGCCGATGCCATGGCGCTGGCCGACCACACTTGGGCCTATGTGGGCGATACCCGGGTTGACCAGCAAACCGCGCAGGCCGCTGGTGTCATGTTTTTTGTGGTGCCGTGGGGCGGTGGCCCACTGGTGGAGATTTCCCCGGCGCAGCGCTTGAACCGTTTGGCTGATCTGTTACAACGCAGCCCACCAATCGCCAAGGAGCGGATATGAGCGACAGTTTGCTGCAACGCATTATTGATGAAAGCAAGAACATGCACCGCGCCGAGCGCCGGGTGGCCAATTTCGTCTCCACATCACCGTCCAAAGTGCTGCAGATGAGCATGGCCAAGTTGTCGGAAACCTGTTCGGTCAGCGACCCGACCGTGATGCGTTTCTGCCGGCGTTTCGGTTTCGAGAGCTATCAGGAATTGAAGCTGCACCTGGTGCAGAGCCTGGTGCCGTCGGCGCCGTTTGCCTACGAGCAGATCATCCCGGATGACAGCATCGACAACATTGTGCGCAAGACCTGCCGCAATTCGTTGAACGCGATCCAGCGTTTGGAAGAAGACCTGAAACCGGAAAAAGTCGCCGAGGCCGCGCAGCTGTTGCAGGCCGCGAGCTGGGTAGGCATCTACGCCACCGGCATTTCGGTGGTCAACGCGCTGGACGCCGAGCACAAGTTCCAGCGCCTGGGCATGCGCTGCCAGGCCTTGCTCGGCGGCAAGCGCCAGGAAATGCACGCCGAAGGCGCACGCAGCGGTGAAGTCGCGCTGATCTTTTCGCAGTCGGGGCACACCCGGCAGATGGTCGACATGGCCATTGCCGCGCGCAAAGCCGGGGCCAAGGTGGTGTCGATTGCCGCCGATGACAGCCCGCTGGCGAAAGTCTCGGACGTGCTGATCGCCGTGAAGCCCTACGAACACACCGAGCTGATGACGCCCTTGGCATCACGGCTCAACCACCATTTGGTCACCAACATGCTGGTGGCGGCGATTGCCATCGCTAGCGGCAGTCAGTTCCCCGATCAACTGACCGCTCTCGATTCCTGGCGTACCGACAAAATTTAAACCCCGATCCGTGGAGCAGGTAATGAGTAATCAACAGAACGAAGCCAAGAAGGTCGCCGCCCGCCGGGTGATCGAGGAATTTGTGCGCGATGGCATGAAGCTGGGCCTGGGCTCCGGGACCACCTCGCATTTCTTCGTTCGCGAGCTGGGCAAGCACGTGGCCAACGGCTTGAAACTGACCTGCACCACCACCTCGCGCTCCACCAATGACGTGGCGCGGGAAGTCGGCATCGAAATCACCGACCCCAACGAGATCGGCGAGCTGGACCTGACCGTCGATGGCCCCGACGAGATCGACCGCCAGTTCAACATGATCAAGGGCGGCGGCGCTTGCCTGCTGTGGGAAAAGATCATCGCCCACGCCTCCAAACGCATGATCTGCGTGACCGACGAAACCAAGATCGTCGACCGCCTGGGCGCCTTCCCGCTGCCGGTGGAAGTGGTGCAGTTCGGCTGGAAGCAGACCGAGCGCCTGGTCCAGCGCGTGCTGGCCGAACATGGCATCCGCGAGGTGCAGATCATCCGCCGCGAACGCAACGGCGAGACTGTGGTGACCGACAGCGGCAACTTCATTCTCGATTGCCATTGCGGCCCGGTGCTCACCGACCCGGCGCCCCTGGAAATCGAGCTGAACCGAATCCCGGGCGTGGTGGAAAACGGCCTGTTCACCCGCGAAGCGGTGGGCATGGTAGTGGGCTGTTTTGACGGCACGTCCTACGTACAGATGCGCTGATTTCCCGGTTTGTCTGGAGCTATACCGCACGACGCGTGAAGAAAGGAAAGACGTACTCAACCAACAATAATAAGTCGGAGTCACTTCCATGAAAAAAGTCGATTTTTCGAGCGTGAGCCGCCGCAGTGTCCTGGCAGGCGGTGTGGTACTGGGGCTGGGTTCGCTGCTGGGGCGCACGGCCATGGCGCAGACCCCGCTGTCGGTGGCCTATTCGAACAAGAGCCTGGATTACTACTTCTTCGTGATCCAGGAAGAGTCGGTCAAGCGTGCGGTGCTGGCCCAGTCCGGCAAGTTCCAGGCGACCAATGCCAGCTTCGACACCACCACCCAGCTGGGCCAATGGCAAAGCCTGATGCTGTCCCAGCCGTCGGCGATCATCTCCGACCCCATCGACAGCCAGGCCATCGTTTCGGCGATCAAGCGCTACAACCAACGCAAGATCCCGGTGGGCATTATCGACACCCCGGCCGACGGCGGCGACGTGGCGATCACCGTGAGCTTCGACAACTTCAAGGGCGGCGTGATGGCCGCTGAAGAAATCGTCAAACGCCTGGTGGCCAAATACGGCAGCCCCAAAGGCACCGTGCTCAACTGCTTCGGCGCCCTGGCCTCGGTGGCGTGGCGCCTGCGCAAAGAGGGCATGGACTCGGTATTCGCCAAATACCCCGAGATCAAATACCTCGCACGGCCCACCGAAGGCCAGTTGGACAAGATGCAGTCGGTCACGCTCTCGACCCTCTCGGAATTCCCTGACCTGGACGCCGTGCACGCGCCGTCGGACTCGCCGTCACGGGGGATCGCCGCCGCGCTGAAGCAGAAGGATCGCTGGAAAAAAGTCGGCGAAAAAGGCCACGTCATCTTCATCAATATCGACGGCGAACCCGTGGCGCTGGACTGGATCAAGGACGGCTACATGGACGGCTGCGTGTCCCAGGACCCGGTTGCCTACGGCCAGATCGCCGTGGAAATGATCACCAAGTACGCCCTCAACGGCCAGGCCGTGCCGCTGGGTACCTACCAGAACAAGGATTACTTCTGGGAAACCGGCGAGATCGTGCAGGGCAAGACGGGCCCGGCGCTGGTGATCCCGGCGTTCATGATCACCCCTGAAAACGCCGACGATAAACGCCACTGGGGCTACGTCGCGGAGAAGGTGTGGGGCGTGGCCTCCAAGTGATGGGCCGTCGCGCGGCGTGAGCAACGGCTGGCGCGATGTTTATCCGACAAGGTGATGGTGAGAACAACAAAATGACCTTACACCCAACGCCCGACGACACGATCCTGAGCATCGAGAATGTCGCCAAAAGCTATGGCCCGGTCCGCGCCTTGCGCGGGGTGACCACGCAAATCCGTCGCGGCTCGATCCATGGGCTGCTGGGGGAAAACGGTGCGGGCAAATCCACGCTGGTGGGGATTATTTCCGGGCAGGTCATCCCCACCTCCGGGCAGATCCTCATGAACGGGCAGCCGCTCAAGCAGGTGGACGTCAAGGTGATGGAGCAGGCCGGGGTGTTCCTGGTGACCCAGGAGCCGATGATCATCGGCAACCTCACCGCCGCGGAAAACCTGATGCTCGGTATCTGGCCGACGCGCAATGGCCTGGTCGATTGGAAGCAGTTGAACGCGGACGCGGCGCGCATGCTCGACGGCTCCGGCATCGACCCCAAGGCGCTCGCGGGTCAGCTCGACGCCGTGGCGCGGCGCAAGCTGAACATCCTGCGGGCGATGTTTTCCGGAGGCAAGGTCATCATCCTCGATGAGCCAACCGCGTCACTGACCGTGGTCGACCGGCGCCAGTTGTTCGACTTCATGCTGCGCCTCAAAGGCGAGGGCGTGACCTTCATCTTCATCTCCCACTACAACGACGAGATCCTCGAAATCTGCGACGCGGTCACCGTGCTGCGCGACGGCGCCCTGGCGGGTACGCGTTCGGACATCACCGGGCTGACCTCCGAGCAGCTCACCGAACTGGTGATCGGCCACGGCGTGCAGCTGTTCCAGCGCAAGCGCCGTGACCACAACGGCAAGGCGCCGGCGATTTCCCTGCGCGGTGTGCGTGGCAAGTGGTTGGCGCTCGACAGCCTGGACATCGCGCCAGGTGAGGTGGTCGGGTTTACCGGGTTGCCCGGTGCCGGCGCGAAGGAAATGGCCCGGGCGATTTTCGGCCTGCACCCGGCCATCGGCACCCTGGCGATGAACGGCGAAGACGTGCGCCCACTGCCACGTTCCCCCAATGCGGCGTTCGAGGCGGGCATTGCCTACCTCTCCGACGACCGCCGCAAGGACGGCGCCGTGGGGCAGATGTCGATTGGCAGCAACATCGCCATGTCGTCCCTCGCCACGCGCAGCCGATTGGGGTTTATCGACGCCGACGCCGAAGCCTCGGTGATCAATCACTACTTCGCGGCAATGGGCGTGAAATCGCCCAATCCGGATTACTCGGTGAACACCCTCAGCGGCGGCAACCAGCAAAAGGTCTGCCTGGGCCGGGTGCTGGCGACCCAGCCACGCCTGTTGATGGTGGACGAGCCTACGCGGGGTATCGACATGGGCGTGAAGCAGGACGTGTTGCGCATCATCGACGAACTCAGTGATGCCGGCGTGGCGGTAATCATCGTGTCCAGCGACACCGATGAACTGGTGCGCGCGGTGGACCGGGTGTGCATCTTCGATCAGGGCACGATCAAGGAAACATTGACGGGAGAGGACATCAGCGTCGAGCGCATCCGCGCATCCGTACAAGGATCCAGCAGTTGAATAAGAAAAAGAGTGGAGACACGGGTATGAGTACTTTAGTGAAACCCGGCAACGGGGTAGCGCCTGCCGCAACCAAAATCAACGGCCCGGCCGTGCTGGGCTGGGTGCTGCACAACGTGGTGTGGATCTGGCTGATCGCGCTGGTGGCGGGCTTCGGCCTGTTCAACGAATTCTTCTTCACCCTGTTCAACCTGCAGAACGTGATGGTGCAAGCCACGGTGCTCGGTATGTTGGGGCTCGCGGTGGCGCTGCCGTTGCTGGTGGCGGAGATCGATTTGTCGATCCCGGCCAATGCCGGGTTCTCTTCGGCGGTGGGCGCACTGGCCTATTCCAGCTGGGGGTTGCCGTGGTACCTGGCCGTGATCATCGGCTTGCTGGTGGGCACTGCGATCGGCTTCTTCAACGGGCTGTGCATCACCCGGCTGAAAATGGTCTCGCTGATCGAAACCCTGGCGATGATGATCATTCTGCAAGGCGCGCTGCTGGCGCTGACCCAGGGCACCACGCTGACCAACATGGCTGACGGCTACATCTGGATCGGCCAAGTCACCCTCGGTGGCTGGCCGCTGATGCCGGTGGTGTTCCTGGTCGCGCTGGTGGTAATGGGCGTGGTGCTGCGCCGCACGGTGCTGGGTCGCTCGATCTACGCAGTGGGCGGCAACCCGATTGCGTCGAACTCGGCGGGTATCCGCGTGGACCGGGTCAAGATCATCACCTACACCATCTCCGGTTTTCTCGCGGCGGCGGCGGGCTTTCTGCTGGCGTCCTGGCAGATGGCGATCACCTCCAGCCAGGGTTCCAGCTACCTCTTGTATGCGATTGCCGCGCCGATCATCGGTGGCGTCAGCGTGTTCGGCGGGCGCGGTAACGTCAAAGGCGTACTGGGCGGCGTATTGTTGCTGACGGTGATCCAGGTCGGCCTGGCGATTGTGAATGTGCCGTCGTTTTATGTCGGCATGATCGGTGGCGTGATGATCTTTATCGCCGTGGCCATTGACGCTATCCGCGTGCGCTATTTCGGTTAATCCATTTCAACTTCGGGAAACGCCCATGTCTTTTACACCCCACGGCAAGCACCTGATCGCAGGCGTTTGGGTCGCCGGCGACAGCACCTTTTCCAACGCACCGACCCAGGGCCCGGCCCAGTGGTTTTCGGCAGGCAGCATCGAACTGGTGAACCGCGCCTGCGAGGCTGCGGAAGCGGCGTTCTGGAGCTTCGGTTATTCGAGCCGGGAGGCGCGGGCCGAATTGTTGAATGCCATCGCCGATGAAATCGAGGCGCGGGCGGCGATCATCACCACCGTGGGCGCGCTGGAAACCGGCCTGCCGGAAGGGCGCTTGCAAGGTGAGCGTGGGCGCACCGTGGGGCAGTTGCGATTGTTTGCGTCGCATATTCTGGCGGGGGATTACCTGGACCGTCGCCGCGATTTGCCGTTGCCCGATCGCCAGCCGCTGCCGCGCCCGGACATTCGCTTGATCCAGCGCCCGATCGGGCCGGTGGCGGTGTTTGGGGCGTCGAACTTCCCGCTGGCGTTCTCCACCGCAGGCGGTGACGTGGCGTCGGCGCTGGCTGCCGGTTGCCCGGTGGTGGTGAAGGGGCACGAGGCGCACCCTGGCACCAGCGAGATCGTGGCCGAGGCGATTCATGCGGCGATCAAGCAGTGCGACGTTCACCCGGGCGTCTTCAGCCTGGTGCACGGCGGTTCGCGGGCGGTGGGGCAACGGCTGGTGCAGCATCCGCTGATCAAGGCGGTGGGTTTCACCGGTTCGCTGGGGGCGGGCAGGGCGTTGTTTGATCTGTGTGCCAAGCGATTCGAGCCGATTCCGTTTTTTGGCGAGTTGGGTTCGGTGAACCCGATGTTCCTGATGCCCCATGCGGTGGCAGCGCGCGGGTTGGAGATTGCCAAGGGTTGGGCCGGTTCATTGACCATGGGCGCGGGGCAGTTCTGCACCAACCCTGGCGTGGCGGTGTTGGCTGAAGGTGAGGCGGCCAATGCGTTTATCGACGCGGCGGTCACCGCGTTGGCGCCGGTCGGCGCCCAGGTGATGCTGACCGAAGGCATTGCCGCCGCGTATCGCGATGGCCGTGAACGTGTGGCCAATGCCGTGGGTGTGCGTGAAGTGCTGTCCAACACCTGCGAGCCGCGCCAGGCGATGCCGTATCTGTTCGCCACCACGGGCCGCGAATGGCTGGCCAATGCGTCATTGGGTCATGAAGTGTTCGGCCCGTTGGGGCTGGTGGTAACGGTCAAGGATGGCGAGGAGATGCTGGAGGTTGCGCGTTCCCTGGAAGGCCAGCTGACTTGCACGGTTCATCTGGATGCAGAGGACAGCGCCGAGGTCAGCCGCTTGCTGCCGATTCTGGAGCGCAAGGCCGGGCGCATTCTTGCCAATGGCTTCCCGACCGGTGTGGAAGTGAGCGAGGCCATGGTGCATGGCGGGCCGTATCCGGCGTCGACCAACTTTGGCGCGACGTCGGTGGGCACGATGGCGATCCGCCGGTTCCTGCGGCCGGTGAGTTACCAGAACATCCCCGAGGCTCTATTGCCCGAAGACTTGCAGCAACACTAATCACTGTGGGAGCTGGCTTGCCGGCAATAGCGGTGGGTCAGGCGACCTCTCTATTGGCTGTGCCGTCGCCATCGCAGGCAAGCCAGCTCCTACAGTGGATCTTCGTCGCTGCACAAGTCCCCTGTGGGGCGCCATCCATCTGGGTTAGTGCCCATGACTGCGGCCCACATGTGAGTGCTCGGCCTCGCTGGCCGCGACACTCCCGCTGACTTCCAGACGCTGCAAAATCCCGCATTCCGGCCCGCCGCCACAGCGTTGGCGCAGGTCGAGCAATTGTTCCTGCAACGCCAGCAGCCCATCAATCCGCGCTTTCACGTGGTGGATGTGCTCGTCAATCAACGCATTCACGCTTTCGCACTGGTCCTGGGGGCTGTCGCGCAGGCCCAGCAGGCTGCGGATTTCTTCCAGGGTCATGTCGAGGCTGCGGCAGTTGCGGATAAAGATCAGCCGCTCGGTGTGCGCCTGGGTGTACACGCGGTAGTTGGCGTCTGTGCGGGCTGGCGGTGGCAGCAGGCCTTCTTTCTCGTAATACCGGATGGTTTCCACCTGACAGTCGGTCAGTTTGGCCAGTTCGCCGATCTTCATCGCAGCAATCTCCAAATGGGTGCTTGACCCTATAGTGGCTACAGGGTCTTTACTTGGCAACAGGCACCTTTACGGACGCGACAGAATGAGCGATTCCCTCCACACCCCACACAAGCACGACCACGGTCATGACCATGATCACGATCATGCCCCGAAGAAACTCACGCCTGTGCACAACCACGGCCACGGTGGCTCCTGCTGTTCCGGCACGCCAGCCCCTGCGGTGGTGCAGCTGAGCGAAGCCTCCACCGCTGGCTCGCGCCTGAGCACCTTCCGCATCGAAGCCATGGACTGCCCCACCGAGCAGACGCTGATCCAGAACAAACTGGGCAAGCTGGCCGGCGTGCAGCAACTGGAATTCAACCTGATCAACCGCATCCTCGGCGTCACCCATGACCTGCCGACTACAGCGCCGATCATCGACGCGATCAAATCCCTCGGCATGCAGGCTGACCCTATCGAGGAAGGCACCCCGGCCGCCGAGCCGCCTGCCAAGAAACACGGGTGGCCGCTGGCGGTGTCTGGCGTCGGCGCATTGGGCGCCGAAGTGCTGCACTTCACCAACGCCGCGCCGACATGGGTGATTGCAGTGGTGGCGCTGGTGTCGATCCTCAGCGGCGGTCTCACCACCTACAAAAAGGGCTGGATCGCCCTGAAAAACCTCAACCTGAACATCAATGCCCTGATGAGCATCGCCGTCACCGGCGCCGTGCTGATTGGCCAGTGGCCGGAAGCGGCCATGGTGATGTTCCTGTTTACCGTGGCCGAGCTGATCGAAGCCAAGTCCCTGGACCGTGCACGCAACGCCATCAGCGGCTTGATGCAGATGACACCCGAGCAGGCCACAGTTCGGCAGGCGGACGGTTCGTGGGCTGAACAGGACGTCAAAAGTATTGAGATTGGCGCGATCGTGAGGGTAAAGCCCGGCGAACGCATTGGCCTGGACGGTGAAGTCACCGCCGGCCAGTCCACCATCGACCAGGCGCCGATCACCGGCGAAAGCCTGCCGATTGAAAAGACCGTGGGCGATAAAGTCTTCGCCGGCACCATCAACCAGGCCGGCTCCCTGGAATACAAGGTGACGGCTGCGGCCAACAACTCCACCCTGGCGCGCATCATCCACGCCGTGGAGCAGGCCCAAGGCGCAAGGGCGCCGACCCAGCGCTTTGTCGACAGCTTCTCGAAGGTCTACACCCCGGCCGTGTTCCTGTTTGCCCTGGGCGTGGCAGTGATCCCGCCGCTGTTCATGGCCGGCGCCTGGTTTGACTGGATCTACCGCGCCCTCGTGCTGCTGGTGGTCGCGTGCCCTTGTGCACTGGTGATTTCCACCCCGGTGACCATCGTCAGCGGCCTGGCGGCAGCGGCGCGCAAAGGCATTCTGATCAAGGGCGGCGTGTACCTGGAGGGCGGTTACAAGCTTGATTATCTGGCCCTCGACAAGACCGGCACCATCACCCACGGCAAGCCGGTGCAAACCGACTACTTGCCTCTGTTCCCCAACGTCGAGGGCAGCGCGCCGGCCCTGGCCGCCAGTTTGGCCGGGCGGTCCGACCACCCGGTGTCCCTGGCCATCGCCAACGCGGCTGTGGATAAAAACCTGCCGACGCACGTTGTGGATAACTTCGAGGCCCTGGCCGGGCGGGGTGTGCGCGGCGATATCAATGGCCAGACCTACCACCTGGGCAACCATCGCCTGGTGGAAGACCTAGGCCTGTGCTCGCCGGCCCTGGAAGAAAAACTCTTCGCCCTGGAAAAACAAGGCAAGTCCGTGGTGTTGCTGCTCGACAAGTCCGGCCCGCTGGCGCTGTTCGCCGTGGCCGACACCGTCAAAGACAGCAGCCGCGAAGCCATCCAGCAGTTGCATGCGTTGGGGATCAAGACCCTGATGCTCACTGGCGACAACACCCACACTGCTCAGGCGATTGGCGCCCAGGTCGGCATCGATCAGGCCCAGGGCGATCTGTTGCCCACCGACAAACTGCAAGCCATTGAAACCCTCTACGGCCAAGGCCACCGCGTGGGCATGGTCGGCGACGGCATCAACGACGCGCCGGCCCTGGCCCGTGCCGAGATCGGCTTTGCCATGGCCGCAGCGGGCACCGACACCGCCATCGAGACCGCCGACGTGGCGTTGATGGACGATGATTTGCGCAAGATTCCGGCTTTCATTCGGCTCTCGCGGCAAACGTCGAGTATCCTCAAGCAGAACATCGCCCTGGCGCTGGTGATCAAGGCGATCTTCCTGGCGGTCACCTTCCTGGGCATGGCCACTATGTGGATGGCGGTGTTCGCCGACATGGGCGTGAGCCTGCTGGTGGTGTTCAATGGCCTGCGCCTGTTGCGCAAATAAACGATGAGAGGGTGGTGTGCTGAGTGCCGAGCTGAAGGCTTTTTTCATGGTCGCCCGCCTGGGCAGCATCACCCAGGCGGCGAAAAAACTCGGCTTGAGCCAGCCCACGGTCACCACCCAGATCCGCAACCTGGAAAGCCAATACGGCGTTGAGCTGTTCTACCGTGGCGGGCGCCGCCTCACCGTCAGTGACGACGGCGCGCGGCTGCTGCCGATGGTCAAGACGTTGTTGCAGCAGGAAGCGGATATCGAGTTTTTCCTGCGCAACACCGGCCAGGTGCAGGGCGCATTGAGGATTGCCGCGACGGCGCCGTATTACATCCTCGACCTGGTCAAAGCCTTCCGCGAACGCCTGC
Organism: Pseudomonas sp. BIGb0164; assembly: GCF_024810135.1. Lineage (NCBI taxonomy): Bacteria > Pseudomonadati > Pseudomonadota > Gammaproteobacteria > Pseudomonadales > Pseudomonadaceae > Pseudomonas > Pseudomonas sp. BIGb0164. Next base: position 294,134 of record NZ_JANUEA010000003.1, on the reverse strand, counting down.
CCCACGTGGAGGTATCGGTGGAGATCGGCAACTCACAGCAGGTCCTCGAAGCACTGGACGATTACCGCGTCGACGTCGCCGCCTCGTCACAATTGCTCGAAGACCCGCGTCTGATCCGCCGCGTGCTCGGCACCGACCCGCTGGTGCTGGCGGTGCATCGCAACCACCCGCTGGCCAAGCTCGACCATGTGCCGCTCAGTGCGTTGGCCGGGCACACCTTGTTGATGCGCGAAGCCGGCTCCACCACGCGACGACTGACCGAAGAAATGTTGCAGGGCGCCGGTGTGAGTTATGGGCCGCTGCTGGAGATCGGCAGCCGCGAGTCGATCCGCGAGGCGGTGCTGCGCAATATCGGCATCAGCATCATTGCACGCCAGGAAGTGCCCCATGACCCGCAGTTGCGGGTGCTGACCATCGAGCATGCGCCGCAGATTCCGGAGTATCTGTACTGCCTCAAGGAGCGCAAAGGCGCACGGTTGCCGGCGGCGTTTCTGGGGTTGGCGCAGGAAATCGCTGGCTGTTGAAGATGTAAACCTCTCAGCTATATGCTCAGATTTATGGAGGTCTGCTGAGGTTTAGGAGTCAATTACGTTCTCAAGGTGTATAGATTTTCTGTCGTTACCAAGGTGCCGGGCTGTGTTATTTTGGTACGTGAATACTAATTTTATATTTTTTTGACTTTATTATGGTTTATATATGTTGAATGAGCAGATGATTAAAGCTGCAGTCATCGCGAAAATTCAGAACAAGGTCAGTAGTGGTGATGCGGTACTTATAAATGAGATGGTTTTTTCTCATGGTACTCGACGCGCTGACTTGGCGGTGGTTAATGAAAATCTCCATGCTTTCGAGATTAAAAGTGACTTGGATACGCTTCGTAGATTAGATGGACAGGTTTCAGATTATTCTTCGAGGTTCGACAAGCTAATTTTGGTTGTCTCTGGAAAGTTTGTCGAACATGCATTGCAAAGTAACGAGAAAATAGGTGTTTGGAAGGCGTCGTTGAATAGTAATGGAAAGGTCCAGCTTCGAGTGATTCGCCCAGGAAGAATTGAGCGGGTACGAAATATTAGTTTCTTGTGCGATTTTCTTTTGAAGTCCGAGTTGATAGAGCTGATAAGGGCTCACATGGGGTATACGAATCTTTCAAGGCTTTCTCGCGAAAGTTTGACTGAATTAGCTTCAGATATACCAATTTCAATAATTAGAGGTTTTGTACTCAGGGCAATAAAGGTGAGGTATGAAAAAACGAGCTCGTTATTTTTCGCTACATGCTCTGATGGTGTAGTGTTTCCTCACGAAATGGATAATCTTAGTCGTTCAAAGGTTCGACGAAAAGAGATGGAGAAGCTATTCAAATGCCCAAGAACACTGGGTGTGAATATTGAACGGCGAGAAATAAACTTGTCTAAGTTTTTTCCGAAAGGGGATATTCCTGAAAATATCCCCCGGTTTGTTTTGGTTCCATCCTAATATTAAAGTATCCAATCATCTTCGTTTTCTGGAATGCCAACTTTGAGGCGCTCCAGTTGGTAGTTTATATGTAGATTTACTCGTACGGAAATGGCTGTCACCGGCGCATTTATGGTATCACCAACTCGGCTAACCGTATTCTTTAACATCTGTGCCCCCCAGCTTTCGCTTTCAGCAATCTCGGGATGTTCTTTTAATAACACCGCTGCTGCATCTATGAACCCTTCACCTTTAGTCCGGGGGCGCCGCTCGAAAAACCAAAAGCCGTCGCTAGGTATATCTAAACGAGGCAGAAATACTCCTCCAAGGTCATCGTAAACTACTGAATGTATGGACGCGTGATCTCCATAAATTACTATGTCTGAACCAATTTCTTCGAATAATAGATTTTCTAAGATATCTACTTTTCCTGATGTTTCGCTTTTTTCATTTAAGAAAGGTGTTACCGATCTTGGGAAACTAGTGCCAGCTAGCACTCGTGGGACCTCTGGTACCTCTTCAACTATTGTATTGATTGTTTTTAGTATGCTTTCCAGTACGCCTGGTTTAATGTTTTTAGTTGAGATGTCTCTAATGAATCCAGCATCTATAATAATCAAGGATTTTTCGGGGTGCTCAAGGGCGTATAAAGAGTTTAGAGTGTGTTCCAAGTCCGTTTTAAAGTCTTTAATACGAAATACGGGAGGGCGCTGTAGACGCTCTAAGCTAAGTGCCTGCCTGACAATTTCACGCCCCTTTGCTCCTGGTGTGAATTGTACAGTAGGAATTATATTCTCGTTTTTTTCAACAAAATCAACCCAGTTTTTAAAGTTTTCCTCAGGGTTCATTAGGTCTCTTACAGCTTGGTTTTGATGTTGAAGCTCTCTCGTGAGATCAAGAATATAGTTTCGTTGACCTACACATTCGGTGATTTTCGCAATTGCTTTTTCACATCCGTCAGAGTTACGCCATTTTCCCAGAATTATCACCGGTGTAAGGCTGTCTTTTGATTTTTCGTCAAGATGTGAATAACCGCTGAGCTCAGCTTGTCGCGTACGAATTATCGGGTAATACTTAAAATCTTTAAAGTTAATGTTCATCGCTCATCCCTCCGTTCTGCTTGGCTCTCTAAGTGGGCTGCAAGTTTATTTCTGATCGTGTCTTTTAGAGGCTCTGGATTTATCATTGAGGAAAGAGAATTGGAAATGTTCCTATACGAAACAAGATCGTTTTGTTGGGATATTAGGTCGTTCTGATATTTTATAGATTCATTTTTGAATTTTATTGACTCGTCTTTAGCAAAAATTAAATCGGTCTCAAATTTTTCTAAAGCTCTAAATGCTGTAATGCTTAGAGCTAGGGTAATAACTGCAGACACGATCCATCCTGAGAGTGAAACAATATTGGCGTTACTCTCTGGAGATGTCAGATATATACTGATGGCAATGCTGGATAAACCGATAAGTAAACTGATCAATGAGACTACCCTGTCAACATTTTTTATCATTTTTGAGTCCACTTCAAAAGCGATTGATGCGGGATCGTAGCCGGTTTAGGTGTAAGTAAACAGGGGTAGGTCGTGTCCTGTGATGCTGCTTCTGTTTCGTGATCTTACAGGTGTTGCGTTACTCAGGTCTCTCTGAAGAAATATCGCCTACCCAAATCTACCAATACCACTATCGCCCCATTTTGCCTTCCTGCCACATCAGGGACGCATTGCCCTCCTAGCATGGCCTTCATCCGTTTGATGAGGTGCCACCATGAACACAGCCCTGACTAACCCCGGCGCGCCGATGACGGTGCGCGGTATCCAGAAGCGTTTCGGCGCCTTCACCGCCCTGGACAACGTTTCTCTGGACGTCGCTGCGGGCGAACTGGTGTGCCTACTGGGCCCGTCCGGCTGTGGCAAGACCACCTTGCTGCGCTGCATTGCCGGCCTGGAGCGCCAGGACGGCGGTGAGCTGCGCCTGGGCAACCGCGACGTGTCCCTGCTGCCGCCCCAGGCGCGGGACTACGGCATTCTGTTCCAGTCTTACGCGCTGTTTCCCAACCTCACCGTCGAAGCGAATATCGGCTACGGCCTCACTGGCAGCGGCCGCGATGAAGTGCGCAAGCGCGTCGGGCAGATGCTGGAGCTGGTCGGCCTGGTCGGCAGTGAAAAGAAATACCCCGGCCAACTCTCTGGCGGCCAGCAGCAACGCGTGGCCCTGGCCCGTGCGTTGGCGCCGGCCCCTTCGTTGTTGTTGCTGGATGAACCGATGTCGGCCCTCGACGCCCGCGTCCGCGAGCATTTGTGCACCGAATTGCGCCAACTGCAGCGCCGCCTGGGCATCACCACGTTGATGGTCACCCACAACCAGGACGAGGCCATGCTGATGGCCGACCGCATTGCCGTGATGAACAACGGCAAGGTCGAGCAGTACGCCACGCCCCAGGAAATCTACGACCGCCCGGCCACGCCGTTCGTGGCGGAGTTTGTGGGCCAGGGCAACTGGCTGCCGTTCAGCCGCAACAGTGCCAGCCACGCCCAGGTGGGTGGGATGAACATGCGCTTGGCCGACGACGCCGGCGTGGCCAAGTCCGGCCGCCTGTTCTGCCGCCCGGAAGCGATCAGCGTCAACCCGCCGGTGCATGAAGAGAACCTGTTCCCGGCCAAGGTCCGCGAGATCACCTTCCTCGGCAATCGTTGCCGCATGAGCTTTGAGCTGGAGCAGTTGCCCGGCCACCCATTGCTGGCCGAGTTGGCGCCGGAAGCCATGCCGCGCCTGGGTGCGCAGGATATCTGGGTGGCCTTGCCGCCACGCAGCCTGCAGGTGTTTGCCTGAGATGGCCACTGTCATGACGCAGCCACGACAGGTGACCCGTGCCGAAACCGGCGACCGTATTTTCGTGGTCGGCGGCAAACTGCTGTGGCTGGTGCTGCTGGGCATCGCCGTGTTGCTGCCCTTGCTGGCGATCTTCTGGCGCGGTTTCAGCAGTGAAGCCGGGCAGGGCGGTGGCTTGGTGGCGGCGCGGGAACTGGTGACCAGCGACAACTTCCACTGGCTGCTGGGCAATAGCCTGAAAGTCTCCCTCAGCGTGGCGGCGATTGTCGTACCGCTGGCCTACCTGTTTGCCTACGCCCTGCAACGCACGCTGATTCCCGGCAAGGCGATCTGGCGTGGCATGTCGCTGCTGCCACTGATGGCGCCGTCGATGTTGCCAGGCATTGCGCTGGTCTACCTGTTCGGTAACCAGGGCATGCTGCGTGGCTTGCTCTCGGACAATATCTACGGCTTCTGGGGCATTGTTCTCGGCGAAGTGATCTACACCTTCCCACACGCCTTGATGATCCTGCTGTCGGCGCTGTCCCTGGCGGATGCGCGCCTGTTCGACGCTGCCTCCAGCATGGGCGCCAGTCCGGCGCGGGCGTTTCGCAGCATCACGTGGCCGGCGACGCGCCAGGCGGTGTTCGCTGCGTTCTGCCTGGTGTTCACCCTGACCATCACCGATTTTGGCGTGCCCGTTGTCGTCGGCGGAGATTATCAAGTGCTGGCGCTGGAAGCCTACAAGGCGGTGGTCGGCCAGCAACAGTTCGGGCGTGGTGCGCTGATCGGCATGGTGTTGCTGTTGCCGGCGCTGTTCAGCTTTGGGGTGGACGCCTGGCTGCGCCGCCGTCATGGCGACTCGATGAGCGGCCGTGCCCAGGTGTTCCAGCCGGCGCCCTCGCGGCTGCGCGACGGCTGCTACCTGGCCATCGTGTTGTTGATTTGCGCGGTGTTGCTGCTGGTGTTCGGCATGGCGGTGTATTCCTCGCTGGTGAAGTTCTGGCCGTACAACCTGTCGCTGTCCCTCAACCACTACCAGTTCGAAGACACCGCGGGCGGCGGTTGGCTGGCCTATCGCAACAGCTTGACCCTGGCGCTGTGCACGGCGTTGATCGGCAGCGTGCTGATCTTCACCGGTGCTTACCTGATGGAAAAGACCAAGGGCCAGAAAGGCCTCAACCTGGCGCTGCGCATGCTCAGCTTCGTGCCGATGGCTGTGCCGGGCCTGGTGCTGGGCCTGGGCTACGTGTTCTTTTTCAACCTCAATGGCAACCCGCTGCATGTGTTCTACGGGACCATGACGCTGTTGGTGGTGTGCACCATTGCGCATTATCTGACCACTGCACAGATGACTGCCACTACGGCCCTGCGCCAACTGGACGCCGAGTTCGAAGCCGCCGCGCTGTCCCTCAAGGCGCCGCTGTACCGCCACTACCTGCGCGTGACCGTGCCGATCTGCCTGCCGGCGTTGCTGGACATCGTGCGCTACCTGTTTGTATCGGCCATGACCACTGTGTCGGCTGCGATCTTCCTCTACAGCCCCGACACCATCCTCGCCGCCGTCGCCGTGTTGAACATGGACGATGCCGGCAACGTGGGCGGTGCGGCGGCCATGTCGACCCTGATCCTGTTCACTTCAGCCGGCGTCTCGCTGCTGCTGGCGTGGGCTTCACGTGGCGCACTGCGTCGCTCCCAAGCCTGGCGCCAGACCGCGCCCGGCCAATAATCCCGATAGGAGGTGTTGCATGTTCAAGCCCCTGGCGCTGGTCGCTGCCGTACTCACTGCATTCAGCCTGAATGCCTTCGCCAAGACCGAGCTCACCGTGTACACGGCCCTCGAAGCCGAGCAGTTGAAGACCTACAAGCAGGCGTTCGAAAAGGCCAACCCTGACGTCGAGATCAAGTGGGTACGTGACTCCACCGGCATCATCACTGCCAAGCTGCTGGCCGAGAAAGACCGTCCGCAAGCCGACGTGGTGTGGGGCCTGGCCGCGTCGAGCCTGGCGATCCTCGACCAGCAGGGCATGCTGGACAACTACGCGCCAAAGGACCTGGACAAGATCGGCAAACACTACCGTGACCCGGCCAACCCACCGGCCTGGGTGGGCATGGACGTCTGGGCGGCAACCATCTGCTTCAACACTGTAGAAGCCGAGAAACAGGGCCTGACCAAGCCGGTGAGCTGGCAAGACCTGACCAAGCCTGAGTACAAGGGCAAGATCGTGATGCCGAACCCTGCGTCTTCCGGCACCGGTTTCCTGGACGTCAGCGCCTGGTTGCAGACCTTCGGCGAGAAGCAGGGCTGGCAGTACATGGACGACCTGCACCAGAACATCGGCCAATACGTTCACTCCGGTTCCAAGCCGTGCAAGCTGGCGGCTTCGGGTGAGTTCCCGATCGGAATCTCCTTCGAATACCCGGCCGTGCAGCTCAAACGCCAGGGTGCGCCGCTGGACATCATCCTGCCGAAAGAAGGCCTGGGCTGGGACATTGAAGCCACCGCCGTGATCAAGGGCACCGCCCATGCGGACGCCGCCAAAAAGCTCGCGGACTTCTCTGCCAGCAGCGCGGCTATGGACCTGTACAAAGACAACTTCGCCGTGCTCGCCCAACCGGGCATTGCCAAGCCGCAGACCGAATTGCCGGCTGACTACGAGCAGCGTTTGATCAAGAACGACTTTGCCTGGGCGTCGAAGAACCGCGACAGCATCCTGACTGAGTGGCGCAAGCGCTATGACGGCAAGTCGGAGAAGGTAGCCGGTCAGTAAGAATTTTCGTTAGGGCTGATGGCCTCTTCGCAGGCAAGCCAGCTCCCACATTTGAATGTGTTCACAAATCAAAAATGTGGGAGCTGGCTTGCCTGCGAAGGCGGCTTCAAATTCAGGACATCACTCCATGACACACCACACGGATCTGCTGATCGTGGGCGCCGGCATCCTCGGCCTGTCCCACGCCTACGCCGCCGCCAAGCGCGGCCTCAAGGTCAAGGTCTTCGAACGCAGCGCCACGCCACTGGGCGCCTCGGTGCGCAACTTCGGCCAAGCCCTGGTCACCGGCCAGCCGCCCGGCCCGATGCTCGACCTGGCGCGGCAAAGCCGCGACATCTGGGGCCATTGGGCTCAAGTCGCCGGCCTGCAACTCAAACGCAACGGCGCGTACCTGTTCGCCCGCACCGAAGCCGAAGAACACCTGCTGGAAGCCTTCTGCGCCGGCCGCGCGCGGGAACACGGCTACAACGTCGAGCTGCTGCAAGGCTCGGCCATGAAGGACCTGTACGGCGGCCAGTTCCGCCATCACCGCGCCGCACTGCACGGCAAGGACGACCAGCAGCTGTATTCGCGCGAAGCGATCCCGGCGCTGATCAACTACCTGGCGCAGGCGCTGAACGTGGAGTTCTACTTCTCCACCCTGGTGCGCGACGTCGAGCCGGGCCAGTTGCACAGCACGGCGGGCAGCTTTCGCGGTGAGCAGATCATCGTGTGTTCCGGCCATGACTACCAAACCCTGCTGGCCGAGGCGATGGCCGAGCTCAACCCGAGTATCTGCCGCCTGCAAATGCTGCGTGCCCGGCCAACGGTGAACCTGAACCTGCAACACGCGTTGCTCACGGGCTTGAGTTGCGTGCACTACGGCGCCTTTGCCGACCTGCCGGAAGCGGCGCCGGTGCAGGCGCAGATCCTGCGTGACGAACCGCATTTGCACGAGCACGGGATTCACCTGCTGATCAGCCCGACGCCCCATGGCGAACTGATCATCGGCGACTCCCACGATTACGGCAGCGATGCCTCGCCGTTCAACGCCGAGCAAGTGGACGACTGGATGATCGAGCTGGCCGAGCAAACCCTGGGGTGCAAGATCCAGGTGGTGGAGCGGTGGCAGGGCGTGTACGGCTCGCGCGGGCCGGGGCCGTTTTCATTCGTGCGTGCGGCGCCGGGGGTGAGTGCGGCGCTGATGCACACCGGTGTGGGCATGAGCGTGGGGCCGGCGATGGCCGAGCGAAATATCACAACCTTGTGGGGAGCGGCGTGATGAACCCGGAACAGGTAATTGCCGACGTCTTCGGCTTGTACGAAACGCACGGCGCGGCGGATTACATCGGCGAGCCGGTGTCGCAGATCGAACACATGTCCCAGGCCGCGCAGCTGGCGATGGCCGAGGGCTTTGACGATGAAGTGGTGCTGGCGGCGTTTTTCCACGACATCGGGCACATTTGCGGCCAAGGTGGCGAGAACATGGGCGGTTATGGCGTGGTCAGCCATGAACGGCTGGGGGCCGATTACCTGCGCCGTGCAGGGTTCAGCGAGCGCATGGCCAAACTGGTGGAATACCACGTGCAGGCCAAGCGTTACCTGACGTTCAGCCAACCGGACTACTACGCCCGCCTGAGCGAAGCCAGCCGCCGCACCCTGGGTTACCAGGGCGGTGTGATGAGTGCCGAGGAAGCTCGGGCGTTCGAGCAGGACCCGCTGTGCGCGGTCAGCCTGCGCATGCGTCATTGGGACGAACAGGCCAAGGAAATGCATGTGCCGGTGATGGATCTGCAGTTGCTCAAGGCCAAGGCTATACGGCTACTCGCTGTGTAGAGTGGCCTTACGCATAACGCAGACACGCCGCCTAGAGTCACTATCGGCACGTTACTAAGGTGCTTGCTTCTTTAGTTAAAGGAGCAATGCGATGCGTTATTTGAAAGCCACCGCCCAGGACTTGTGCGGGAATGGTCGCGCCGATGCGGTGATTCTGCATTTTTATCAACAGCAACCGGGTGCCCCCGACGCGCTGATCTACGAAACCGTCGGCTTGGATATGACAGTGGATGGCAAGGTCGATCTGCAACTGGCGGGAGAACCTCTGCCTGACTGTCTGGTTGTGGACAAACCTCAGTTGGTGAGTTTCGCTGACAGCTTCTTGAAGCTGAATTGGTTCAATTCGGCTAGACAGTGGCAGCGTACATTGATCATGTACGTCGACCATTTCGGCAAAACCGGTCAGCCGAACGCAGTCAAGCTGGACTTCCACGAACCTGGTGCCTCTGGGGCTGGCGCTGCGCTGATCTACAAGGTGGCGGCCTATGACGGCGACAGCGACGGCGTACTGGAGTCGTTCACCCACAGTGACGTTGACCGCAATGGCGCGGCTGACAAGGCGGACAAGGAACTGATCCGCTCGCTATGCACGACCTTCCTGGCCTTGAACTGGTATGAGGTGTAAGCGGTTTACGCCTCGTCGAGCCGGGTAGCCAGTGCTTCGATCTGTTCCTGGCGCTCGGCCTGGCTGAGTTTGGCGTGGGGGTTGAGGGACGACCATTGCGGGTGGGCGCGGGCCTTGTGCAGGGCGTCTGGCAACTTGCCTTCGCGCCAGGTTTTGTCCTGGGGCGTGTCGACCTTGATGCTGTGCATCGCGGCATGGCCGCGCAGGTTCAAGGCCTTGAGCAGTTGGCGCTGGCGCAGGGCGAGCAGGCGCAGCACGCTGTCGTCCACGGTCAGTTCGCGCTGACCCTTGATCTTGCCCAGCAAACGGCTGCCGTAGCTGCGTGCGGTTTGCAGCGCGCCACCGGCAATCGCCCCGGCCAGGGCGGCGGCGCCCAGGGTTAATCCTCCGACCAACAAATCCACACCCGCACCGGCGGCTGCACCGGCGGCGATCCCTCCCCCCACGCGTACGCCGAGTTGCTTGAGGGTTTCGGGGTTGAATAGGTCATCGCCCCAGCGGCCGTCGAGCAACGGCAGGTCGCTGGCGGCGGCATCCTGCGGGCGGAAGCCGAAGAGTTTGAGCAGAGCCTCTACACATTTTTGCTCGCGCTGGCGCACAGCTTTGCGCAGGTCGCCGATGGCTTGCGGTTCATCTTCAGTGACCACACTGCGACGGCAGGCGGCGCAGTCGATCAGCAACTCGGCGATCAAGCGTGCCGCGCTTTGCTGGCGGGCCTGGCGCTGGGCCTCCTGATCCAGGATCAGGCGTTCCAATTGCGGCCGGGCGTTTTCCAACAGCAGGGCGAGGCTTTCGTACAAGCGTCGCTCGCCGTCTTCCGGCGGCGCCACGCTGTCGAAGCGCACCAGTGCGTGCAGGCCGAGGCGGGCCAGCGCTTCGCGCCAGTCCGGCTCGCGGTGGTCGCTGCTGCTGACAAAGTTGAGCACCGGCAACAACGGCTTGCCACAACTGGCCAGTACCTGCAGCTCGTCGCGGTACTTGGCCAGCACCGGTTCGCGGGCATCAATCACATACAGCCCGGCGTCCGAGGCCAGCAGTTGGCGCAGCACCTTGGCTTCCTGCTCGAAACGCTGGCGCGCTTCGCTGCCTTCCAGGAACCGTGCCAGGCGGGCCGGGCCATCGAGGCGTTCGCCGGGACGATCCAGACGCTCCAGGTAGTCGAGCAGGGCGATGGCGTCTTCAAGGCCGGGGGTGTCGTAGAGTTCCAGCAGCGCCTCGCCCTCCACCGACAGGCGCGCGCCTTCGACATGCCGCGTGGTGCTGGGGCGATGGGACACTTCGCCGAAGCCCACGTCGCGGGTCAACGTGCGCAGCAGTGAGGTCTTGCCGACGTTGGTGTGGCCGACCACGGCGAGTTTCAGCGGTTTAGTCATGACCGGTCTCCAGCCAGTTCAGCGGTGCACAGTCGGCGAACGGCACATCAAGTTGCTGCAACGCGGCATGCCAGTCGCCCAGACGCTCGGCGTCCAGGGCCTGGCCGGGCGGCGCTTGCAGCAGCCAGACGCGGGTGGCGGCGGCGCTGCGGGCGAGTTCGGCGATCAGCGCCAGGCTGCCACGGTCGGGCGAGCGGCGTGGATCGCAGGCGATGGCCAGTCGGGCAGGCGGGAAGCGGGTGAGTTGCTCCAGCAGTGTGTGGCGCGACTCGCGGCTGTCGAGGATGCCGGCGTTCTTCACGCTGGCGGGCAGTTTGGGTGGCCAGGGATGCTGGTCGTCCAGTTCGATGGCCACCAGCAGGGCGCCGTCGCTTTCCACTTCACTGACGCCCCCGCTGACGTGGTGCAGTTGCTCGGGCGCGGCATCGTTGACGCCGAGGCGTTCGCTGCTGGGCATCAGGCGTTCGCGCAGTTGGCTGTAGCCGGGCAGGTTGAGGTCCAGGCGCAGGGCCGCACGCCCGCGTTTCCAACGCCACAGGCACAGCAGGGCGAGGATCAACCTTGGCAGCAGGCCGTACGCCAGCAGTACACCCACCAGCCACGCGGCCCAGGCCTGGCGGGCGCTTTCGATATTCAGGGCGGCATCGCCGCTGGCGCGGATCATGTCGACGGTGGGCACGTTGAAGCCCAGCAGGGCGGGCAGGCTGCCCAGGGCTTGGGTGACGGCGACAAAGGTGTCGGCACCGAGGATGGTGGTTTCCCACACGAAGCCGTAGCGACGGGTGGCGAGCAGCGTAAGAAGAATCACCAGGGCACTGAGCAACGCCAGCAGCCATAAACTGTTGACCAGCACGCCCACGGCCCAGCGATTGAGTTTCTGCCGTTGCAGCAACAGCAACAGCGCGGGCGCCAATTGCGCGGCCTTGGCATCCCGGGCGAGTTTTTCGCTGAGCCACAACCACAATCGCCCCAGGCTGGCGCTGTGTTCACCGGCAAACAGCAGGCCTAGGGCCCAACTGATCAGCAGGATCAGGTTCAAGCCGAGCAAACTGCCCAGCGCCCAGAACACGTTCACCGGGGTCAGGCCGTTACCCAATGCGGCAAAGGCCAAGCCGGCGCCGCTGATGACGGCGACGATAGCCAGCAACACCAGCGCCAGGCGTGCCCCTTGCAGCCAGCGGGTAAGGGCAGTGGCCAGGCCGTCGCGCTCGGCCAGGTGCAGGGCGCGGTGCTGGATGCGCGTCGGCAGGTCGCCACCGGCCGTGCGGGCCAGGCGGTTGGCTTCCAGGTCTTCCAGTGGGCCTGCGTGTTCTTCGCGCAGGCGCACGGTTTCTGTCAGCCAGAGTGTGTGCAGCGGGTTCAGTGCAGTCACGCGCCATCCTGTTGAGCCAGTGAGGTCTGAGCATAACCGCTGGCTCGTACCTCTGGTATTCTCGTCGCCATGAAAAAAACTCTCCCTTTAAGCCTGATCGCAGCCCTCGGTGAAAACCGTGTGATCGGCGTCGACAACAGCATGCCCTGGCATTTGCCGGGGGATTTCAAATATTTCAAGGCCACCACGCTCGGCAAGCCGATCATTATGGGGCGCAAGACCTGGGACTCCCTGGGCCGACCGTTGCCGGGGCGCTTGAACCTTGTGGTCAGCCGTCAGACCGATCTGGCGCTGGAAGGTGCGGAAGTTTTTCCGTCGCTGGACGCCGCCGTGGAACGTGCCGAGGCGTGGGCGCTGGAGCAAGGCGCGGATGAGCTGATGCTGATCGGCGGTGCGCAGTTGTATGCGCAAGGGCTGGAGCAGGCGGATCGCCTGTATCTGACGCGGGTGGCATTGAGCCCGGAAGGGGATGCGTGGTTTCCGGAATTTGATGCGGGCCAGTGGAAGCTGGTGTCGAACGTGAAGAATGCGCCGGAAGGCGACAAGCCTGCGTACAACTTCGAAGTCTGGGAAAAAGCCTAAAAGCATCCCAGGCAAGCCAGCTTCCACAGTTTGATCCGGTGTCTTCAGGAAAACTCGGTCAAATGTGGGAGCGGGCTTGCCCGCGATAGCGGTCTATCAGGCTTGCGCTAACTCGGCATGCTCATCGGCATTCAACAGCGCTTTGTCTGTCTGCCCCATCACCTGGCTGGTAATCGCGCCGGCCGTCATCGAACCGTTCACGTTCAACGCCGTACGGCCCATGTCGATCAGCGGCTCTACGGAAATCAGCAGCGCCACCAGTGACACCGGCAAGCCCATGGCCGGCAGCACGATCAGCGCGGCAAAGGTTGCACCACCGCCCACGCCGGCAACGCCTGCCGAACTCAAGGTCACAATCGCCACCAGGGTCGCGATCCACAGCGGGTCCAGCGGGTTGATGCCCACGGTTGGCGCCACCATCACTGCCAACATCGCCGGATAGAGACCGGCGCAACCGTTCTGGCCGATGGTCGCACCGAACGAGGCGGCGAAACCGGCGATGGACTGCGGGATGCCCAGGCGGCGGGTTTGCGCCTCGATGCTCAGCGGAATCGCGGCGGCACTGGAGCGGCTGGTAAAGGCAAAGGTCAGCACCGGCCACACTTTGCGGAAGAAGCGCAGCGGGTTGATCCCAGCCAGGGACAGCAGCAGGCCGTGCACCACGAACATCAGGCCCAGGGCCAGGTACGACACCACCACGAAACTGCCGAGCTTGATGATGTCTTGCAGGTTGGAGCCGGCGACCACCTTGGTCATCAACGCCAATACGCCGTACGGCGTGAGCTTCATCACCAGGCGCACCAGGCGCATCACCCAGGCTTGCAGGGTGTCGATGGCGTTGAGCACTTTCTGGCCTTTTTCCACGTCATCCTTGAGCAGTTGCAGCGCGGCAACCCCCAGGAACGCGGCAAAGATCACCACGCTGATGATCGACGTGGGCTTGGCCCGGGCCAGGTCGGCGAACGGGTTGGCGGGCACGAAGGACAGCAGCAGTTGCGGGATATTCAGGTCGGCGACCTTGCCCGCGTAATCACTCTGGATCACTTGCAGGCGCGCCATTTCCTGGGTGCCGGCCACCAGGCCTTCGGCGGTGAGGCCGAACAGGTTGGTCAGGCCGATACCGATCAGCGCCGCAATGGCGGTGGTGAACAGCAGCGTGCCGATGGTCAGGAAGCTGATCTTGCCCAGGGACGAGGCGTTGTGCAGGCGCGCCACGGCGCTGAGGATCGAGGCGAACACCAATGGAATCACGATCATCTGCAGCAGTTGCACGTAGCCGTTGCCGACCAGGTCGAACCAGCCGATGGAGGCCTTGAGCACTGGATTGCCGTCACCGTAGATCGTGTGCAGGGCCGTCCCGAACACCACGCCGAGGGTGAGGGCGAACAGCACCTTCTTGGCGAGGCTCCAGTTTGTGCGACGGGTTTGTGCCAGGCCCAGCAACAGGACCACGAACACCAGTAAGTTGAGAATCAGGGGCAGATTCATTGAAGCTCCGTTGAGAAGGCAGCCAATCGCGTGAGCCTGCGATTGCGAACCGGAAAGCCTAACAGCTTGAAATATATTGATTTAATACCGATATGGAATGTTGACTGTCGTTTTTGGAATAAGCGTTTGACGCTCAGGCACATGCCGTTGGCGCAATCACGATGCAAGCGGTCGTGCTCGGGCGATAACTGTCATACAGATTTGTTAGCGTCGATGTCTTTCACCCAGGGAGAAAACGCTTATGAAGCTTGCGCCGAAACTACTGGTCTCTGCCGCCTTCTGCCTTGGCCTCGCCAGCCAGGCCTTTGCCGCCACCGAGTTGAAGCATTGGCCAGCGCCGGCGGCCAAGCAACTGAACGAAATGATCGCTGCGAATGCCAACAAAGGTAACTTCGCGGTATTCGACATGGACAACACCAGCTACCGCTACGACCTCGAAGAGTCCTTGCTGCCTTACCTGGAAAACAAGGGCCTGATCACCCGCGACACCATGGACCCGTCCCTGAAACTGATCCCGTTCAAGGACACCGCCGACCACAAGGAAAGCCTGTTCAGTTACTACTACCGCCTGTGCGAAGTGGACGACATGGTCTGCTACCCGTGGGTTGCGCAAATCTTCTCTGGCTTCACCCTCAAGGAACTCAAGGGCTATGTGGATGAGCTGATGGCTTCCGGCAAGCCGGTGCCCGTGACCTATTACGAAGGCGACGTGGTGAAGAACTCCGAAGTGCAGCCCCCGAAAGTCTTCACCGGCCAGGCTGAGCTGTACAACAAGCTGATGGAAAACGGCATCGAGGTGTACGTGATGACCGCCGCCTCGGAAGAGCTGGTGCGCATGGTCGCGGCCGATCCCAAGTATGGCTATAACGTCAAACCCGAGAACGTCATCGGCGTGAGCACCTTGCTCAAGGACCGCAAGACTGGCGAGCTGACCACCGCACGCAAGCAGATTGCGGCCGGCAAGTATGACGAGAAGGCCAACCTTGGCCTCGAACTCACCCCGTACCTGTGGACCCCGGCCACCTGGATGGCGGGTAAGCATGCGGCGATCCTCACCTACATCGACGAATGGAAAAAACCAGTGATCGTGGGCGGCGACACGCCCAGCAGTGACGGCTACATGCTGTTCCACGATGTGGACGTGGCCAAGGGCGGCATTCACCTGTGGGTCAACCGCAAAGACAAATACATGACCCAGCTGAACGGCATGATGGCCAAGCATGCAGCAGCCCAGGCCAAAGAAGGGCTGCCGGTGACGGCGGACAAGAACTGGGTGATCGTCAAGCCGGACGAAATCCAGTAAGACCGAGTCGTCTGCATCGCAGGCAAGCCAGCTCCCACAGTTGACCGAGTTCCAACAGGAGAATGCGGTCAACCTGTGGGAGCTGGCTTGCCTGCGATAGCGATCCCAAGAACACCACGGCCCTTGCAGCAAAAATAGATATCAATTGCGAACCAATCTCATCTTCTGCTAGCGTGCGCACTCCCTGAACCCCTCGTTCTTCTCAAGGTAGTGCTGTGCCCTCCTGGAATTCGCAGATCGCGCGCCTGTTCGCGGAGCAGAAGAAAGCCCTCGAAGCCTTCGTCACCCGCCGCACCGGCAGCGCCCAGGTGGCCGCCGACCTGACCCAGGAATCGTTCCTACGCCTGGCCCGCATGGACTGCGGCGAGAAGATCGACAACCTCCCGGCCTTTCTCTTCACCATCGCCAGCAACCTGGTGCGCGATCACCAGCGCCAGGCCATCCGCCGTGAGCGCCTGGACGCCGGCGAACCCAGTGAAGAATTGCCTTGCAGCAACCCGGGCGCCGATGAGCAATTGGCCGCCTACCAGCAGGAACAACTGATGCAGGACGCGATCCTGGCGTTGCCCGAAGCGACTCGGCAGATCTTCCTGCTTTATCATGTCGACGAACTTTCCTACCGCGAGATTGGCGAACGCCTGTCGATCACCCCGCGCAGCGTGGAATACCAACTGCGCCGTGCCCTGATCGAATGCCGTGCCTACATCAAGACGCGGCTCGCCTGCGACACACAAGGACGTCGGCCATGACCGCTGCACACACTGCCGATGCGTTGTTCGAGCAAGCTTCAGGCTGGTATTTTCGCCTGCAGGCCGAGGACGTGACCCCGGCCGAAATGGAGGCCTTTGCCGCCTGGCTCGGACAGGGCCAGGCCCAGGACGATGCGTGGCAGGAAGTCCAGGCGATGCTGGGCGGCTTGCGCGAACCGGCGCGGTTCATCCGTCGCGCCGAACAGGCGGCCTGGCGCAAACCCGCCCGGCGCTGGGCCTATGCCGCCGCGGTATTGCTGGCGGTGGGGCTGACCGTGCAGAACACCCCTTGGCTGGACCGCCTGCGGGCCGATTACGCCACTCGCACCGGCGAATCGCGCACCGTCGAGTTGGCGGACGGCTCTCAGTTGCAACTCAACACCGACAGCGCGGTGCAAGTGCGCATGAGCGGCGGTGAGCGCCAGGTACGCTTGCTGCGCGGTGAAGGGTTTTTCAGCGTGACCAAAGACCCGGCGCGGCCTTTCGTGGTGCAGTCCGGCGATGGCTGGGTGAAGGTGGTGGGCACCCAGTTCAGCGTGGCCCGGCGTGATGCGCAGACACGGGTACAGGTGGCGCAAGGCAAGGTGCAGGTCAGTGCGGGCAAGGGGGCGCCGGTTTATCTGGAGCCGGGGCGGGCCGTGGAGTATCAGGGCCAGCAACTCAATGACGCCCATGGTTTCGACCCGGCCAGTGGCTTCGCCTGGCGCCAGCGGCAACTGGTATTTCGTCAGCAACCGTTGGCGGACGTGGTCAGCGAGTTGAACCGCTACTGGCCCGGCAAGACCCTGGTGCTAGGGGATGCGCTGCGTAATCGCGTGGTGTCCGGGGTGTTCGAGATCGACAAACCCGACGCCGTGATCAAGGCACTGGAATACACCCTCAACCTGCACGCCGAGCACTACACCCCGTATTTGCTGGTGCTGCGCGAAGGCAAAGCGTCCTAGCCGGCACTTTTTTTCAAAAACTTTCAGGGTTTCTCCGCAAGGCATCGTCCTTGATCACTGAGGCGCAAATAGTAAGCACTCTCAAGTAGTGCGGCGCCGATCACTGACTTTTTGCACCGGGGAGCACCATCCATGGCACACCGACACGCCGCACGGCCCTTGCTGGCACTGGCCATTTCCTTGGCCTGCGGCACTGCACCGCTGTACTTGCAGGCCGCCGAGACCACCCAGGCCCAGACCTATCGTTTTGATATTCCGGGGCAAAGCCTGGACGGTGCGCTGGCGGCGTTTTCGGCAGTGACGCGGGTTCAGGTGCTGGTTTCCGGGGAATTGACCCAAGGGGTGGTGTCGCCGGGCGTCAAGGGCAACCTGGGGCAACGCGAAGCCCTGGGCCAATTGTTGGGCGGCACAGGGTTGAGCGCAGCGTTTATCAACGCCGATACGGTCACCCTGGAAAAGCGCGTGGGCACAGGCACCGCCCTTGAAGTCGGCGCCACCACCATCAGCGCCGAACGCCTTGGGGTCACCACCGAAGGTACGGGTTCCTACACCACGGGTGCCGTAACCCTGGGCAAGGGCGAGCAGAAGCTCAAGGACATTCCGCAGTCGGTCAGCGTCATGACCCGCAAGCAAATGGATGACCAGAACACCACCAAACTGTCCGAAGTGGTCAAGCGCACGCCTGGCCTGACGGCGACCAAATCTCCTGGCCCTGGCATGTTCATCTTCTCCCGTGGTTTCGAAGTCGGCACGCTGCAATACGACGGTGTGGGCATTGCGCGCAACACCTACACGCTGGGCAGCTACCTCACCGAAAACATGGCGATCTACGACCGCGTCGAAACCCTGCGCGGCCCGGCTGCCCTGTTGCAAGGCGCCAACAGCCCTGGCGGTACCATGAACCTGGTGCGCAAACGCGGCCAGCAGGCGCCCACGGTAACCGTCACCGCCAAGGCCGGCTCCTGGGACCATTACGGCACTCAAGTGGACGCGGGTGGCCCGCTCAATCCTGAAGGCACGCTGCGGGGGCGGTTTGTGGCGGATTACGACACGACCAATTCCTTTGTCGATTATGTCGGCGGCTGGAATCAGACGGTCTATGGGGCAGTGGACTACGATTTCACGCCCGACACTACCGTCGGTGTCGGCATCAGCAACCAGAAAGGCCACTCACGCCCCAACTTCATGTCGTTGCCCCGCTACGCCAATGGCAGTGATATCGGCCTGCCGCGTTCGACCTTTGTCGGCGCCAGCTGGAACCGCGCCGTCAACAACCAGACCCAGGTGTTCGCCGACCTGGAGCATCGTTTCAACGATGACTGGAAAGTGAAGGCTGCGCTGGTGGCCATGGACGAGCATAACGACGCAACCTACCAGGCGACGTGGGATACCGTTCCCAACCCTGGCGACACGGGCAATGTGCGCTACATCGACTGGGTCACCGACTTCAATACCAAAAGCCGCGGTGCGGATGTGTATGTCAACGGCAAGTTCGATGGGCTGGGCTTCCAACAGGAAGTGGTGCTGGGCGCCAACTATTCCAAACTCACTACCGACGACCAGTGGGCACGCGCGGCAACGAATGGCGCGGATATTTTCAACATCGACCACAACCGTGTGCAACGCGACAAATACCAGCTGTTCCAGGCGGGTAACGCCTCCAAGAGCTGGTATGACATTCGCCAGAAAGGCCTCTATGGCACCTGGCGCGTCAAGGTGCTGGACCCCCTGACCCTGATCCTCGGCGCACGCACCAGTTGGTATGAGTATTCGTACATCGGCCAGAGCGGTCGCCAGGGTGTGTACAGCGCGCCGGAAGAAAGCACCACGCAAACCTCTGGCAAGGTCACGCCGTATGCCGGCCTGGTATACGCCCTGAACGATGAGTGGTCGGCCTATGCCAGCTACGCCGATGCATTCGAACCGCAAACCAACCTGACCACCTCCGGTTCATTGCTCAAGCCCATTGAGGGCAAGAACTATGAGCTGGGCATCAAGGGAGAACTGGCCGATGGCCGACTCAACACCTCGTTTGCGATCTTCCGCTACGACCAGGAAAACCGTGGCGTCCAGGACCTGCAAGGACCGATGAACTGCAATGGCTGGTACTGCTCGGTGGCCTCGGGCAAAGTCCGCAGCCAGGGTTTTGAAGCGACCTTGGGCGGTGAAGTGCTGCCTGGCCTGCAACTGGCCTCCAGCTACACCTACAACACCACCCAATTCCTCAAGGACGACACTTACGAAGGCAAGGTTTTCAGCACCTGGACGCCCAAGCACTTGCTCAAGGTCTGGGGTGATTACCAGTTGCCGGGGGATTGGCAGAAGTTCAGCGTCGGTGCCGGTGTGACGGCGCAAAGCAGCACTGTTGCCTATGACCGCACCTTCAGTGTGCCGGGCAATGCGTTATGGGATTCGCGGGTGGCCTACAAGATCAACCAGGAATTCACCGTTGCGGCGAACCTGAACAATATGTTCGACAAGAAATACTACATCCCGGCGTACAACGCGAACTGGGGCAGCAACTACTACGGTGATCCGCGCAATGTGATGTTCACCATGACCTACACCCCGCAGTTTTAAGCCCTACATATAACCCCTGTGGGAGCGGGCTTGCTCGCGAATGCGGGACATCAGTCATGCATGTGTTGACTGACACTCCGCCTTCGCGAGCAAGCCCGCTCCCACAGTATGATCTCCAGTGTCCTGGAGGGGGTTGGCCAGGCAAAAAAATGCCCCGCACCTGGCGGGGCATTTTCTAGGGGTGCAGCTTACAGACCGTCAAGCATCGCCTTGTTACGCACAGCACCCTTGTCGGCACTGGTGGCCAGCAGGGCGTAAGCCTTCAGCGCGGTGGTGACTTTACGCGGACGCTTCTCCACTGGCTTCCAGCCTTTCTTGTCCTGCTCGACGCGGCGCGCGGCCAGTGCTTCATCACTGATCAACAGGTTGATCGAACGGTTCGGAATGTCGATCAGCACCTTGTCGCCATCCTGCACCAGGCCAATCGCGCCACCGGCTGCGGCTTCTGGCGAAGCGTGGCCGATGGACAGGCCCGAAGTGCCGCCAGAGAAACGGCCGTCGGTGAGCAAGGCGCAGGCTTTGCCCAGGCCCTTGGATTTCAGGTAGGACGTCGGGTAGAGCATCTCCTGCATACCCGGGCCGCCTTTGGGGCCTTCGTAGCGGATGATCACGATGTCGCCTTCTTTTACTTCGTCGGCGAGGATGCCGCGCACGGCGCTGTCCTGGCTTTCGAAGATCTTGGCGTTGCCTTCGAACACATGGATGGACTCATCCACGCCGGCGGTTTTCACCACACAGCCGTCCAGGGCGATGTTGCCGTACAGCACGGCCAGGCCGCCTTCTTTGGAGTAGGCGTGCTCGACACTGCGGATGCAGCCGTTTTCACGGTCGTCGTCCAGGGTCTCCCAACGGGTCGACTGGCTGAACGCGGTTTGCGTCGGGATGCCGGCCGGGCCTGCCTTGAAAAAGGTGTGCACGGCTTCGTCGTCCGTCTGGGTGATGTCCCATTTGGCGATGCCTTCGGCAATGGACGTGCTGTGCACGGTCGGCAGGTCGGTGTGCAGCAGGCCGCCACGGGCCAGCGAACCGAGGATCGAGAAGATCCCGCCGGCGCGGTGCACGTCTTCCATGTGGTACTTCTGGATGTTCGGCGCGACCTTGCACAGTTGCGGCACGTGACGGGACAGGCGGTCGATGTCGCGCAGGTCGAAATCGATCTCGGCTTCCTGGGCCGCGGCCAGCAGGTGCAGGATGGTGTTGGTGGAACCGCCCATGGCGATGTCCAGGGTCATGGCGTTTTCGAACGCCTTGAAGTTGGCGATGTTGCGCGGCAACACCGACTCATCGTTCTCGCCGTAGTAGCGCTTGCACAGCTCGACGATGGTGCGGCCGGCCTGCAGGAACAGCTGCTCACGGTCGCTGTGGGTGGCCAGGGTGGAGCCGTTGCCCGGCAAGGCCAGGCCCAGGGCTTCCACCAGGCAGTTCATCGAGTTGGCGGTGAACATGCCGGAGCACGAACCGCAGGTCGGGCAGGCGCTGCGCTCGTATTCCGCGACCTTCTCGTCAGAAGCGCTGGAATCGGCGGCGATGACCATGGCGTCGACCAGGTCCAGGCCGTGGGAGGCGAGCTTGGTCTTGCCGGCTTCCATCGGGCCGCCGGAGACGAAGATCACCGGGATGTTCAGGCGCAGGGCGGCCATCAGCATGCCGGGGGTGATCTTGTCGCAGTTGGAGATGCACACAATGGCGTCGGCGCAGTGGGCGTTGACCATGTATTCCACGGAGTCGGCAATGATCTCGCGGCTCGGCAGGGAATACAGCATGCCGTCATGGCCCATGGCGATGCCGTCATCCACGGCGATGGTGTTGAATTCTTTCGCTACACCGCCGGCGCGTTCAATCTCGCGGGCGACCAGTTGGCCCAGGTCCTTGAGGTGGACGTGGCCCGGTACGAACTGGGTGAACGAGTTGGCAATCGCGATGATCGGCTTTTTGAAGTCGTCATCTTTCATCCCCGTGGCACGCCACAGTGCGCGCGCGCCGGCCATGTTGCGGCCGTGGGTGGATGTTTTCGAGCGGTAATCTGGCATGGAGCACTCCGGGCGGCTAATCACTTACTAATCAGGTGCAAAGGGGAGTGAGCTTCTATTGACGTCTGGAACACTCAGAAAATGGCCGTGTGTCCAAAAGTTGCCACTCGCGTCGCGGGATCGCCGCTTGCTTGGGCCTCGAGCTCATAAACCCGCCGGGGGATGACTGGCGATGAATAGCGTCGATTCTACACCGCTGGCGGCGGGAGGGAATGGCCGCCAGTGTGAAGTTAGCGCTTACGAGACGTGCGCCGGCCTTTGCACCAGGGCATTGAGGCCCATACCGATTGCGCTCAGGATCAGGAAGGTCATTGGCAGTACGGTCATGACCTGCGTGCCGGCCTGGCTGACCAGCCCGCTGATCAAGCCGCCGCTGACGAAAATGATCACGTTGCCGGCCGATGCTGACGTCCCGGCGCTGTGTGGAAACAGCCCCATGGCCCGGGATGTGGCTATCGGCCGGGTGATGGTGGTGCCGGCGGTGCACAGGATCATCGGCAGCATCACCGTTATCACGCTCAGGCCCCACACGTTATGAAGCACCAGCATCAGCACGCCCGCCAACGCGATCAGCCGTAGGCCGGTGACGATTTGAGTGTGGCCTTCCATTCGTCGGTTCATCCAGCCCGCGCCCATGCCACCCAGCACATACGCCGCACCATAGAGCAGCAGCGCCAGGGAGAATTGGTAAGGCGTGAGGGCCAGTTGTTCCATCAGGATGATCGGCGACACCACGATAAAGGCGAAGTGGCAGGTGAAGGCCAGCGCCGAGATCAGCCAGTAGCCGACAAAACGCCGGTCGGACAACACCTGACGATAGGCTTTCAGAATGGGAATGCGGACTGATGGCGCGGTGCTTGGGCTTTCCAGCAGTAACCAGGCCTTGAAGACCAATACCAGGCCAATGACTCCAAACACCTGGAAACTGCCGCGCCAGTCCAGCCAGGTTTGCAGCCAACTGCCGAACAAGGGCGAGACTGAAATGCAGATCCCGCCCGCAGTGACAATCGCGATCCGCAGCCGCTCCTGCTCCTTGCCCACAAACAGATCCTGAACCAGCGCCTGTGACAGCACAAAGCTGCCGCACCCGACTGCCTGCACCACCCTGAACACCAGAAACGTAGTGAAGTCGTCTGCCATCGCGCAGCCTGCTGAGCCTATGACGGCAACGGTCATGCCGATCATCAGCAGCCGTTTACGCCCCAGGTTGTCGGACAGTGGGCCGACCAGCAGCAGCGACAAGGAAAGACCGATGGAAAACAGACTGACGGAGAGCGCGATGTCGGCCACCGACGTGCCGAAGTGTGTCGCCATGGACGGGAAAGAGGGGAGGATTACATCGAGGGGGAACACGCCGAGGACCGTCATCGTCATCAGCAGGAAGATGGCGGCGGTTTTGCGAGCGGGGGTGGCGAGGGTGGTCATCGGGTCAAAACTCAGTCCTTGAGCGAGGACGCAGAATTGATTTGATGAGGGGGAAAGTCAATGCTCAGAGGCTTAGGGAATGGCTATGACACAACGCAAAACAATGTGGGAGCTGGCTTGCCTGCGATGGCGGTGAATCAGTCAGCATTTGCTTCGACTGACACGACGCCTTCGCGGGCAAGCCCGCTCCCACATTTTGATTCGCGCTAGGGTTTAGCTGTTAGGCAACAACCGGCACGTGATGCTCTTGATGTAGCGCGTCTCGGCAATCGCCGGGTGCACCGGATGGTCTGGGCCCTGGCCGCCGCGTTCGAGCATCTGGATGTTGCGGTCCAGGTGGCGGGCGCTGGTCAGCAGGATGTTTTGCAGGTCGTCTTCCGGCAAGTGCATGGAGCACGAGGCGCTGACCAGGATGCCGTCCTTGCTGAGCAGGCGCATGGCTTGCTCGTTCAGGCGGCGGTAGGCGCCTTCACCGTTCTTCATGTCTTTCTTGCGTTTGATGAAGGCCGGTGGGTCGGCGACGATCACGTCGAAGCGCTCTTCACTGGCTTTCAGCTCTTTCAGGGCTTCGAACACGTCGCCTTCGATGCAGGTCATCTTCTCGGCAAAGCCGTTCAGCGCGGCATTGCGCTCCACGCCGTCGAGGGCGAAGGCGGAGGCGTCGACGCAGAACACTTCGCTGGCGCCGAAGGCCGCAGCCTGCACGCCCCAACCGCCGATGTAGCTGTACAGGTCGAGTACGCGCTTGCCTTTGGCATACGGGGCCAGGCGTGCGCGGTTCATGCGGTGGTCGTAGAACCACCCGGTCTTCTGGCCCTGGATCACCGGGGCTTCGAATTTCACGCCGTTTTCTTCCAGCGCCACCCACTCCGGCACCAGGCCAAACACGGTCTCGACGTAGCGGTTGAGGCCTTCGGCGTCGCGCGCGGCGGAGTCGTTCTTGAACAGGATGCCGCTTGGCTTGAGCACTTGGGTCAGTGCAGCGATCACGTCTTCTTTATGCGCTTCCATGGTCGCCGAGGCGATCTGCACCACCAGGATGTCGCCGAAACGGTCGACCACCAGGCCTGGCAACAGGTCGGAATCGCCGTACACCAGGCGGTAGAACGGCTTGTCGAACAGGCGGTCACGCAGCGACAGGGCGACGTTCAGGCGGTGCACCAGCAGCGACTTGTCCAAAGGCAACTTGATGTCGCGCGACAGCAGGCGGGCGCAGATCAGGTTGTTCGGACTCATGGCCACGATGCCCAGGGTCTTGCCGCCGGCCGCTTCCAGGATAGCCTGGTCGCCTGCCTGGAAGCCGTGGAGTGGGGTGGCGGCCACGTCGATTTCGTTGCTGTAGACCCACAGGTGGCCGTTGCGCAAACGACGATCGGCGTTGGCTTTGAGACGCAGGCTTGGCAGGGACATGACGTCGCTCCGGAAAAAAGAGCGGGAGTATACCTGTTGCGGCGCGACTCATGTGGTCGCTGGCTTGCCTGCGATGCGGACGGCGCGGTGTATCTGACGTACGGCGGTGAGGCCATCGCAGGCAAGCCAGCTCCCACATTTGATTGGGTTTGCATTCAGGTTATTGAGGTGTCAGTCAGGTTCCCATAGAGGTTAGAATCCCCGCCTAGCCCAGAGTAAGTACTTATGTCCCAAGAGCTTTCCGCCGAACAGATCCAACAGGCCCTGCAAGGCATCAGCGTGCCGCCCCAACCGCAAATCATGGTGGATTTGCAGATGGAGCAGTACATGCCCGATCCGGACCTGGAAGTGATTGCACGGTTGATCTCCCAGGACCCAGGCTTGTCCGGCGCACTGCTGAAAATCGTCAACTCGTCGTATTTCGGCCTGAGCAACAAGATCGCCTCGATCCAGCGTGCGGTGAACCTGCTGGGCAGCCGCTCGATCATCAACCTGATCAACGCGCTGTCGATCAGGGGCGAGATGAGCGACGACACCATCGTCACCCTCAACCGTTTCTGGGACACCGCCCAGGACGTGGCCATGACCTGCCTCACCCTGGCCAAGCGCACCGGCGCCCAGGCGGTGGACGAAGCCTACGCCCTGGGCCTGTTCCACGATTGTGGCGTGCCGCTGATGCTCAAGCGCTTCCCCAATTACATGACCGTGCTGGAAGAGGCCTACGCCAACGCCGGCCCGGATTGCCGCGTGGTCGACACCGAGAACAACGCGTTCAACACCAACCACGCCGTGGTCGGCTACTACACCGCCAAATCCTGGCGCCTGCCCCAGCATGTGACCGACGCCATCGCCAACCACCACAACGCCCTGGCGATCTTCAGCGATGAGTCCTCGCGCAACTCCCAACTGAAAAACCTGCTGGCGATCCTCAAGATGGCCGAGCACATCGGCTCGTCCTACCGCGTGCTGGGCAACCAGTCGGTGGACCATGAATGGAATGCCATCGGCCACCTGGTGCTCGACTACGTGGGGCTGTCGGACTACGACTTCGAAAGCATGAAGCTGTCGATCCGCGAGCTGGGCGCCCACTAAACCGTTCTTCACGAGGTACGCATGCCCGAGTTACCAGAAGTCGAAACCACCCGGCGCGGCATCGCACCGCACCTGGAAGGCCAGCGGGTCAGCCGCGTGGTGGTGCGTGAGCGCCGGTTGCGCTGGCCGATCCCGGAAGACCTCGATGTGCGCCTGTCTGGGCAGCGCATCGTGCTGGTGGAGCGACGGGCCAAGTACCTGCTGATCAACGCCGAAGTGGGCACTTTGATCAGCCACTTGGGCATGTCGGGCAACCTGCGGCTGGTGGAAGTGGGGATGCCGGCGGCCAAGCATGAGCATGTGGACATCGAACTGGAGTCGGGCCTGGCCCTGCGCTACACCGACCCTCGGCGTTTTGGCGCGATGCTGTGGAGCCAGGACCCGCACAACCATGAGCTGCTGATTCGCCTGGGGCCGGAGCCGTTGACCGACCTGTTTGACGGTGATCGCCTGTTCCAGCTGTCCCGTGGGCGTTCGATGGCGGTGAAGCCGTTCATCATGGACAACGCGGTGGTGGTGGGTGTGGGCAATATCTATGCGACGGAAGCGCTGTTCGCGGCGGGCATTGATCCACGTCGTGAGGCGGGCGGCATTTCGCGGGCGCGGTATTTGAAGCTGGCCATCGAGATCAAACGCGTGCTGGCGGCTGCTATCGAGCGCGGCGGCACGACGTTACGCGATTTTATCGGTGGTGACGGGCAGCCGGGGTATTTCCAGCAGGAACTGTTCGTCTATGGCCGAGGCGGCGAGGCGTGCAAGGTGTGCGGGACGGAACTGCGCAATGTGGTGCTGGGGCAGCGGGCGAGTGTGTTTTGCCCTAAGTGTCAGCGCTGATTCGGTGTGATGGCTGAAGCCGCCTTCGCGAGCAAGCCCGCTCCCACAGTTAACCGGGTTCCAACATGAGAATGCGGTCGAATGTGGGAGCGGGCTTGCTCGCGAAGAGGCCCTGGCAGGCGCTGTTGAGCCTCACGCCTTACCGGTAATCAACCGATACTTGGCCATCAACTGCTCTTCCGTCTCCGGATGGGCTTCATCCAATGGAATGCAATCCACCGGGCACACCTGCTGGCACTGAGGTTCGTCGTAGTGGCCGACACACTGGGTGCACAGGTTCGGGTCGATCACGTAGATCTCTTCGCCTTGGGAAATCGCAGCGTTCGGGCACTCGGGTTCGCAGACGTCGCAATTGATGCAATCGTCGGTGATGATCAGGGACATGGAAACTCCTGCCTGGGCCGTCAGCCAAGGCATCTGAAAAACTAATGCGCGCAATTGTGCCGCATTGGCGCCCGCAGTGCGAGCCTGTGGCAAGCACTACTACCTGTGGCGAGGGAGCTTGCTCCCGCTGGACTGCGCAGCAGTCCCAATCTTTTCAAGCAGAGCGGGGCCGCTTCGCGCCCCAGCGGGAGCAAGCTCCCTCGCCACAGAGAGCCTTACTTCTTGAAGCGCAGGGTCAGCGCGTCGGCCACGGCGGGGTGGACGAACTTGGTGATATCACCGCCCAACGCCGCGATTTCACGGACCAACGTCGAGGAAATGAACGAATAACGTTCCGACGGCGTGAGGAACAGGCTTTCCACGTCCGGCGCCAGTTGGCGGTTCATGTTGGCCAGCTGGAATTCGTATTCGAAGTCCGACACTGCACGCAGGCCACGCAGGAACACATTGGCGTTCTGCTCTTTGGCGAAATGCGCCAGCAAGGTGGAAAAGCCCACCACTTCCACGTTGGGCAGGTGCTTGGTGACCTCACGCGCCAGCTCCACGCGCTGTTCCAGGGGAAACAGCGGGTTTTTCTTGGGGCTGGCCGCGACCGCGATGATCACATGGTCGAACAGGCGAGAGGCACGTTCGACCAGATCGCCATGGCCTTTGGTAATCGGGTCGAAGGTACCTGGGTACAACACTCGGTTCATCGCGTCGTCCTGGCGGAGTCCGTTGGGGAACCGGATGGTATCGCAGCCATCCCGGTCGGCCAAGTCAACTTATGTAGAAGAAAGCCCGATAGACCGTGTTTTTTCACGCCGTTTTCAGACGTTCGGCCAATGCTGTCGCCAGTTGGGCGGTCAATCCATACACCGACAATTGGGGGTTGGCCCCAATGCTGGTAGGGAACAGCGAGCCGTCATGGATCGACAGGTTGCGCAGTTGGTGATGCCGACCCAGGCTGTCGGCCACGGCATTTTTAGGGTCTTCGCCCATCGCACAGCCGCCCATCACGTGAGCACTGCCCAGGGTTGTGCGGTGCAATTCAAGGTTCAACCCGTCAATCACACTGCGTGCCTCGGCCAAGGTCGTCACGTAACGCGCGTCGTGGTGCAACGGTTTGACCGACTTGGCACCGGCCGCGAACTGGATCTCGGCCATGCTGTGGAAAGCCCGGCGCAGGCCGTCCCAGGCGTAGGGCGAGACCTGATAGTCGAGCACGGGCGTGCCGTCGCCGCGCAAATCCACCGTGCCGCCCTGGCTGTCAGGGTGGAAGCCGTCGCGCAGCAGCGCCAGCATCGCGTGGGTGTGGGGCAGTTGGCTCATTTCCAGGGCATTCTGCCCGCCGTAGCCGCCGAACAAGGTGCTGGCCAATCCTGGATGTAAGGGTGGAGCTTCCAGCTTGTAGGACATTTTGCCGGTGGTGCCGTCCTGCCATTGGAAATGGTCGGAGTAAATGGACTGTGGCGCGCCGTAGAACGGGTTGATCACCTCGTCGAACAGCCCCGCAGAGAAATTCACCAGGTGCAGGAAGGTGCGCTTGCCGAGCCGCGAATGCGGGTCGGGGGCGTCCGAGCGCATCAGCAATGCCGGGCTGTTGATACCGCCACCGGACAGCACGTAATGCCTGGCCTTCACCGTGATCTTGCGCCCGGTGGGCGCCACGCAGCGCTCATCCATGGCAACGCATTCCAGGCTGCTGATGCTGTCGCCGCTGTACTTGAGGCGTTCGGCCCGGGCCAGGTACAGCAGCTCACCGCCTTTTTCCAGGGTGGATGGGATGGTGGTCACCAACATCGATTGCTTGGCGTTGACCGGACAGCCCATGCCGCAGTAACCCAGGTTGAAGCAGCCGCGCACATTGCGCGGGATCACGTGCCAGCTGTAGCCGAGCTGTTCGCAGCCTTTGCGGATCACATCATTGTTGGCGTTCGGCGGGATGGCCCAGGGCGCAATGCCCAGGCGCTGCTCCATTTTTTCGAACCAGGGCGCCATCTCGGCGCTGCTGTGGCCCTTGACCGCGTATTCACTGGCCCAGTGGGCGAGGGTGGCGTCCGGGGTGCGAAAGCTCGAGGTCCAGTTGATCAAGGTGGTGCCGCCGACGGCCCGGCCTTGCAGGATGGTGATCGCGCCATCCTTGCTCATGCGGCCAATGCCTTCCTGGTACAGGCTGGCGTAGGCCTCGTCCTCAAGCAGCTTGAAGTCGCTGCTGGTCTTGAGCGGGCCTTCTTCGATCAGCAACACTTTGTAGCCGGCAGCGCTGAGGATCTCGGCGGTGGTGCCGCCACCGGCGCCGCTGCCGATGATGGCCACGTCGGCTTCCAAGGTCAGGTCGCTTTCAAGGGCGGCGCCATTGTGGGTTTTCCAGCCACGGGCCAGGCCCTCGCGGAACAGATCGGGTACGGGCATAAACATGCACTCTTATTGTTGTAGTGAACCTTTGTAGGAGCCGGCTTGCCGGCGATCCGGTCGATGCGGTGCGTCAGGCGCACCGCTATCGCGGGTAAGCCGGCTCCTACGGGGGGTGTCAGATCTTCGGCGGGCCGGGGTAGCCGCAATGGGCCCAGGACGCCGGTCGGAAATACCAGGCCATGATCACCAGCTTGAGCAACGAGCCCTGGCCCATGCGCAGCAGGTTCAGGTAGCTGTTTTCCCAGCGATGCAGGAAATTGCGGATCTGTTCGGCACTGGCGTTTTCCCAGCTGCCCCAGATGCCGGTCAGCGGGCCACGGGTGATGCTCATGCCCAGCACGTCGAACAGTTGCTGGGTGAGCTTGAACATCTCCGGCGACAGGTGCTGCAGGCTGTAATCAAGCTTTTTCAGGGTGTCTTCGATACCAGCGAGCACTTGCTCGGCGCTGGCGGCACCTTCCAGCAGCACCGGAATGACCGCCCGCAGGAACGGCAGGTCACTGCTGCGCAACATGGCAAAGCCGCTGGCCGGGGTGCTGCTGGAGCAGCCGCTGAGGCTGGCACCCAGCCCGGCCGTGGCCAGGAAGGCGCTGGCGCACAGGCCGATTTTCAGGACGCCGCGCCGCGACAGCGCGGGGGTTTCAGTCAGGCTTGGGTTCATTGTTATTGTTATCCCGAAGGTGGTGGTTTCAGCGCACGAACAGTTTCTGGATCAACTTCTGGATCGATTTGCCATACGGCGGGTAGATCAGCTTCGCCGCGTTCAAGCGCTGTTTCACCAGCACACCCTTGGCCTTGCTGAACGTGAGGAAGCCCTCATGGCCGTGGTAATGGCCCATGCCGGAAGGGCCGATGCCGCCAAACGGCATGTCGTCCTGGGCCACATGCAGCAGGGTGTCGTTCAGGCACACGCCGCCGGAGTGGGTTTCGTGGAGCACGCGGTTTTGCTCGGCTTTGTTGTAGCCGAAGTAATACAGGGCCAGTGGGCGAGGGCGCCCATTGATGTAGGCAAATGCCTGGTCGAGGCCGCGATACGGCACGATCGGTAGCACCGGACCGAAGATTTCATCCTGCATCACCGTCATCTCGTCGCTGACATTCAGTAGCAGGCTGTGAGCCATGCGCCGGGCCTGGCCTTGGTCATAAAGAGGGATGAGGGTCGCGCCCTTGTCGGTGGCGTCCTTGACGTAGGCATTGAGCCGAGCCAGTTGCCGTTCGTTGATGATGGCGGTGTAGTCCGGGTTGTCAGCCAGCGTCGGATAAAACCCGCGAATGGCCTGGGTGTAGGCCTCGACGAAGCCGTCTACCCGATCCTCTGGAACCAGCACGTAGTCGGGGGCCACACAGGTTTGCCCGGCGTTCAGGGCTTTGCCGAAGGCAATACGTTCGGCGGCATCTTTTAGCGGTACATCGGCGGACACGATGGCAGGGGATTTGCCGCCCAGCTCCAGAGTGACCGGGGTCAGGTGTTCGGCGGCAGCGCGCATCACGTGTTTGCCGATGCTGGTAGCGCCGGTGAACAGCAGGTGATCGAAGGGCAGCTTGGAGAACGCCATGCCGACCTCGGCTTCACCCAGCACCACGCACACCAGGTCCTCGGGGAATATTTTCGCCAATAAAGCCTTGAGCAATTCGCCGGTGGCGGGGGTGGATTCACTGAGCTTGAGCATCACCCGGTTGCCGGCGGCCAACGCGCCCACCAGCGGCCCGATGGCCAGGTACAGCGGGTAGTTCCAGGGCACGATCACCCCAACCACCCCCAGTGGCTGATAAATGACTTTGGCTGACGCCGGTTGAAAGGCAATGCCCACGGCGCGGCGGGAAGGTTTCATCCAGCGCTTGAGGTGTTTGCTGGCGTAGTGAATGCCATGCAGGCTCGGCATCAGCTCGGCGAACAGGGTCTCGTCGGCGCTGCGATGGCTGAAGTCCTGGCTGATCGCGTTGATCAGTGCCTGGCGCTCGTCACTGAGCAGGTCGCGCAGGGCCTTGAGCCATTGCTGGCGTTGCGCGGCGGGCGGCATCGGGTTGGCCGCGTAGGCACGACGTTGGGCGTCGAACAGGTCCTGGAGTTGATCCAGCGCCTGGGAATCTTGCAGGTAGGCAACGTTGGCAGACATGGCACAGTTCCCGATTGTTATTTGAATGGTTCATTTATTAGAGTAATTGCTCTAAATTGTCAAATAACATTGCAGCAACATGTGGATTTATCCTGGCAAGGATAGGCCGTAAGATGCCCCTTCACGTGTACAGAAGCTGATTCCCTATGGCACCACGAGTAAAGACCAGCGAGCGCATTGTGCAAACCAGCCTGGAGCTTTTTAACCAGCAGGGCGAGCGCAGTGTCAGCACCAACCACATCGCCGCCCATATGGAAATTTCCCCGGGCAACCTGTACTACCACTTCCCCAACAAGCAGGCGATCATCGCCGTGCTGTTTCGTGAATACGAAGCCTTGGTGGACAGTTTCCTGCGCCCGCCCCAGGGCCGTGCCGTCACCGTCGAAGACAAGCGTTTCTACCTGCAAGCCGTATTGGCCGGCATGTGGCGCTACCGTTTCCTGCACCGTGATCTCGAACACCTGCTGGAGAGCGACCCGGAACTGGCCACCGGCTACCGGCGTTTTTCCCAGCGCTGCCTGACCCAAGGCGGTGCTATCTATCAAGGGTTTGTCGACGCGGGCATCCTCAATATGGACCCGGTGCAAACCGAGGCCTTGACCCTCAATGCCTGGATCATCCTCACCTCCTGGGTGCGTTTCTTGTGCACCACCAACGAAAATTCCACCCAGTTGAGCGCTGAGGCGATCAAGCGCGGGGTGTATCAGGTGCTGGTATTGGAAGCAGGTTTCGTCACGCCCCAGGCGAAAGAGGCGGTGGATGCGCTGTTCAAAGAGTTTTACGTGCCGTTGAACCAGGCACTGGAAGAAGTGAAGTAGGACCTTTCCCGAATCTGTTCACAGGAGTCCGTCATGCCGCTTGCCCAATTGATCAGCCCCCAGCAACTGGCCGAGCGCCAGAAGGCCGGCGGATTGGTGATCCTCGACTGCCGCTTTGCCCTGGAAGACCCGGACTACGGGCTGTGCAGCTATGCCGAAGGGCATATCGACGGCGCGCAGTATGCTGACTTGGAGCGCCACCTGAGTGGCCCGGTGACCAAGGGGGTGACCGGTCGTCACCCGCTGCCGGGGGCCGATGCCCTGGTGCGTCAGTTGCGGGCCTGGGGCATCAGCGCCGATACCGACATCGTGCTGTATGACGACGGCCCCGGCGCCTATGCCGCCCGCGCCTGGTGGTTGCTGGCCTGGCTGGGCAAGCGCGAGGGCGTGTTTGTGCTGGACGGTGGCCTCAAGGCCTGGCACAGCGCAGGGTTTCCCCTGAGCCTGGATGCGCCGGTGGTCGAGCCCGGTACATTTGCCGGCACGCCTGATTCTCGCCTGGTGCTGGATGCCGAACACCTGCAAAAGCGCCTGGGCCAACCGGGCCTGACCCTGATCGATGCCCGTGCCCAGGCGCGGTTTCGTGGTGATGTGGAACCGATCGACCCAGTCGCCGGGCATATTCCGGGCGCGCAGTGTGCGGCGTTCACTGAAAACCTGGGCAGCGATGGGCGTTTCCTGCCGGCTGAACAACTCAAGCGGCGCTTTGCTGCGCAACTGCAGGAGCGCTCGCCGGATGAGCTGGTGGCCTATTGCGGATCGGGCGTCACGGCCTGTCACAACCTGTTCGCCCTGAGCCTGGCGGGTTACCCGTTGGGCAAGTTGTATGCGGGGTCATGGAGCGAGTGGATTACCGACCCGCAGCGTGAAATTGCTACGGGTGACTAAATCGACGGAGGTGTAAACCCGATCAACTGTGGGAGCTGGCTTGCCTGCGATGACGGCGTGTCAGCAATCTTATTATTGGCTGGCACACCGCTATCGCAGGCAAGCCAGCTCCCACATGTTTTAACCGTGTTGCGTCAGTAGCCAGGCAGGAATACGGCGTTCCAGGTAATAGCCGGGGCGTTTGAGCGAACCGTCGACAAACCCCACATGCCCACCCTTGGCCAGCAGCTCAAACTCGGTGCACGCCGACAATTCGCTCGCCTCGGGCAAGCTGTGGGCAAACACGAACGGGTCATCTGCTGCCTGGATAATCAGCGTCGGCGTACGAATCGCCCCCAGGTAATAACGGCTTGACGCGCGGCGGTAATAGTCCTCGGCACTCAGGAAACCGTGCAGCGGCGCGGTGACCCGGCCATCGAAATCCCAGAACGTGCGCATCTTCTCCAGTGAGCCAAGGTCTTCCAGGGTCTTGAGCCCGTCCGCCCGGCCATCCTGCTGAAAGCGGCTCTGCTTGACGCGGATGTACGCCAGCATTTCGCGCATGAAGTGCTTCTGGTACACCCGCGAAAAGCCCAGCCCGATGCGATCGGCGCACTGGTCCAGGCGAAACGGCACCGACACCGCCGCCGCGCCTTGCAACCCGGACGCTTCGCCCGTCTCCCCCAGATGCTTGAGCAGCACGTTGCCGCCCAGGGAATAGCCGACGGCATACAACGGCGCCAATGGCCGGTTGGCGCGCAGATGGGCAATCGCAGCGGCCAGGTCTTCGCTGGCGCCCGAGTGATAGCTGCGCGCCAACAGGTTGGGCTCACCCGAGCAACCGCGCCAGTTCAACGCGGCACTGGCCCAGCCTTGAGTGGCCAAGGCTTTTTGCAGCCCGGCCACGTAGGGCGAATTGGACGAGCCGGTCAGACCGTGCAACACCAGCACCAACGGCGCTTGCGCGTCGTGGGGGCCGTGCCAGTCGAGGTCAAGGAAGTCGCCGTCGTCCAGCCACAGGCGTTCGCGCAGGCGTTCAATGTGGGTGGTGGGGCGCCACAACGGTCCCCACAAGGTTTGCAGGTGAGGGTTGCCGAGGCCAAAGGCGGGTTTGAACAGGTCGAAAGAGGCTGTCATGAAACTCTCTGTGGCGAGCGAGCTTGCTCGCGCTGGGCGCGTAGCAGCCCCATTTAAAACGCCGCGCTTGGTCAGTCAGAACACGATTGCAGGTTTAGGGGCCGCTTCGCAGCCCAGCGGGAGCAAGCTCCCTCGCCACAACAAGCCCGTCATTACAGATTTATACGCTGCGTTGCCACAACGCGTAGTAGACGCGGCCGGACTTCTGCTCGCGGTGCAAACGCCAGGTTCCGGGCAAGCCCAGGGTCGAAGGCGCCGCCTCGCTTTCAGTGTAGATCCACGAATCCGGCGCCAGCCATTGGCGTTCTTCCAGCAGCGCGCACACGGTCGGCAGCAGGTTCTGGTTGAACGGCGGGTCGAGGAACACCACGTCGAACTCGCTGGCCGGCTGGGTTTCCAGGTAGCGCAGGGCGTCGGCAGTTTGTACCTGGCCGGTGGTGCAGCGCAGGGTGCCCAGGTGTTCCTTGAGGCTGGAAACCGCCACGTTGCTGGCATCCAGCGCCTGGCCCAGGGCGGCGCCACGGGACAGCGCCTCCAGGAACAGCGCGCCGCTGCCCGCGAACGGGTCCAGCACTTTGGCGCCCGCAATGTACGGCGCGAGCCAGTTGAACAGGGTTTCGCGCACGCGGTCCGGCGTGGGGCGCAGGCCCACCACGTCGGGGAAGCTCAGCTTGCGGCTGCGCCATTCGCCGCCGATGATGCGCAGCTGACCCACACCGTTATGCACGTTGTGGACGGGTTTTTTCGGGCGAGATGAACTGGCCATTAATGCTCCGGAACCCCGAGCGGCTGCTCGGCGGGTTTATCAGTGGGGGGCGGTAGTGGCTTTTGCTCAATCGTCGGGCCGGCGGTCACGATGACCATCTTGTCGGCGCTCAAGTGTTTATTCATTGCAGCCTTGACCTGCTCTACGGTCAGGGCCTGGGATTGTTTCATGAAATCCTCAAGATAGCTCAGCGGCAGGTTATAGAAACCCATGGCGCCCAACTGCCCGACGATGTCGGCATTGCTGGCGGTGGACAGCGGGAAGCTACCTGCCAGCTCGCGTTTGGCGTCGTCCAGTTCCTTCTGGGTCGGGCCGTTCTTGAGGTAGTCGGCCAGCACGTCCTCCACCAGGCGCAGGGTGCCGCCGCTCATTTCGGCGCGGGTCTGCAGCTGGATCATGAACGGGCCGCGTACCTGCATCGGCGAGAAGCCGGAGTACACGCCGTAGGTCAGGCCGCGTTTTTCGCGCACTTCGCTCATCAAGCGGGTGCCGAAGCCGCCGCCACCGAGGATCTGGTTGCCCAGGGACAACGCGGCGTAATCCGGGTCGGCGCGGTCGATGCCCAGTTGGGCGAACAGCAGGTGAGTCTGCTTGGACGGGAACTCGATATGGCTCAGGCCGGCCTTGGGCTCGGCAGGCTGGGCAATCTTCGCCAGGGCCGGGCCTTTGGGCAGCGAGGCGGAGACCTTGGCGGTCATGGCTTCGGCTTCGGCGCGGGTGAGGTCGCCAACCACGGCGATCACGGCGTTGCCGGCGGCATAGGCCTTGGCGTGGAACGCCTGCAACTGCGCCAGGCTAATGGCGGGAACGCTCTGGGGCGTGCCTTCGCTCGGGTGAGCGTAAGGGTGGTCGCCATACAGGCGCTTGAACAGCTCCAGGCTCGCCAGCTTGCCAGGGTTCTGTTTCTGGTACTCGAAACCCGCCAGGATCTGGTTCTTGATCCGCGCCAGGGAGTCGGCCGGGAACGTCGGTTTGCCGATCACCTGGTCAAACAGCGCCAGCGCGGCCTCGCGCTTGTCGCTGTCGCTCAGGCTGCGCAGGGACACCAGTGCCATGTCGCGGTAGGCGCCATTGCCAAAATCGGCACCCAGGCCCTCAAAGCCACTGGCGATCTGGCTCACATCCTTGCCCGGCACACCTTCGTTGAGCATGGCGTTGGTCATCAGCGCCAGGCCCGGGACGTTGCCGTCCTGGCTGCTGCCGGCCGCGAACAGGATGCGCATGTCGAACATCGGCAGTTCGTGGGCCTCGACGAACAGCACCTTGGCGCCCTCGGCGGTGGTCCAGGTCTGCACGTCGAGCTTGCGGTTGGTCGGCGCCTTGCCGTCCAGCTCTGCCAGGGATTGCAGTTTGTTGGCCGATTGGGCTTTTTCCAGCGCCGGGCTGGCCACGGATTCGCTCGGGCGCAGGAAATACACGGCGCTCGCCGCGATCAGGGTGACCACGATCAGGCCGGGGAAGATCAAGCGGCTGCTTTTGCGATCACTCATGAGCGGTCTCCTCAGGCAGGACATGGGCGACGCTGAGGCGTTCGCGGGTGAAATAGGTGCGCGCAGCTTTCTGGATGTCTTCCGGGGTCACGCTTTGCAGGTCAGCCAGTTCGGTGTCCATGAGTTTCCAGGACAGGCCGACGGTTTCAAGGGAGCCGATGGCCGTGGCCTGGCTGGTGATGGAATCGCGCTGGTAAACCACGCCGGCAATGACCTGGGCGCGGATGCGCTCCAGTTCTTCGGTGGTCGGCGGTTTGGCTTTCAATTCATCCAGCAGGCGCCACAGGCCGGCTTCGGCTTGGGCGATGGTCTTGTTCTTCTGCTGGTTCGGCGTGGCGGTCAAGGTGAACAGACTGTCGCCACGGGTGTAGGCGTCGTAGCTGGTGGACGCGGCCGAGACCAGCTCTTCACCACGCTCCAGTTGTTCCGAAATGCGTGCGCTGTAGCCGCCATCCAACAGGGCCGAGAGCAGGCGCAAGGCTTGCACCGAACGTTTGTCCTCGGCGGTGGCCAGTCCGGGCACATTAAAGCCGAGGATGACGCTCGGCAGTTGGGTCTGCACGTGCATGGTCAGCAGGCGCTCGCCGGGTTCAGCCAGCTCCAGCGGGACCTTGGCCGGTGGCACGTCGCGCTT
Organism: Pseudomonas sp. BIGb0164; assembly: GCF_024810135.1. Classification (NCBI taxonomy): domain Bacteria; kingdom Pseudomonadati; phylum Pseudomonadota; class Gammaproteobacteria; order Pseudomonadales; family Pseudomonadaceae; genus Pseudomonas; species Pseudomonas sp. BIGb0164. Next base: position 256,875 of record NZ_JANUEA010000003.1, on the reverse strand, counting down.
GGGGATCGGGCCGAAGTAGCGCTGGGCCAGTTTCTTGACCTCATCCGGGGTGACATCGCCCACGACCACCAGGGTGGCATTGTTCGGCACGTACCAGGATTGGTACCAGTGGCGCAGTTCTTCGACCTTCATGCGTTCCAGGTCAGCCATCCAACCGATGGTCGGCGTGTGATAGCCACTGGCCGGGTACGCCATGGCCTTGAAGCGCTCGTAAGCCTTGGACATGGGGTTGTCGTCGGTGCGCAGGCGGCGTTCTTCCTTGATCACCTCGATCTCGCGGCTGAACTCGTCGGCCGGCAGGCGCAGGCTGGCCATGCGGTCGGCTTCCAGTTCGAAGGCGACACCCAGGCGGTCACGGGCCAGTACCTGGTAGTAGGCGGTGTAGTCGTCGCTGGTAAAGGCGTTTTCTTCGGCGCCCAGGTCGCGCAGGATCAGCGAGGCTTCGCCAGGGCCGATCTTGGCGCTGCCCTTGAACATCATGTGCTCCAGGGCGTGGGACAAACCGGTCTGGCCCGGAGTTTCGTAGCTCGAACCGACTTTGTACCAGACCTGGGAAACCACCACCGGCGCGCGATGGTCTTCGCGCACGACCACCTTGAGGCCGTTATCCAGGGTGAATTCGTGGGTGGGTTGTGGGTCGGCAGCCAAGGCTGAGAGAGGCAGACAAACTGTGCTGAACAGCAGGCCTGCGGCATGGCGGGCTAGAGCATTCATTCGTTTTTAAACCTGTTGGGCTGCCCGCTTGGTCTTAGCGTCGGCGGGCGAGGAGGTGCTAGGATACTGATCCGACTGAGTGACGGCCACTGCGGCTGTCCCGTTAAGGCTCTATTTAGGCCTTACAAAATGTTGCGCATGAACGAGCTGGCTAAAAAACAGTCTGTTACGCATCGAATTTTATTTACCGACGCGCCTGCTGGCGCGTCGCTACCTTGAGATAGCCGTCTCCATGTTTGGTTCCAACGACGACAAGAAGACCCCAGCTGCGGCTGGCGAGAAAAAAGGCCTGTTCGGATGGCTGCGCAAAAAGCCGCAGGAAACCGTCGACGAACAGCCGCAGGTTCAGCCTGAACCTACCCCTGAGCCAATCGTAGAAGCCCAACCGGCCGTAGAAACCCCGGCGCCAGTGGTACTGCCGATGGCTGAACCGGTGTTGCAGCCCGTGGTTGAAGCTGCACCGGAGCCAGAACCAGAGCCAGAGCCCAAGCCGTGGCTGGAACTGCCGGTCGCTGAAGAACCGGTGGCCCTGGTAGTAGACGTGCAGGCCGAACACATCACGCCGCCGATTCCCGCGGTGGTCGAGCCGGTTGCCGTCGTCGTCGAAGCGGCTGCGCCAGCCGTCGTCGAACCGGAACCTGTCGTTGCAGCGCCCGAAACCAGCAAAACCGGCTTCTTTGCCCGCCTCAAGCAAGGCCTGAGCAAGACCAGCGCCAGCATCGGCGAAGGCATGGCCAGCCTGTTCCTGGGCAAGAAAGTCATTGATGACGAGCTGCTCGAAGACATCGAGACCCGCCTGCTCACCGCCGACGTGGGTGTCGAAGCCACCGCCGTGATCATCCAGAGCCTGACCCAGAAGGTCGCGCGCAAGCAGTTGACCGACGCCGACGCCCTCTACAAGTCCTTGCAGGCCGAGCTGGCCGCGATGCTCAAGCCCGTGGAAGCACCGCTGGTGATCAAGCCGAACAAGCCGTTCGTGATCCTCGTCGTGGGCGTGAACGGTGCGGGCAAGACCACCACGATCGGCAAGCTGGCCAAGAAGCTGCAGTCCGAGGGCAAGAAAGTCATGCTGGCGGCCGGTGACACCTTCCGTGCCGCCGCCGTAGAGCAGCTGCAAGTCTGGGGTGACCGCAACAAGATCCCGGTGATTGCCCAGCACACTGGCGCCGATTCTGCTTCGGTGATCTTCGATGCCGTGCAGGCCGCCAAGGCCCGTAACATCGATGTGCTGATCGCCGACACCGCAGGCCGCCTGCACACCAAAGACAATTTGATGGAAGAGTTGAAGAAGGTGCGCCGCGTGATCGGCAAGCTCGACGCAGACGCTCCCCACGAAGTGTTGCTGGTACTTGACGCCGGCACTGGCCAGAACGCCATCAGCCAGGCCAAGCAATTCAACCAGACGGTGCAACTGACCGGCCTGGCATTGACTAAGCTCGACGGCACGGCCAAGGGCGGCGTGATTTTCGCCCTGGCCAAACAGTTCGGGTTACCGATTCGTTATATCGGCGTCGGTGAAGGCATCGACGACCTGCGCACCTTTGAAGCCGAACCCTTTGTACAGGCACTCTTTGCCGAGCGGGAGCGTTCATGATTCGATTCGAACAGGTCGGTAAACGCTATGCCAACGGGCATGTGGGCTTGCATGAGCTGAGCTTTCGAGTGCGTCGCGGCGAGTTTCTGTTTGTAACCGGCCACTCCGGTGCCGGCAAAAGTACATTGCTGCGCCTGCTGCTGGCCATGGAGCGCCCGACCACCGGCAAGCTGCTGCTAGCTGGTCAGGACCTGGCCACCATCAGCAATGCGCAGATTCCGTTCCTGCGCCGCCAGATCGGCGTGGTGTTCCAGAACCACCAATTGCTGTTCGATCGCACCGTGTTCAATAACGTGGCGCTGCCGCTGCAGATTCTCGGGCTGTCCAAGGCCGAGATCGTCAAGCGCGTGGATTCGGCCCTGGAGCGTGTGGCGCTGTCGGACAAGACCGATCTCTACCCGGGCGACCTGTCCACCGGCCAGCAACAACGCGTCGGCATCGCCCGTGCTATCGTTCATCGCCCAGCCCTGCTGCTGGCGGACGAACCCACCGGTAACCTCGACCCGCGCCTGGCGGCCGAGATCATGGGCGTGTTCGAAGACATCAACCGCCTGGGCACCAGCGTGCTGATCGCCAGCCACGACCTGGCGCTGATCGCCCGCATGCGCCATCGCATGCTGACCCTGCAACGCGGCCGCTTGATCGGTGACGGGGAGGCTGGCGTATGAGTGCGACCCGTAGCCCCAAGGTTTCCGAGCGCGTGGCGCCCAAAGCCGCCGACCCGCAACCGCAGAAAAAGAAAAAACACGACGATGACGACGGCCCGGACTTCGGCACGCTGCTGCGCGCCTGGATCGAAAGCCATCGCGCCAGCCTGCTGGACAGCCTGCGTCGTCTGGGCAAGCAACCGATCGGCAGCTTCTTTACCTGCCTGGTGATGGCTGTGGCCTTGAGCCTGCCAATGGGTTTGTCGTTGCTGCTTAATAATGTGGAGCGCCTGGGCGGTTCCTGGCAGCGCGCCGCGCAGATTTCCCTGTACCTGAATATCGATGCCAGCGCCAAAGAGGGCGAGGCCCTGCGCGACGACATCAAAAATCTGTCGGGTGTGGCAGACGCCGAGTACATCAGCCGCGACCAGGCCCTGGAAGAGTTCCAGCAACAGTCCGGCCTGGGCGAAGCGCTGAAAGAGCTGCCGCAGAACCCGCTGCCGGGCGTGGTGCTGGTCACGCCAAATGAAGTGGATAAGCCCGCGCTGGAAGCCCTGCGACAAAAACTCGCAGAGATGCCCAAGGTACAGCAGGCGCAGCTTGATCTAGTCTGGGTGGAGCGCCTGGCGGCGATTCTCAAGCTGGGCGACCGCTTTGTGTTCGGCCTGACGGTGTTGTTGGTGTCTGCATTACTTTTGGTGATAGGTAATACCATTCGTCTTCATATTGAAAACCGTCGCACCGAGATAGAAGTGATTAAACTGGTCGGCGGCACAGACAGCTATGTGCGTCGTCCTTTTCTGTACATGGGCGCGCTTTATGGCTTTGGTGCCGGGATTTTGTCCTGGGGAGTGCTGGCGTTTGGCCTTGACTGGCTGAACGACGCGGTGATCGGGCTGGCTGGCTTGTACGGCAGTGATTTCGCCCTGGCGGGCGTGCCGGTAGCCGATGGTCTGAGTCTCTTGCTTGGCGCGGTCTTGTTGGGGTATATCGGTGCTTGGATTGCGGTCGCCCGTCACTTACGTGAGTTGGCACCGAAGTAGTTAATGTCAGATTAATGTGGTTTCGTTTGTATTGACCGTATTGGTGGTTTAGGGAACTTGTCCTACGGTTCCCGGTCAATTTTCGCAGTGCTTCACTGCACGAGTTATGTGAGTCGGAGGTTTTTTCGTATGACCACTTCTTTGCAACCTGCTTATGCCTTGGTCCCGGGTGCGAACCTGGAAGCCTATGTGCACACGGTCAACAGCATTCCATTGCTGACGCCCGAGCAGGAGCGTGAACTGGCCGAGAGTCTCTACTATGAGCAGGATTTGGGGGCGGCTCGGCAGATGGTGCTCGCCCACCTGCGTTTTGTCGTACATATCGCCCGTAGCTACAGCGGCTACGGCCTGGCCCAGGCTGACCTGATCCAGGAAGGCAACGTCGGCCTGATGAAGGCTGTGAAACGCTTCAACCCTGAAATGGGTGTGCGCCTGGTGTCGTTCGCCGTGCACTGGATCAAGGCGGAAATCCACGAGTTCATCCTGCGCAACTGGCGCATTGTGAAAGTCGCGACCACCAAGGCCCAGCGCAAGCTGTTCTTCAACCTGCGCAGCCAGAAGAAGCGCCTGGCGTGGCTGAACAACGAGGAAGTCCACCGCGTGGCCGAAAGCCTCGGTGTGGAACCGCGTGAAGTGCGCGAGATGGAAAGTCGCCTGACCGGCCATGACATGGCCTTCGACCCTGCTGCTGAAGCAGACGACGACAGCGCCTTCCAATCGCCGGCCAACTATCTGGAAGACCACCGGTACGACCCGGCGCGTCAGCTGGAGGATGCGGACTGGAGCGACAACTCCAACCACAACCTGCACGAAGCGCTGGAAGTGCTGGACGACCGCAGCCGTGACATCCTCTACCAGCGTTGGCTGGCAGAAGACAAAGCCACGCTGCACGACCTGGCGCAGAAGTACAACGTGTCGGCCGAGCGGATTCGTCAGCTTGAGAAGAGCGCGATGAACAAGCTTAAATTGTCGATCGCCGCCTAACACGCAGCGATAAAACAAAAAAATGCCCTGATCGAAAGATCGGGGCATTTTTGTTTGTCTTCAGAATCTACGCGGTCTCTGTGGGAGCTGGCTTGCCTGCGACGGGGCCCTGTCAGCCAACTTATGGGCAAGGTGATACACCGCTATCGCAGGCAAGCCAGCTCCCACAGGGGGGGCAGTGTGTCAGTCAGACCAGGGCGCTTTTCGGGAATTGTTCAGCTCGACCAAATAGCCGTCCCCACCCAACTGGCTCATCTGCTGCCGAATCCACGCCGCCCGCCTTGCCACATACGCCGTCGGATGGCTGGCACTCCACACCCTCGGATTAGGCAACACCGCCGCCAGATAACTGGCCTGCTGCCGCGAAAGCGCCTTGGCACTCACCCCAAAGTGATGCCGGGCGGCCGCTTCTGCGCCAAACACCCCTTCATCCCATTCCACGCTGTTGAGGTACACCTCAAGAATCCGCTGCTTGGGCCACAACACCTCGATCAGCCCGGTAAACCACGCCTCCAGGCCCTTGCGCAGATAACTGCGACCGGCCCACAGGAACAGGTTTTTCGACACTTGCTGGCTCAAGGTACTGGCGCCACGGATCGAGCCACCGCGCTCGTTGTGCAGGATCGCCGCCTGGATCGCGCCAAAGTCGAAACCCCAGTGCTGCGGGAAGCGCTGGTCTTCACCGGCCATCACCGCCACTTTGAGGTCGTCGGAGATCTCGTCCCACGGCACCCAGGTGCGCTGCAGGTCAATCGGCTCGCCGTCGACCCAGGACTCCACCTTGCGCTCCACCATCAGCGCAGTGCCGGGCGGCGGGACGACACGGAACAGCAGCACCAGCAGCACACTGCCGATGGCAAACCATTTCACGACTTTGAGAAAACGTTTGAAGAGGAGACGCAGCATAGAGATGGCTTGGCCGAACCCGTTGAGCGGGCCATTATACAGACCCGGCCCTTTGCGTCTGACTGGAGTTCCTCATGTTGCGTGGCTTTCTGATGTTGGCTGCCTTTTTCGGCTTCACCGGTGTCGCCCTTGGCGCCTTCGCCGCCCACGGCCTGAAAAACCGCCTGAGCGCCGAGTACCTGGCGATCTTCCATACCGGCGTGACCTATCAACTGATACACACCTTGGCATTGTTCGGTGTGGCGTTGCTGGCGGCGCATATTCCTGGCCGATTGGTCAGCTGGGCGGGTATCTCGTTTACCGTCGGCATCCTGCTGTTCTCCGGTAGCCTGTATGTGCTGACGCTGACAGGTTTCAGCAAGCTGGGGATCATCACGCCGTTTGGTGGCTTGGCGTTCCTGCTGGGCTGGTTCTTCCTCGGCTTGGCGGCGTGGCGCCTGCAAGCGGCCTGACCAAGGGACTTGGGCCAGCAACCCCAATCGGGCTAGAATGCGGGCCCCTAAAAACGATGGCGGCCCGTGGCATGCGCATTCAGTTGAACGGCGAATCCTTTGAACTGCCCGACGGTGAAACCGTTGCGGCCCTGCTGACCCGTCTGGACCTGACCGGGCGTCGCGTCGCAGTGGAACTCAACCTGGATATCGTCCCGCGTAGCCAGCACGCCGAGACCGCGCTCACCGACGGTGATCAGGTCGAAGTGGTCCACGCCATCGGCGGCGGTTAGTCGCGCAGCTTTCTGAATTCTGCAGAACCTCACCCCATTTCGAGGATTTCCCATGAGCATCGTTCGTAGCGACAAGCCCTTCGTCCTGGCCGGTCGTACCTACCAGTCCCGTTTGCTGGTCGGCACCGGCAAGTACCGCGACATGGAAGAAACCCGCCTGGCCATCGAGGCCTCCGGCGCCGAGATCGTCACCTTCGCCGTGCGCCGCACCAACCTGGGCCAGATCGAAGGCGAGCCGAACCTGCTCGAAGTGCTGTCGCCAGATCGCTACACCTTCCTGCCGAACACTGCCGGCTGCTATGACGCCATCGAAGCCGTGCGTACCTGCCGCCTGGCCCGTGAGCTGCTCGACGGCCACAACCTGGTGAAGCTGGAAGTGCTGGCCGACCAGAAAACCCTGTTCCCCAACGTGATCGAAACCCTCAAGGCCGCCGAAACCTTGGTCAAGGAAGGCTTCGACGTGATGGTCTACACCAGCGATGACCCGATCATCGCCCGCCAATTGGCGGAAATCGGCTGTATCGCGGTGATGCCGCTGGCCGGCCTGATCGGTTCCGGCCTGGGTATCTGCAACCCGTACAACCTGCAGATCATCCTCGAAGAAGCCAAGATCCCGGTGCTGGTAGACGCGGGCGTAGGCACGGCCTCCGACGCGACCATCGCCATGGAGCTGGGCTGCGACGCGGTGCTGATGAACTCGGCCATCGCCCATGCCCAGCAACCGGTCATGATGGCCCAAGCCATGCAACACGCAATCGTCGCAGGCCGCCTGGCGTACCTCGCCGGTCGCATGCCGAAAAAACTCTACGCCAGCGCCTCTTCGCCGCTGGATGGTCTGATCAAGTAAGAGCCATTGATGACTGAATCAAACGAAACGCCGAACACCGTGGAAGAAGGCGACGAGTCCAAGCACCGCCGCATCAAGAGTTTTGTGATGCGCGCCGGTCGCATGACCGAAGGCCAGCAAAAGGGCCTGGAGCAAGGTACGCCGCTGTTCGTGCTGCCATTGGCGGATGCGCCGGTGGACTACGACCAGGTGTTCGGCCGTTCGGCGCCGCGTTCCCTGGAAATCGGCTTTGGCATGGGCCACTCCCTGCTGGAAATGGCCGCCGCCTCGCCGGAACAGGATTTCATCGGTGTGGAAGTTCACCGCCCGGGTGTCGGCGCGCTGCTCAATGGCGTGCTGACCCAAGGCCTGACCAACCTGCGGGTGTATGACTGCGACGCGATCGAAGTGCTCAACCGCTGCATCGCCGACAACAGCCTCGACCGCCTGATGCTGTTCTTCCCAGACCCATGGCACAAGGCCCGTCACCACAAGCGCCGCATCGTCCAGGCCTCCTTCGCGGAACTGGTGCGCAGCAAGCTGAAAGTGGGCGGCATCCTGCACATGGCCACCGACTGGGAACCGTATGCCGAATACATGTTGGAAGTGATGAACGTCGCCCCTGGCTATCGCAACATCGCCGAAGACGGCAAATGCGTGCCGCGCCCGGCGGAGCGCCCGATCACCAAGTTCGAACGTCGTGGTGAGCGACTCGGGCATGGTGTGTGGGATTTGAAGTTCGAGAAGCTGGCTTAAACGGCTACGCATCAGCGGCGGTGAAGCAGGTTTGCTTCACCGCCGTTTTCGTTTCTACTTGTAAAGGAATACAAGGGTTTGAAATTTACGTTCCCCTGCTTGTTGCTGCTGAGTCTGCTGTCTGCGGCAGTATTCGCCACCACGACCGCCTCCCTTCCAGTGATTTCTCCGGACGACTACTTTGAGCGTGCTCAAAAGAAAGCGGAACAACTGCGCGTGTTGATTGAGGAAAACCTGCCTCTGGAAGCCAGTGGCAAACTGGATCCCAAGGTCTCGGCTGAGTTGGCCAAAGAAGGTAAGGATAAGATAGCTGCGTTGCAAAGCGACCTGAAGATGGCTTCCGACGGTGGGCATACGGTAGCGACTTACATGCTGGCCAATATGCAAAGTCGGTTCGGGATGTCGGACGCCGAGCGCAAACAGGTCTGCGAGCCGATGCACAGGGCAATGGATCAAGGCCTGTTGGCAGCCGCGGTAGGTTATTACTACCAATGCGACCAGACTTACATGCGCCTTAATTTTCTTGACCCAGGCCATGTGAAGTATCTGGAGGATCTTAAGCAGATGCTCCTGCGCGCTGATGGATTTCAGGGCTACTACCCTTTGTACACACAACGCTCGCTCTGTTTCGAGAAAGATCGTCTGGCTGAGATCAAGGAGGAGTGGACCGTAGCCAACCAGCAGGCGCAGGCCAGTGCGCGAATGCTGACCTATGACCAGTACCGAGCCGACGCCTACTACATATTGGCTGCAACTCGAATGAACGAAAAAGGCATGCCCGACAGCCTCAACCTGACCTATCTGAACCAAGCGCTGGCGTTGGGCTGCAAAGACCCGATGACGCTTAAAGAGTATTACGAGAAAGCGTTTGGAGGGCAGGCGTCCAAATAGGGCTGCTTCGTCTAACGCTGGTCAGCGACATGTGTCGCTGAAATTCAAAAATCGGCCAGCCCATAACGCACCCTTGTAGGAGCTGGCTTGCCAGCGATAGCGGTCTATAGGCGGCCAATGAACTGCCTGACACACCGCCATCGCCGGCAAGCCAGCTCCTACGATGTCTGTCTAGTCAAAGCACTTTGAGGAACCGCGCAGGCACCCGCTCTGTCAGCCAAACCCCATTCTCAGCCTGAAAAAACCTGTAGCCCTCGGCGAGCATCTTCGGGGTGTCTATCTGCAGAATCGCCACTTTCCCATAGCGTTGCCCGACTTCTCTGGCCGTCTCAAGTTGTTCACTGAGGTGTACGTGATGACGCGAGCCTGGAATCAGGCCCTGCTGGCTGATTGACTCCATGAAGCGGGTCGCGGTGCCATGGAAAAGCACCGCGGGCGGTTGTTTTTCGTCGAGTTGCAGCTGGACGTTCTTGTTGGAGTGGCCTTGCACGGCCCGGATTCGTCCGTTGTCCTCAGAGAACGCAAAGCGTTTTTTGTCGTTGCCGGACACCACCTGCTCAAGCAATTCCCGGGTAAGGCTGCGCCCGTTGCTGGCAGCGGTCTCGATCAGTTCGGCAACGCTTGCCCAGCCCTCTGAGTCCAAGGAAAGACCAATTGCCTGAGGCTCGTGACGCAGTACATAGCTAAGAAATTTACTGGTGTCGTCCAGAAGCGTTTTGCTCATGAGATGTCCTTGGCTTTGTCTGGATGAAATCAGCGCCGACCTGCCCCGCACTCTGAACTTGTAGGAGCCCGGCTTGCCGGCGATGGCAGGCGATTCATCACGGTACACCTTGAGGGCCCCATCGCCGGCAAGCCGGACTCCTACAGGGGGTGTGTTGGTTTTGGATCAGCGGCGGTCTGCAACTACGCCAATTAGTACCAATACGACCACCAGCACCGGCGCCAGGCTGTAGTTATTGAACTGGCTCAAGCCCCGCACAATCCACGGCGTGGCGTAGATCAACGCGGCGCCGCTGCCGATCATGCACAGCAACGCCATCAGCGGCACGCGCAACGCACCGGCAACGCTGCCCAGGCGGGCTTCCACCCAGCCCTTGATGTCGGCGCCAAACAGCACCAGCAAGCAGCCCACCAGGGCCAGGGAGATTTCCGACAGATTGCTACGGCTCCAGCGGGATACGGTGGCGAGCAGGTCGAGTACCAAATCCATGTGATTTCCTTAAGAGCGTCAGCTCAAAAACTTCTGCAGCAGGTCATTGAGAAAGAGTTGCCCGCGGTCGGTCGCCGCCAGGCGTGACGGTTCGACCTGCATCAAGCCACTTTGTTCGGCCTCGCGACGGCCTTCATCCAGGCTCGCCAGGTCGAGCCCGGTGCGCTCGGTGTATAGCTTGGCGTCGACGCCGTCGGTGAGGCGCAAGGCATTCATCAGGAACTCGAACGGCAGCTCCTCGTTTGTCAGCTCTTTCGCGCCGGCCTGAAAGCTTTTGGCCGGGTTGAGGTAGTCCTTTGGTGCGCGTGTCTTCCAGGTGCGCACGATGCGCCCGTCTGGGTGGCTGAGCTTGCCATGGGCGCCCGCGCCGATGCCGATGAAGTCGCCAAAACTCCAGTAGTTCAGGTTGTGCCGCGCCGGACGGCCCGGTTGGGCATAGGCTGACACTTCGTATTGCGCGTAGCCGTGCTCAGCCAGCAACGCCTGACCCGCTTCCTGGATATCCCATAAGGTGTCGTCTTCCGGCAGCGCCGGTGGCTGGTTCCAGAACACCGTGTTGGGTTCCAGGGTCAGTTGATACCACGACAGATGTGTCGGCTTGAGCGCAATCGCTTGGCGCAGGTCGCTCAGGGCGTCGTCCAGGGACTGATCGGGCAAGCCATGCATCAAGTCCAGGTTGAAGTTATCGAACCCGGCCTGGCGCGCCATGCCGGCAGCACGCACGGCTTCGTCGCCGTTGTGGATGCGTCCCAGGGCTTCAAGCTTCTGCTGCTGGAAACTCTGGATGCCAATGGACAGCCGATTGATCCCCAGCTTGCGGTACGCCACGAACTTCTCTTGCTCGAAGGTGCCGGGGTTGGCTTCCAGGGTGATCTCGATATCGCTGGCAAACGGGATGCGTGCTTCCACGCCCTTGAGCAAACGGCCCAGCGCCGCAGCGCTGAACAGGCTCGGGGTGCCGCCACCAAAGAAGATCGAACTCAGCTCGCGGCCATACACCGCGTGCAGGTCCTGGTCGAGATCGGCCAGCAACGCGTCCACATACGCTTCTTCCGGCAGCACCTTGCTGGCGGTGTGGGAGTTGAAGTCGCAATAAGGGCATTTGCGCACGCACCACGGGATGTGGATATACAGCGCCAAGGGCGGCAGCAGGGGCAGGGCCGCCCGTGGAGTTTGCGCGCCGCCGTGGATCAGCGGCTGCGCAGAGGTGTTCTGGGTCATTTCAGGCTCAGGCGTTGGCGCAGCAAATCCATTGCGCGAGCACGGTGGCTGATCTGGTTCTTGTCGGCCGGGCTCAGTTCGGCGCTGGAGGCATTGCGCTCTGGCACCCAGAACAGCGGGTCATAGCCAAAACCGTGTTCACCGCTGGCCGCATGCAGGATGCGCCCGTGCCACAGTCCTTCACACAGGATCGGCAACGGGTCGTCGGCGTGGCGCACCAGGGCCAGCACGCAGACGAACTGCGCGCCGCGCTCGGCGTCCGGCACGTCCTTGAGGGCGTCCAGCAGCTTGGCGTTGTTGGCTGCATCGCCTTTGCCATCGGCATAACGCGCCGAATAGATGCCCGGTGCGCCGCCGAGGAAGTCCACCGCCAGGCCCGAGTCATCCGCCAGCGCCGGCAGGCCGGAAATGCGTGCAGCATTGCGTGCCTTGAGGATGGCGTTTTCGACGAACGACAGGCCAGTCTCTTCCGGCTCCACCTGGCTGAACTCGCCAATCGAGCGCAGTTGCACGGAGTCGCCGAGCATGGCTTGCAGTTCTTTGAGTTTGCCGGCGTTATGGCTGGCCAGTACGAGTTGGGTGAGTTTCATCATTCGGCCGGGAAGAGTTCTTGAACAAAACTGAAACCGTGGGCTTTGCCGCCGGTTTCAACATTGATGGTGAAAGTCTTGAATTCCTGCTGCGGCACCGAGTAGGGCGCGAGGTAGTTGGTCACGCCTTTTTCGGTGATCTGCTTGAAGGTCAGCACTTCGCTTTTGCCAAGCGAGTCCTTGATGGTGCCGGTCACTTGCGCCACCACCGGGGTCACGCCCTTGAACACGGACACGTTGATCAGGCCCTTGTTCTTGCTGCGCACCACGCCAACGGCCTGGGCGGTTTCCGGCTGCAGGAAGCTGGAGGTGAAGGTGTTGTAGCGCACGGTGATATCGCCGAATTCCTTCGTGCGGTTAGGGTCGATAACGTCGGCGGCCATGGCGTTGGCGCCAAGCAGTGCGGTCAATAGAAAAACAGCCAAACGACTCATGAGCGTCCCTCTTGAAAATGATTAGACGGCAATCTTGTGGTCGGTCAGGCCAGGGCTGCTGACCCGGTAAATGCCGATTTCTCCCAACAGATTAGGCCACAGCTTACTCGCCCAGCCATGGCGGTGCTGTTGATCGACGGCAAGGCGGTTGATCACCTTGGCTTCACGCTCGCCACACAAGGCTTCGAAGTCTTCGAAGGTGCAGAAGTGGATGTTCGGCGTGTTGTACCACGTGTACGGCAGGAAGTCCGACACGGGCATGCGGCCCTTGGTGGCCAGGTACCAACGGCAGCGCCAGTGGCCGAAGTTGGGGAAGGTGATGATGCACTGGCGGCCTACGCGCAGCATTTCGTCGAGGATGCGGTCTGGGTAGTGCACCGCCTGCAGGGCCTGTGTCATCACCACGATGTCGAAGCTGTTGCTGGCAAAGTTGCCCAGGCCCTTGTCCAGGTCCTGCTCGATCACGTTGATACCCTTGGCCACGCATTGGGCGATGTTGTCCGGGTCGTTTTCCAGGCCGTAGCCGGTGACTTGCTTGTTGTCGCGCAGCCAGCTCAGCAGTTCGCCATCGCCGCAGCCCAGGTCGAGCACGCGGCTGCCGGCGGGGATCCAGTCTTGGATGATTTCCAGGTCGGCTCTCATGGCGTTCTCACACAGTAATCCGGTTCATGTAATTGCCGAACGCCTGCAGGTAGCGCGGGATCGGAATCAGGAAGGCGTCGTGGCCCTGCGGCGCGTCGATCTCCAGGTAGCAGACGTCTTTGCGCGCCGCCATCAAGGCATCCACCAGCTCGCGGGAGCGCGCCGGCGAGAAGCGCCAGTCGGTGGTGAACGACATCACGCAGAACTTGGCCTTGGCGCCCTCGAAGGTTTTCGCCAGGTCATCGTCGTGATTGGCCGCAGGGTCGAAGTAGTCCAGGGCCTTGGTCATCAACAGGTAGGTGTTGGCGTCGAAACGTCCGGAGAACTCCTCGCCCTGATATCGCAGGTAGCTTTCTACCTGGAACTCGACGCTGTGGAAGTCGTAGTTGAGCTTTTCGCTCTTGAGGCCCCGGCCGAATTTCTCGCCCATGGAGTCATCGGACAGGTAGGTGATATGCCCGACCATCCGCGCCAGCATCAGGCCGCGCTTGGGGATCACGCCGGCTTCCTGGAACGAACCGCCGTGGAACTCGGGGTCGGTGAGGATGGCCTGGCGCGCCACTTCGTTGAAGGCGATGTTCTGCGCCGACAATTTGGGGGCCGAGGCGATGGCCAGGCAGTGGCGTACGCGATCCGGGTAGGTGATGGTCCATTGCAGGGCCTGCATGCCGCCCAGGCTGCCACCGATCACGGCGGCCCACTGGCTGATGCCCAGCAGGTCGGCCAGGCGTGCCTGGCTGTGTACCCAGTCTTCCACGGTGAGCACCGGGAAGTCCGCACCGAATGGCTTGCCGGTTTCCGGGTTGAGGCTGCTCGGGCCGGTGGAACCGTTGCAGCCGCCGAGGTTGTTCAGGCTGACCACAAAGAACTTGTTGGTGTCGATGGGTTTGCCGGGGCCGATGCAGCTGTCCCACCAGCCGGGCTTGCGCTCGTCGGCCGAGTGGAAACCGGCGGCGTGATGATGGCCGGACAAGGCGTGGCAGATCAGCACGGCATTGCTCGCCGTGGCGTTCAATTGGCCGTAGGTTTCGTAGATCAGGTCGTAGGCTGGCAGCGACCGGCCGCAGGCCAGGGCCAGCGGTTCGCCGAAGTGCGCCACTTGGGGCACGACCAGTCCAACAGAATCGGGGGGGAAGGCAGCTGGCATCGACCCTGCTCTCGTTTAAATGAGGCGTAAGTCTAAAGAGCGGGGGGGCCAGCGGCAAGCAAAGGCGCAGATACAAAATATGGCAGTTGGCCTGTGTGGGAGTCGGGCTTGCCCGCGATGCAGGCACCTCGGTGTGTCAGTGACACCGCGGTGATGCTATCGCAGGCAAGCCAGCTCCCACACAAGCCAGCTTGCACAGGAGGCATATCAGATCAGGCCGAACAATTCCTTAGGCATGAACGCGTAATAGGCCAGGCGCGGGATCACCCAGCTTTGCAGCAGCTGGATCGCGATAAACGCGAAGATCGGCGAGATATCCAGGCCGCCCAGGTTGGGGATCAAGCGACGGAACGGCGCCAGCACCGGCTCGGTGATCTGATACACCAGCTCGGCGCCCGGGCTGCGGCTGCCGGGAGCGACCCACGAGAGGATCACGCTGATGATCATCGACCAGAAGATGATCTTCAAAAACAGCGAGAAAATGCCAATCAGGCCCCACGGCAACAGCAGCACGGTGTTGGCCTGGTAGCCATTGAGCAGCAGGATCACTGCAAACAGCAGGATCTGCAGCAGCAGCGCCAGCACCAGCGATGACATGTCCAGGCCAAACATGCTCGGGACCACCCGGCGCAGTGGCTTGAGCAGCGGCTGGGTAGCCTTCACCACGAACTGGCACAGCGGGTTGTAGAAGTTCGCCCGCACCAGTTGCAGGATAAAGCGCATCAGCACGATCAGCAGGTACAGGCTGCCCAGGGTCTGGATGATGAAAACGGCAGCGTCATTGATTCCAAGCATGTTTGATTCCTTGTAGGGGACGACTATTTGCCCAGCTGCTCGGCCATTTCGGCTGAACGATGTGCTGCGGCACCCAGTGCTTTTTCCACCAGGGCTTCAAAGCCCCCGGCCTGGAACGATTCGATGGCAGCCTGCGTGGTACCGCCTGGGGAGGTCACGCGGCGGCGCAGTTCGGCGGCGTCCACGTCGCTGGTCACCGCCATCTTCGCGGCGCCAAGGGCCGTTTGTTCGGCCAGTTGCTTGGCGATTTCCTGCGGCAGGCCCAGTTTCACGCCGGCGGCGGTCATGGCTTCGATCAGCAGGAAGAAATACGCCGGGCCGCTGCCGGATACGGCGGTGACCGCGTCCAACTGCTGCTCCTGTTCCAGCCACAGGGCGATGCCCACGGCAGACAGCAGTTCCTGGGCCTGGCCGCGCTGTTCGGCGCTGACTTCGGAGGTGGCGTACAGGCCGCTCACACCCTGGCGCAACAACGAAGGCGTGTTGGGCATGCAACGCACGATGGGCTGTGCGCCAAGCCAATTGGTCATGCTGGCGCACGTGATGCCGGCGGCAATCGAGACCACCAACTGGTGCGGTTGCAAGTTCGGGCGCAGGCTTTCGCACACGGCCTTCATGGCTTGTGGCTTGACTGCCAATACGATCACGTCGACGCCCTGGATGGCCTCGGCGTTGTCGGCAAAGGTTTCAATGCCGTGCTCGGCGCTGACGCGGGCGCGGGTCTCGGCGCCCGGGTCGCTGGCGCGGATCTGCTGGGCTTGCAAGCCCTTGGCCCGCAGGCCACCGATCAGGCTGGCCGCCATGTTACCGGCGCCGATAAAGGCAATACGCGTGTTACTCATGACAGGTCCTTACTCAGAGGGAAGTCAGCCATTTCAAGGCTGGCCGTAGTCGCGGGCGCCAAACAGGGCGGTACCGATCCGCACCCAGGTGGCACCTTGGGCAATGGCCGACTCAAGGTCGTGGCTCATGCCCATGGAAAGTGTGTCCAGCGGCAGGTTCAGACGGGCTTGCAGCTCACGCACCGTGGCGAAGGCTGCATCTTGCGCGGCACGGTCTTCAGTCGGCTCAGGGATTGCCATCAAGCCCCGCAGCTGCAAGCGCGGCAGTGCGCTGATTGCCTCGGCCAGGGCCGGCAGGTCGGCGGGCGTACAGCCGGACTTGCTGGCTTCGCCACTGACGTTGACCTGGATGCAGATGTTCAGCGGCGGCAGGTCGGCCGGGCGTTGTTCGGACAGGCGTTGTGCGATTTTGAGGCGGTCCACGGAATGCACCCAAGCGAAGTTCTCGGCGATAGCGCGCGTCTTGTTCGATTGAATGGGGCCGATGAAGTGCCAACTCAAGGGCAGGTCGGTTAATTCGGCCTGTTTGCCCAAGGCTTCCTGCAGGTAGTTCTCGCCAAAGTCGCGCATCCCGGCGGCATAGGCTTCACGCACGGCTTGCGCGGGTTTGGTCTTGCTCACGGCCAGCAGGTGGATGCTGCTTGCGTCACGTTGCACGGCGTCGGCTGCGGCGCGGATGCGCTGGCTAACCTGGCCAATGTTGTCTGCTATCGTCGACATTCAAGATGCGCCCGTGGATATGGAGTCCGCGGCATTCTACTGGAAATGGAAAGCCCTATGGATATCACTGAATTGCTGACGGCTAGCGTGCGCCGAGGCGCCTCCGACCTGCATTTGTCGGCTGGCCTGGCGCCCATGCTGCGTGTGGATGGGGAGGTGTGGCCTTTGGACGGGCCGGTGCTTTCACCTCCGCAGGTGGCGGACTTATTGAGCCCGTTGCTGAACAATTATCAGCAAAAGGATTTCGAAACATCTCTTGAAACGGATTTTGCCTTCGCGCTGCCGGGCGTGGGGCGGTTCCGCGTGAATGTGTTCCAGCAGGACCGTGGCATGGGGGCCGTATTCCGTACGATTCCCGCCGAGGTCCAGAGCCTGGAGAGTCTCGGGCTGGGCGAGGTGTTCCAGCGTATCGCCCAGTTGCCGCGTGGGCTGGTGTTGGTCACAGGGCCCACCGGGTCCGGCAAGTCCACGACGCTGGCGGCGATGATCGATTACCTCAATGGGCATCGGCGCCAGCACATCCTCACCCTCGAAGACCCCATCGAATTTATCCACCGGCCGAAAACAGCACTGATCAACCAGCGCCAGGTGCACCGGGATACCCACAGCTTCTCGGCGGCCTTGCGCTCGGCGTTGCGCGAAGATCCGGACGTGATCCTGGTGGGCGAGTTGCGTGACTTGGAAACCATCCGCCTGGCGCTGACGGCGGCCGAGACTGGGCACTTGGTGTTTGGCACCCTGCATACCACGTCGGCGGCGAAGACCGTGGACAGGCTGGTCGACGTGTTCCCGGCCGGTGAAAAGGCCATGGTGCGCTCGATGCTGTCCGAGTCGCTGCAGGCGGTGGTGTCTCAGGTGCTGGTGAAGAAGATCGGCGGCGGGCGGGTGGCGGCCCATGAAATCATGCTGGGCACGCCGGCAATCCGGAATTTGATCCGTGAGGACAAGGTGGCGCAGATGGTCTCGGCGATCCAGACAGGCGGGGCGTTGGGGATGAAGACCTTGGATATGAGCTTGAAGGCGCTGGTGAGCGAGGGGGTGATCAGTCGCGAGCACGCGCGGGAGAAGGCGAGGGTGCCTGCAGATATCTAGCAAGCGGTTAGATCAATGTAGGAGCAGGTTTTGTGGCGAGGGAGCAAGCTCCCTCGCCACAGCAAGCCCGCTCCCACATTTTGTAACGCGTTCAGCCAGTAATCAGCGCTGAACGACGCGCAGGTTGTTCTGCTCTTTAGGCAACACCCGCTTGGCAATCACGTAGTTCTTGTCCCAGAACGGCTTTTTCAGCGTGTCGATGCTGACGGCCTTGCCGCGACGCGGTGCGTGGATGAAACGATCATTGCCCAGGTAGATGGCAACGTGGTTGACCTGGCGGCTCTTCAATTTGAAGAACAACAGGTCACCGGGTTTCAGGTCCTTGCGATCAACCTTCAGCCCGTGGCCGGCGGCCATGGCGTTGGAAGTGCGCGGCAAATCCACGGCTTTTACGTCGTTAAACGCATATTTCACCAAACCACTGCAGTCGAACCCTTTACTTGGGCTGCTGCCGCCCCAACGATAAGGAGTACCGAGCACGTTGACGGCGCGGCTGAGGACGTTGCTGCTTTGCTTGGTGTTGCTGGCAGCCAGTGCGGTGTGAACAGCTTTACCGTGAACCTTGCTCACTTGAGTCGGGCGGTTGACGGTCAGCTTTACCGACTTGGCGGTGCTCGGTGTGCTGTGGACTTTAGGGGTGAAACCATTAACGTTCGGAAGTCGTTGCTCACGATTGGTGGCGTGGGCGGCCAGTGGCATTAATAGGCAGATGGTTAGCCATGTCTTGAAAAATGGTCGCATTAGGCGTGGCTCTTTTAGGTTTGCGCGCAACTTTATAACAGCTTTTTGTGTCGTTCTCAGGCCGTTTGTCGACTGAACCTTGACGTCAAAATCAGGAAATACGCGACGAATCGCCGCAATTGTCCTACACAAGTCAGGTGGCATAAGGCTTTCAGGGGAGGGAAGATACCATTTGCCGTACGTCGGGCGCCCGTAAAAAAGTCACAAAGAAAATGAAAAAATTTATCTATCGAGGCAAAAGAGGTCCTTCATGAACACCTATCGACAGGATTATTCCCAGCCAGACACCCACAGCAAGGTGATTGGCTACCTGCTGTGGATTTTCGGTTTTACCGGTGCACATCGCTTCTATTACGGCAAACCGGTCACCGGCACGATCTGGTTTTTCACCTTCGGCCTGTTGGGCATCGGTTGGCTGATTGACCTGTTCCTTATCCCGGCCATGGACCGTGAAGCGGACCTGCGTTTTACCGCCGGACCGATCGAATACAACGTGGCCTGGATTCTGTTGGCGTTTCTTGGCGTGTTCGGCGTGCACCGCATGTACCAGGGCAAATGGATTACCGGTCTGATCTACCTGCTGACCGGCGGTTTGTTCCTGGTGGGGGTGCTGTACGACTTCTGGACGCTGAATACGCAGATTTCGGTCCGCAATGCCGAGCGCAACGCCGGGCGATAAGATTTGTGGAGATCCAAATGTGGGAGCGGGCTTGCTCGCGAATGCGGAGTGTCAGTCACCGAATTTACTGACTGAACCACCGCATTCGCGAGCAAGCCCGCTCCCACATTTTTACCATGCCCGCTTTAGGCCTGGTAGCTGATGCGTCCGTCTACCAGCGTGTAACGCACCGTCGCCGGCAAGCTATGGCCGATGAACGGGCAGTTTTCACCCTTGGACAACCACTGCTCCCCGGCAACCGTTGAGCTGGCCGGATCAAACAGCACCAGGTCGGCCGCCGAACCCACGGCCAATTTGCCCGCTGGCAGGCGCAGTGCCTGGGCCGGGCCTGCGCTCAGGCGGGCCAACAGGGTCGGCAAATCCAGCAAACCATCCTCCACCAGCGTCATTGCCAGCGGCAGCAACAGTTCGACACTGCTGATGCCCGGCTCGGTCGCACCAAACGGCGCCAGCTTGGCATCCCGCTCGTGGGGTTGGTGATGGCTGGAAATCGCCGAAACCACACCGGATTTGACCGCCGCGCGCAAACCTTCGCGGTCGGCCAGGGTGCGCAGCGGCGGCTGCACGTGGTACAGGCTGGAGAAATCGATCAGCGCCTCGTCCGTCAGGATCAGCTGGTACAGCGCCACGTCCGCCGTTACCGGCAGGCCACGGGCCTGGGCCTGGGCGATCAGGGCGACACCGCGTGCGCTGGTCAACTGGCTGAAGTGCGCGCGTACGCCGCTTTGTTCCACCAGCAGCAGGTCGCGGGCCAGGGCCACGGTCTCGGCGGTTTCCGGAATGCCCGGCAGGCCGAGGAAGCTGGCCACAGCGCCTTCATGGGCCAGGCCGCCTTCGGCCAGGTCGCGGTCCTGGGAGTGGAAGATCACCGTCAGGTCGAAGGTGGCCGCGTATTCCAGGGCGCGCAACAGCGTGCGGGTGCTGCGAAAGCTTTCCAGGCCATTGCCGAAGGCCACGCAACCGGCGTCGCGCAGTGCGATCAGCTCGGCGAGCTGTTCGCCTTCCAGGCCTTTGCTCAGGGCGCCGATAGGGAACACCTTGCAATTGCCGGCTTCACGGGCGCGGTCGAGGATCAGCTCGGTCACGGCCGAGGTGTCGAGGATCGGCTTGGTATGCGGCGGGCAGCACAGGCTGGTCACGCCACCGGCCGCAGCGGCGCGGGTTTCGCTGGTGATGTTGCCTTTGCGGCTGTAGCCCGGCTCGCGCAGGGCGACGTTCAAGTCCACCAGGCCAGGTGCAGCCACCAGGCCTTTGGCGTCGATGCTTTCAACTGCGCTGAAACCCGCAGGCGTCGCGCCGATGGCGATGATCTTGCCGGCTTCCAGGTGCAGATCGGTAACGTGATCCAGGCCGCTGGCCGGATCGATGACTCGGGCGCCGAGAATGCTGAGCTTCACTGGGCGTTCTCCTGCTCGAATTGACGTTGCGCGGTTTGCCCGCTCATGGCCATGGACAGCACGGCCATGCGCACGGCGATGCCGTAGGTGACTTGGTTGAGGATCACCGACTGTGGGCCGTCGGCCACTGCCGACTCAATCTCTACCCCACGGTTGATCGGGCCCGGGTGCATCACGATGGCATCCGGCTTGGCGCCGGCCAGGCGCGCAGTGGTCAGGCCGAACAGGCGGTAGAACTCGCCTTCGCTCGGCAGCAGGCCACCGGCCATGCGCTCGCGCTGCAGGCGCAGCATGATCACCACGTCCACATCCTTGAGGCCTTCGGCCATGTCGGTGTAGACCTTCACGCCGTATTGCTCGATGCCGATCGGCAGCAGGGTTTTGGGTGCGATCACGCGGATATCCGGGCAACCCAGGGCCTTCAGGGCCAGCATGTTCGAACGTGCCACCCGCGAGTGCAGGATGTCGCCGACGATAGCCACCGAGAGGTTTTCAAAGCTGCCCTTGTGCCGACGGATGGTGAGCATGTCGAGCATGCCCTGGGTCGGGTGGGCATGGCGGCCATCGCCGCCGTTGATGATCGCCACCTGCGGGCATACATGCTCGGCGATGAAGTGCGCGGCGCCGGAGTCGCCGTGGCGTACCACGAACATGTCGGCGGCCATGGCTTCCAGGTTGCGCAGGGTGTCGAGCAGGGTCTCGCCCTTGCTCGCCGACGAGGTGGACACGTTCAGCGTGATCACGTCGGCCGACAACCGCTGGGCGGCCAGTTCAAAGGTGGTACGGGTGCGGGTCGAGTTCTCGAAGAACACGTTGCAGATGGTCTTGCCGCGCAGCAGCGGGACCTTCTTCACCGCCCGGCCACCGACTTCAAGGAACGAGTCGGCGGTGTCGAGGATTTCGGTGAGCAGTTCGCGGGGCAAACCGTCGAGGGACAAGAAGTGTTGCAACTGGCCCTGAGCATTGAGCTGCAGCGGGCGCTTGGCATCTAGAGGCGTCATCGCGGGGACTCTTTACAAGGCGGTTTAAAGGGCGAGGTCTTGCAGTTCGAGTTCGAGCGGCGTAGGACCGGACAATTTTACCCGCTGGTGGGCTTCCAGCGACAGTGTAGCGCCGACCACATCCGGGCTGATCGGCAGTTCGCCAGCGTCGAGGTCGAGCAGGCACACCAGGGTCACGCTGGCCGGGCGGCCGTAGTCGAACAGTTCGTTCATGGCGGCACGGATGGTGCGGCCGCTCATCAGTACGTCGTCGATCAGCACCAGGTGCTGGCCTTCGATTTCGAACGGCAGGGCAGAAGGGCGCACTTGCGGGTGCAGGCCGTTCTGGCTGAAGTCGTCGCGGTAGAAGGACACATCGAGGGTGCCCAATGGCGAATCGCTGCCCAGCGCTTCCAGCAGCGCCTGGGC
This sequence comes from Pseudomonas sp. BIGb0164, assembly GCF_024810135.1. Taxonomy (NCBI): domain Bacteria; kingdom Pseudomonadati; phylum Pseudomonadota; class Gammaproteobacteria; order Pseudomonadales; family Pseudomonadaceae; genus Pseudomonas; species Pseudomonas sp. BIGb0164. Next base: position 234,868 of record NZ_JANUEA010000003.1, on the reverse strand, counting down.
CACCCACACACCGCCGGTGCGAATGCCGATGAAGCGCGGCTCGCTGATGTTGCGGTGTTGCAGATGGGCCGTGAGGCTTGTGGCCATCTGGCTGATCAGTTCGGCGGGGTTCGGCAGGCTCATGCAGGCTCCTTCAGGACCTTGCCGCAGGCAGGGTCCGGGCTCAAACGTAAAAAGACGCGGCAAGCCGCGTCAGTCAGGATTCAAATAAAGCGGTGTTTTCATCCAGCCAGCCCTGCAACAACAAGGCGGCGGCGATGGCGTCCACGGGGTTGTCGCGGTAGCTGCCCTTTTGCCCGCCACGGTCACGGCGCTCACCCTTGGCTTCAAAGGTGGTCAGGCGTTCGTCGTGGGTATAGAAGGGCAGGTTGTAGCGGCCGTTGAGGCGGCGGGCGAATTTCTCGGCGCGCAGGCACATGTCGCTGGGCGTGCCATCCATGTTCAAGGGCAGGCCGACCACCACGGCGTCGGGCTTCCACTCTTTAATGAGGGCTTCAACCTGGTTCCAGTCCGGCACGCCGTTCTGGGCTTTCAAGGTGCACAGCTCGCGGGCCTGGCCGGTAATAACCTGGCCGACCGCCACGCCGATCTGTTTGGTGCCGTAGTCAAACCCCAGAATCAGACGCAAAGCCATCAGGCGTGCCCTGCCTGGCTGGTCAGCAGGCTGAGGTTGACACGCAGCTTGGCCGCCGCTGCTTCCAGGCGCAGTTCGCTGGGGGTGTTGAACAGGATTTCGGCATCGAACGGGCAGGTCAGCCAGGCATTGCTGGCCAGTTCGGCCTCCAGCTGGCCAGCTTCCCAACCGGCGTAACCCAGGGTGATCACGCTCTGCTCGGGGCCTATGCCGTCGGCGATGGCAAACAGCACGTCCTGGGACGTGGACAGCGAAACCCCTTCAAGGTCGACCGTGGCCTGGAACTTCGGCCCGGTGGGGTGCAGCACGAAACCGCGATCGGTCTGCACCGGCCCGCCGATGTAGATGGGTACATGTTGGCAACGGGCTGGCGGATCGATTTCCGGGCGCAGTTGCTCAAGGATATCCGCCAGGTTCAGCTCTTGCGGGCGGTTGATCACCAGCCCCATGGCACCATTGGCCGTGTGCTCGACGATGTAGGTCAAGGTCTGCGCAAAGTTCGGGTCAGCCATGTGGGGCATGGCGATCAGGAATTGGTGCTTGAGGTAGGTCGGGCTGACATTTTTCATGTCCGCTAGTGTGGCGGTGGAGGGGCGAACTGACAAGCCGGGGATGCATGGCATGCCCACCTTTCATGTCAAACGCGAACCCTGTAGGCGCCGGCTTGCCGGCGATAGCGTCCGCATGGGCATCGCAAGACCTGAGGGCCGCATCGCCGGCAAGCCGGCTCCTACAGGGGATCTGCGTCAGTTGCTGGACAGGCGGTCGCCCTTGGCGAACTTCCAGGTGCGGATGATTTCCAGGCGGTCGACGTCGTTCAGGTCCCCGGTAAATGGGGCAAAGGGCGCGGCCAGGCGCACGATGCGCTGGGCGGCCTGGTCCAGCAGCGGTTGGCCGGACGATTCCAGCACCTGCACTTCATAGAGCGTGCCGTCGCGGTTGATCGACACCAGCAAGCGCAAATTGCCGTAAATCTGCTGGCGACGTGCCTCATCCGGGTAGTTGAGGTTGCCGATGCGCTCGACCTTCTTGCGCCATTCGTCCTTATACCAGGCGCCTTTGTCGCGCATGGTCGAGGCGGCGTTCAATCGGTAGATACGCGGGCGCTTGGCGTACAGCTGCTGTTCGTTGGCCAGTTCGGCTTCCAGGCTGGAGATCTGGTCGGAAAGCTGCGAGCTGTCGAAGGTTGGCGCCGGTTTTACTGGCTCAGGTGTCGGTTCGGTCTTGGTTTTTTCGCGCTGGGTCGGGGCTTTTTGCGGCTTGGGCGCGACGGTGGTCACGGCGGCCTTGGGTGCGGCCTGCTTGACCTCGGGCTTGGGGGCCGGAGGCGGGGTGACTTTATTGACCTTGTTGTCCTGGAACGGCGCCACTTCGGTGGTCTTGGGCACGGCCTTCTTGTCGAGGGTGCCACTGCCTTGCTGGTTCTCCTGGGCGAGAAAGTCAGCTTTTTCCGGCTTTTTCTCGCTTTTGAACGTGGCGAGGGTGATTTCCAGGGTCTTGGTGATCTGCTTGGGCTCGACCATGGTGAACCCCACGCCGAGGATCAGGGCCAGGTGAATCAATGCGGCCAGGAACAGGGTAAATCCGAGCCGATCAGCCGGGCGCACGCCGCTGTGGGAGAGTTCGGGGGGCAGGTCGGACGGGAGTGTCATGACAAAAAAACCAACATCGCGCGTTTCACAGGTGGGGCATGATAGCGCAATGTTGGTGCGTGTCCGGCTGTTCTATGTCACTTGGCTTGTAGCTTGCGCTCGATGGCGGCCATCAACATTTCGCCGATGTTGGTACCAAAGGCGTTGTCGATCTCGCGGATGCAGGTCGGGCTGGTCACGTTGATTTCGGTGAGGTTTTCACCAATCACGTCCAGGCCTACAAACAGCAAGCCTTTTTCGCGCAGGGTCGGGCCGACCTGGGAGGCGATCCAACGGTCCTTGTCCGACAGCGGGCGTGCTTCGCCACGGCCACCGGCCGCCAGGTTGCCGCGGGTTTCACCGGCTGCCGGGATGCGGGCCAGGCAGTAATCCACGGGCTCGCCGTCGATCATCAGGATGCGCTTGTCGCCGTCCTTGATCGCCGGCAGGTACGCCTGGCCCATGATCTGCTGGGTGCCCAGCGCGGTCAGGGTTTCCAGGATCACCGACAGGTTCGGGTCACCGGCGCGGTGACGGAAAATCGAGGTGCCGCCCATGCCGTCCAGCGGCTTGAGGATTACATCACCGTGCTTGGCGGCGAATTCACGCAGCACGTCGGCGCGGCGGCTGACCACGGTCGGCGGCGTGCACTGCGGGAACAGGGTGGCAAACAGCTTTTCATTGCAGTCGCGCAGGCTCTGCGGCTTGTTGACGATCAACACGCCGGCACGTTCGGCCTGCTCCAGCAGGTAGGTGGAGTAGACGAACTCCATGTCGAACGGCGGGTCCTTGCGCATCAGGATCACGTCCAGATCGCTCAGCGGGCTGTCGATTTCGTCGGCCAGCTCGAACCACTTCTCCGGGTTGGCGAACACCTGCAGCGGGCGCATGCGTGCGCGGGCCTCGCCGTCGCCCTGGTAAAGGTCGCGCTGCTCCATGTAGAACAGGGTCCAGCCGCGGGCCTGGGCGGCCAGGAGCATGGCCAGCGAACTGTCCTTTTTATAGGAAATGCTGGCGATAGGGTCCATGACAATGCCGACGCGAACGCTCATGGGGGATTTCCTCTAGCAAATTAGGGCGCATAAAAGTGGCGTCAGAGTGGCGCTGCGGCTGTTGTGGGTCAAGGAAAAACCACCGGGCAGGCCGCTCGATAGATTGCACCCCAAGACTGTGCTAAAAAGACTGCCACGGTGCAGCAGCCCTTGGATTCCAAGGCTTGCGGCGCCCATCCTGTGAGACATCAGGCAGTACACACCGAAAACCGATTCGCTGTGGCGATGGTAGAGCAGATATGGAACAGCATTCCAACGCCTTGAGAGTGATGGTGATCGACGATTCGAAAACGATCCGTCGCACCGCTGAAACACTGTTGAAGAACGCAGGGTGCGACGTCATCACGGCCATCGACGGTTTCGATGCCCTGGCCCGGATTGTTGATCATCACCCGCACATTATTTTTGTCGACATCATGATGCCGCGCCTGGATGGCTACCAGACCTGCGCGCTGGTGAAGAACAACCCGGCGTTCAAGTCGATCCCGGTGATCATGCTGTCCTCCAAGGACGGCCTGTTCGACAAGGCCAAGGGGCGCATCGTGGGTGTCGATCAGTTTTTGACCAAGCCTTTCAGCAAGGAAGAACTGCTGGGCGCGATCAAGGCCTACGTGCCTGCCTTCGCCGCAGTAGAACAAGCACACTGACGCCGCCTCACAAGGGCCGGCGCCAACCAATGTAGTGGGGAAAACCATGGCACGTGTTCTGATCGTCGACGATTCGCCGACCGAAATGTACAAACTGACCGGCATGCTGGAAAAGCATGGCCACCAGGTCCTGAAAGCCGAAAACGGCGCGGACGGCGTGGCCCTGGCCCGCCAGGAACTGCCCGACGCCGTGCTGATGGACATCGTGATGCCGGGCCTCAATGGCTTCCAGGCCACCCGCCAGCTGTCCAAGGAGCCGGAAACCAACGGTATCCCGATCATCATCATTACCACCAAGGACCAGGAGACCGACAAGATCTGGGGCGCCCGCCAGGGGGCTAAGGACTACCTGACCAAACCGGTGGACGAAGAAACCCTGATTGCTACCCTGAACAAGGTGCTGGCTGGCTGACGGTTCGCCACCATGACCGAGTCGCAAACCGCCTTCGAGCTGCTGCTGGACATCGACCGCCGCTGCCGCCTGCTGGCCGCCGACCTGCCGTCCCAGGAAACCCGCCTGCAACGCTGGAGCGGGATCGGCTTTCGCCTGGGGCCGCACTGGTACGTGGCGCCCATGGGCGAAGTCGCCGAAGTCCTGCATGAACCGCGCTGCACCGTGATGCCGGGAGTAAAACCCTGGGTCAAGGGCGTGGCCAACCTGCGCGGGCGCTTGCTGCCGGTGATGGACCTCGGCGGTTTTCTCGGCCTTGAGTTGTCCCGGGTGCGCAAGCAGCGGCGGGTACTGGTGGTGGAATACAACGACCTGTTTGTCGGGCTGCTGGTAGACGAGGTGGTGGGCATGCAGCATTTCGCGCAAGACGCATTGTTGACGGGCACGCTCTCCAGCGCGCCGTTTATCAGGGGCCAGTTCGACGGCGACCAGCTGTGGCAGGTCTTCAGCCCCTTCGCTCTGGCCCAGGCCCCAGGCTTCATGGATGTCGCCGCATGACCACCGCTACCACGCCCAAACCCCAAGCCGCGTCGCGCAGTCGCTCGCAGATCATCGTGCTGTTCATCGCGCTGATCGTGTTCATCATGTTGCTGTTCGCCAACTTCGCGTACCTCAACACCCAGTCCACCTACGACAAACAGTACATCGGCCACGCCGGCGAGCTGCGCGTGCTGTCCCAGCGTATCGCCAAGAACGCCACCGAAGCCGCGGCTGGCAAGGCGGCGGCGTTCAAGTTGCTGTCTGACGCGCGCAACGACTTCGCCCAGCGCTGGGGCTACCTGAAAAAAGGCGACATCGAGACCGGCCTGCCCGCCGCACCCAACGCCGTGCGTGCCGAGATGCGTGCGGTGCAGACCGATTGGGAAGCGCTGCTGAAAAACACCGACGCGATCCTCGCCAGCGAGCAGACGGTGCTGTCATTGCACCAAGTGGCCGCGACCCTGGCCGAAACGGTGCCGCAGTTGCAAATGGAATCGGAAAAGGTCGTCGACATCCTGCTGCAACGCGGTGCCCCGGCCAGCCAAGTGGCCTTGGCCCAACGCCAGTCGCTGCTGGCCGAACGAATCCTGGGTGCCGTGAACACCGTGCTGGCCGGCGACGAAACCGCCGCCCAGGCCGCCGACGCCTTTGGGCGCGACGCCAACCGCTTCGGCCAGGTGCTCAACGGCATGCTCCAGGGCAACGCCGGGTTGCGCATCAGCCAGGTCGAAGACCACGACGCCCGGGCGCGGCTGGCGGAAATCGCCGAGTTGTTCGAATTCGTCTCCGGCTCGGTGGATGAAATCCTCGAAACCTCGCCGCAGCTGTTCCAGGTGCGAGCGTCGGCGAGCAATATCTTCAACCTGTCGCAAACCTTGCTCGATGAAGCCTCACACTTGGCCACCGGGTTTGAAAACCTCGCCAGCGGGCGCAGTTTCGACACCATTGGCGGCTATGTGCTGGGCTTGCTGGCGCTGACCTCGATCATCCTGATCGGCCTGGTGATGGTGCGCGAAACCAACCGCCAGCTGCACGAAACCGCCGAGAAGAATGAGCGCAATCAGAACGCGATCATGCGCCTGCTCGATGAAATCGAAGACCTGGCCGACGGCGACCTGACCGTGACCGCTTCGGTGACCGAAGACTTCACCGGCACCATCGCCGACTCCATCAACTATTCCGTGGACCAGCTGCGCGACCTGGTCGCCACCATCAACCTCACTGCTGGCCAAGTCGCTGGCGCGGTGCAAGACACCCAGGCCACCGCCATGCACCTGGCCCAGGCTTCGGAGCACCAGGCCCAGCAGATTGCCGAGGCGTCCACCGCGATCAATGAGATGGCCCAGTCCATCGACCAGGTGTCGGCCAACGCCGCTGAGTCCTCGGCAGTGGCGGAGCGCTCGGTAGAGATCGCCAACAAGGGCAACGAGGTGGTGCACAACACCATCCACGGCATGGACAACATTCGCGAACAGATCCAGGACACGGCCAAGCGCATCAAGCGCCTGGGCGAGTCGTCCCAGGAAATTGGCGACATCGTCAGCCTGATCGACGACATTGCCGACCAGACCAACATCCTGGCCCTCAACGCCGCGATCCAGGCGAGCATGGCCGGGGACGCCGGGCGCGGATTTGCCGTGGTCGCCGACGAAGTGCAGCGACTGGCCGAGCGCTCGTCGGCGGCCACCCGGCAGATCGAAACCCTGGTGCGCGCGATCCAGGCCGACACCAACGAAGCCGTGATTTCCATGGAGCAGACCACCACCGAAGTGGTGCGCGGCGCGCGGCTGGCCCAGGACGCGGGCGTGGCGCTGGAAGAAATCGAAGGCGTGTCGAAAACCCTGGCGGCGTTGATCCAGAGCATTTCCAACGCGGCGCAGCAGCAGACCTCCTCGGCGGGGCAGATTTCCCTGACCATGAACGTGATCCAGCAGATCACCACCCAGACCTCGTCGGGCTCCACGGCCACCGCCGAAAGCATCGGCAACCTGGCGAAGATGGCCAGCCAGTTGCGCCGGTCGGTGTCGGGGTTCACCTTGCCGCCGCCCAAGCAGGTCGATAATTGAAATGCATTTTAAAGCACACCACTGTCCAACTGTGGGAGCTGGCTTGCCTGCGATAGCGATCTATCAGCTGGCACATGTATAGCTGACCCACCGCTATCGCAGGCACGCCAGCTCCCACACTAGATCTCCATTCGGTTTGAGATCTCTGCAACACCAGCAACCCACGAATTCTAAGCGGAGCAGTTATGGTTGATCGGCACGACTACGTGGCCCTCGAATGGGTCAAGGGCGACATTGCCGAAACCCTGAAACAGGCGCGTTCGGCCCTGGACGCCTTTGTCGAGACCGCTGACGCCGATGCCATCAGCGAGTGCCTGGCCGGCATCCATCAGGTGCATGGCGCGTTGCAGATGGTCGAGTTCTACGGCGCGGCACTGCTGGCCGAAGAGCTTGAAGAACTCGCCCTGGCACTCCAGGCCGGGCACGTCAGCCAGCGCGACGAAAGCATCCGCCTGCTGCAACAGGCGCTCAACCAATTGCCGCTGTACCTGGACCGCGTGCACAGCGCCCGCCGCGACCTGCCGCTGGTGGTCTTGCCGCTGCTCAACGACCTGCGCAGTGCGCGCGGCGAAAGCCTGTTGTCGGAGACCAGCCTGTTCAGCCCGCAGTTGCTGTCGATTGCGCCGCTGCCCGACGAAGCCCTGGCCCAACGTGCGTTGCCCGACCTGCACGAACAGCTGCGCCAGTGGCACCAACTGCTGCAACAGGCCCTCGCCGGCCTGCTGCGCGAAGACCACGGCCCCAGCAACCTGGAAGACATGGCGCGGGTCTTCGCCCGCCTCGAAGCGCTGTGCCAGGGCGCGCCGTTGCTGCCGTTGTGGCAAGTCACCTCGGCGCTGGTCGAGGGCATGCTCACCGGCGTGATCGCCAACAGCCCGGCCCTGCGCAGCCTGCTCAAGGCCAGTGACAAGCAACTCAAGCGCCTGCTGGCCCAAGGCATTGGTGGCATCAACCAGCCGGCGCCGGATGAACTGCTCAAAAGCCTGCTGTTCTACGTGGCCAAGGTGACCCGGCCGACGCCGCGCATGCAAAGCCTGAAAGAACGCTATGGCCTGGACGAAGCCTTGCCCGACAGTGCCGTGGTCGATGCCGAGCGTGCGCGCCTGGCCGGGCCGGACCGCAATGCCATGGGCTCGGTGCTCGGCGCGTTGTGCGAAGAACTGGTGCGGGTCAAGGAGCGTCTCGACCTGTTCGTGCGCAGCGATCGCCAGCACACCAGCGACCTTGAAGCCTTGCTCGCGCCGCTGCGACAGATCGCCGACACCCTGGCGGTGCTGGGCTTCGGCCAACCGCGCAAAGTGATCATCGACCAGTTGGCGGTGGTGCTGAGCCTGGTCCAGGGTCAGCGCGAACCCAATGACGCCGTGTTGATGGACGTTGCAGGCGCCTTGCTTTATGTCGAGGCTACGTTGGCGGGGATGGTCGGCACCGTCGAACCGGAAAGCCGCGAAGAAAGCCGCCTGCCCACCACCGACCTGACCCAGATCCATCAGTTGGTGATCCGTGAGTCCTGCCAGTGCCTCAAGCAAGCCAAGGAACTGGTGATCGACTGCATCGAGGCCGACTGGGACCGCCAGCGCCTGGAGTCCCTGCCGGAACTGCTGAGCCAGGTGCGCGGCGCCTTGGCGATGATTCCCCTGCCTCGTGCTGCGAGCTTGATGCGCGGCTGCACCGACTACGTCGATGAACAGCTGATGGGCGGTGATGCGACACCTGACGAGGCGCAGTTGGGGCATTTTGCCGATGTAATCAGCAGCCTGGAGTACTACCTGGAGCGCATGCTCCAAGACCCTGACGCCGCAGGTGAACGGGTGCTGGAGTTGGCCACCGAAGGCCTTGCGGCACTCGGTTATCTGCCGGCTGAAAAACCGTGGCGCCAGGCGCTGGTTGCGCCGGAGGGGGCGTTGACCACCGAGGCCACGCCCAGCCAGTCCCAGTTCGATGCACTGGCCAGCCCGACGTCGCGCCTGAACCCTCCGGCCCTGCAACGCCCGGGCAGCCTGTTGCCACCACCGGCCGACGAAGAACCCATCGACGACGAGCTGCGCGAAGTCTTCCTTGAGGAAACCGACGAAGTCCTCGACGTGCTGCACCGCTACCTGCCCAACAGTGCCGACAAGACCGCCCAGGGCGAAATGCGCCGTGCCTTCCACACCTTGAAAGGCAGCGGCCGCATGGTGCGCGCCCTGGTGCTGGCGGAGTTGGCCTGGGCCGTGGAAAACCTGCTCAACCGTGTGTTGGAACGCAGCGTGGCCCTGGGCCCTGACGTGCAAGAGGTGCTGGATGAAGCGGTGGCCTTGCTGCCGGAGCTGATCGCCGATTTCGCCACCGACGATCAACACCAGCGCGATGAAGTCGACGCCCTGGCCGCCCGCGCCCATGCCCTGGCCAGCGGCACACCCGAGCCAGCGGCTGAAGCCCATGACCCCATGCTGCTGGAGATTTTCCGCAACGAAGCCCAGAGCCACCTGGACAGCCTCAACCACTTCCTGCAACAGGCTGCCGAGCATGTGCCGTTGCAAGTCAGCGATGAACTGCAACGCGCCCTGCACACCCTCAAGGGCAGCGCCTATATGGCCGGCGTGTTGCCCATCGCCGAACTGGCCCGCCCGCTTGACCATCTGACCCGCGAGTACAAGGCCCACCGCCTGCCACTGGACTTGGACGAAGTGGAGCTGCTGCTGGAGGCCGAGGGCCTGTTCCAGCGTGGGGTGCGCCAGTTGGACCGTGACCCGTTGGCGCCGATCAAGGGCGCCGAGGACCTGATCGGCCGCACCCAAAGCCTGCTCGACAGCCAACTGACCGCGCTGCTCGACGCACCCCACACGGGCTTGCGCATCAAGCGCGACCCGCAGTTGATCGCCAACTTCCTGGCCCAGGGCATGGACATCCTGCTCGACGCCGAGAGCCTGCTGCGACGCTGGCAACAGCACCCGGGCGAACGCCAGGAACTGACGGCGTTGCTGGATGAGCTGACCACCCTGGGGGAGGGCGCGCACGTCGCCGACCTGCATGCCATCGACGCGCTGTGCGAGGCGTTGCTCGACCTGTACGGCGCCGTCGAAGAAAGCAGCCTGGCCGTGAGCGAGCGGTTTTTCCATGAGGCCGAACAGGCCCACGAAGCCCTGATCAACATGCTCGACCAACTGGCGGCCGGCCAGGAAATCAGCCCGGCCCCGGCACGGGTCGAGGCGCTGCGCGAGCTGTTGGACGAGGCCCTCGACCCGTCCGCCACCGGGTTGATCCGCAGCGATGGCAGCCGAGCGCTGAGCATCGCCGAGCTGGGTGCCGCGACCCAGCAGTTGGAGCATGAAACGGCCATGGACGACGAGATCGTCGAGATCTTCCTCGAAGAGGCCGTGGACATCCTCGACAGTGCCGGGCAGTCCCTCAAGCGCTGGCTGCTGGAGCCCGAAAGCGCCGCGCCGTTGTCGTCGTTGCAACGCGACCTGCACACCCTCAAGGGCGGCGCACGCATGGCCGAAATCGGCCCGATCGGCGACCTGGCCCATGAGCTGGAATGCCTGTACGAAGGCTTGGTAGACCGCCGCTACAGCTACAGCGCCGAGCTGTCCCAGGTGCTGATGGCCAGCCATGAACACCTGGCCTTGCAGTTGGAGGAGCTGCAAGGCCATCAACCCTTGAGCGACAGCCGTGAGCTGGTCGATAAGTTGCGCGCGGTACGCCAGGGCAACCCACCGACGGCGCCTGCAGCGGTGGCGCCAGCGTCGGGCGCCGACCCTGAGTTGCTGGATATCTTCCTCGAAGAAGCCGCCGACATTCTCGACAGCTCCAGCAGCGCGCTGGTGCGCTGGCAAGCCGAGCCCGGCAATCGCCAGGAAGTGGAAACCCTGCTGCGCGACCTGCACACCCTCAAGGGCGGTGCGCGCATGGTCGAGATCGGGCCGATCGGCGATCTGGCCCATGAACTGGAGACCCTCTACGAAGGGCTCTCGGCCGGGTTGCTGGCGCCGTCGGCAGAACTGTTTGCGCTGCTGCAAGGCTGCCATGACCGCCTGGCCCAGATGATCGACGCGGTGGCCGATGGCTTGCCGGTGGGCTCGGTGGACAAGCTGATCCAGCGCATCAAAAGCCTGGTGCACCCCAGCGATGAACCGGTAGTGCCGGTGGCGTTGCCCGCGGGCAAGGCCGAGGCGGCGGTCGACCCGACGGCCGACATGGTGAAGATTTCCGCTGAGCTGTTGGACGACTTGGTTAACCTGGCCGGCGAAACCTCGATTTTTCGTGGCCGCATCGAGCAACAAGTCAACGACGCACGCATCGCCCTGACCGAAGTGGAAACGACCATTGAGCGCATGCGCGACCAACTGCGCCGGCTCGACACCGAAACCCAAGGGCGCATCCTCAGCCGTCAGCAGGCCGAGGCCGAGCGCCTGGGCTACGAAGAATTCGATCCGCTGGAAATGGACCGTCATTCGCAGTTGCAGCAACTGTCACGCGCGTTGTCCGAATCCGCCTCCGACCTGCTCGACCTCAAGGACACGCTCGACCGTCGCAATCAGGACGCCCATGACCTGCTGCAACAACAGGCGCGCATCAACACCGCGTTGCAGGAAGGCTTGATGCGCACGCGCATGGTGCCGTTCGAACGCATGCTGCCGCGCCTCAAGCGCATCGTGCGGCAAGTGGCGGGGGAGTTGGGCAAGGACGTGGAGTTCGTGGTCGGCAACGCCGAGGGCGAGATGGACCGCAACGTGCTCGAACGCATGGCGGCGCCCCTGGAACACATGTTGCGCAATGCGGTGGACCACGGGCTGGAATCCCGCGATGCGCGGCTGCTGGCCGGCAAACCGGAGAAGGGCCGCATTACCCTGGACCTGACCCACGAAGGCGGCGATATCGTCTTCGACATGCGAGACGACGGCGCCGGCGTGCCGCTGGAGGCCGTGCGGCGCAAAGCGATCAAGCGCGGTTTGCTCGACCCCAATCAGGAGATCAGCGACCGCGACGTGTTGCAGTTCATCCTGCAGCCGGGTTTTTCCACGGCCGAAAAAATCACGCAGATCTCCGGGCGTGGCGTGGGCATGGACGTGGTGCACGAAGAGGTGCGCCAGCTGGGCGGCTCGATGTTCATTGAGTCGACGCCTGGGGTGGGCGTGCACTTTCGTATTCGCTTGCCGTTTACCGTGTCGGTCAACCGGGCGTTGATGGTGCAATGCGCAGACGACCAATACGCAATCCCGCTCAACACCATCGAAGGCCTGGTGAGTGTGCTGCCCCATGAACTGGCGGGGCATTATCAGCAGGACCCGCCACGTTATGAATATGCCGGCCAGCGCTACGAACTGTTCTACCTCGGCGACCTGTTGCACACCGTCAGCCGTCCGAAACTGCTGGGCCAGTACCAGCCCGTGCCGGTGCTGCTGGTGCAGTGCAACGAGCGGCGCGTGGCGGTGCAAGTGGACGCCATGGCGGGTACGCGGGAAATCGTGGTGAAAGGTCTGGGGCCACAGTTTGCGGGGGTGCAGGGCTTGTCCGGCGCGACCATTCTGGGCGACGGCCGTGTGGTGCTGATCATCGATTTGCTGGCGCACATCCGCGCCCGGCAACCGGCCTTGCCGGCCCAGACGTTCGACGCGCCGCTGATCCTCAACGACCCGCTGAAAAAGCGCCCGTTGCTGGTGCTGGTGGTGGACGACTCGGTCACCGTGCGCAAAGTCACCAGCCGCCTGCTGGAACGCAACGGCATGAACGTGCTCACCGCCAAGGACGGCATCGACGCCATCGCGGTGCTGGAAGAACACACGCCGGACCTGATGCTGCTGGACATCGAAATGCCGCGCATGGACGGCTTCGAAGTGGCCACCCAAGTGCGCAACGACCCTAGGCTGATGCGCCTGCCGATCATCATGATCACCTCCCGCACCGGCCAGAAACACCGCGACCGCGCCATGGCGATTGGCGTGAATGACTACCTCGGCAAGCCGTACCAAGAGTCGGTGCTGCTGGAAAGCATCGCCTACTGGAGCAAGTCCCATGCTTGACCACCGCACCAGCCAACTCACTGGCCTGCTGCTGCCCCTGGCCGACCGCCACCTGGTGCTGCCCAACGTCGCGATTGCCGAGCTGATCGACTTCCAGCGCGGCGAACCCGCCAGCGACGCGCCGCCGTGGTACCTGCGGCAAGTGACCTGGCGTGATCAGCAACTGCCGCTGATCAGCTTTGAAGCCGCGTGCGGCGAAGCCATCGTCGCCGGCGAACGCTCACGTATCGTGGTGCTCAACGCCCTGGGCGGGCGGCCGACGTTGAAGTTCATTGCGCTGGTGATCCAGGGGATCCCCCGCTCTTACAAGCTCGACAGCCAACTCAGCTACGTGGACGTGCCGCTGTGCCCGCTGGAACTGGCGGCAGTGCAGGTGGGTGAGCATGTGGCGAAAGTGCCGGATTTGATGGGGCTTGAAGCCCTGTTGATAGAGTCCGGCCTGGCCTGATTACCCTGTATCCAAAAACCTATGAAGATCCAAATGTGGGAGCGGGCTTGCTCGCGAAAGCTCTGGATCAGTCACAGATGCGCTGACTGACGCCCCGCATTCGCGAGCAAGCCTGCTCCCACATTAAATTGTGTTGGCCTCAAGACCTCAATCAATCCGCGCAAACCGTTCAATTACCGGCTGTTCCCGATGCTCGGCCTGCCACAAGTCGTAGGCGCTTTGCATCGACAGCCAAAGCTGGGCAGTACTCACCCCGGCCCGCTCCAGCCGCACGGCAAGGTCTGGGCTGACTGGGGCGTGGCCATGCAAGATCCTTGAAAAGGTTTCGCGAGCGAAGCCAAGGCGCCGGGCCATTTCGGTGATGGTGATACCCAACGCTGGCACCACGTCTTCAAGCAGGATCTCACCTGGGTGAGGTGGGTTGTTGATGTCCTTGCATCGCTTCTTAGCTGTGAGATTCATGCGGTATGCCCGTGACGATTCAGACCGAAAAGGCTAGGGGTACCGGTTCCGAGCAACAACCTGAATAGCCTGTCAGAGCATTCCGATCTGACTGTCGGTGCCTCATGGTTCCTGGACAAATCTTGTCCTAACACCTGAGACGTAAGGTATGGATCGAATGGTTGTGTGAAGTTTCTGTAAGTACGAACTCGGGATTGTTTGCCGATTGTTGAGTGCTAGCGTTTCTTGCTCAACTCCATCAGCAAGGACTCGCAAATGGCCGTTCCACCCGCGCCCCCAGGCGTTTCGCTGCAAGACAATATCGCTATCGCCAACAACCGCAGGCTGCATTTGAAGCCCGGTTCGGCGCTCATGTATTCGTGGTTCTACTCACAGGTCCGAGGGCGTGGGCCTTGGGATTACAAACAGAAAAGCCTGGAGTATGAGGCGTTCGGAAACTTCAATTATGGTGCTACAGGTACGGTGCTGGGCATTCCCGAGCATGTTTTGTTACGGGCAGCAGGTGTCGCTCAAACATTCGCAGAAACCACCAAGCCGGAGTTTGGGTCATGGTGGGGAGGAGAACCGTTTGGCGATGATCCTCGCGATCAATATTGGATAAGGAGGGGGATTGAGTATGCAATTTCTCAGGGCTACTAAAGGCCTCTTTCCGGTCCTGCGCAACTGCCTGCTGGTAGCCTGCCTGATTTATATCGGGGGCCATTGGATCATGTCATCCGGCACACCGGATTTGGACGAAGTGGTTTTGAAACACTCGTTGGGCAACGGCAACTCAATTTATGGAGCGCGTGACGGACAGGGCGGCGCGACAGTGGGATTTTCCTACAGGTACTACGTTTATAAGAACTTGGGCAGTGACCAGGAGATACTGACAGCGCTGATGTCGGCACATCCCTTTTTGAAAACCAAAAAGCCAGATGTCCAGGTCACTCAGGTGGATGGCGTCATCCACCTCATTGTTCGTGGTGAGGTTTATGAGTACCGCAGCTATCCGCTCGAAGGTTTGGGGGCTGTGAGCATAGACATGAAGTTGTAGACCGGCGGGCTTCGGATTTTTCCTGCGAGATTTGGAGGTGTGCGTGAACTTGTCGCGTGCAGGCGGCGCGCCTAGTCTTCGTCCCGTCATCGCAAAAAACGGTGACACGGACGTGCAAGTCCGGTTACATGTCGGCGCACCGGCGCCCATAGCCATTCAACGGGCGTTTTTTATGCCTGCTGTATATGTTATGGCGGCTGTGCGTGGGAGATCCCTCGGGGTCTGCCGGGGTCCGATATGCCCGGTCTTGCACACCTGCGCACAGCTGCCACCTTAATTCGCGTGCAAGCGGAAGAGGGCAGTCTCCATCACATATCGGAGCTGTAAATCATGGTCAAACCTACCCCCAATCCACCTCTCTTCAGCGTAAATCCTCACCAAGACACCGAAACCCTGTTGGTCAACGCCAGCGAAACCCTGTCCTCCCTCAACGCACTCACCTGCAACCTGGCCTTCGACCTGGACACCTCCCAGCGCGCCATCCTGCTCGGCATCCAGCAAATGGCGGAGCTGGGGCAGATGCTGATTGATAGGGCGTTGGAGCAAGTCAGCCCGGCGCCAGCTGCTTAAAACGGCCCCAATCAGGGACTGATCGTTCCCTTTTGGGGACCGCTATTTAACAAGCGCCACTGAACAAATGTGGGAGCGGGCTTGCTCGCGAATGCGGACTGTCAGCAGACACTTCATTAGCTGACCCACTGCATTCGCGAGCAAGCCCGCTCCCACATTTAGAACTGCGTCCGGCTTGAGGGCGTATTTGCTGATGTTCCGTTACTCCAGCCGTAACGATCCATCGCCGGGCTTGATTGATGCCCCCCCGATTCACTCCTAAGGTACAGCCCACGACAGCAAACCCCGTGGAGCGACCATGACAACAACCAACACCCCCGACTCGCGCTGGACGCGGCGGCGCGACGAGAAGCAGCGGCGGCTCGGGCGGGTCAAACAGTATGCAGACGGGGCCGTGTTGCCCAGCGACAAGATCGTCGAGGCCCTGGAAGCCCTGATCCTCCCCGGCGACCGCGTGGTGCTGGAAGGCAATAACCAGAAACAAGCCGACTTCCTCTCCCGCTCCCTGGCCAAGGCCGACCCCGCCAAGCTCCACGACTTGCACATGATCATGCCCAGTGTCGGCCGCTCCGAGCACCTGGACCTGTTTGAAAAGGGCATCGCCCGCAAGCTCGACTTCTCCTTCGCGGGCACCCAGTCCCTGCGCATCAGCCAGTTGCTCGAAGACGGCCTGCTGGAAATCGGCGCGATCCACACCTACATCGAACTCTACGCACGGCTGGTGGTGGACCTGATCCCCAACGTCGTCCTGTCTGCCGGCTTCATGGCCGACCGCGCCGGCAACATCTACACCGGCGCCAGCACCGAAGACACTCCCGCGTTGATCGAGCCGGCTGCCTTCAGCGATGGCATCGTGATCGTGCAGGTCAACCAGTTGGTGGACGACGTCACCGACTTACCCCGCGTCGACATTCCGGCCAGTTGGGTGGACTTCGTGGTGGTGGCCGACAAACCCTTCTACATCGAGCCGCTGTTCACCCGCGACCCGCGCCACATCAAGCCGGTGCATGTGTTGATGGCGATGATGGCGATCCGTGGCATCTACGAAAAACACAATGTGCAGTCCCTCAACCACGGCATCGGGTTCAACACCGCGGCCATTGAGTTGATCCTGCCCACCTACGGCGAATCCCTCGGCCTCAAGGGCAAGATCTGCCGCAACTGGACCCTCAACCCGCACCCGACGCTGATCCCTGCCATCGAAAGTGGCTGGGTAGAAAGCGTGCATTGTTTTGGTACCGAACTGGGCATGGAGAACTACATCGCCGCACGGCCGGATGTGTTCTTCACCGGCCGCGATGGCTCGATGCGTTCCAACCGAATGTTCTGCCAACTGGCCGGCCAATACGCGGTGGACCTGTTCATCGGCGCCACCCTGCAAGTCGACGGCGACGGCCATTCCTCAACCGTGACCCGTGGCCGTCTCGCCGGGTTTGGCGGTGCGCCGAACATGGGCCACGACCCACGCGGTCGCCGCCATGGCACCCCGGCATGGCTGGACATGCGCCACGACGACGCGCCCGAAGCGCTGTTGGAGCGCGGCAAAAAGCTGGTGGTGCAAATGGTCGAGACCTTCCAGGAAGGCGGCAAACCGACTTTCGTCGACACCCTTGACGCGGTGGAAGTCGCGCGCAAAAGCGGCATGCCCCTGGCGCCGATCATGATCTACGGCGACGACGTCACCCACCTGCTCACCGAAGAAGGCATCGCCTACCTGTACAAGGCGCGTTCCCTGGAAGAGCGCCAGGCGATGATCGCGGCTGTCGCAGGCGTCACCGCCATCGGCCTGCGCCACAACCCCAAGGACACCGCGCGCATGCGCCGCGAAGGCCTGATCGCCTTGCCCGAAGACTTGGGCATTCGCCGCACCGACGCCACTCGCGAGCTGTTGGCCGCCAAGAGCGTGGCCGACCTGGTGGACTGGTCCGGTGGCCTGTACAACCCGCCCGCCAAGTTCAGGAGCTGGTAAATGCGCGCCCTCAAACTGCATGAATTGACCCTTGCTGATCGCCTGGCGGACATGGCGGTCGACGCCTTGATTGATGAGGCGGACCTATCGCCCAAGCCGGCCCTGGTCGACCGTCGCGGCAACGGCGCCCACAACGATTTGCACCTGGGCCTGATGCACGCCTCGGCACTGTCGTTGTGGCCGATGTTCAAGGAAATGGCCGAAGCGGCCATCGAGTTCGGCGAAGTCGGCTTGCCCCTGCGTGAAGCCCTGGGGCGGATCGGCCGCGAAGGCGAACAAGCCATGCTCGCCACCACCGACGGCGTGAATACCCATCGCGGCGCGATCTGGGCCCTCGGTTTGCTCACCGCTGCGGCAGCCCTGGCGCCCCGTGCCGTCACGCTGACCGCCGCCCGGCTGGCCCTGCTCAACGACCGCTATGCCCCACAACCGATGAGCCACGGTGCCCAGGTCGCCCAACGCTACGGCGCACGCGGCGCCCGTGAAGAAGCGCAACTGGGCTTCCCTTCGGTGATGCAGCGCGGCCTGCCGCAACTGCGCAAAAGTCGTCTGCAAGACGCCGGCGAGCAGAACGCCCGCCTCGACGCCTTGCTTGCGATCATGACCGAGCTGGCCGACACCTGTGTGCTCTACCGCGCAGGCCCTGAAGGCATCAGCGCCATGCAACACGGCGCCCAAGCCGTGCTGGACGCGGGCGGCAGCGCGACCCTGGCCGGTCGCCGCCAACTGCATGCGCTGGACCAACACCTGCTGGCCCTGAATGCCTCCCCGGGCGGCGCCGCCGACCTGTTGGCCGCCTGCCTGTTTATCGACCGCCTCGACGGAGCGTTGTGATGGAAACCTTATCCTTTGAATTCCCCGCCGGACAGCCGCCCAAAGGCCGTGCGCTGGTGGGGTGTGTCGGCTCCGGCGACCTGGAAGTGCTGCTGGAGCCGGGCACGCCGGGCACCCTGACCATCCAGGTGCAGACCTCGGTCAACGGCGCCGAGCAGCGCTGGCAGCACCTGTTCGAACGCATCTTTCAAGAGCAAACGCCACCGGCGTTGAAGATCGATATCCACGACTTCGGCGCGACACCCGGTGTGGTGCGTTTGCGCCTGGAGCAAGGTTTCGAGGAGATCGGCCATGACTGACTTACTCGCCAAACACAGCTTCGTCGAACTCGGCGCACGTCAGCGTGCCAAGGCCTTGCTGGACGCCGGCACCTACCGTGAATTGATCGACCCGTTCCAGCGCGTCATGTCGCCGTGGCTCAGCCGCCAGGGCGTGGTGCCGCAAGCCGATGACGGCGTGGTGATCGCCAAGGGCAGCCTCGCCGGCAAGCCGGTGGTGATCGCGGCCATCGAAGGTAATTTCCAGGGCGGCAGCCTCGGTGAAGTCGGCGGGGCAAAAATCGCCGGTGCGCTTGAGCTGGCGGCCGAAGACAACCGCAAGGGTATTCCCACGCGTGCCGTGCTGTTGCTGGAAACCGGTGGCGTGCGCCTGCAGGAAGCCAACCTGGGGCTGGCGGCGATTGCCGACATCCACGCGGCGATTGTCGACCTGCGCCAGTACCAGCCGGTGATCGGTGTGGTGGCGGGCAGCGTCGGTTGCTTTGGCGGCATGTCCATCGCGGCCGGGCTGTGCAGCTACCTGGTGGTCACCCGCGAAGCACGGGTGGGCCTGAACGGCCCGCAGGTGATCGAGCAGGAAGCCGGCCTGGACGAATACGACTCCCGCGACCGGCCATTCATCTGGAGCCTTACCGGTGGCGAGCAACGCTTCAACAGCGGGTTGGCTGACCGTTACGTGGCCGACGATGTGGCCGAGATTCAGCAGACCGTCAGCGACCTGCTGGAGCAGGGCCTACCCGCTCAACCACGCAGTCGCCAGGCCGAGCACTACCTGGCGCGCCTGGCCGAACTGGACGCCACGCCACAAATCGATGCGGCGACGGTGCGTGCGCTGTATCAAGGAGATCGCTCATGAGAGGTTTGCAGTGGTTCAACGCATTGAGCGTGGGGGCAACGCCCGTCGAGGGTTTGCCGGCTTCGCTGAAAGTGGCTGACGGCCTGTTGGGCGGGCAACCTGTGCGCTTTATCGCCGTGGTCACCGACCCGCACAACCGCTTTCCCCGCGCACGCAACGGCGAGGTCGGGTTGCTCGAAGGCTGGGGCCTGGCCAAGGCGGTGGATGAAGCCATCGCCCGTGGCGACAAGCGCCCGCTGATCGCTATCGTCGACGTGCCGAGCCAAGCCTATGGCCGTCGCGAAGAAGCCCTCGGTATCCATCAGGCCCTGGCCGCCGCCGCTGACAGTTATGCCCGCGCCCGGCTGGCCGGGCACCCGGTGATTGCGCTGCTGGTGGGCAAGGCGATGTCGGGCGCGTTCCTCGCCCACGGCTACCAGGCCAACCGCCTGATCGCCCTGCGCGACCCGGGCGTGATGGTACACGCCATGGGCAAGGCCTCGGCGGCGCGGGTGACTTTGCGCAGTGTCGAGGAGCTGGAAGCGTTGGCCGCCAGCGTGCCACCCATGGCCTATGACATCGACAGCTATGCCAGCCTGGGTTTGCTGTGGGAGACCTTGTCGGTTGAGCAGATCGAACAGCCCACGGCGCAGGATGTGGCGCGGGTGGGCGATTGCCTGGTGAGTGCAATCAAGGACATCGACGGCACTGATTTGAGCAACCGCCTGGGTGCTGCCCATCGCGCCGCCTCCAGCCACGTGCGCCAACTGCTGCGGGAGCAATGGTGAACGCGCACGACTTGCTCTGGGGCATGACCCCGGCGCACCTGCCCGCTGACGCCCCGGCGTGGGCGGTGCAGGCGGTGGGCACGGTGGTGGTGCGCCGCGCGACGGTTGCCGCAGGTTATGTCCCGGTGGGCGTGCGTGGCCGTTCCCGTGAGCAACGGTTTGCCGCGCTGATGCCGCTGGCTGCCGTGCAACGGCGGGTAGCGCCGGAAGCATTGCGTGATGTTGTCTCATCACGGGACTTGCCGGCGTTGCAGGCCCTCGATCAATTGCGCCCGGTGCTGGCGCCGTTTAATTGGGGCGTCACCGGCAGCGCCGGATTTGAGTTGGCCACGGGCATTGAAGCGCTGCATGCCCAGAGCGACCTGGATCTGATTCTGCGCACGCCGGAGCCGCTGGACCGCAGCGAGGCGCGCGACCTGTTGGCAACCTTGGACCAGGCCGTGTGCGCCGTGGACCTGCAATTGCAAACGCCCTTCGGCGCAGTGGCCTTGCGCGAATGGGCCGGCCCTTCACGGCGGGTGCTGTTGAAAACCGCCAGCGGTGCCCATCTGGTGCTCGACCCTTGGCAGGCCGTGGCATGAGCAGCTTTCTGGTGTTCCCCGGGCAAGGCGCCCAACGGCCGGGTATGCTCCAGGCGCTGCCCGCCGATGTGCTGGATGAAGCCAGCCAAGCCTTGGGTGAAGACGTCCGCACCCTGGATTCAGCGCACGCCTTGGCCAATACCCGCGCCGTCCAGCTGTGCCTGCTGATCGCCGGCGTGGCCCACGCCCGCTTGTTGCAACACACCCCGGATTACGTCGCGGGCCTTTCCATTGGCGCATACCCGGCCGCCGTGATCGCCGGTGCCCTGGCATTTGCCGACGCGGTGAAACTGGTCAGCCTGCGCGGCGAACTGATGCAAAACGCTTATCCACACGGCTACGGGATGACGGCCATCATCGGCCCGCCGTTATCCACAGTCGAAGCGCTGCTGGCTGAAGTGAATAGCCCGGAAACCCCGGTGTACCTGGCCAATATCAACGCCGACAACCAGACCGTGATTGCCGGCAGCGACGCCGCCATGACGCGTATCGCCCAACGTATCAAAGGCAACGGCGTGGCCAAGCGCCTGGCCTTGAGTGTGCCGTCTCACTGCGCGCTGCTGGAGCAACCGGCCCAGGTGTTGGCCCAGGCGTTTGTTGCGCTCAAGCCGCCGCGCATCACCTACCTGAGCAGTACCCGTGCGCGGCCTGTGCACAACCCCGAACAACTGCGCGACGACCTCGCCTTCAACATGTGCCGCGTCGTCGACTGGCGCGGCACGGTGCAAAGCGCCTACGAGCGCGGCGTGCGCCTGCAGATCGAGCTGCCCCCCGGCGCCGTGCTCACCGGCTTGTCACGCCGGGTGTTCGAGCAAGGCACGGTGATCGCCTGCGAGGGCGCACGCCTGGACACCTTGCAGGCCCTGCTGCAAGAGGAGGAGCGCCGCCACCGATAAAGCACCACCCAAGGCTTTCGAAGCACAAGAACAACAATTTCGATCGAGCACTTTGAGGACAACAACGATGATTATCTACGGTGTGGCATTGCTGGCGATCTGCACGCTGGCGGGCGTGATCATGGGCGACATGCTCGGCGTGTTGCTGGGTGTCAAATCCAACGTGGGCGGGGTGGGTATCGCAATGATCCTGCTGATCTGCGCCCGCCTGTGGATGCAAAAACGTGGCGGCATGACCAAGGATTGCGAGATGGGCGTGGGCTTCTGGGGCGCGATGTACATCCCGGTGGTGGTGGCGATGGCGGCGCAACAGAACGTGGTCACGGCCTTGCACGGCGGTCCTGTCGCGGTCCTGGCGGCGATTGGTTCCGTGGTGGTCTGTGGTTGCACCATCGCGCTCATCAGCCGTACCCACAAGGGCGAACCCTTGCCCGCCGAAGAGCCGCTGATCGCGCCAGTGGGAGGTCGCTGATATGTGGGATCTCATCGAAAAAGGGTTGGAACATAACGGCCTGATCACCGCCTTTGCCTTCGTCGGCGTGGTGATGTGGATTTCCGTGGTGCTGTCCAAGCGCCTCACGTTTGGGCGCATTCATGGTTCGGCGATTGCCATCGTCATCGGCCTGGTTCTGGCGTGGGTCGGTGGCACGGTCACGGGTGGGCAAAAAGGCCTGGCCGACATGGCACTGTTCTCCGGCATCGGCCTGATGGGCGGTGCCATGCTGCGTGACTTCGCCATCGTTGCCACGGCGTTTGAAGTGCAAGCCACCGAGGCACGCAAAGCCGGGTTGATCGGGGTGATTGCGCTGCTGTTGGGCACGGTATTGCCGTTCATTGTTGGTGCGAGCATGGCCTGGGCATTTGGTTATCGTGATGCGATCAGCATGACGACTATCGGTGCCGGCGCGGTGACGTACATCGTTGGCCCGGTGACCGGAGCGGCCATTGGTGCGACCTCGGACGTGATGGCGCTGTCGATTGCCACGGGCTTGATCAAGGCCATTCTGGTCATGGTCGGCACGCCGGTGGCGGCGCGCTGGATGGGCCTGGACAACCCGCGTTCGGCGATGGTGTTTGGTGGCTTGGCGGGGACGGTCAGCGGTGTGACCGCGGGGCTGGCGGCGACGGATCGGCGGTTGGTGCCCTATGGCGCGCTGACGGCGACGTTCCATACCGGGCTTGGGTGTTTGCTGGGGCCTTCGGTGTTGTACTTCATTGTTCGTGGGTTGGTTGGCTAGTTTCGGAATTTATGGTGTCTGGTCGGGCCTCTTCGCGAGCAAGCCCGCTCCCACAGTTGATCGGGTTCCAGCATGAAAATGCGGTCGAATGTGGGAGCGGGCTTGCTCGCGAATGCGGTGTATCAGGTTGCCACCTGGCGATTGGCGTACATCCGGCACTCTGCCAACAACGCCAACAGATTCGGGTCGCGCTCCTTGGCCTTCAGGAACACCACCCCTATCTGCTGCTGCAACCGGTACCGGGGTTGCAGCGGGATCAGCTTCACCCGGTTCTCATACACCGCCGCAATCCGCCCGGGCAGCAGCGCGTAACCCACGCCCGAGCTGACCATGCTCAGCAGCGTAAAGATGTCATTGACTTGCATCGCCACCTTCGGCTCGAACCCCGCCTGCTGGAACACGCGGTTGCCATCCTGGTGGGTGGCGAAGCCCTGGGTGAGGGTGATGAAGGTGGCGTCGCGCACATCCGCCAGATCGATCTGCTGTTCGCGGTCGAAGGGCGAGTCGGCCGGGGTGGCCAGGAAGATGTCATCGGAAAACAGCGCGATCTGCTCGCAGTCGGGGTCGTTGGCATGCTCATCCAGGGAGATGAGGATGGCGTCCACTTCCATGTTCTTGAGCTTGTAGAGCAAGTCGAAGTTGGAGCCCAGGATCAGGTCGATGTTGAGTTCGCTGCGGCGGATCTTCAGGCCCATGATCAATTGCGGCACGGTCTTCACCGTGAGCGAATAGAGTGACCCCAACTTGAAACGCTCCGCCGAATAGCCCGCCGCTTCGCGAGTGAGGCGTACGCTGTCGACCACGTCGGCCACCAGTTTCTGTGCGCGCTCCTCCAACATGTAGGCGCTCTCCAGCGGCGTGAGGTTGCGCCCTTCGTGCTTGAACAGCGGGCAGCGCAGGGCATTTTCCAGGGAGTGGATGGCGCGGTGCACGCTGACGTTGCTGGTTTGCAGCTCGGCGGCGGCACGGGCCAGGTTGCCGGTGCGCATGAACGCCAGGAAGATTTCCAGCTTCTTGAGGGTGAACTCTTCGTCGATCAGCATGGCGGTCACTCTTGTTCGAATGCCGTCGATTGTGCCCCTAAAACCAATTCACTCCCAGCCATGCACTGCCCAGGCCCAGCAGCACGCCGAATATGATCAGCCAGATCGCGTTGAGCCGCGTGTAATAGACCACGGCGGCGCTGGCCAGGGTCAGGACCAGGCTGGTGGTGTTGTTTTCCAGGCTGTTCATCAGGATGTAGGTGGAGGCGAGGATCAGGCCGATGGAGATCGGCAGCAGGCTGCGCTTGACCCGTTGCACCCAGGGCGTCTGGGTGTGTTTTTCCAGCCAGCCGGCGCCGACGTAGGCCAATACCGAACAGGGCACCAGCTTGGCCAGCAAGGCCACCAGCGCACCCGGCAGGCCTGCCGCCTGTTGGCCGATGAACACCAGGAACATGCCGTTGGGCCCCGGCAGCGCCTGGGACAGGGCGAAGAACGCGACGAATTGCGCGTCGGTGATCCAATGCATGTCCACCACGGTGTAGCGGTGGATGTCGCCAATGGCCACGGTGTTGCCGCCAATCGCCATCAGCGACCACAGCGCGCATTGGATCATCAGGTGCAGGAGGACGGTCTGCATCAGCCGGCCACCTTTTTTGTGTCGATGAAACTCAAGGCCAGGGAGCTGGGGATGCTGATCAGCAACACCAGCCACAGCGGCAGCACCAGCACGGCCATCAACACGAAGGTCAGCACGAAGGCGCTGTAGTTGGCCAAGTTGCGGGGCATGGCCTTGAGCAGGCGCAGTGTTGTACCCAACATCAGCCCGGTGGCAATCGGCATCACCGCGCCGAAGATCTGCTGCACCACTTCATGACTCCACCACTTGGCGTAGGCGAACCCGGCCAGCACGGTGATCAGCGAGGGGAACAGGTACAGCCCGCAGACGGTCACAACGGCACCCGGCAAACCGTGCAGGCGACGGCCGAAGATGATGCCGACGTTGGCAATGTTGGGGCCGGGGAAGAATTGGCCGGTGGTGAGCAGTTCATTGAAGCCCTGCTCGCTGACCCAGCGCCTGCGGTCGACCATCATCTGCCGCGCCCAGGGCATCACGCCGCCAAAGCCGAACAGGCCGACCATGGCGAAGTTGTAAAAAAGCTGCCATAGGCTGGGGGGCGGTGCGTCGGGTTCAAGCTCGGGCATGGCGATTACCAATAGGGCGCTTTTATGTGGGAGCTGGCTTGCCTGCGATAGCGGTCTATCAGTTGATAGAGATGCTGAGTCTCAGGCCCCCATCGCAGGCAAGCCAGCTCCCACAGGATTGTGCGAATCATCCGATGGGCAGTGGTCGTTGGGCAAATGAAGAAAGGGTGTTACCTGAAAGTGAGTGTCTGGCGTCAGAATGCTCAGGGTGATAACGGTTATTCGAGGTGAGTGACACATGTATCACGGGGAACGATTCAATGCCTGGAGCCATTTGCTCGGGGCGGTCGCAGCCTTTGCCGGCGCAGTGTGGATGCTGGTGGTAGCGAGCCTGGATGGCAGCCCCTGGAAGATCGTCAGCGTGGCGATCTATGGCTTTACGCTGTTGGTGCTGTACAGCGCGTCCACCGTGTACCACAGCGTGCGCGGGCGGCGAAAAGAGATCATGCAGAAGGTCGATCACTTTTCGATCTACCTGCTGATCGCCGGCAGCTACACGCCGTTTTGCCTGGTCACCCTGCGTGGTCCATGGGGCTGGACGTTGTTCGGCATCGTCTGGGGGCTGGCGGTGATTGGCATCCTGCAGGAGATCAAGCCGCGCTCCGAAGCACGGGTGCTGTCCATCGTGATCTACGCGGTGATGGGCTGGATCGTGCTGGTGGCGGTCAAGCCACTGATCGCCGCGCTGGGCACGGCGGGGTTTACCTGGCTGGCGGCCGGAGGGGTGCTGTACACCGTGGGCATCATCTTCTTTGCCCTGGAAGATCGCCTGCGGCACTCCCACGGCATCTGGCACCTGTTCGTCATCGGCGGCAGCCTGCTGCATTTCGTAGCAATCATGCACTACGTGCTCTAACCCCTGTGGGAGCTGGCTTGCCTGCGATAGCGGCCTCTCAGTTGGTACATTTTTAACTGATCCACCGCCATCGCAGGCAAGCCAGCTCCCACATTACAGGCGCTGCAGCAGCTCTTGGGCACGCTGCCCGAAAATCCCCAACAACGTTGCCAACATATGCGGCGGTGGTTCATCGGCGCGGGTCAGGGCGTACAAGGTGATTGGCAGCGGCGGGGTGAGTGTACGGATGCAGGTGGTGGCCGTGGAGGCGCCGAGTGCCGTAAAGGGGTCGATGACGGTAAGCCCGGCGCCGGACTCCACCATGGCACGCGCCAGGGAATAGGTCTGTACCGAGATCGTCACCCGAGGCGCGGGGTCGACGTTTTCCAGGTAGCTGTCGAGCTTGGCCGCCAAGGGGTCGGCGCTGGACAGGCCAATCAACGGCGCACCGGCCAGATCCGCCAAGGGCAACGGTGTGCTCAAAGCGGCTTCAGACCAATAGCCTTTGGACGCCAATGCCACCAGCACACCGTTGGCCAGCACTTGCGTGGTCAACCCCGGATGCCCGGAAAAGTTGAGGGTCAGCGCCAGGTCGATCTCACGCATCAACAGCTTCTGCACCAGCTCGCGGCTATGGTCGCTGGACAGCTCGCAGGCCATGTCCGGGTAGTCGCGTTTCCATTCCAGGATGGCCGGTGGCAGCAGCGACAAGGCCAGCGCCGGGATTGCGCCAATGCGCACGCTGTGCCCGGGTTCGCGCCGCAAGCTCTTGGCCAGGCGCCGCACGCCTTGCAGGCTTTCGGTGACTTTCTCCACTTCGCTTTCCAGCGCCAGGGCTTCCGGGGTGGGCTGCAATTTGCCGCGTACCCGCAGGAACAGGGGGAAGCCCAGCTGCAATTCGGCGTGTTGCAACACCTTGGTCACCGCCGGCTGCGACACGTGCAGCAACTGCGCGGCGGCGCTGACGGAGCCGGTCTGGCGGATGGCTTGGAAGATTTCGATATGACGCAAGCGCATGGCAAGTCCATAACCTTTGTTTATAGGTGACCCATCTTTATTCATTGTCGATGGCCTGTCACCTGCCCCTACGCTTGAGGCCTCTTTATTCAATGGCTGGGGGCTGGGATGGCCAAGCAGGTTTGCATCATCGGCGGTGGGGTTGTCGGGCTGGCCAGCGCCTATGCGTTGGTTCGTGCCGGTCACGAGGTCACGCTGATCGAAGCCCGCGACACGTTGGGCAGCGAAACCAGTTTCGCCAACGGCGGGCAGTTGTCGTACCGCTATGTCGCGCCGCTGGCGGATGCTGGCGTGCCATTGCAAGCCATCGGCTGGCTATTGCGCGGGGACTCGCCGCTCAAGCTGCGCCCGCGCCTGGACCCGCAGCAATGGCGCTGGATGGCCGCGTTTCTCGGCGCCTGCCGGGGCTCGGTGAACGCGCGCAATGCCGGGCACCTGCTACGCCTGGCGTCCCTGAGCCAGGCCACGTTGCAGCAATGGCGCGAGGACGATCACCTGGACGGTTTCCACTGGCGGCGCAACGGCAAGCTGGTGACCTTCCGCAATGCCAGCAGCTTCGAGCATGCCCGCAGCAAAGTCACCGATATCCTGCAGCAGCAGGTGTTGTCGGCTGACGACTGCGTGCGGCTGGAACCGGCCTTGGTGGGCGGTGGTTTTGTCGGCGGGATCTATACGCCAAACGAAGAAGTGGCCGATTGTCATGCCTTCTGCCAACGCATGGCCGTGCGGCTTGAAGCTTCGGGTCGCTGCCGTTTCCTGCTCGGACGCAAGGTCACTGGCCTTCGTCATGCTCACGGCGCAGTGCAGGCGGTCGAGATGGGCGATGAGGTGATGCCGGTACAAAACCTGGTGCTGGCGGCGGGGTATCGCAGCGCGGAGTTGGGTGTTTCGCTGCCGTTGTACCCGCTCAAGGGTTACAGCCTCAGCGTGCCGATTGGCGCACAGCACCGGGCGCCAAGCGTGAGCATCACCGATTACGACCGCAAGATCGTCTACGCACGTATAGGCGAGCAACTGCGGGTGGCGGCCATGGTGGACATCGTCGGCTTTGACGCCCGCCTGGAGCCCAAGCGCCTGGCGCTGATGAAACGCCAGGCGCTGGAGACATTTCCTATGGCGGGCGACTACACCCAGGCGGTGGAATGGGCCGGCATGCGCCCGGCCACGCCGACCGGCGTGCCGCTGATTGGCGCCAGTGTCTACCGCAACCTGTGGCTCAACCTGGGCCATGGCGCCCTTGGCTTTACCTTGGCCAGCGGCAGCGGCCAATTGCTGGCCGAACTGATCGACCAACGCACGCCTTCCATTGACCTGCAGGGCCTGGTGCCCCGCGCCGCTTGAGGTGTACCCATGAGTATCCACCGTATCAGCAGCAACGACCGGCTCTCTGGCGCCGTGACCTTCAAGGACCTGGTGTTTCTCTCGGGCCAGGTGCCCGGCGATGGCCAGGACGTGGCGACCCAGACTCGAGAAGTGCTGGCCAAGATCGACGGCTTGTTGGCCCAGGCCGGCAGCGACAAGGACCACTTGCTCAACGCGACGATCTACCTGAAAGACATCGGCAGCGGTTTTGCGCCGATGAACGACGTGTGGTCGGCCTGGCTGTCGCCGGGCTGCGCGCCGACGCGCACCACCCTGCAAGCCGAACTGGCGCGGCCGGCAGTGCTGGTGGAAATCAGCGTGATCGCGGTACGTAAATAACTTAAAAACCAACGGAGCATAACAATGAAAAAAATCCTGTTGACCGGCTGCACCCTGGGGCTCTTGTTTGGCGCACAGGCACAGGCCAATGAAGCGCCTCTGGAAGGCACGCTGGGCAAGATCGCCAGCGCCCGATCCATCACCTTGGGTTATCGCGATGCGTCGGTGCCGTTTTCCTACGTGGGCGACCACAGCGGCAAGCCGATGGGCTATTCAGTGGACCTGGCGAACAAGATTGTCGAACGCGTCCAGCAGAAAATCGGGGGAGCCAGCC
This sequence comes from Pseudomonas sp. BIGb0164, assembly GCF_024810135.1. Lineage (NCBI taxonomy): Bacteria > Pseudomonadati > Pseudomonadota > Gammaproteobacteria > Pseudomonadales > Pseudomonadaceae > Pseudomonas > Pseudomonas sp. BIGb0164. Next base: position 205,951 of record NZ_JANUEA010000003.1, on the reverse strand, counting down.
TCGCGGTGAAATACAACCTGGTGACGTCCCAGACGCGCATCCCGCTGGTGCAGAACGGCACCGTGGACCTGGAATGCGGCTCCACCGGGGTGACGGCCGAGCGGCAGAAACAGGTGGCGTTTTCCTACGGGTTTATCTACGTGAAAGGCCAGTTGCTGACGGCCAAGGACAGCGGCATCACGGGCTTTGCGGACCTGACGGGCAAGAACGTGGTGACCACGGCGGGCACGACCAATGAGCGGTTCCTCAAAAGCTACAACGCCGAGCACAAGGCCAATATGTTCGTGATCAGCGCCAAGGACCACGGCGAAGCGTTCAAGATGCTTGAGACGGGGCGTGCGGCCGCGTTCTACATGGATGACGCCTTGCTCTACGGCGAGCGCGCCAAGGCCAAGGACCCGCACAACTGGGTGGTGGTGGGTAAAGAACAGTCGCGGGAAATCTACAGCTGCATGGTGCGCAAGGACGACCCGCAGTTCCTGGCGGTGGTCAACGACGCGCTGGGCGACCTGTACCGCTCGGGGGCGATCAACGGGATTTACCAGCGCTGGTTTGAACAGCCGATTCCGCCCAAGGGGCTGAACCTGGAGTTCCCGATGACCAGCGAGTTGAAGGCGATCATTGCCACGCCGGTGAGTGACCCGGTGGAATAAAGAAGTGGTCACCCAATCAACACTGTGGGAGCTGGCTTGCCTGCGATAGCGGTGGGTCAGGCGCCAGTGGGGTTGGCTGGAAGACCGCCATCGCAGGCAAGCCAGCTCCCACAGGGGGGATTGGGTTTGCAAAGGGACAGGGTTAGAAATCACCCCACAGTTGTTGGGCCACAGCCAACGCCACCACCGGTGCCGTTTCGGTGCGCAGCACTCGCGGGCCCAGGCGAGCGGCGTGGTAGCCAGCCGCTTGTGCAGTTTGCACTTCGTTGTCCGTCAACCCACCCTCAGGCCCAATCAGGAAGGCCAGGCTCGCTGGCTTGGCGTGGCTGACCATCGGCTCGGCCACCGGGTGCAGCACCAGCTTCAAATCGGCCTCGGTCTGCTTCAACCAGTCCGCCAGCAACAGTGGCGGGTGGATGACCGGCACGGTTGAACGCCCACACTGCTCGCATGCGCTGATCGCCACTTGGCGCCAGTGCAGCAGGCGTTTGTCGGCGCGTTCGTCCTTGAGGCGCACTTCGCAGCGGTCACTGAAAATCGGCGTGATTTCATTCACACCCAATTCGGTGGCTTTCTGAATCGCCCAATCCATACGCTCGCCCCGGGACAGGCCCTGGCCGAGATGAATGTGCAGTGGTGACTCGGCCTGGCCATCGAAGTGTTGGGTGAGTTGCACGGTGACGCGCTTCTTGCCGACTTCCAGCAGGCTGCCCAGGAACTCCTGGCCGGAACCATCGAACAATTGCACGGCGTCGCCTTCGCCCATGCGCAGCACGCGGCTGATGTAGTGCGCCTGGGCTTCGGGCAATTCGTGCTCGCCTAGGCTCAGCGGGGTGTCGGTGAAAAAGCGGGACAGTCTCATTTCTGTTCTCTGGAAATATTTATGTAGGCGCGAGCTTGCTGTGGCGAGGGAGCTTGCTCCCGTTCGACTGCAGAGCAGTCGCCAGATTTTGGGGGCGCTTCGCACCCCAGCGGGAGCAAGCTCCCTCGCCACAGAAGCCGGCTCCTACAAGGGTGTGGGTGATCAGCCGGGGTCGCGGAAGCCTGGATGGAAGTCCTTTGGTACGGCAACGCTGACCTTGCTGTTGGTGGCGATGTCGATGCCTTCGCTGGCAACCTCGGCCAAAAAGTCGATCTGCTCGGGCGTGATCACGTAAGGCGGCAGGAAATACACCACGCTGCCCAGCGGCCGCAACAGCGCACCGCGCTCCAGGGCGTGCTCGAACACCTTCAGGCCACGGCGTTCCTGCCACGGGTAGGCGGTCTTGGTGGCTTTGTCCTGGACCATCTCGATGGCCAGCACCATGCCGGTCTGGCGCACTTCCGACACGTGGGGGTGGTCCACCAGGTGCGCGGTGGCAGTGGCCATGCGCTGGGCCAGGGCCTTGTTGTTTTCGATGACGTTGTCTTCTTCGAAAATATCCAGGGTCGCCAGGGCCGCCGCACACGCCAGCGGGTTGCCGGTGTAGCTGTGGGAATGCAGGAAGGCACGCAGGGTCGGGTAGTCGTCGTAGAACGCGTCGTACACGTCATCGGTGGTGACCACGGCCGCCAGCGGCAGATAACCGCCTGTAAGGGCCTTGGACAGGCACAGGAAGTCCGGGCGGATGCCGGCCTGTTCACAGGCAAACAGGCTGCCGGTGCGGCCGAAACCGACGGCGATTTCATCGTGGATCAGGTGCACACCGTAGCGGTCGCAGGCTTCGCGCAGCAGTTTGAGGTACACCGGGTGGTACATGCGCATGCCGCCCGCACCCTGGATCAACGGTTCGATGATCACGGCGGCGACGCTATCGTGGTGCTCGGCGAGGGTCTGCTCCATCACCTGGGCCATCGTGCGCGAGTGGTCTTCCCAGCTCACGCCCTCGGGGCGCAGGTAGCAATCGGGGCTCGGCACTTTGATCGTGTCGAGCAGCAACGCCTTGTAGGTTTCGGTAAACAGCGGCACGTCGCCCACCGACATCGCGGCGATGGTTTCGCCGTGGTAGCTGTTGGTCAGGGTGACGAAGCGCTTTTTGTTCGGCAGGCCACGGTTGAGCCAGTAGTGAAAGCTCATTTTCAGCGCAACTTCGATGCACGACGAGCCGTTATCGGCGTAGAAGCACCGGGTCAGACCTTCGGGCGTCATCTGCACCAGGCGCTCGGACAGCTCGATCACCGGCTGGTGGCTGAAACCGGCGAGGATCACGTGTTCCAATTGGTCCACCTGGTCCTTGATGCGCTGGTTGATGCGCGGGTTGGCGTGGCCGAACACGTTGACCCACCAAGAGCTGACGGCGTCGAGGTAGCGTTTGCCTTCGAAGTCTTCCAGCCAGACGCCTTCACCCCGCTTGATCGGGATCAGGGGCAGTTGCTGGTGGTCTTTCATCTGGGTGCAGGGATGCCACAGCACGGCGAGGTCGCGTTGCATCCACTGGTTATTCAAGCCCATCTGGGGTCTCCTCGAAGCGGCCCGCGTGGCACGCGGGCGTAACAATCGCGCAAGCCTATGCAATGGATGGCCGTGTCACAACCCATAACCTGCGAATAGGCAGTAAACACAGGACGGTCTGTCACGTTTCTTCTGGATAGTCCTTAATCCGTTGTTAATTTACGCTTCATACCCTCAAGATCGTATTTCTCGATATTTCAAAGCGAAAATTTCCGCTTTAATTCGATAGGTAAATCGCTAGTCTTGGGCGCAGCTCTTACGGGATTAAGTACATGCAGTTACGCAATTCTCCGGCCCGCTACGGTTGGGTCAGCATGGTTTTGCACTGGGGCGTAGCCTTGGTGGTGTTTGGTCTGTTCGCCCTGGGCTTGTGGATGGTCGGGCTCGATTACTACAGCGCCTGGCGCAAAGACGCGCCGGACCTGCACAAAAGCATCGGCATCACGCTGTTTGCCATCATGCTGGTGCGTATCGTCTGGCGTCTGGTCAGCCCGCCGCCACCACCGCTTGCCAGCTACAGCCGCTTGACCCGTATCGGTGCCGCATTTGGCCACGCGTTCCTTTATCTCGGGCTGTTTGCCGTGATGATTGCCGGTTACCTGATTTCCACCGCAGACGGTGTCGGTATCCCGGTGTTTGGCCTGTTTGAGATTCCTGCCGTGGTTTCCGGGCTACCGGACCAAGCAGACAACGCCGGCGTGGTGCACCTGTACCTCGCCTGGGTATTGGTGGTCTTCGCCGGCTTGCACGGCGTGGCTGCCTTGAAACACCACTTTATCGATCGTGATGCGACCCTCACGCGAATGCTGGGGCGCAAAGCCTGATGTTCAACCTCGACTCACAAGGAATAGAACGCATGTTGAAAAAGACCCTCGCTGCTCTGGCAATCGGTACTGCCCTGCTGTCCGCAGGCCAGGTGATGGCTGCTGACTACAAGATCGACAAGGAAGGCCAGCACGCCTTCATCGACTGGAAAATCAGCCACCTGGGCTACAGCTACATCCACGGTACCTTCAAGGACTGGGATGGCACCTTCAGCTGGGATGCCGCCAAGCCTGAAGCCAGCAAAATCGCTGTCGACGTGAAAACCGCCAGCCTGTGGTCCAACCACGCAGAACGTGACAAGCACGTTGCGAGCAAGGACTTCCTAGACGTCGCCAAATTTGCCGACGCCAAGTTCGTGTCCACCGCCGTTAAATCCACCGGCGAAAAAACCGCTGACGTGACCGGCGACCTGACGTTCCACGGCGTGACCAAGCCGGTGACCTTCAAGGCGACCTTCAACGGTGAAGGCAAGGACCCATGGGGCGGCGAACGTGCTGGCTTCAACGCCACCACCACGCTGAACCTGAACGACTTCGGCATCAAAGGCCCAGGCCCGTCCTCGCAGACTGTAGACCTGGACATCTCGCTGGAAGGTGTGAAACAGAAATAATTGCTGCCCGCACAAAAAAACCGGATCTCGCGATCCGGTTTTTTTATGCCTAGCCGTTCAACACAACAATTGATCTGACATGGGATCCCCTGTGGGAGCGGGCCCATCCACAGTTGATCTGTGTTGAGTCAAAAAAAATGCCCCGTCTCGAAAGAGGCGGGGCATTTTTTATGGGGCTTTGAAACTCAGCGGTTACGGGTCAGCAGCGCTGGCTTTTCACCACGAGGACGGCCCGGCAGTTGATCCAACTGCTCAGGTGTCGGGAAGCGGTCTGCCTTCGACTCCTTGTGGATGATCTTCGGCGCCGGGCCGCCGCGCGGGTTCTGCACGGCTGGCTCGGACGAACGGGCTTGGTCGTCACGGGACGGGCGCCGGTTGCGCGAGTCTTCGCGACGGGCCTGGCCGTCACGTGGCGCGCCATTGCGTGGGCCGTTGCGCTTGCCGGGTGGGGTACCGGTGGTGCCGCCGCTGCTGTTGCGCGGACCGTTCTGACGGCCACCTTGTGGCTGACCGCCACGTGGCGCACCTGCACCCGCACCTTGTGCCGGGGCACCCGGGCGGCGGCCACGGCCCTGGGCCGGTTTGGCCTGGGGCACGTAGTCGACGCGGTTACCGAAGTTGTCCACGTCGTCGTCCAGGAACTCGTCTGGGGCGCGGTCGGCTGCGGCGCGTGGCGGCTGGCTCGGCTGGCGCTGTTCGCGGGCCGGGGTGCCTTCACGTGGCTTCTGCTCGCGGGCCGGGCGTTCGCCACGGCTGCTGGAGGCGGATTTTTCCTTGCCCTTGTCTTTGCCCTTGTCGCGACGACCGCCGCCGCCACCGCCGCCGTTCGGGCCATCGCCCTTCGGACCGCGTGGGTTGCGCGGGTTGCGCACGTCCGGACGTTCGCGCGCTTCTGGCTTCTCGGCCTCCACGGCGCTGGCATCGAAGCCCATCAGGTCGCCGTCGGCGATTTTCTGCTTGGTCATGCGCTCGATGCTTTTCAGCAGTTTTTCTTCGTCCGGTGCAACCAGGGAGATGGCTTCACCCGAACGACCGGCACGGCCGGTACGGCCGATACGGTGCACGTAGTCTTCATCGACGTTTGGCAGCTCGAAGTTGACCACGTGTGGCAATTGGTCGATGTCCAGGCCGCGCGCGGCGATATCAGTGGCGACCAGGATGCGCACGGTGCCGGCCTTGAAGTCAGCCAGGGCCTTGGTGCGTGCGTTCTGGCTCTTGTTGCCGTGGATGGCGACGGCGGTGAGGCCGTGCTTGTCCAGGTACTCGGCCAGGCGGTTGGCGCCGTGCTTGGTGCGGGTGAACACCAGCACCTGTTCCCAGGCGCCTGCGGTGATCAGGTGAGCCAGCAGCGCACGCTTGTGGCTGGCGGCCAGGCGGAACACGCGTTGCTCGATGCGCTCGACCGTGGTGTTCGGCGGCGTGACTTCGATGCGTTCCGGGTTGTGCAGCAGCTTGCCGGCCAGGGCAGTGATGTCCTGGGAGAACGTGGCCGAGAACAGCAGGTTCTGGCGTTTGGCTGGCAGGCGCGCGAGGACCTTTTTCACGTCATGGACAAAGCCCATGTCGAGCATGCGGTCGGCTTCGTCCAGCACGAGGATTTCCACGTGGGACAGGTCGACGCTGCCTTGGCCGCACAGGTCGAGCAGGCGGCCAGGGCAGGCCACCAGCACGTCAACACCACGGGACATGGCCTGAACCTGTGGGTTCATGCCGACGCCGCCGAAGATGCAGGCGCTGACGAACTTCAGGTCGCGGGCATACAGCTTGAAGCTGTCGTGCACTTGGGCGGCGAGTTCGCGGGTAGGGGTCAGGACCAGTACACGCGGTTGGCGCGGGCCGTGACGCTGGGATTTGTCCGGATGACCGTTGGGAAACAACCGCTCCAGGATCGGGAGGGCGAAGCCGCCGGTTTTACCAGTACCTGTCTGAGCCGCAACCATCAGGTCGCGACCTTGCAACACGGCGGGAATGGCCCGCTGTTGCACCGGAGTAGGCTCGGTATAGCCCGCTGCCTCGATGGCGCGGACTAAAGCCTCGGAGAGACCGAGGGAAGCAAAGGACATGAGTAATCCTGTTTTAGTTAGGGCTTGGCCCAGAGGGATAATCTTGCCGGGCGTGAATGACGCTTAGGGGAGCGTTATCCCGTCCGGTCCTGCTGCGTCTGGCGGGCACTCCACCGGCTCGCGCGGGCTGAAAGCTGCGCTGTAGCGGGGTTGGGTGCCTTTTTCAAGACCTCAGCGGCCGGGCGTAAGCCTGGCGGAAAGGCCGGAGTATAACAGAGCAATCACGGCGCGCTGCTTTCCTGCTGCTCAACGGTGTGTTCGGGGGCGGGTATCGAGGCCGTTGGGGCAGGGCCGCCGCCGTATTTTTCGCTCAAGGCGGCGTAGGCGGGCTCTTGTTTGAAGCGTTTGAGCTCGGCGGCAAAGCGTTGCACCAGCAGGTCCATGCCTGCGCCACGGCGCACTGCCAGGAACTGCTGTTGGCGGCTGACCACCATGGGCGCCTGGCTGACCTTGCCTTCCAGGCCCAGGGCCTTGATCACATGCTGGCCCACGCGGCGGTCGGTGATCACCAGGTCAATGCGGCCCAGGGACAGCTTGCCGAAGTTGGCCTCGTGGCTGGGAGCCGGCTCGTGGTTGAACAGGGTGGACTCCCTGAACGCCTCGCTATAGAGATAGCCCGGTGAGGTGCCGACCGTGAGGCCGCGCAGGTCGTCGAGGGTTTCGACGGGGTGGGGGCGCTCGTTGGCGTAGTACAGCGCGAACTCGACTTCCGACAACGGCTCGCTGGGGTAGAGCAGCAGGGCGTCGCGGTCGTGGCTGTGGAAGATGTCCAGCGCGCCATCGGCGTGGCCCTGGTCAAGCATCGCCAGGCAGCGTTTCCAGGGCAGGAACTGCCACTGCACATCGACCCCCAGGCGCTGGAACACGATCACCGTGGTTTCGTAGTCCAGCCCGCGCATGGTGCCGTTGTCGTCGTAGACGTAAGGCGCCCAGGGCTCGGTGACAATGCGCAATTTCTCGCCATGAGCGGCGAAGCTCAGGCAAGTGAAAAGCGCAGCGGTCAACAGCTTGAGAAGAACGGGCATGCCCTGAGGTTACGACGCTCCTGCCCTAAAGAGAAGCTCTGGCACACGCATTTGCGGGCGGTCCTATTTGGCCGGTGTGTCCATCAGATGCTCGTGGATCGCATTGCGCCGCTCGCCCAGAATCAGACGCACCACCGGGTTGGCGAACCAGTGCTCCAGTTGGTGTGCGTCAATCGGCCGCTGCTGGCGCTCTTCCTGATTTTGTCGCGCCTTGTCCCACCAAACCGGGCCGCACGCCTGGTCGAATTCATTCTCGTGCTCGTAGCAACCGTAGAGGATTTCACGGATGAACTGCTGCTGGTGCTTGGGCAGCAGCAGCGTGATCAGCTTGTACATCAGGCGTTGCAGGCGCGGTGGGCGCGGCAGGTGTGAGGACACCTGGCGGGTGTCGGCCATCGCCAGTTCGCTGGTAGGGTTTTCCCCGTGCTTGACGATCCATGCCTTGACCTTGGCCCGGAACAGCTGCTTGCGGCTCCAGTAGTGGTGGATCAGGTCCGGGCACTCGCGCACGTTGACGGTACGGTAGGCGGCGATGGACAAGCAGAACTCTTCCAGGGTGTAGGCGCCCTGAGCATGGGGGAACAGCTCATCCATCAACTCGATCGAGCGGTCGAGGATGTGTGCGTCCTGTTGCGTCAGGCCCATGACGCCCGAGTTGAGGGTCATCATGTCATCGTCGGCCACGCCCATGTCCAGTAAACGCTGGTGCAGGGCGGTGTAGAGGATGCTTTCGTGGTTGTCGCCGTACTTGGTGTAGAAGGCGTTGCACAGCAAAGTGCCGGGCTGCACGCGCTCGAACAGCGCCATGGGCGAGTGATGGAAGAAGGTGTCGGTGTCGATCAACAGCGCGACCGGCGACTCCTCCAGCACCTGGCGCAGCACCACGTGCTTGGTGCGGAAGTGGTAACCATGGGGCTCGCTCCAGCGTTTGCGCGTGGCCTCGTCCAGCGGGCGCACACGTACGGGCAGCAGGCGATAGGGCTCTGGGTTGTCGCTGAATACCTGGATATCAAGGGCCGCGTCCGGGGTTTCCTGCAGAAAGGCCAATGCGCTGGCGATGCTGAATACCGCTTCCTGGTGGTAGGTCTCGGAACCGAAGACCAGGTAGACCAGTTGCGGGCGGGACGTCGGAGAGGCTGTATTCATGGACTGCTGGATTCCGTGGGCATTTAAAACGACAAAGGCCCTCGTCGGAGCGAGGGCCTTGGTACAGCCAGACAACCTTTAGCGTGGCAGCTTGAGATTGTTCCAGATGGCAAGGCTGGGTTCAGCCTGGTTCAGGGTATAGAAGTGCAACCCTGGCGCGCCACCTTGTAACAAACGTTCACACATTTCGGTGATGACCTGCTCGCCGAACGCCTGGATGCTCTTGACGTCGTCGCCGTAGGCTTCCAGTTGCTTGCGCACCCAGCGTGGGATTTCAGCGCCGCAGGCGTCGGAGAAGCGCGCCAGCTTGCTGTAGTTGGTGATCGGCATGATGCCCGGCACGATCGGGATGTTGACGCCCATGGCCCGTACACGCTCGACGAAATAGAAGTAGCTGTCGGCGTTGAAGAAGTACTGGGTGATGGCGCTGTCGGCGCCGGCGTTGGCCTTGCGCACGAAGTTGTGCAGATCGTCTTCGAAATTGCGCGCCTGGGGGTGCATCTCCGGGTAGGCGGCCACTTCGATGTGGAAGTGATCGCCGCTTTCTTCGCGGATGAAACTCACCAGGTCATTGGCGTAGCGCAGCTCGCCGCTGGCCATGCCCATGCCGGATGGCAGGTCGCCGCGCAGGGCGACGATGCGCTTGATGCCGGCTTGCTTGTATTGGGTCAGCAGGCCGCGCAGGTCGGCCTTGCTGTCGCCCACGCACGACAAGTGCGGAGCGGCGGGAACTTTGACCTGGCTTTCCAGCTGCAGCACGGTGTTGATCGTGCGGTCACGGGTCGAGCCGCCGGCGCCGTAGGTGCAGGAAAAGAAGTCGGGGTTGTAGCTGGCCAACTGAGTAGCAGTCGCCATCAGTTTTTCATGCCCAGCATCGGTCTTGGTCGGGAAGAACTCGAAGCTGTAGCGACGGTCTTGGGACATGGTCGTATCCTTGGAAACTCAAAGGCCTGTAAGACGTGCGCAATCCCTGTAGGCGCTGGCTTGCCGGCGATGGCATCACCTCGGTTTTAGTGAGCCACCGAGGCGCCTGCATCGCCGGCAAGCCAGCTCCTACAAGGGCCCGCCCCCAGAAGGAGGCGGGCAGCAGGCAAATCAGTAGCGGTAAGCGTGCGGCTTGAACGGACCTTCGACGGTCACGCCGATGTAGTCGGCCTGGGTCTTGGTCAGTTGGGTGACCACGCCGCCGAAGCCGCGGACCATTTCCAGGGCCACTTCTTCGTCGAGTTTCTTCGGCAGTACTTCCACGGTCAGGCGCTCGGCTTTCTGGGCGGGCGACAGGTCGGCGTACTTCTGGCCGAACAGGAAGATCTGGGCCAGCACCTGGTTGGCAAACGAGCCGTCCATGATGCGGCTTGGGTGGCCGGTAGCGTTGCCCAGGTTAACCAGACGGCCTTCAGCCAGCAGGATCAGGTAGTCGTCGTTCTGTGGGTCGAAATCGCCAGCGCCGGTACGGTGAACCTTGTGTACCTGAGGCTTCACTTCTTCCCATGCCCAGTTCTTGCGCATGAAAGCGGTGTCGATCTCGTTGTCGAAGTGGCCGATGTTGCAGACAACAGCGCGCTTCTTCAGGGCCTTGAGCATGTTTGCGTCGCAAACATTCACGTTACCGGTAGTGGTCACGATCAGGTCGATCTTGCCCAGCAGTGCTTTGTCGATGCTCGCTTCGGTGCCGTCGTTCTGGCCGTTGATGAACGGCGAAACCACTTCGAAACCGTCCATGCAGGCTTGCATGGCGCAGATCGGGTCAACTTCGGAGACTTTAACGATCATGCCTTCCTGACGCAGGGACTGGGACGAACCCTTGCCCACGTCACCGTAGCCGATCACCAGGGCTTGCTTGCCCGACAGCAGGTGGTCGGTGCCGCGCTTGATGGCGTCGTTCAGGCTGTGACGGCAGCCGTACTTGTTGTCGTTCTTGCTCTTGGTCACCGAGTCGTTGACGTTGATGGCCGGGATTTTCAGCTCGCCCTTGGCCAGCATGTCCAGAAGGCGGTGAACGCCAGTGGTGGTCTCTTCGGTCACGCCGTGGACGCGGTCCAGGATGGCCGGGTATTTCTTGTGCAGCAGCTCGGTCAGGTCGCCGCCGTCGTCGAGGATCATGTTGGCATCCCAAGGCGCGCCATCTTTGAGGATGGTTTGCTCCAGGCACCACTCGTACTCTTCTTCAGTCTCGCCTTTCCAGGCGAAGACCGGGATACCGGCAGCCGCGATGGCGGCAGCGGCCTGGTCTTGAGTCGAGAAGATGTTGCAGGACGACCAACGCACTTCGGCACCCAGGGCAACCAGGGTTTCGATCAGCACGGCAGTCTGGATGGTCATGTGGATGCAGCCGAGGATCTTGGCGCCTTTGAGTGGCTGCTCGGCGGCGTACTTGCGACGCAGGCCCATCAGGGCTGGCATTTCGGATTCAGCGATGAAGGTTTCGCGACGGCCCCAGGCAGCGAGGGACATGTCGGCGACCTTGTAGTCGTTGAAATCTGCAGGCGTGTTTACTGCGCTCATGAAGAGCCTCCATTCGTAGTGTGCGAATGGGCGCCGTTGTGCGTTTAGTATCAGGCCGGAAGTACCAGGCCGGACAACGCCCCATCCGAGCCTGACAGGTTGAACCTGCTGCAGCGCCCCTCGGACAGGTGGCGGGAGAACGGTATCAATCGAAGATGACCGTTTTGAAGCGGGGGCGATTATAGCCGTCTGGTTACGCGTTCTAAAAGCCTTTCCGTCGGCCATATGAAGATCGCTGATGGGGTTGATAGGCGATGGCTCATAGAGCTTGGGCCCAGGCTCTGCCATGATGATGCCCATCATTTCGCCAGACGCTTTGGAGTGACCATGAACTTCCACACCCGCAAATGGGTAAAACCCGAAGACCTCAACCCCAACGGCACCCTGTTCGGTGGCAGCCTGCTGCGCTGGATCGACGAAGAAGCGGCCATTTACGCGATTGTCCAGTTGGGCAACCAGCGCGTCGTCACCAAGTACATCTCCGAAATCAACTTTGTCAGCGCTTCGCGCCAGGGCGACATCATCGAACTGGGCATCACCGCCACCGAGTTCGGTCGCACCTCCATCACCCTGACCTGCGAAGTGCGCAACAAGATCACCCGCAAAAGCATCCTGACTGTGGAAAAAATGGTTTTCGTCAACCTTGGCGAAGATGGCTTGCCTGCGCCCCACGGCCGTACCGAGATCAAGTACGTGAAGGATCAGTTTCAGGACGACAACGTCACCGAGTAACACCATCGTGGTGTGATTTGCGTTGCCAAATCATTCCGCCTGGATCTTTCTCCGGCGCCTCATCGCTCAGGACACCCTCCTGTAGCGAGGGCCTGTGTATGAAAGTGCCCTGTTCCCCTGTCCAAATGCGCCCCCTGGACGAGATGATGCGCATCGAGTCGCGCGAGGCCAAGGCCTGGCACATACCGGGCCACTGAACAGCTGTCGTCGCGGCGTGTCGTAGCTACAGGCACCCCTCGAGCGCTGAGCGATCATGGCTACTGAAGAAGACGGCAAGACCCCCAACCTGTCACAGGAAGAGCAGCAGGACGTGGACAAGAACCAGCCGCCTCGCGCGGCGGTTCTGCATGAAATCATCCGCACCCAGGGCGACCAGGAACTGGAGCGCAATGTCGCGGCGCTGTGGTGGTCGGCGCTGGCGGCCGGCCTGACCATGGGGCTGTCCCTGATGGGGATGGGCCTGCTCAATTCACGCTTGCCGGACGGCGAAGGGTTCAAGGTGATCGCCAGCTTCGGTTATTGCGCGGGGTTCCTCGCGGTAATTCTTGCGCGTCAGCAGTTGTTCACCGAAAACACCCTCACCGCCGTGCTGCCGGTGATGAGCAAGCCGACATTGGCCAATGCTGGCCGGTTGCTGCGACTGTGGACCGTGGTGCTGGTGGGCAACCTGTGCGGCACCTTGCTGGTGGCCTACGTGATGCTGCATCTGCCGATTTTCGACACCAAGACCGACATGGCCTTCCTCGACATCGGGCGCAAGGTCATGGAGAACGACCCCGGCCAGATGTTCGCCAAGGGCATTGTCTCCGGTTGGATGATTGCCACCATGGTGTGGATGATCCCGTCGATGGAAAGCGCCAAGCTGTGGATCATTATCCTGATCACTTACTTGATGGCGCTGGGGGACTTTACCCACATCGTGGTGGGCTCGGCGGAGGTGTCTTACCTGGTATTTGCTGGCGAATTGGCCTGGAAGGACTTCTGGCTGGTGTTTGCCGGGCCGACGCTGGCGGGCAACATCATTGGCGGCAGCTTTATCTTTGCGCTGATCAGCCACGCGCAAATCCGCAGTGAAAACAGCCTGCCGGGCAAAAAAGCTGCGGACCCGAGGCATCCGCAGCCGATCAGCAAGGATCAGTGAACGTCAGGCGTGGCCTGGGGCTCGTCCCGGGTCACGCGCTTGACCAGCTTGCCGATGCTCAGACCCTGCAACAGGATCGACGACAGCACCACGATATAGGTGATGCTCAGCAGCAGGTCACGTTCCGGACCTAGCGGCAGGGCTAGCGCCAGTGCTACCGACACACCGCCGCGCAAACCGCCCCAGGTGAGAATGCGGATGGTGCCCCGTGGCACCGTGCGCCAGCGGCGCAGCAACAGGATCGCTGGGGCGACGGTCAACAGGCGCGAGAGCAGGATTGCCACTGCCAGCAGGCTGGCAGCGAACACATGCAGCCAGTTGAACGGCAACAGCAGCAGCTCCATGCCGATCAGGGCGAACAGCAGGGCGTTGAGCATGTCGTCGAGCAATTCCCAGAAGCCGTCCAGGTAGCGGCGGGTCATGTCGTTCATCGCCAGCTTGCGGCCCAGGTTGCCGATGATCAGGCCGGCCACCACCATCGCAATCGGGGCGGAGACGTGCAGTTCCGTGGCCATCGCCGAGCCGCCGATTACCAAGGCGAGGGTCAGCATCACTTCGATCTGGTGCTGCTCGATGCTCTTGATCATCAGGTACACCAGGTAGCCGATCAGGCCACCAAACAACACGCCGCCGATGGCCTCGTGGGCAAATAGCATGGCAGTGGCGCCCACTGTAGGTGTTTCGCCCAACTGCGCGATACCCAGCAAGACAGTAAACACCACCACCGCCGTGCCGTCGTTGAATAGCGACTCGCCGACGATGGTGGTTTTAAGCGGTTTGGATGCATTGGCGGTTCGTAGCACGCCGAGTACCGCAATCGGGTCGGTGGGGGAGATCAGTGCGCCGAACAACAGGCAGTACAGGAAGCTCACCTGCCAGCCGAACAGGGCAAAGATGTAGTACGCCAGGCTGCCAATCACCACGGTGGCGATCAACACACCAAAGGTCGCCAGCAGGCCGATGGGCCAACGGTAGCTGCGCAGGTCGTTCAGGTTGACGTGCAAGGCGCCGGCAAACAGCAGGAAGGAGAGCATCCAGTTCATCAACAGGTCGCCGAAGTCGATCTGGCCGATCAACTGCTGGATACGTTCTTCCAGGCCGGGGTAGCCGAGAAAGCTCAAGCCTTGCAGGATCAGGGAAAACAGCAAGGCCGTGACCATCACGCCAATGGTGGGCGGCAGGCCGATAAAACGGAAGTTCACATAGGTGAGCAGGGTGGTGAGGCAAATGAAGGCGGCGACAAGTTCAAGCATCCGGGGTCCTTGGAAGTTGGGGGGGAGAGGATTGTTGATGGTGGATGGACCGCAACTGCGGCGGGTGGTTGCAAGCGTCCGGGCAAATGCCGGACAGAACCTTTAAGCGCACCGGGGCTCATAGCGGAAGGGTGCGGCCTGGCTTTATTAGTGCTAAAACTCTAACTTCTGACTAAAACGACAAAAAGGAATCAGTGATGACGGTCGCTTTCTGGTGTGTGTTGATCGCAATTTTCCTGCCTTATCTGTGCACGGGCGTGGCCAAGTTCAGCGGCGGCAAGTTCGGGCCACGGCAGAATCACGACCCTCGCGCCTTCCTGGAAACCCTTGACGGGTTTGCCAAGCGCGCCCACAACGCCCAGCTCAACAGTTTTGAAGTCACCCCGGCGTTTGCCGCGGCGGTGATCATCGCGCACCTGGCCGGTACGGCGTCACTGGTGACGATCAATGTGCTGGCGGTGCTGTTTATCACCAGTCGCCTCCTGTACATCATTTGCTACCTGGCGGACTGGGCGATGTTGCGTTCGCTGGTGTGGTTCGTGGGCATGGCGTTGATTGCGAGTTTCTTCTTTGTCTCGATCTAAAGATTGACGACGATCTCCTGTGGGAGCGGGCTTGCTCGCGAATGCGGTGTGTCAGTACCGGATGTGCTGACTGGCACACCGCATTCGCGAGCAAGCCCGCTCCCACATTTTGATCTCTAGCGTCTCTTAGGTTCCGGCAGGGGCATCGGGTACGTGCGGCAATGCAGCCCCCTTGGGCCATAGCATCCAGATCTGCCCTTGCTGCTTCATGTTGCCGGCCAGTTCACCCGCCGCGTCGCCGGTTCCCCAGAACAGGTCGGCCCGCACTTCACCCGTGATCGCACCACCTGTGTCCTGCGCCGCGACGGGCCTTGCGATAGGCGAACCATCCGGTTTAGTCGTCGACAGCCACAGCAAGCTGCCCAGCGGAATCACCTTACGGTCCACCGCCACGCTGTAGCCAGCAGTGAGCGGCACGTTTAGCGAACCGCGTGGGCCTTCGTTGCTGTCGGGGCGGGCACTGAAAAACACGTAGCTGGGGTTGCTCGCCAGCAGCTCGGGAATACGTTGCGGGTGTGCCTTGGCCCAGGCGCTGATGGCGCCCATGGTCACGTCATCCTTTTTCAACTCGCCTTGTTCCACCAGCCAGCGGCCGATAGGACGGTACGGGTAGCCGTTCTGGTCGCCATAGCCGACGCGCAGTTGCCGCCCGCCTGCCAGCTGAATGCGGCCTGAGCCCTGGATCTGGAGGAATTGCAGGTCCATTGGGTTTGTTAGCCAAGCGATCGGCTTGGCACTGGAACCTTGGCCATTGATGGTGCTGGCGTCGTCATAAGGCTTGAGCACACGACCTTCCAAGCGACCACGCAGACGCTTGCCCTTGAGTTCCGGGTAGATGCTTTCGAGGTTGACGATAATCAGGTCATCCGGCACGCCATACACCGGCACGTTGGCGGTGGCGGTTTTGGTCAGGCTGCCGGGGTAGACCGGTTCGTAATAGCCGGTGATCAAGCCGTTAGGCGTGTTGTCTGCCGAGCGCAGGCCGAAGACATCCAGGCGCTCCTTGAGAAAGCCGCGAACCGCTGCGGCATTGCCCGGCACGCTGGCTGCAGCGGCACAGGTCGCGCCCCAGACCGGGTCGGCCTTGAGACGTTGGCAGGCACTGCGCCAGGATTCAAAACCGGCCAGCAAGTCAGTGTCGGATACCGTGGGCAAAGCTTCCCAGGGTGCGCTCACGTAGGTGGCGACAGCATGGGGTTTTACGATTTCATCTTTGCCCGCGTCCTTGCCGCCATCGCAGCCGGCCAGCAGCGCGATCATTGGCAGAGCCCACGCCAGGCGGCGGCTCCAGGCTTTTTGGGTGACATTCATACAAACACTTCCTGAAGCGATTGCCCGTGATTTCACGCACTCGGGCAACCCTTATTATTAATAGGGCTATTGGTCTTTACGGGCGGGGCGAGGATACTGGCCGCCGTTTCCCGTGACCTCGAAGCCATCATGACTTTTAAAAGACTGACCGTTGTATTGCTGGCCTGCCTGATGCTGTCCGCCTGCGGCGGTGTCGACCCGAATTCGCCGTTGGGCCAGCGCAAAGCGATCTTCAAGCAGATGCTCAAGACCGGCGAAGACCTGGGTGGCATGTTGCGTGGGCGTATCCCGTTCGACGGTGCGAAGTTCGCTGAAGGCGCGGTCAAGCTCGATGCGTTGTCCCATGAACCGTGGAAGCACTTCCCGAGCGTGCGCGAGGAAGACCACACGAGTGCCAAGGACAACGTGTGGCAACAGCAGGCACGTTTCCAGGAACTGGCGCGCAACCTTGAAGCCGCCACCGGTGAGCTGGTGATCGCGAGCCAAGTGCAGCCTTACAAGGCCAGCAACCTTGGGCCAGTGGTGCAGAAGGTCGAAGACGCCTGCACGGCCTGCCATAAACAGTTCCGCGACCACTGACCGGTTTTACTTGTCGAGTTCTTCGACTGCGTCCTGCAGTTCTTTGCGGGACTGGGCGAGCTTGTCTTTGCGTTTGTTGATCTTGTCGGCGTCGCCCTTTTTCATCGCCTTGTCGAGGTCGGCCTGACGGCGGCTGACTTCGTGCTTGGCGTCGAGCACCTTGTTCTCACGCTCTTTCTTCAAGGACGCATCAGTGCAATTGGCGGTGACTTCGCTCAGGGCTTTCTCCAGGCCGGCTTGCTGTTCGCTGTTGCCGTGGGCCTTGGCTTGATCGATCTGGGTGCTGATGGCTTGGCGCTTGGCGGCGCAGCCGGTGAGTTGAGGGGCTTCTTCTGCGGCCAGTAACGGCGTGGCCATGAAACTTGCGACGGTCAGCAAGGCAAGTGGGGCGAGAAATTTCATGTAGGGCTCCAAGGTCGCAAACAGGTGGCAGGGTGAATTCTGCCGTTGGTTTAAAGGTGGCCGGGCCGGGCTCAAAACCCGTCTATCCCGGCGACGCGTAATGTTTCAGCCAGTGCCTGAACGTGCGGGTCGCGAAAAAAAGCGCTGAGTTGCGCCGCGCGCCCCGGGCCGATGCCGTCTGTGGCCATCCAGGTCTGGGTATCTCTGGCGGCCAGGCTTTGCCAGCCACCGTCCAGGTTGTTGCGTGCCGAAGGGGGTACACCCAGGGCTTTGAGCCATTGTGCAAAGGGCCGTTGCCGGGCGCTGTGAATGCTGTCGAGCACTCGCGCACGGCTGCGGTCGCCGAAGCCATCAATGTTAGCAAGCTCTGCCTCATCCAGGGTTAACCAATCGAGAAAGCCTGCGATTAGACCGGCCTGGAGCAATACGTTCCAGGTTTCACGGCCCATATGGGGCAAAGCCAGGCCCTGGTCGCCGCTCATCCAGGTCAAGCGTGCCAGCAATTGCTCCTCGCAGCCCGGGTCCAGTTGCCAGCAGCTCAAGGGGTGAAAGTCGCGGGCGTCAGGGACAGCGATGGGCACTCGGGTCTCGTTGCGCAGAATCACCTGGTCCAGCCGAGGAATCACCTGGCCGGCCAGGCTGATGGACACATGGTCGCCGGGGCGGATGTCCAGCGCCTGCCAGCGCTTGAGGGAGCCGACGCTGACCCGGCTGATCTGCCTGTCGTCCATCCGCACGGGTTCCAGTTCAAGGATCGGCGTGATGCGCCCGGTTCGCCCGATCTTGAATTGCACCTTGCGTACCAGCGCCAGGGCCTTGGCCGCCGGGTACTTCCAGGCAGCCGCCCAGTAGGGTGTGCTGGCCTGCCAGCGTTCGGCGGGTGCGTGCACGGCTTGATGCAGCACCACCCCATCGCTGGCGAACGGCAACGGGTAGTTGAACCAATAGCTGCGCCAGTGTGCGGCGTCGGTGATGTTCTGGAGGGGCTGGCTGTAGCGCTGGCTGTCTGGGAAACCCCAGCGTGCGAGTGTGGCGAGACGTTCGGTGAAGTCGCGCGGGCCATCGGGCCAGGCCCAGACGAACAGGCCGATACCGTTGGCCTCAGTGTCGCTCAGCTGTCGTCGGTTCATCAGGCCGGCCACCTTGCTGCGGGCGCTTAGCCCGCCGGTGGCCGACTGCACATGATCGGTGAGGCGCCAATAGAGTTCGCCTTGTAGCACCAGGTCAACAGGTTCCGGGAGTTGCTGGACGATGCCTGGGATCTTGCGTGCGGCGGCTGACCAGTCCTGGCCGAGCAGCCCGTCGCCGCGACTGATGAGCTGGCTCAAGCGACCCCGGCGATACACCAGTGTCACCGCCACACCGTCGACCTTAGGCTGGATCCAGACGTTTTGCCGCGCACTGAGCCAGTCGGCTACTGCTGCTTCATCCAGCAGTTTGTCCAGGCCTGTGTGAGCGACTGGGTGGCGCACTGTGCCTCGCGAACTCGCCAGCGGGTTGTCAGGCTGGGTTTGAGGAAAACACTGGCGCCATTGGGCCAGGCGACCCCGGGCCTGATCGTACAACTCATCGCTGACAGGCGACTGGCCAAGCCGGTGGTAGCTGTCATCCCATTGACTGACCTGTCTGGCCAGACTGTCGAGTTGAGATTGGGCGTCATCCGGGCACGCTTCGGCCCACGCCAGGAACGGCACCGCACTCAATAAGAGAGCAATCAGAAAACGCATCATGAGCATCCTTGCCCGAAAAGGACGCACAGCCTAAGTGATCCTCACGGCCACAAAAAAGCCCCGACAGCGCGGGGCTTTTTACCGGGTGTTTCTACTTACTTGAACAGACCGCCCAAGGCTTTCACCGGGTCGGCCTTGGCTTCCTGTGTTTGCGGCTTGGCGTCGGCTTTGGCCTGGGTCTCAGCGAGTTTGTTGCAACCTTTGTTGATCTGGTCTTGAGCGGCTTTGAAGGCTTTTTCTTTGAGATCGTCTTTGGCGGCCTTGGCAGCATCGATCTTGGCTTGCAGGTCGTTGGCTTGTTGCTGGCAATCGCCGGAATTGCTCACGCCCAGTTTGGACGTCAGGGCACCACCCAGGGCGCTCAGGTCGGCAGCATGGGCCGGCAGGGCGAACAGGCTGAGCAGAAGGGCGGCAGGGGCGAGTGTGGAAATGCGCATGAAAACCTCAATGTTCGATTGCCTGCGCGCGTGTCTATCCCGGGCTGGCGCAGGGCAATATCCAAAAAAGGTGAAGGGCCCGAGAGGGCGCGGATTCTAGAGGGCCATTATTTGGCCTGCAAGTATTGGATCCAAAAAACGTGAAGGTCGTCCCGTAAACGCCAGCCATAAAAAAGCCCTGCCGGAGTAACCCGGCAGGGCTCTGTGCACCGCGAGCGATTACAGACCGGCAGCCGTGCGCAGGTCGTTGGCGCGGTCAGTTTTTTCCCACGTGAAGGTGGTGAAGGTGTCGTCGCCGACCGTCTTCTGCGCAGGGGTACGACCGAAGTGGCCGTAGGCTGCGGTTTCCTGATACATCGGGTGCAGCAGGTCGAGCATGGTGGTGATGGCGTAAGGGCGCAGGTCGAAGATCTCACGCACCAGCTTCACGATCTTGTCATCGCTGATCTTGCCGGTGCCGAAGGTGTTCAGCGAGATCGACGTAGGCTGGGCCACACCGATGGCGTAGGAAACCTGAATCTCGCAACGCTCGGCCAGGCCGGCTGCCACGATGTTCTTGGCCACGTAACGACCGGCGTAGGCAGCGGAACGGTCAACCTTGGATGGATCTTTGCCGGAGAAGGCGCCACCGCCGTGGCGGGCCATGCCGCCGTAGCTGTCGACGATGATCTTGCGACCGGTCAGGCCGCAGTCGCCCACCGGGCCACCGATGATGAACTGGCCGGTCGGGTTGATGTGGAACTGGGTGTCCTTGGTCAGCAACTCGGCAGGCAGCACGTGCTTGACGATCAGCTCCATCACGCCTTCACGCAGATCGGCGTAGGAAACGTCCGGGTTGTGCTGGGTCGACAGTACAACGGCGTCGATACCGACAACCTTGCCGCCTTCGTAACGGCAGGTCACCTGGGACTTGGCGTCCGGGCGCAGCCATGGCAGCAGGCCGGATTTACGAGCTTCGGCTTGCCGTTGCACAAGTTGGTGCGAGAAGGTGATCGGTGCTGGCATCAGCACGTCGGTTTCGTTGCTGGCGTAGCCAAACATCAAGCCCTGGTCGCCGGCACCCTGATCTTCAGGCTTGGCGCGGTCCACACCCTGGTTGATGTCGGGGGACTGCTTGCCGATGATGTTCATCACGCCGCAGGTCGCGCCGTCGAAGCCAACGTCGGAACTGGTGTAGCCGATGTCGGTGATCACGTCACGAACGATCTGCTCCAGGTCAACCCAGGCAGTGGTGGTCACTTCGCCGGCGATGATCGCTACACCGGTTTTCACCAGAGTCTCGCAGGCCACACGGGCGTGCTTGTCTTCAGCAATGATGGCGTCCAGCACCGCATCAGAAATCTGGTCGGCGATTTTGTCCGGATGCCCTTCAGACACGGACTCGGAGGTGAAAAGGGAGTATTCGCTCATCTCGATGTTTTCCTGATATTTACCGATGGTGAGTGTCGCCAGCCGGTCGCTGAAAGTGGCGGACCTGGATCTGGAAACCATTACGTAAACCTACATAGAGGCTTTCCCCGGGAACGAGTCCCGCAGCGGAGGCCCAACGGGCCAGATCGTCCTGTTCAAAGCCTAACCAGAGATCACCGCAGGCCTCCCTGGCCCAATTCTGGTTGTGGCTGCATAAGTCCGTAACCAACAGGCTACCGCCGGGATGCAGCAACCCGGCCATTTGCTTGAGGGCGTCGGCGGGGGCGGCGAAATGGTGCAAGACCATGTTCAGCACCACGCAGTCGGCCCGCAGGCTGGTGTGATTCAGGGCATCGGCCAACTGCAGGCTGACGTTGCCCAGTGCTTCGCGCTCGCACAGCTGGCGCGCCAGTTCGAGCATCGCCGGGCTGTTGTCGAGCGCCGTGACCTGTTGGAAGCGCCGCGCCAGTTCGGGCAGAAAGCCACCGTCCCCGGGGCCGACTTCCAGCGCCGTCGCCTCATCACTGAAGCTCAGCTTGTCCAGCAGTGCTAATACGCTTTCTCGGTACTGGGGCAGGCCGGCAATCAGGTCCTGCTGGGCGCGAAACTTCTCGGCGACCCGTGAGAAAAAGTCCTGGCTGGCGGCAGCCCGTTGCCCGTGGACCTGGCCGATGCGCGACTGTACGTCGCTGGGCAGGCTCACGTTATCCACTTCTTCGAGCAGGGCAGCGTGCAGCTTGCCGCCCAGCAGATCGGTGTGGGGCAGGGCACGGCGGTAGAAAATCGCGTTGCCTTCGCGGCGAGTGGCCACCAGGTCGGCCTGGGCGAGCACCTTCAAATGGTGGCTCATTCCGGACTGGCCGATGGCGAAGATCTGCGCCAGTTCCAGTACGCCGAAAGAGTCGTTGGCCAGTGCGCGCAACACGTTCAGGCGCAGCGGATCACCAGCGGCCTTGCATAAGGCTGCCAGCTCTTCGCCGTCGTCGGGACGCAGGGAGGGCACAGGTAGGTTCATAAGGCCAGCAGTCTAGTGACGGGTGGAAAACCCTGCAAGGCCAATATCAAAAAGTTTTGATATTGATCGATAAGTGGCGGTTATAAGCAGCCGCTATAGCCTTTAGACGAACGGGTGACCGGTTTCTGCAAGCGAATGGCGCCCAAAGCACAGGAAAAACGCCCTCAAGTGACTATCTGTGATTGCCCGCAGGCGGTGGCTGAGGGAAAATGCCGGTCCTTTTTTCCGTTTCTTTTCAGCAAACCCCAGGAGATCAGCGATGCCCAGCCGTCGTGAGCGTGCCAACGCCATTCGTGCCCTCAGCATGGATGCCGTGCAAAAAGCCAACAGCGGCCATCCAGGTGCCCCAATGGGCATGGCGGATATCGCCGAGGTGCTTTGGCGTGACTACCTGAAACACAACCCGAGCAACCCATCGTTCGCCGACCGTGACCGCTTCGTGCTGTCCAACGGCCACGGCTCGATGCTGATCTACTCGCTGCTGCACCTGACCGGCTACGACGTCACCATCGACGACCTGAAAAGCTTCCGCCAGCTGCACAGCCGCACCCCGGGTCACCCGGAATTCGGCTACACCCCAGGCGTCGAGACCACCACCGGTCCCCTGGGCCAAGGCCTGGCCAACGCCGTGGGCTTCGCGCTGGCTGAAAAAGTCCTGGGCGCACAGTTCAACCGCCCTGGCCACGACATCGTCGACCACCACACCTACGTGTTCTTGGGTGATGGCTGCATGATGGAAGGTATTTCCCACGAAGTCGCTTCCCTGGCCGGCACCCTGGGCCTGGGCAAGCTGATCGCGTTCTACGATGACAACGGCATCTCCATCGACGGCGAAGTCGAAGGCTGGTTCACCGATGACACCCCTAAGCGTTTCGAAGCCTACAACTGGCAAGTGATCCGCAACGTCGACGGCCACGATCCGGAAGAGATCAAGACCGCCATCGACACCGCCCGCAAGAGCGAGCAGCCGACCCTGATCTGCTGCAAGACCACCATCGGTTTCGGTTCGCCGAACAAGCAAGGTAAAGAGGACTGCCACGGCGCCCCACTGGGTGACGCGGAAATCGCCCTGACCCGTGAAGCCCTGAAGTGGAACCACGGCCCGTTCGAAATCCCGGCTGATATCTACGCCGAGTGGAGCGCCAAGGAAAAAGGCCTGGCGACCGAAGCCGAGTGGGACCAGCGTTTCGCGGCCTACTCTGCCGAATTCCCAGAGTTGGCCAACGAGCTGGTTCGCCGTCTTGCCGGTGACCTGCCTGCCGACTTCTCGGAAAAAGCCTCGGCCTACATCGCCGAAGTCGCGGCCAAGGGCGAGACCATCGCCAGCCGTAAAGCCAGCCAGAACACCCTGAACGCTTTCGGCCCGCTGTTGCCGGAAATCCTCGGCGGTTCGGCTGACCTGGCCGGTTCCAACCTGACCCTGTGGAAAGGCTGCAAAGGTGTGTCGGCTGAAGACGCCAGCGGCAACTACATGTACTACGGCGTACGTGAGTTCGGCATGAGCGCCATCATGAACGGCGTTTCCCTGCACGGTGGCCTGGTGCCTTACGGCGCGACCTTCCTGATGTTCATGGAATACGCCCGCAACGCCGTACGCATGGCGGCGCTGATGAAGAAGCGTGTGATCCATGTGTACACCCACGACTCCATTGGCCTGGGCGAAGACGGCCCGACGCACCAGCCGGTCGAGCAATTGACCAGCCTGCGCACCACGCCGAACCTGGACACCTGGCGCCCAGCCGACGCGGTGGAGTCCGCCGTGGCCTGGAAGCACGCCATCGAGCGCAAGGACGGCCCTTCGGCGCTGATCTTCTCGCGTCAGAACCTGCAACACCAAGTGCGTACCGACGCGCAGATCGCCGACATCGCCCGTGGCGGTTATGTGCTGAAAGACTGCGCGGGCGAGCCGGAACTGATCCTGATCTCCACCGGTTCCGAAGTGGGCCTGACCGTTCAGGCCTACGACAAGCTGACCGAGCAAGGCCGCAAGGTGCGTGTTGTTTCGATGCCGTGCACCAGCGTGTTCGAAGCCCAGGACGCCGGCTACAAGCAATCGGTTCTGCCGCTGCAAGTCGGCGCGCGTATCGCCATCGAAGCGGCTCACGCCGACTACTGGTACAAGTACGTGGGCCTGGAAGGTCGCGTGATCGGCATGACCACCTACGGTGAGTCGGCGCCGGCGCCAGCGTTGTTCGAAGAGTTCGGCTTCACCCTGGAAAACATCCTGGGTCAGGCTGAAGAGCTGCTGGAAGACTAAGGCTGTAAATTGGGGTGGCTGTGCTGGCCCCTTCGCGAGCAAGCCCGCTCCCACATTTGGAATGCATTTCAACTGTGGGAGCGGGCTTGCTCGCGAAGGCGGCGGCACATTCACCTCTTTACCCACGGTAATCGAGAACCTCATGCCTCAACCGCGTCCCTACAAAGTTGCACTCAACGGCTACGGCCGCATTGGTCGTTGCGTCTTGCGTGCTCTGTTTGAGCGAGGGGCGGCGGCCGGGTTTGAAATTGTGGCGATCAACGATCTGGCCGACATGGCCAGCATCGAATACCTGACACGCTTTGACTCCACCCACGGCCGGTTCCCAGGCGAAGTGCGGGTTGAGGGCGATTGTCTGCACATTAATGGCAACTGCGTGCAGGTCTTGCGCAGTGCCACCCCCGAAGGTATCGACTGGAAAGCACTGGGCGTCGACCTGGTGCTGGAATGTTCCGGTGTCTATCACACCCGCGCCGACGGCCAGCGTTTTCTCGACGCCGGCGCGCCGCGTGTGCTGTTTTCCCAGCCGATGGCCAGCGAGGCGGATGTCGACGCCACCATCGTCTACGGCATCAATCAGGATTGCCTGACCGGTGATGAGCTGCTGGTGTCCAACGCCTCCTGCACCACCAACTGCAGCGTGCCGTTGTTGCGTTTGCTGGATCAGGCGATCGGCCTGGACTACGTGTCGATCACCACGATTCACTCGGCGATGAACGACCAGCCGGTGATCGACGCCTATCACCATGAAGACTTGCGCCGTACGCGTTCGGCGTTCCAGTCCGTGATTCCGGTGTCCACCGGCCTGGCTCGCGGTATCGAAAGATTGTTGCCGGAACTTGCCGGGCGAATCCAGGCCAAAGCCGTACGGGTGCCGACGGTGAATGTGTCCTGCCTGGACATCACCATGCAAACCGTCAGCGACACTGATGCGACGGAGGTCAACCGGATCCTGCGCGACGCCGCCACCAGCGGCCCGCTCAAAGGCTTATTGGCCTACACCGAGTTGCCCCACGCCAGTTGTGATTTCAACCATGACCCGCATTCGGCGATTGTCGATGCCAGCCAGACCCGCGTTTCCGGCCCGAGGCTGGTGAACATCCTGGCCTGGTTCGATAACGAATGGGGTTTTGCCAACCGCATGTTGGATGTTGCGGAACATTATCTGCACATCGCCTCTAAACAACCTCAACAGTAATTCAGGAACTGCGACCCATGACCGTGTTGAAGATGACCGACCTCGATCTGCAAGGTAAGCGCGTACTGATTCGCGAAGACCTCAACGTCCCCGTCAAGGACGGTGTTGTCGCCAGCGATGCGCGAATCCTGGCCTCGCTGCCGACCATCAAGCTGGCCCTGGAAAAAGGCGCGGCCGTCATGGTCTGCTCCCACCTGGGTCGTCCGACCGAAGGTGAGTTCTCCGCTGAAAACAGCCTCAAGCCTGTCGCCGACTACCTGAGCAAAGCCCTGGGCCGCGACGTGCCGCTGGTGGCTGACTACCTGGGTGGCGTCGACGTCAAGGCCGGCGACATCGTGCTGTTCGAAAACGTGCGCTTCAACAAGGGCGAGAAAAAGAACAGCGACGAACTGGCCCAGCAATACGCGGCGCTGTGCGACGTGTTCGTGATGGACGCATTCGGTACCGCTCACCGCGCTGAAGGTTCGACCCACGGCGTGGCCAAGTTCGCCAAGGTGGCAGCTGCTGGCCCGTTGCTGGCTGCTGAACTGGACGCACTGGGCAAGGCCTTGGGCGCTCCGGCGCAACCGATGGCCGCCATCGTGGCCGGCTCCAAGGTGTCCACCAAGCTGGATGTGCTCAACAGCCTGAGCCAGATCTGCAACCAGTTGATCGTCGGCGGCGGCATCGCCAACACCTTCCTGGCCGCAGCCGGTCATCCGGTGGGCAAATCCCTGTACGAGCCGGACCTGCTGGATACCGCCCGCGCCATCGCCGCCAAGGTCAGTGTGCCATTGCCGGTAGACGTGGTCGTCGCCAAGGAATTCGCCGAAAGCGCAGAAGCCACCATCAAGCTGATCGCTGATGTGGCCGCCGACGACATGATCCTGGACATCGGCCCGCAAACCGCGGCCAACTTCGCCGAACTGCTGAAAGCCTCCCAGACCATCCTGTGGAACGGCCCAGTCGGCGTGTTCGAATTTGACCAGTTCGGTAACGGCACCAAAGTGCTGGCCAAAGCCATCGCTGAAAGCTCGGCATTCTCCATCGCGGGCGGTGGCGACACCCTGGCGGCCATCGATAAATATGGCGTTGCTGACCAGATCTCCTACATTTCTACCGGTGGCGGCGCATTCCTCGAATTCGTCGAAGGCAAAGTACTGCCGGCCGTTGAAGTGCTGGAAACCCGAGCCAAAGGCTGAGGCTCGTGATCCGGAAAAGGAGTATTCCCATGATCAAGTCGTTGGCACTGGTGATCGCAGCGGGCCTGTTGGCCGGCTGCGGCAGCACGCCAAGCGCGGCCCCGGAGGCGGGTAACCCTGCGCCGGGGCAGCCGAAAAAAAGCTGCTACCAGGCGGACTGGCAGGCCGAGACCATGCCGGTGATCAACAAGCGCATCGGCAACGAACGCTTGGAGAAATACGACGCCGCGCCCAACGGTCAGGAACAGGGGTGCCCTTGACGGGTCTGATCAACTGGCGGCCGTGGGCCGCCCTACGAGGATTGGCAATGAAAGGCGTTTTCGCCCTGGCAGCCGTGGCCCTGTTGGCCGGCTGCAGCAGCATGAACATGTTCACCAGCAAGGCCGAGCCTGCCGACAAGTGGACTACCTGGACCTGCGACAGCAAGGCCGA
Organism: Pseudomonas sp. BIGb0164; assembly: GCF_024810135.1. Taxonomy (NCBI): domain Bacteria; kingdom Pseudomonadati; phylum Pseudomonadota; class Gammaproteobacteria; order Pseudomonadales; family Pseudomonadaceae; genus Pseudomonas; species Pseudomonas sp. BIGb0164. The sequence goes on along the minus strand of NZ_JANUEA010000003.1, from coordinate 179,031 downwards.
GGTCAACTGGCGCTTTGCTAATCAGGCTAAATCCGAGGTGGACGTACGCCTCGGCGGTTCCGACCAGGTTTATCGCCTTAAACAGGACGTTGCCGCTTCGGGCGTGCTGTATGCCAACGACCAACTGGCGTTTCACACAAAAGGTGAGGAAGGCCTGGTTTACTGGGTGGCCACCGACGATTTGATCGGCCGTGGTTGCAAAGCCCAGTAGTGGGATCAATGAAGATCAAATGTGGGAGCGGGTTTTGTGGCGAGGGAGCTTGCTCCCGCTGGAGTGCGAAGCGCTCCCAAGATCTTGGGGCCGCTGCGCAGCCCAGCGGGAGCAAGCTCCCTCGCCACAGCAAGCCAGCTCCCACATGATTCGGTTCCAGATTGGAATTTGGGTCAACCTATTAGCAATAACGATTCAGCAGGCCAAGGCTCAACCCCTTGATCTGCAATAACTTGAATAGCAGCCACCGCTACGGCAGGCTTGCACGATTAACGACCCTCGACCGGGAGAGACAACACAATGGCACTTATCAGCATGCGTCAAATGCTGGACCACGCAGCCGAGTTCGGCTACGGCGTCCCAGCCTTTAACGTCAACAACCTTGAGCAGATGCGCGCCATCATGGAAGCCGCTGACAAGACCGACTCCCCCGTGATCGTCCAGGCTTCGGCCGGTGCCCGCAAATACGCCGGCGCGCCGTTCCTGCGTCACCTGATCCTCGCGGCCATCGAAGAATTCCCGCACATCCCGGTGTGCATGCACCAGGACCACGGCACCAGCCCTGACGTGTGCCAGCGCTCCATCCAACTGGGCTTCAGCTCGGTGATGATGGACGGCTCCCTTGGCGAAGACGGCAAGACCCCAACCGACTACGAGTACAACGTACGCGTGACTCAACAAACCGTCGCCATGGCCCACGCCTGCGGCGTGTCGGTTGAAGGCGAGCTGGGCTGCCTGGGTTCCCTGGAAACCGGTATGGCCGGTGAAGAAGACGGCATCGGCGCCGAAGGCGTGCTGGATCACAGCCAAATGCTGACCGACCCGGAAGAAGCTGCAGACTTCGTGAAGAAGACCCAAGTGGACGCCCTGGCTATCGCCATCGGCACCAGCCACGGCGCCTACAAGTTCACCAAGCCACCGACCGGCGACGTGCTGGCCATCGACCGTATCAAGGAAATCCACAAGCGCATCCCTAACACCCACCTGGTGATGCACGGTTCTTCCTCGGTCCCGCAAGAGTGGCTGGCGATCATCAACCAGTACGGCGGCGACATCAAAGAAACCTACGGCGTACCGGTTGAAGAAATCGTCGAAGGCATCAAGTACGGCGTGCGCAAGGTCAACATCGACACCGACCTGCGCCTGGCATCCACCGGCGCCATGCGTCGCCTGATGGCCACCAACCCAAGCGAATTCGACCCGCGTAAGTTCTTCGGCGCCACCGTAACCGCGATGCGTGACGTGTGTATCGCACGTTATGAAGCGTTTGGTACTGCCGGTAATGCTTCGAAGATCAAGCCGATCTCGTTGGAAGCGATGTACCAGCGGTATTTGAAGGGTGAGTTGAACGCTAAGGTGAATTGAGCCTTAGACGTTTAAAAAGAAGCCCGCAGTGATGCGGGCTTTTTTGTGCCTGCCTTTGTAGGAGCTGGCTTGCCGGCGATCGTGGGCTACCACTCAACATATCTGTGACTGACACGCCGCAATCGCCGGCAAGCCGGCTCCTACAGGTATTGAGGCCGCTTTCACTCGTGATCAATATCCAACTTAGCAAACGTCACCCTTGCCCCCTCCTTGCTGTTCCCGCTGTTGTCCTGCACATACACCCCCGCCTTGAAATACAACGGCTTCGCGCCCCACGCCGCGCCGATGCGTTCGTTCCATTCCCCGTCGGCGGCATACACGCTTAACAGTCCGGCTTTGTTCAAGTTGATGACGTAAGTGAAGCTTTTCTCCAGCGGCACATTCGACGCCACGATGATCACCCGCCCTTCATCCTCATCCGGGCGCATGCGCACCTTGGCGACGATGTTGCCGGTCTGGGTCTTCTCCTTGAATTGGTATTCAAGCTTGATCAGCGGCTTCTGGCTGTCAAAGGCGTGAATCTGTCCGATCACGATCTTACCCGTGGAGGGCACCTGGTTGACGGTCAGGGTCGCACGCAGGAAGTTGTCGGCATCCGGGTAGGTCCAGTTGCGCAGGCGCCCATCGGCGTAGGTCTCGCGCAGTTCGCTGCGCGGGTAGATGGCGTTTTCGGTGCGGCTGCCGGTCACCGGGGTCCAGAATTGCACGTTGCTGCCTTCGGCCTGGAAATATTGGTCCTTGAAGCCGCTGAGCAGTTTCGGGGTGTCGATGGTCGCCGGTGGCGAGCCGACCGGAATGCTCAGGTTCCAGGTAGAGAGGTCGATCATGGCGTTGGCCTTTTACAGAGGGTGAAAGCTTTAGCCCGGGGGCTCACAGGTTCTTTATAGGCGCTGGCGGCTCACTTGTTAAACGGCTGATGGCGATTTATTGGCGTCAAGGGAATGCTAAAAAGCCATGTTTCCCGTGAATCGGGGCCTGCAGGGGTTGACCGTTAGTCGGCTTCCTGAGCTTTGGGTCAATGATGGCACCCGCGTCACTTCTGATTTTCGGGAACCGGGGCTAGAGTGAGGCCTCAGCGTTTGTCCGGGTTTTCTCTCAGAAATGACCGGAAGCACCCCAAGGAAGAGACGTAGCATGGATGGCGCCCCACACCACGGCGATGGCAGTTCGGTTCTTCTGGTGGTCGACGACTACCCGGAAAACCTGATCAGCATGCGCGCGCTGTTGCACCGCGATGACTGGCAGGTCGTCACCGCCAGCTCCGGTGTGGAGGCCTTGGAGCTGTTGCTGGCGCACGAAGTCGACCTGGTATTGCTCGATGTGATGATGCCTGGCATGGACGGCTTTGAAGTCGCACGGTTGATGCGCGGCAGCCAACGCACCCGCATGACGCCGATCATTTTCCTCAGTGCCCATGCGCAATCCCCATCTGCGGTGCTGGAAGGTTATGCCAGTGGCGCCATCGACTACCTGCTCAAACCCTTCGACCCCAATATTCTCAAGCCCAAGGTCCAGGCGTTGCTGGAGCACCAGCGCAACCGCCGCGCGCTGCAACGCCTGAGCCATGACCTGGAGTCCGCCCGCGCCTTTAATGCCTCGGTGTTGGACAACGCTGCCGAAGGCATCCTGGTGGTGAGTGAAGAGGGCGTGATCGAGTACGCCAACCCGGCCATTTCGCGCCTGCTCAACGCGACGCTCCAGGAGCTGCAAGGTCGGGAGTTCCTGGGTTTCCTGCAAAAACCCCATGTGCCCGTGTGGCTGGAGTCGCAGATGATGGCCGGGTATCGCAAGGGCGAGACCTGGCGCCTGCACGACGCCATCTTGCGTACCGATCGCGGCCAGCAGGTACCGGTGGCCATGTCCTGTGCGTCGCTGCCCGCCGAGCGCAAGGCGATGGTGGTGACGGTGCTGGACATGTCCGAGGTGCGCCACCTGCATCAGCAACTGGAGTTCCAGGCTGTGACCGACCCGCTGACTGGCCTGCTGAACCGGCGCGGGTTTTACCAAGCGGTGGAAAACACCTTGCTGCGCAACGAACGGAGCGAACAGTCCCTGGTCTTGCTGTACCTGGACCTGGATGGCTTCAAGCGGGTCAATGATTCGCTGGGCCATGACGCCGGTGACCGGGTGCTGCGCTGGGTGTCGGAGCAGTTGCAAAGCTGCCTGCGCTCCTATGATGTGCTGGGGCGGATGGGCGGTGATGAATTCACTGCGTTGCTGGAGCTGGAGTTTCCCGAGCAGGCAGCCAAGATTGCGGAAAAACTGATCGAACGGGTGTCGGTGTGCCAGCAGGTCGAGGGGCTGGATGTGATGCTCGGGGTCAGCATTGGCATCGCGACGTTCCCCGACTGCGGCTCGGACCTGAACGGCTTGCTGCGGGCCGCTGACATCGCCATGTACGAAGCCAAGCGGGCGGGGCGTCAGCAATATCGCTATTACGATCAGGAAATGAACGGCCGCGCCCGCTCGCGCCTGATGCTTGAAGACAGTGTGCGCACGGCCATCCAGAACAAGGACTTCACCCTGGTCTACCAGCCTCAGGTGGCCCTGGCCGATGGGCGGTTGCGCGGCGTCGAGGCGCTGTTGCGCTGGCAGCACCCCAGCGTCGGCGATGTGCCGCCCGGGCTGTTTCTGCCCCTGCTGGAAGAGGCGCGCCTGATCAGCCAGCTCAGTGCGTGGATCTACCAGCAAGTCGCGGCCCAGCGCCAGGCCTGGCAAGCCAGCTTCGACAGCGAGCTGGTGCTGAGCGTGAGCCTGAGCAGCAGCCAGTTCAACATGCCCAACCTGGCCAACCAGCTGCAGCAGGTGCTCGAACGACATGGGCTGCAGGGGCGGCAGTTGGAGGTGGAAATCAGTGAAGACAGCTTGATGAGCAACCTTGAAGAGTCGACCAAGCAACTGCGGCTGCTGCGCCAGATCGGCGTGCGGACCGCCCTGGATGACTTCGGTTGCGGCCATTGTTCATTGGCCCATTTGCGCGACCTGGAGTTCGATACCCTCAAGCTGGACCCGCGCCTGGTGGCGCGCCTGCCGGCCTCGGCGCGGGACGCGGCGTTGGCGCGCAGCATTATTGAGCTGTGTGGGCATTTTGATGTGCTGGTGGTGGCCGAGGGGGTCGAGACGCTGGAGCAATCCCAGTGGCTCAAGTCCAACGGTTGCCCATTTATCCAGGGGCCGTTGGCCGCGCAGCCGCTGATGGCAGAGGAAGTGGCGGGCTGGTCGTCCCCGCGCCTGCGCTGAATTCGCTACACTGGCGCCCATTCCAACCCTGTTGCAGACCCCATGACCGTCCTGAAATACCTCCAGGCCTATCCCGCCGCGCTCCAGGAGCAGGTGCGCCAGCTGATCGCCAAGGACCAGTTGGGCGACTACCTGGAAAAGCGCTACCCCGAGCGCCACGCTGTGCAGAGCGACAAGGCCCTGTACGCCTATGCCCTGGCCTTGAAGCAGGAACACCTGCGCAACGCGCCGGCCATCGACAAGGTGCTGTTCGACAACCGCCTGGACCTGACCCACCGCGCCCTCGGCCTGCACACCACGATTTCACGGGTACAGGGCGGCAATCTCAAAGCCAAGAAAGAGATTCGCATCGCCTCGTTGTTCAAGGAGGCGGCGCCGGAGTTTTTGCGCATGATCGTGGTGCACGAACTGGCGCACTTCAAGGAATCGGACCACAACAAGGCGTTCTACAAACTCTGCGACTACATGATGCCGGGCTACCATCAGGTGGAATTCGACCTGCGGGTGTACCTCACGTATCGCGACCTGCAGGGCAAACCCTGACCGCACAAGGCGACCACCATGGATGTGAGCAAGACAAAGAGCAGCTTCTACCGCCGCCTGTACGTGGCCTACCTGATCGACAGCGGGCTGGCCAGCAGCGTGCCTGCGCTGACCGACGTGACCGGCATGCCCCGGCGTACGGCGCAGGACACGATAGCGGCGTTGGCCGACCTGGATATCGTGTGTGAGTTCGAACAGGAAGACGGCGCCCGCAACCATGCGGGGCACTATCGGATTCGCAGCTGGGGGGCGATTGACCGGGGGTGGATTGAGGCGAATCTGGCGTCGGTGAAGCAGGTGCTGGGGTATCCCTGAAGCCCGACGGTGACCACACCGCCGCCATCGCAGGCAAGCCAGCTCCCACCTTTAGATGGGTGAACACAGTCCAGATAGGGGAGCCCCCACCTTTTGATGTGTGAACACTATCCAAATGTGCGAGCTGGCTTGCCTGCGAAGAGGCCCTCAGTCGCGCCGCATACCAATGTGTGGAATATCATCCTCAAGGTATTCCTCACCCGCCACCACAAATCCATACCGCCCGTAATACCCCTGCAAATGCGCCTGGGCTGATAGAAAAATGGGCGTCTCGGGCCAGATATCCTCAATGCGCTTGAGTGTTTCTTCCATCATCCGATGCCCCAGCCCTGTGCCACGCGCCACGGGCGCCACAATCACCCGCCCGATCACCACGTCACCGCCCTGGGTATCCGGGTCCAGCAAGCGCAGGTAAGCCACCAGCTTGTCGTCCTGCCATGCCATCAGGTGGTGGGTGTCGCCCGAGAGGTCTTGCCCGTCGAGGTCCTGGTAAACGCATTTCTGCTCGACGACGAAAACCTCATTGCGCAGGCGCAGGATGGCGTACAGCTGGTCCTTGCCCAGGTCATCGTGGTGTTTGCAGACCCATTCGACTGTCATGGTGTGCTCTCTTATCAAGTGTCTGTGTCGATAGTAAGCGTGGCGAGCGGCGCTGTCTAAATCTGGCTTTTTTGTGAATGGCGTCAATTTGCCATCATTCTGTGCATTCGCCGCTGACTTCTTTGTGTAATCTGCAATGCAGTCTCATTGATGAGCTACTGTTAGAACCTCAGGTTGAGCCTGAGCTCAGGCCAACGCCTGCCCGCCAAGGACTTTGAGCATGCCGCGATTTTCTCGTGCCGTTGCTTTGATTGGAATGTTGCTGCTGGCAACACCGGTGCTTGCACAGCGTCTGCGCCTGGTAGCGGATGCCTGGCCTCCCTTTACCGATGCCACCTTGATCAATGGCGGCCTGGCCACCGACATCGTGACCACGGCCCTGGCCCGTGCCGGGTATGCCAGTGACTTCGAACAGGTGCCCTGGGCCCGCGCGCTGATGGGTGTGGGGGACGGACGCTACGACGTGCTGGTCAATGCCTGGTACGACGATGCCCGCACCCAGCTGGGGCAGTTTTCCGGCGAATACCTGCTCAACCGCGTGCGTTTCATCAAGCGCCGCGACGACCTCATCGACTACCAGAATCTGGAGCAACTGCACGACGAATCGATTGCCGTGGTGCGCGGCTATGCCTATTCGCCAGCGTTCGACCAGGACACCCAATTGCAAAAAGTACCGGTGCATAACTTCGCCATGGCCGTGCGCATGCTGGCGGCACAGCGTGTGCGGCTGACGGTGGACGATGAGTACGTGGCCCGTTACTACCTGGCGCGGGAGTCACCGCGCGTGCGCAACGCGGTGGAGTTCGTGCCCAAGCCCTTGACTGAAAACAGCCTGCATATCCTGGTGAGCCTGAAGAACCCGCAGCATGAGCAGATCGTGGCCAGCTTCGACCGGGAAATTGCCAAGATGAAGGTCGATGGCAGCTATGAGCGGTTGATGAAGGAACATGGGATGTAGGGCCCTTAGGGCCTCTTCGCGAGCAAGCCCGCTCCCACATTGAACCGCGTACATCATTTGGAATGCGGCCGAATGTGGGAGCGGGCTTGCTCGCGAAAGCGATCTAAGCCTCGCTGGTATCCTTGATCAAATGCGCCGCCAACGTGCGCAACGGCCCCAACTGCCGACAGATCAGCGCCAACTGCGTCTGCACCAACCGCTGCCCTTCATCGATCTCATCGGGCATCTGCTCAAGGTCCGCCGCCAAGGCTTCCTCCGCATCACTCTGAATCGCAATCGGCTGTTTGTTCGCCAGCCCCGTGGCGATCTCATCAATACTCGCCGCCAATGAGTTGCCCGCGCCGTCGATCAAATGCTCGCGCACTTCGGCGGGCAATTGGGTTTCCCGGTGTGCGCCCAGGCCAGACAAATAACTCAGCAAGGTGTGCGACAACACCAGGAAGCGGAAGCCCACGTCGGCCTCCTTCCGGAAATGCCCCGGCTCCATCAGCATGTTGGCCAGGGTGGTCGACAGCGCGGCATCGGCGTTGTGTGCGTTACGGCGGGCCAGGCGATAGGCCAGGTCGTCGCTCTTGCCGGCCGCATATTGCTGCATGATTTGCCGAAGGTAGATGCTGTTGCACGTCAGGGTGTTGGCCAGCACCTTGTTCAAGCGACGGCCCTGCCAGTCCGGCAGGAACAGGAACACTGCCAGGCCGGCAATCAGGCTGCCCAGCAAGGTATCGAACAGCCGTGGCAGGAACAGCCCGTAGCCATCACCCACCTGGTTGAAGCAGAACAGCACCATCAAGGTGATCGCCGCCGTGGCCAGGGTGTAGCGGGTGGTACGGTTGATAAAGAACACCAGGCCTGCGGCGATGGCGAACAGCGATTGCACCAGCGGGCTGGGGAACAGGTCGAACAGCGCCCAGGCCACGGTCAGGCCGATGGCGGTGCCGACGATCCGCTGGCCAAGCTTGCGCCGGGTGGCGCCGTAGTTGGGCTGGCACACGAACAGGGTGGTGAGGATGATCCAGTAGCCTTGGGACGGGTGGATCAAATGCACCATGCCGTAGCCGACACTCAGCGCCAGCGGCAGGCGCAGCGCATGGCGGAACAGCAGCGAAGTTGGTGTGAGCTGGGTGCGCAGGCGCGTCCACATTTCCTTGAGGTTGCGCGGCGCACGGTCGAGCAGGCTGCTGTCGGTGGCGTCGGCCAGGGAATCGGGGTTGCTCGCGTCGCCCAGCAGGCGGTCGAGGGTGGACAGGTTGGCGGCCAGTGCGCGCAAGGAACGCAGCAGGCCGCGCCAGGCCGGGTTGCTCTGGATGCGCAGGTGTTCCAGGGAGGCGTTCAGGTCGCCCAGGGCTTCGGCAAAACTGTCGTCATAGATGAACGGCTGGCGCAGCTGGATCGACTCGGCCAGGGTCTGGCAGGCCTTGCCTTGCTGGCGCAGCAGGCGCTGGCAGCGGAACAGCACATCGCTGTGGAAGAAGGCTTCGGCCAGGGCGTTGTAGGGGTAGTGCGAGGAACTGGCGCGCTCGTGGATGTCCTGGGCCAGGAAGTACAGCTTCAGGTAGCGGCTGACCTTCGAGCCTGGGCGACCATTGCCCACGCGGTGCAGAATGATTTCCTTCGCCGCATTCAGTGCTGCGACCACACGGCCGTTTTGCTGGGCCAGTTCCAGGCGGCGTGCTTCCACGTCCAACTGGCGGATCGGCTCGAACAACGACGACTTGAGCTTGAGGTAGCGCCCCAGCTCGCGGAACAACCGCGCCAGGCTCTGTTGCACCGGCTGGTTGGAAAACAGCGCCTGCCACAACACCGACAGCACGCCATACCAGGCGGCGCCGGCCACCAGCAGCAAGGGCTCGTGCCAGAAGTCGGTCACCGCGCCGCCGCGCTGGTCCACGCCGATCATGGTGTACACCGACAGGATCAGCGTCGCCGAGGCAATCGCGCCGTAGCGTTCGCCCAAGGCACCAAGCATGGTCAGGCAGAAGCTGGCCAGGGCCAGGGCGATCGCGAAGATCCAGGGGTAGGGAAACAGCAGCTCCACCGACAGCGCGGCGATGCTGAAACACACCAGCGTCACCGCCAGGGCGTTGAGGCGGCCTTGCCAGCTGTCGTCGGTCTCGGCCAGGGCGCTGGCGATAATCCCCAGGAACAGCGGGATCAGCAGTGTCATTTCATCCTGATACCAGCACAGCGCCATGCTGCCGGTGAGGGCGATGAATACCCGAACGCTGTAACTGAATTTATCCAGCGCCCACAGGCGCCGCATGGACTGCTTGAACGAGGTCGATGACATGAAGTCTGGAGTCTTCCGGGACGATGCCGCTAAATTGAGCCAGTAATGACGCCACGGCAAGCGCGGCGATCACATCTAACAGCAAAATTTATTGCACCCCTGCACCTGAATGTGGAATGCAGCCAATGTGGGAGCGGGCTTGCTCGCGAAGGCGGCGTGTCAGTCGGCACATGTATGACTGATCCACCGCCTTCGCGAGCAAGCCCGCTCCCACATTTTTACTGTGTTGATTCAGACAAATTGCGCCGCTGCATAGCCCGAAGCCCAGGCCCACTGGAAGTTGAAACCGCCCAGGTGACCGGTCACATCCAGCACTTCGCCGATAAAATACAGGCCCGGGCTTTTCAGCGATTCCATGGTCTTGGACGACACTTCCCGCGTGTCCACGCCACCTAGCGTGACTTCCGCCGTGCGATAACCCTCGGTGCCCGCAGGCACTAACTGCCAGCTGCCGAGCTTTTGCGCGATGTCCGCGATTTCGGCGTGGGTGTATTGCTTCATCGGCTTGGAGGCGAACCAGGTTTCGGCCAGCAGGTTGGCCATCTTCTTGGTGAAGATCTCGCCCAGCAGGGTTTTCAGCTCACTGTTCGGGCGCTCGACCTGTTGCTGTTGCAGCCAGGTGTGGGCGTCGTGGTCGGGCAGCAGGTTGATCTCGACCGTATCGCCGCTTTCCCAATACGAGGAAATCTGCAAAATCGCCGGCCCGCTCAGGCCGCGGTGGGTAAACAGGAGGTTCTCGCGAAAGCTCTGGCCGTTGCAGCTCACCAGGCAATCCACCGAAGTGCCAGACAGCTCGCCACACAACTCCTTGAGCTGGTCGGTGATGGTGAACGGTACCAACCCGGCGCGGGTCGGCAGCAGTTCATGGCCAAACTGTTTGGCCACCTGATAACCAAATCCGGTGGCGCCCAGGGTGGGAATCGACAGGCCGCCGGTGGCGATCACCAGGGATTCGCAGCGCAACTCGCCCAAGGTGGTCTGCAACTGATAGCCGCCGTCGACCTTGGCAATTTCCTGGATCGAGGTGTCCAGGTGCAGGTCCACGCCGACCTGGATGCACTCGTCGAGCAGCATGCCGAGGATGTCACTGGACTTGTTGTCACAGAACAGCTGGCCGAGCTTCTTCTCGTGGTACGGCACGCCATGCTTGGCCACCAGCCCGATGAAGTCCCACTGGGTATAGCGGGCCAGGGCGGATTTGCAGAAGTGCGCGTTCTGCGACAGGAAGTTGGCCGGCTCGGTGTACATATTGGTGAAGTTGCAGCGGCCACCGCCGGACATCAGGATCTTCTTGCCGGCCTTGTTCGCATGGTCGATCAGCATCACCTTGCGCCCACGCCCGGCAGCGGTCAGCGCGCACATCAAGCCTGCGGCGCCGGCGCCAATGATCACAACTTCGGTCGAGCGCAAAACGGTGTCCTCATACAAATTCTGATTTGGAATACAGTCAAATGTGGGAGCGGGCTTGCTCGCGAATGCGGTGTACCAGTCAAATAATTAGGTGACTGATACACCGCATTCGCGAGCAAGCCCGCTCCCACATTTTGATCTCTGTGTAGCTAGAGATCTTTACAAGATCCGCACGCGCAACGAACGGCCCTTGATCTTGCCGTCGTTCAAGCGCTGCAACGCCTGCTTGGCGATCCCGCGTTCCACGGCCACGAACGCCTGGAAATCAAAGATCGCGATCTTGCCCACCTGGGCACCCGGAATCCCGGCTTCACCGGTCAGTGCACCCAGGATGTCACCCGGGCGAACCTTGTCTTTACGGCCAGCCGCGATGCACAGGGTGCTCATCTGTGGCAGCAACGGACCACCGCTTTGCGGTTTGAGGTTGTCCAGTTGGTCCCAGTTCAGCGGGGTTTTCTGCAACTGCTCGATGGCCTGGGCGCGATGCGCTTCGGACGGTGCTACCAGGCTGATGGCGATGCCGGTCTCACCGGCGCGGCCCGTACGGCCCACGCGGTGGATGTGGATTTCCGAGTCGCGGGCCAGTTCGACGTTGATCACCATGTCCAGCGAGTCGATGTCCAAGCCGCGTGCGGCGACGTCGGTAGCAACCAATACCGAGGTGCTGCGGTTGGCGAACATCGCCAGCACCTGGTCGCGGTCGCGCTGTTCCAGGTCGCCGTGCAGGCCAACGGCGGAAATACCCTTGGCCGTCAGGTGATCCACGGTTTCCTGCACTTGCTGCTTGGTAAAGCAGAACGCCACGCAGGAGGCCGGACGGAAGTGCGCCAGTACCTTGGTCACGGCGTCCATGCGCTCTTCCGGCGAGATCTCGTAGAAACGCTGCTCGATCTGGTCATCGGAGTGGAACGCTTCGGCCTTCACCTGTTGCGGCGCGCGCATGAACTTGGAGGCCAACTGCTTGATGCTCACCGGGTAGGTGGCCGAGAACAGCAGGGTCTGGCGGCGTGGCGGGGTCTTGCTGATGATGTCTTCGATGGCGTCGTAGAAACCCATGTCGAGCATGCGGTCGGCTTCGTCGAGGATCAGCGTGTTCAAGCCGTCCAGTACCAGCGAGCCCTTGCGTAGGTGCTGCTGGATGCGGCCCGGGGTGCCGACGATGACGTGGGCGCCGTGTTCCAGGGAGGCGATCTGTGGGCCCAGGGACACGCCGCCGCACAAGGTCAGTACCTTGATGTTGTCTTCGGCACGGGCCAGGCGGCGGATTTCCTTGGCAACCTGGTCGGCCAGCTCACGGGTCGGGCACATCACCAGGGCCTGGCAGCCGAAGTAGCGCGGGTTGATCGGGTTCAACAGGCCGATGCCGAAGGCGGCGGTCTTGCCGCTGCCGGTCTTGGCCTGGGCGATCAGGTCCAGCCCCTTGAGGATCACCGGCAAGCTTTGCGCCTGGATCTGCGTCATCTCGACATAACCCAGCGAGTCGAGGTTAGCCAGCATGGCGGCGGACAGGGGCAAAGTATTAAAAGCGGTGGCGATGGTAGTCACGGGACTGGCTCTGCAAAACAAAATGTCGCGCAGTGTACCAGTCTCAACGGAATTTCCCCGCAAGTTCTAGACGAGAAGCCTGTTAATGCTCGATGTCGTGCTCGCGGCTGACCACCCGTTTGCCATCGGTGGGCGACAGTTGCAGGAAGATCGCCGCCGCCAGCATCGCCATGATGCCCACGGTGAGGAAGGTCAATTGGAACGCGCCGAGCACGCTTTCCACGCCATCGTTGCCAGCCTCGGCAGTAAAACCGCCGAGCAGCGCACCGGCGCAGGCCACGCCGAGGCTCAGGGACAATTGCGCCACCACCGACAGCAAGCTGTTGCCGCTGCTGGCCTGGGCGTCGTCCAGGTCGATCAGGGTGACGGTGTTCATCGCCGTGAATTGCAGGGAGTTGATCGCCCCCAGGATCGCCAGCATGCAGAGCAGCAGCGGGTAAGGCGTGTGCTCGCTGACCAGGCCCATGCTGGCCAGCATGATGCCGAGGAACAAGGTGTTGCCGGTCAGCACGATGCGGTAGCCGAGCCGCTCGATCAGGGTGCGGGCGATGGACTTGGCGAACATCGCCGCCGCCGCCAGGGGCAACATGCTCATGCCCGCTTCCGACGGCGAGTAGCCCAGCGCCACTTGCAGCAGCAACGGCACCAGGAACGGCAGGGCGCCGCTGCCCAGCCGCGCGAACAGGTTGCCGAGGATGCCCACGGCAAAGGTGCGTGTCTTGAACAGCACCGGCGAGAACAGCGGGTTATCGATATGCCCGGCCCGCAACCAATAGGCCGCCAGGCACGCCAGCCCGCCGAACAGCAGCAACATCACTCGCAGGTGCGGCAGGTGCAGTTCGCCCAGGCCTTCCATGGCGATGGTGATCAGCACCATCGCCGCGCCGAACAGCAGGAAGCCCACGCTATCAAAACGCGTGCGTTCGCTGCCGCGCAGGTCGGGGATCAGTTTCCACACGGCGTAGCAACCGACCATGCCCACCGGCAGGTTGATCAGGAAGATCCAGTGCCAGGTCAGGTATTGCACCATCCAGCCGCCCATGGTCGGGCCGAGCAATGGGCCGAGCAGGCCGGGGATGGTAATGAAGCCCATGATCCGCACGAGCTCGGAACGGGGGTAGGCACGCAGCACCACGAGCCTGCCGACCGGCAGCATCAAGGCACCGCCCAAGCCCTGGATGACCCGCGCACCCACCAGCATGGTCAGGCTGCTGGACAGTGCGCACAGCAGCGAGCCAAGGGTGAACAGCATGATGGCGCCAAAGAAGATCTTCTTGGTGCCGAAACGGTCGGCGACCCAGCCTGAGGCCGGGATCAGCAAGGCGACGGTGAGCATGTAGGCGATCACCACGCCTTGCATGCGCAGCGGGTTTTCCGCGAGGTCCCGGGCCATGGCCGGCAGTGCCGTGTTGAGGATCGTCCCGTCCAGCGACTGCATGAAGAAGGCAATCGCGACCACCCAGGGTAGCCAGCGGGCGGTCTTGGCATCGAGCGGGACGCGATTCGGCATGGAAAACCCTTTTGTTAGCAGGCTATGTGTCGGCGATTATGCGCCATCCGTCGCTCCTTTTCCCACTGGCGGTTCGTCTATATCTGACAACGCGGCGTCCTTGCCTACCAAGAAGTCCAACAGCGCACGGTGCACCGCCAAGGCGGACTCGCGGGACTCCAGGTCGAGCAAATGGCCGGTGTGCTCGGCCACGGCAAAACTGCTGCGCCCTACGTATTGCTTGAACAACTGCGCCTCGGCGGCCGGGGTGTATTCGTCCAGCGTGCCGTTGAGAAAATGCACCGGCGTTTCAATCTGCTTGAGGGCCGGCAGGTAGTTGCCATCACCCAAGGCCAGCACCTGGTGGATATGAAAGCGCGCCTGACGGTACTCCGTGGTGGCCATGCTCGACAGGTGGCGATGGTTGTTGCGCTTGAGCCGGGGTGACAGGTATTTGCCGACGGTCTCGTTGAGCAAATGACCAACGGCCGACTTGTCATCGGCCTCGATCAGCACGCGCACACGCTCCACGTAGTCGAGCATGGCCTTATTGAGGTTGGGCGCCAGGGCCATCACCACCGAGCTTTCGATGGAGGGCGGGTTGTGGGCCAGGGTCAGCAGCGTGGAGATGCCGCCCCAGGAGGCCGACACTAGGTGGTTGACCTCAAAGCGCTCCACCAGGGCGCGGAGCATTTGCACCTCGTCGTCCTTGGTCACCAGGTCGAGGTCGGTGTTGTATTCGCGCGAGTAGCCCGAAAAGGGCAGGTCGAACAGCAACACGTTGAAGTGTTCCGCCAGGCATTTGCTGGTGCGCGCAAACGAGCGGGTGGTGGACAGCGCGCCGTTGACCATCAGCACGGTTTTCTTTTGCGGGTCGTTACCCAGTTGCTCTATGTGAACGTTGTAGTGCTTGAACAGCCTTTCAATGACAAAACTTCCATGGTTCATGTCAACGCTCCAGCTTGCCCTTTCCCGGGCAAGGTCGTGCATCACTTGGTCTCAAGTGGTTTAAGGGCGGCGGGGTTGGAATTATTGTTACCGCACGGACGTGGCTAGGTGCCACTAACCGTTATAACGGGGAATTTGGAGGGGAACAACAGGCCGAATGGCCAAAGTATGGAGAAGGGAAGCGTCGTCGCCGTGACGGTAATTCCCCTGTAGGAGCCGGCTTGCCGGCGATGGCGTCCTTAAGCGTGGTGCTTGGCTTACGGGCCCAATCGCCGGCAAGCCGGCTCCTACAAGGGGTGGGTTACAGGGTTAGGGTCAGGCGTTTGACCAGGGCGCCCGGTAGCAGATTGGACGCGGTGTTGCGCTGGCCGTAGGTGCTGGCCGACAACAGCAGTTCCCGATCAGCGGTCAGGGCTTCGAGTTGCGAGCCGAGCAGGCTGTACACGCTGTCATCAAAACGCATGGTGCTGACCGGCGCCTTTATCTCGCCGTCTTCCACCCAGAACGTGGCGAAACGCGTCATGCCGGTCAGGCGGGCGGCGGGCAGGTCGGAGTAGTTCAGGTACCACAGGTTGCTGATGTACAACCCGGTGCCCAACTGCTTGAGGATATCGGCCTGGGCCAAGTCGCCTGCCGCCATCTGCAAGGCGCTGGGGGATTCATCGCTGCTGGCGCCGTTAGTGCTCAAGCCATATTCGGCAGCACTGCGCGAGTTGATCAACTGGCCTTCGGCCTTGCCTGCATTGATCAGCGTGACATCGCCACGCGGGTAGCCTTCGGTGGAAAACCCCTGGCTCAGGGAACCACTGATCTGTTCATCCACCGTCACCAGCGGGCTCAGGGATTGCTCGCCGGCGTACAGCTTCTGCAACGAACTGCCTTTGCTGGCGATGGCCTGGGCAGAAAAACCACCCCAGGTGATGATGCTGATGATTTCTTCAATCGCCGCCGGGGACAGGTAGGCGCGGTATTGCCCGGGTGCGAGGGTGTGCAGCGGTCGGCCAAGGAACTCAAGTCTCTCGCGGGCCTGCTGGAAGCGTTCGGCGAACTCGGCGCTGTCCCAGGTGTGCCCGGCGTAGCTGGCTTTTACCGCTTCGCCATTGGCGTGGAACAGGCTGAAATCAAAGTTGAAGCTATTGGCGCGATGCCAGCCGAACGCACCGTCGGAGCTGGCGAAGCCACGGCTGATGGGGCCAGCGGCGTAGAACCCGACCAGGTCAACACCTTCAGCAGCCTGGCTGATTTCCTCCAACACCCGGGCCAGGTCAGGCAGCGGTCGCGTTTGTTCGTTGTTACTTTGCCAGGCGTTGTGATTGAGCAGCAGGTACGGGTCCTCTGGCAGCAGCGGCAGCGTTTCGCGCAGCTGTTGCAGGCCATCGGCGAGGCGCTGACGGTCCAGCTCCGGCTCGCCGGACAGGGTAATGCCCAGGTCGGCGTGGCGGCCGTCATTGATCAGTTTCAGGTTGAGGCTGGCCTGTTGCACCTGGCCCGCCTGGCGCACCTTGGCGTGGTTGAAGCGCACGAACTCGGACGCTTCATCGGCATAACCCAGGTGGAATTGCTCGTTGTCGGTGATGGCGTGCTTGAGCCATTCCACCAATGCCTTGAAGTTGTTCATCAGGCGTCTCCCCCAAATACATCGACATCACTGAATACGCAGGCGGGCGAGGCATGGCCGACGCGGATCACCTGGTTGGGTTCGCCTTTGCCGCAGTTGGGCGTGCCCAGTACCTTGAAGGTGGTGGCGTCGCCGACCGCGCTGAGGTTGCGCCAGAAGTGCGCGGAAATGGCGCGGTAGTTGGGGTTCTTCACCACGCCTTTGAGCTCGCCGTTCTCGATCAACTGGCCCCACTCGCAGCCGAACTGGAACTTGTTGCGGGCATCGTCGATGGACCACGAACGGTTGGTCGACATCAGGATGCCGTTTTCCACACCGCCAATCAGTTGCGCAAGGCTCTGATCGCCGGCTTCGATATTCAGGTTGGCCATGCGGTCGATGGGCGCGCGGTTCCAACTGCTGGCACGGCTGTTGGCCACGCCGCTCATGCCCGAACGAAATTGCGACAATGCGCCGCCCAGCGGCTTGAGCAGCAGCCCTTCGCGGATCAGGAACTGCTTGCTGGCGGCGGTGCCGTCGTCGTCATGGCCGTAGCTGGCGAGTTGCTCCGGGATGTCCGGGTCGAAGGTCACGTTGAGTAGTTTGGAGCCGTATTGCAGGTGGCCGAAATCGCTGGCCTTCACAAAGCTGGTGCCGGCGTAGTTGCGTTCATCACCGAGAATGCGGTCCAGTTCCAGCGGATGGCCGATGGACTCGTGGATCTGCAGGATCATCTGGTCGGGCATCAGCAACAGGTCGCGCGGGCCGTTGGGCGTGTTGGGCGCGAGCAGCAGTTGCAGGGCTTCGTCGGCGATGCGCGGTGCGGCACCCACCAGGCCGAAACGGCTGATCACATCAAAGCCGCCCTGCTGGCCGAAGTTGCTGCCGCCCAGGGTGCGGGTCTGGCTGTCGTTGCCGTCGTAGGCGGTGACGTTGACGCCAGGGAACACAAAACGCTGGGCCTGGCGCAGTTCGGCGCCGGCGTTGTTGAGGTAGATCTGTTCGACGTGGGTCAGGCCGAGGCTGACTTCCCAGTTCACCAGGCGCTCATCCTTCGGTACGGCGGCCGACTCGCTGCCGAGCAATGCGTAGCAGTCGCTCAAGGAAGGGAAGGGCTGTTGAAGCTCGGGCGACAGGTAGTCGGCGACGTCGCTGGAGACGTGTTGATCGCGCAGGTCGAGCAGGGCGTGGGGCTTGATCTGCCGCGCTTGCTGTTCGGCGCGTTCGAGGGCGGCTTGCAGGCCCGCGAGGGAAATATCGTTAGTGGCGGCGTAGGCTTCGACGCCGTTGAGGCGCACGGTGAGCATTGCGCCTTCGTCGTGGCTCAGGTGGGGCGGCTCGGCGACGTTCTTGCGGACCGACAGGTATTGGCCGGATTCGCGGACGTAACGCAGCGAGAAGAATTCGGCGCGGGTGCGCAGGGCACTGAAGTGCTGCTTGAGTGTGGCGTGGTAGTCGAACATGTGGCCTTCCTTGTGGGCGGCTCGGCGCGGGCAGGCAAACAGAGTAGGCCTGGGCTGGGAGCTGATCAAGGAAAGGCGATCATTGTAGTGAGCGGGCTTGCCCCGCGCTGGAGTGCGTAGCGCTCCCAAGATTTTGGGGCCGCTGCGCAGCCCAGCGCGGGGCAAGCCCGCTCACTACAAGAGATTGCGGTGTATCAGTTACTGCGCGATTTCCCGCAGCGGCTTGCCACGCACCGGCGCATCGCCGGCCACGTAGTAGTCAGCGGTGCTGCGCGGCAGCGGCTGGCGGCCACGGATCTTGTCGGCGATTTTCTCGGCGATCATGATCGTCGGCGCGTTCAGGTTGCCGGTGGTGATGATCGGCATGATCGACGCATCCACCACACGCAGGCCCTGCATGCCATGCACGCGGCCTTCGCCATCCACCACCGCCATGTCGTCGGTGCCCATCTTGCACGAGCAGGACGGGTGGAACGCGGTTTCGGCGTGCTCGCGGATGAACTTGTCCAGCTGCTCATCGGTTTGCACGTCAATGCCCGGGCTGATTTCGCGGCCACGGTATTGGTCCAACGCCGGCTGTTGCATGATTTCACGGGTCAGGCGGATGCCGTCGCGGAATTCCTGCCAGTCCTGCTCGGTGGCCATGTAGTTGAAGAGGATGCTCGGGTAATCCCGTGGGTTCTTCGACTTCAGCTGGATGCGGCCACGGCTCGGCGAGCGCATGGAACCCATGTGTGCCTGGAAGCCGTGCTCTTGCACGCCGTTGCTGCCGTTGTAGTTAATCGCCACCGGCAGGAAGTGGTACTGGATGTTCGGCCATTCGAATTCTTCACGGGTACGGATGAAACCGCCCGCTTCGAACTGGTTGCTGGCGCCGATGCCGGTGCCGTTGAACAGCCACTCGGCACCAATCGCCGGTTGGTTGTACCAGAGCAGCGACGGGTACAGCGACACCGGTTGGGTGCAGGCGTATTGCAGGTACAGCTCAAGGTGGTCCTGCAGGTTTTCGCCGACGCCTGGCAGGTCGTGGACCACCGGGATGTCGAGGCTTTCCAGCAGCTTGGACGGGCCAACACCGGAGCGTTGCAGCAGTTGCGGCGAACCGATTGCACCGCTGCACACGATGACTTCTTTGCGTGCACGGGCTTCAACGCGCTCTTCGGCAGCGCCGATCAGGTAACGCACGCCAACGGCACGCTTGCCTTCGAACAGCACTTTGTCGCTGAGGGCGTGGGTGACGATGGTCAGCGTGGAGCGCTTCTTGGCGGTGTCCAGGTAACCGCGCGCGGTGCTGGCGCGACGGCCCTTCGGCGTGACGGTACGGTCCATCGGGCCGAAGCCTTCTTGTTGATAGCCGTTCAAGTCTTCGGTACGCGGGTAGCCCGCCTGCACGCCGGCTTCAACCATGGCGTGGAACAGGGGGTTGTTGCCGGCTTTTGGCGTGGTCACGCTGACCGGGCCATCGCCGCCGTGCCAATCGTTCGGGCCGATGTCGCGGGTTTCGGCTTTACGGAAGTACGGCAGGCAGTCCAGGTAGGTCCAGTTTTCCAGGCCTGGCAGTTTTGCCCAGCCGTCGTAGTCCATCGCGTTGCCACGGATGTAGCACATGCCGTTGATCAGCGACGAGCCGCCCAGGCCCTTGCCGCGACCGCATTCCATACGGCGGCCGTCCATGTGTGGCTCTGGATCGGTCTCGTAGGCCCAGTTGTAGCGGCGGCCTTGCAGCGGGAACGCCAGGGCGGCGGGCATTTGCGTGCGGAAGTCGAAACGGTAGTCGGGGCCACCGGCTTCCAGCAGCAGAACAGTGACGCCTTCGTCTTCGGTCAGACGGGTCGCCAGGGTGTTACCGGCGGAGCCGGCACCCACAATGATGTAATCGTATTCTTGGGACATTGGATGCACCCTCTTTTGAGATAGTCAGGTCGGGCCTCATCGCGGGCAAGCCCGGCTCCCACAGGGGAATGCATTCCCAATGTGGGAGCTGGCTTGCCTGCGATAGGGGCCTCACAGGCAATACAAAACTCGGGGTGTCAGAACACCGAGGCGTAATCGCCCAGCTCAACCTGTACCGATTTGATGCGGGTGAAGTTGTTCAGCGAGCTGATGCCGTTCTCACGGCCCACACCGGATTGCTTGTAGCCACCGACCGGCATCTTCGCGTCGGACTCGCCCCAGGCGTTGATCCAGCAGATACCCGCTTCCAGCTGATGAATCACGCGGTGGGCGCGGTTCAGATCCTTGGTTACCAGGCCAGCGGCCAGGCCGAAGTCGGTGTCGTTGGCGCGACGGATCACTTCTTCTTCGGTCTCGTAGGTGAGGATCGCCATCACTGGGCCGAAGATTTCTTCACGGACGATGGTCATGTCGTCGGTGCAGTCGGTGAACACGGTCGGGGCCACGAAGGCGCCCTTGGCGAAATCGCCGTCGGTCAGGCGATCGCCGCCGCACAGCAGGCGTGCGCCTTGCTCTTTGCCCTTGGCGATGTAGCCCAGCACGCTTTCCATGTGCTGGAAGCTGACCAGCGGGCCGAAGTTGGTGTTTTCGTCTTCCGGGTTACCGATGCGGATGCGCGCAACACGTTCAGCGATCTTGGCTTCGAACGCTGCTTGCAGGTGCTTGGGCACGAACACACGGGTGCCGTTGGTGCAGACCTGGCCGGAGCTGTAGAAGTTGGCCATCATCGCGGTGTCGGCGGCGCGGTCGAGGTCGGCGTCGTCGAAGATGATCAGCGGGGACTTGCCGCCCAGTTCCATGGTCACGTCTTTGAGCGAGGAGCTCGACGCGCTGGCCATGACTTTCTTGCCGGTGTCGGTGCCGCCGGTGAAGGAGACTTTCTCGATGCGCGGGTGTTCGGTCAGCCAGGTGCCGACTTCACGGCCGCTGCCGGTCAGTACGTTGAACACGCCTGCCGGAACGCCGGCTTCGGTGTAGATCTCGGCCAGTTTCAGGGTGGTCAGCGAGGTGACTTCGCTTGGCTTGAAGATCATCGCGTTGCCGGCGGCCAGGGCCGGTGCGGATTTCCACAGGGCGATCTGGATCGGGTAGTTCCACGCGCCGATACCGGCGACCACGCCCAGCGGCTCGCGACGGGTGTAGACGAAGGCGGTGTCACGCAGCGGGATCTGCTCGCCTTCGATGGCGGGTACCAGGCCTGCGTAGTACTCCAGCACGTCAGCGCCGGTGACGATGTCTACGTACTTGGTTTCGGAAAAGGCTTTGCCGGTGTCCAGGGTTTCCAGGGCGGCCAGTTCATCGTTGCGCTCGCGCAGGATGTCGACGGCACGGCGCAGGATGCGGGAGCGCTCCATGGCGGTCATGGCGGCCCAGATTTTCTGGCCCTTTTCGGCGCTGACCACGGCACGTTCAACGTCTTCTTTCGTCGCGCGTTGCACTTGGGCGAGAACTTCACCGTTAGCCGGGTTGATGGCGTCGAAGGTGGCATCGCTGCCAGCGTCGCTGTAGCCGCCGTCAATGTAGAGTTTTTGCAGTTCGAAACGGGCCATAAAGTCCTCGCAAGTGCATAAGTGGTTGGCGTTAACCGCCGATCAATGGGCCATAAGGGTGTGGCAACACTGAGCGACAGCAGTTCAGGGGTTGAGCGGTTATGTGTGCTCTAACTCACCTGCTTGGCCAATTGGAAATCCATGTATTCATAAGCGATCCGTTGCGCCTGCGCCGTGTCGAAAGCGTCTCCCGACAGGGCGCCGCGCAACCACAAACCGTCGATCAGGGCCGCCAGGCCTCGGGCTGCTTTACGTGCGTGCGGCAGCGGCAGCACTCGGCGGAACTGGCAGCACAGGTTGGAATACAGACGTTGATCGTTGATCCGCTGCAACCTGTGCAAAGACGGGTGGTGCATGCTGGTGGCCCAGAAGGCCAGCCAGGTTTTCATTGCCGGTCCGTTGACCTGGCTGGCGTCGAAGTTGCCCTCGATGATCACCTGCAGGTGGGCACGGGGGCTGTCGTCTGTCAGCGCTAGCCTGCGTTCGTGGACGTTCTCGATCAGCGCGTTCATCAGGTAACGCATGGTCGCTGCGATCAGGCCGTTCTTGTCCTGAAAGTAGTGACTGATGATGCCGTTCGACACGCCGGCCAAGCGGGCGATCAGCGCAATGCTGGCATCTCCCATCCCGACCTGATCGATGGCCGTCAACGTGGCCTCGATCAATTGCTGGCGGCGTATGGGTTGCATACCGACCTTGGGCATGTAGCACCTCTCCTTAGGCCTGCCGATGGGCGATAAACGTCCGTCGGCTTGATGGCCAGTCTATTTTGTTTTGATTGAACGTTCAATCAACAAAGAATAAGATCTGCGACAAATGGTCGCTGCCTACAGATGTTTCCTGCCTGTGAGCCGCGACAAATGACACCTGCAAAAACCCTTGGAACGCCCTGCCTACCGGTTCGGTGGGGGCTCAAGGATTTTCGGGGTGTCTTTATAACACCCGTCCGTCGACTGCCGAAAAATCGATGTCCCGGGATAACCGTTGCCTTGTGTTTCTCTCTCGCACTGCCCGGAGCATCTGCGCCATGAGTTCTGCCTCTCTTATAAAGACCCCGCCTGAAAAGGTCCGGGTCAACGGTTGGGTGTTCTACACCTCCACCGCGCTGATTCTGTTGTTGACCGCCATTCTGATCATCGCCCCGCAGGAGGCCGGGCGCATGCTCGGCGTTGCACAGGCCTGGCTTTCCAAAAGCTTCGGCTGGTACTACATGGTGGTCATTGCCGCCTACCTCGTGTTCGTGGTGGGCCTGGCGTTTTCGTCCTACGGCAAGTTGAAACTGGGCAGCAAGGACGACACCCCGGACTTCAGCTACGGCGCCTGGGCCGGCATGCTGTTCTCGTCCGGCATCGGCATCTCGCTGCTGTACTTCGGTGCATCCGAGCCTTTGGACCACTACTTCAACCCGCCTGAAGGCGCCGCCGCCAGCAATGGCGCCGCGCGCCAGGCGCTGCAACTGACCTTCCTGCACTGGGGCCTGCACGGCTGGGCGATCTACGCCCTGGTCGGCCTGGCCGTGGCGTACTTCGCGTACCGCCACAACCAGCCGCTGGCCTTGCGCTCGGCACTCTACCCACTGGTGGGCGAGCGTTGGGTGAAAGGTGCAGCCGGCCATGCGGTGGACGGCTTCGGCATGTTCGTGACGCTGCTGGGCCTGGTGACCAACCTGGGCATTGGCTCGATGCAAGTGTCGTCGGGGCTTGAAAACCTGTTCGGCATGCAGCACAGCAACACCAACCTGCTGATCGTGATCATCGTGATGAGCACCGTGGCGACCATCGCCGCCGTGTCGGGTGTGGAGAACGGCATTCGCCGCCTGTCCAACCTCAACATCGTGCTGTTCAGCGGTTTGTTGATCTTTGTGCTGCTGTTCGGCCCGACCCTGCACTTGCTCAACGGCTTTGTGCAGAACATCGGCGACTACATGAACGGCCTGGTGCTGAAAACCTTCGACCTCTATGTGTATGAAGGCGACGCCGACAAGACCGAGCGCTGGATGGGCCTGTGGACCCTGTTCTACTGGGCGTGGTGGATTTCCTGGGCCCCATTCGTGGGCATGTTCATCGCGCGTATTTCCCGTGGTCGCACGGTGCGTGAACTGGTGGCGGGCGTGCTGTTGATTCCGCTGGGCTTCACCCTGGCGTGGCTGTCGATCTTCGGTAACTCGGCCCTGGACCTGGTGCTGAACCACGGTGCAGTGGAGTTGGGCAAGACGGCGCTGGAACAACCGTCCATGGCCATCTACCAACTGCTGGAGCATTACCCAGCGTCGAAAGTCGTCATCGGTGTGTCGATCTTCGTAGGTTTCGTGCTGTTCCTGACCCCGGCGGATTCCGGCGCGGTGATGATGGCCAACCTGTCGTGCAAAGGCGGCAACGTGGATGAAGATGCGCCGCACTGGCTGCGGATCTTCTGGTCGGTGGTGATCACCCTGGTGACCATCGGTCTGCTGTTCGCCGGCAACTTTGAAGCCATGCAAACCATGGTGGTGCTGGCAGGGCTGCCGTTCTCGGTGGTGCTGATTTTCTTCATGTTCGGCTTGCACAAGGCAATGCGCCAGGACGTGGCCATCGAACAAGAGCAGGCGCAACTGGCAGAGCGTGGCCGTCGTGGTTTCAGCGAGCGTTTGACTGCGCTGGACCTGCAACCGAGCCAAGGCACCGTGCAACGTTTCATGGACAAGCACGTCACGCCTGCGCTGGAAGAAGCGGCGAGCGCGCTGCGTGAACAGGGCCTTGAAGTGCAGACTTTGCTCGGCAAATCCAAGCGTTGCATTGGTGTGCGGATCGAGATGGAAGAGGGCAACCCGTTTGTCTACGAAGTGAGCCTGGATGCTTACTCGTCGGCACCGACCGACCTGCCCGAGGAAGAGCGCACCCGTTACTACCGGGCCGAGGTCTACCTGCACAACGGACCTCAGGAATACGACCTGATGGGCTTTACCCAGGAACAGATCACCCGGGACGTGCTCGATCAGTTTGAAAGCCATCGGCAGCTCCTTGGCCGTGTCTATAGCTGATGATTGAGCTGAGCGGCGCCGTCACTGGTGCCGCTGTTTCATGATTGGAATGAGGTCAACTGTGGGAGCTGGCTTGCCTGCGATAGCTGTAGTGAATTCACCACCGCTATCGCAGGCAAGCCAGCTCCCACATCGACCGCATTTCTTTAGTTGGATTTAGCCCAGGTTCTTGCCCAGCAAGGCGTGGTACAGCTCGCTGTCCCCCAGAATCCCCACCACCTGGTTGTTGTCATGCAACACCAGCTTGTTCCCCGTGTGATACCGAATCTGCAGCGCATCGCGCATGCCGATGTTCGAGTCCACCAGCGTCGGTATCCGGCCCAAACCTTCCACCGCTTGCCCCGGCGCCCAGTTCTGCAGGTTCATCACCGCGCCATTCTGGCGTGCACCTTTGATGGTGTTGCCTTCGGCCAGGTCCAGCCACGAGTCGCCGCCTGGGTCCAGGCACACCGAACCGTTGACGCGCTTGCAGTTGTCCAGGGTGCGCATCAGGCTGCGTCCGCACAGTACGTTCAGCGGGTTGGTATGGGCGACGAAGGTGCGCACATAGTCATCGGCCGGGTTCAGCACGATCTCTTCCGGCACGCTGTACTGGATGATCTTGCCGTCTTTCATGATCGCGATACGGCTGCCGAGCTTGAGGGCTTCGTCGAGGTCGTGGCTCACGAACACGATGGTCTTGCTCAGCTTGCGTTGCAGTTCCAGCAGTTCGTCCTGCAGGCCCTGGCGGATCAGCGGGTCGAGGGCGGAGAAGGGTTCGTCCATCAGCAGGATGTCGGCGTCCATCGCCAACGCACGGGCCAGGCCCACGCGCTGCTGCATGCCGCCGGACAGCTCATCGGGCTTCTTGTTGCGCCACTGAGTCAGGCCCACCAGCTCGAGTTTCTCATCCACCAGCTTGCGCCGGTCTTTCTCCGGACGGCCCTGCATCTCAAGGCCAAAGCTGATGTTCTCGCGCACCGTCAGCCACGGCATCAGGGCGAACTTCTGGAACACCATGGCGATGCGTTTGGTGCGCATCATTTTCAGCTCGGCGTCGGAGCATGAAGCGATGTCGATCTGGCGGCCTTCGTGCTCCACGAACAACTGGCCACGGCTTACGGTGTTGAGGCCGTTGATGCAGCGCAGCAAGCTCGACTTGCCAGAACCCGACAGGCCCATCAGCACGCAGATTTCGCCTTTCTCGATGTCCAGGCTGGCTTTTTCTACGCCGACAATCTGCCCGGTCTTTTTCAGGATCTCGTTACGGCTCATGCCCTGGTCCAGCAGCTTGAGCGCTTCGCGTGGGTCTTTGGAGAAGATCACGTCGACCTTGTCGAATCGGATAATGCTCATGCATCACCCCCTACTTTGGCGTCGGGTTGTTTGCAGATGCGGTCGAGCATGATGGCGAGCAGCACGATTGCCAGGCCGGCTTCAAAGCCCAGGGCGATGTCGGCGGTGTTCAGTGCGTTGACCACCGGCTTGCCGAGGCCGTCGGCGCCAACCAGGGCCGCGATCACCACCATCGACAACGACAGCATGATGCATTGGGTAATGCCGGCAGCGATGCTCGGCATGGCGTGGGGCAGTTCAATGCGCGAGAGCAACTGACGGCGCGAGCAGCCAAAGGCCTTGCCGGCGTCCATCAACTCTTGCGGTACATCACGGATACCCAGGTAGGTCAGGCGGATAGGCGCGGCAATCGCGAACACCACCGTGGAGATCAGGCCGGGCACCACACCCAGCCCGAAGAGGGTCAGGGTAGGGATGAGGTAGACGAAGGTCGGTACGGTCTGCATCAGATCGAGCACCGGCCGCATCATGGTGTAGAACAGCGGTTTGTGCGCGGCAACAATGCCCAGCGGCACACCGATGACCACGCAGACCAGGGTGGCGAACAACACCTGGGCGAGGGTTTCCATGGTTTCCTGCCAGTATCCCAGGTTCAGGATCAGCAGGAAGGAGGCGATGACAAAGACCGTCAGGCCCCATTTGCGTTGAATGAAGTGAGCCAGCAGCGCAATCAGACCGATCAATGCCAGCGGATTGAACCAGGTCAGCGCAAACGTCACGCCGTGGATCATCGTTTCCAGCGTCGATGCGATTGCGTCGAAGTAGTTGGCGCCGTGTTGGGTCAGCCATTCGACGAAGGCAGCGATGTACTGGCCTAGTGGGATTTTCTGTTCAGTCAGCATGGTAGTGAATGTCCACATGCGAAAGGGAAAACATCCCGGGGCAGCGCACCGCCCCGGGGTCAGCGATTACTTGGCGAGATAAGCTTTAACGGCCTCCAGACCTGGTTTGCCATCAACGGTGGTGACACCGGCGAGCCAGGTGTCGAGCACTTGCGGGTTGGCCTTGAGCCAGGCCTTGGCGGCGACGTCGGGTTTCTGTTTGTCGTCCAGGACTTTACCCATCAGGGTGCTTTCCATGTTCAGGGTGAACACCAGGTTTTTCAGCAGCTGGCCCACGTTGCTGCATTCCTGGGTGTAGCCCTTGCGGGTGTTGGTGTAGATGGTGGCCTGGCCGTAGTTGGGGCCGAACGAATCGTCACCCCCGGTCAGGTACTTCATCTTGAAACGGGTGTTCATCGGGTGCGGTTCCCAGCCGAGGAACACGATGGCCTGGTCGCGCTTGGTGGCGCGTTCCACTTGCGAGAGCATCCCGGCTTCGCTGGACTCGACCACTTTGAAGCCAGCGGTTTTCAGGCCGAAGGCGTCTTTGTCGATGAGGGTCTGGATGGTGCGATTGCCGTCGTTACCCGGCTCGATGCCATAGATCTTGCCGCCCAGCTCATCCTTGAATTTGGCGATATCGGCGAAGTCTTTAAGGCCTTTGTTGTACAGCGCCTCGGGCACCGCCAGGGTGTACTTGGCGTTTTCGAGGTTGGCGCGGACGGTTTCCACGGTGCCGGCATCACGGTACTGCTTGATGTCGTTTTCCATGGTCGGCATCCAGTTGCCGAGGAAGATGTCCATGTTCTTGCCGTCAGCCAGGGACTTGTAGGTCACTGGCACCGAAATCATCGTGGTGCGGGGCTTGTAGCCCAGGCCCTTGAGGACTTCGCTGGTGGTCGCGGTAGTGACGGTGATGTCGGTCCAGCCGACATCGGAGAAGTTGACGGTCTGACATTGTGCCGGTTCTGCAGCGTGCGCCAGGACTGGCAGACTCAACATGGCGGCCAACAACAACGAGGGTGAACCTTTCATGGGGCTAGACTCCTGTGTTTTTTCTGGCGGCGTTCGCCGCGCTTTATATGTGTTGCGGTTGGTGCGTGCGACAACAGCTCTGGCACGGTGCCTTGCAAACGAGTCGAGACTGATCATGTACCAGTGAAAATCTGACGCCTACAGGGGGCGTCGTATCCAGTACAGGGATGGTCGTATCCAGTGTCGGTGACGTCGCTTACAGATTTTTTCCACGGCAAAACTGCGGTTTTTACCGATCTGCACCGCTAAAAACGGCCAAAACAAGTGATCGAACACGAGCGACGTTACTGAGCATGGTCACGTCGGTGTGAGACGCCGTGACGGCGAACAAAAGCTTGAT
Organism: Pseudomonas sp. BIGb0164; assembly: GCF_024810135.1. Taxonomy (NCBI): domain Bacteria; kingdom Pseudomonadati; phylum Pseudomonadota; class Gammaproteobacteria; order Pseudomonadales; family Pseudomonadaceae; genus Pseudomonas; species Pseudomonas sp. BIGb0164. The sequence continues at coordinate 151,007 of NZ_JANUEA010000003.1, read as the reverse complement.
GATGCCGCCATCTGGGCCGTGTAGCTCGCGTGGCCCTTTCTTGATCCCAATTTCGGCGCCAGGTGTCCATACCCTGCGTTGCTGCTCCTCGCCATAGTGGAACTATGACTCGTCGCAGCGCCTTGGTTATGGACGCCTGGCATCCGAACTTGGGCCCAATAAAGGGCCACGCGAGCTACGAGCGTAGCAGCTCGTAGGTGCCTGGCCTGTTCACCCGAGGAGTTCTACGGCAATGGCTATCAGTGTTTTCGACCTGTTCAAGATCGGCATCGGGCCTTCGAGTTCTCACACCGTCGGCCCCATGCGCGCCGCGGCGTTGTTCGTCCAAGCACTGCGTGAACGTGAATGGTTGGAACAAGTGCGGCGCGTCGAAGTTCAGCTTTATGGCTCGCTGTCTGCCACGGGCATCGGCCATGGCAGCGACACCGCCACCATCATGGGCTTGATGGGTGAATGGCCGGATGCAATCGACCCCTCACAGATCGGCCTGCGCATTCACACCCTGCGCGAAACCGACACGCTGCTGCTGGACGGGCGTTTGCCGGTGCCGTTCGTGTGGGCACGGGACATGCGCCTGCTCGACGAAAACCTGCCGTTCCATCCCAATGCCATGACCCTGGTGGTGTACGGCGATGACGGCGAGCTGCACCGCGACACCTACTATTCAGTCGGCGGTGGTTTCGTGGTGGATGAAGCCCAGGCGCAAAGCGGCGTGGCCGACATGGACCGTACCGAGCTGCCTTACGATTTTTCCAGCGCGGTGGAGTTGCTGCAGCTGTGCAAGACCCACAACCTGCGCGTGGCCGAGTTGATGATGGCCAATGAAAAGGTGTGGCGCTCTGAAGCAGAGATCCGCAGCGGCCTGATGAAGCTCTGGCGCGCCATGCAAGATTGCGTGGAACAAGGCCTCAAGCACGAAGGCATCCTGCCCGGTGGCCTGAACGTGCGCCGGCGTGCCGCCAAGTTGCATCGCAGCCTGCAGGAATTGAACAAACCCAACGTGATCGGTTCGACCTTGAGTGCCATGGAATGGGTGAACCTGTTCGCCCTGGCGGTCAACGAAGAAAACGCGGCCGGTGGGCGGATGGTCACCGCACCGACCAACGGCGCGGCGGGGATCATCCCGGCAGTGCTGCACTACTTTATGAAGTTCAGCGAGGACGTCACCGAAGCCAACGTGGTCGACTACCTGCTCGGCGCGGCGGCGGTGGGCATCCTGTGCAAGAAAAACGCCTCGATCTCCGGCGCCGAAGTGGGCTGCCAGGGCGAAGTGGGCTCGGCGTGCGCCATGGCGGCGGCCGGTTTGGCGGAAATCCTTGGTGCCACGCCGGAACAATTGTGTAACGCCGCTGAAATCGGTTTGGAACATAACCTCGGCCTCACCTGCGATCCGGTGGGCGGGCTGGTGCAAGTGCCGTGCATCGAGCGTAATGCGATTGCGGCGGTCAAGGCGATCAACGCGGCGCAGATGGCCTTGCGCGGGGATGGCCAGCATTTCATCTCCCTGGACCGGGTGATCCGCACCATGCGCGATACCGGGGCGGACATGCATGACAAGTACAAAGAGACATCGCGGGGTGGGTTGGCGGTGAGTGCGGTTGAGTGCTGAGATGTTTTTGTGGCGAGGGAGCTTGCTCCCGTTGGGCTGCGTAGCGGCCCTAAAATCTTGGGAGCGCTTCGCACTCCAGCGCGAGCAAGCTCGCTCGCCACAAGGGCAACATTGCGCATAAAGTGAACACCCGGATCCAAAAGCGCCACCTTTTAGCGCGTCGCAAACAGATAAGTAGCTCCCAAACGATTTCCCGCCTGACCCCTCGTCCTCCGCGCTTGCGGTGACAGACTTCTCCCACACCCGCAAAGCGCCTTCCCACAAGTGCTACCGATCTGCTCACACCCCTCGGCTAGGACTGCTCCTACGCCCATTTCGGACCATATCCCGTACATACCGCGCGGGCTTATATAGACGCGTCATGAGGTCGTTTTTAGGAGTTATTGGACGGCCATTCAATTTTAGGCATGGCATTTGCTCTATCAATTCAAAGCCTCGTTCTGTGTCGCAGACGAGCGCAATAACAAGAGCCTCGCCTGAGGCCATCACCCGCTTTGTGTGAGGAGATACCGCGATGACGTCGTTCAACTCCGGGGCCCAACCCCAGAACCGTGCGCCTCAATCCATCGGCTTTTTGCTGCTGGACAATTTCACGCTGATTTCCCTGGCTTCCGCAGTCGAACCGCTGCGCATGGCCAACCAACTCTCCGGCCGCGAACTGTATCGCTGGACCACCTTGAGTGTTGACGGAAACCAGGTGTGGGCCAGCGACGGTCTGCAGATCACCCCCGATGCCTCCATGCACAAAGCCCCAGCCCTGGACACCGTGATTGTGTGCGGCGGCGTGGGTATCCAACGTACCGTGACCCGTGAGCACGTGTCGTGGTTGCAAAGCCAGGCGCGTCAGTCCCGCCGCCTTGGCGCGGTGTGTACCGGCAGTTGGGCCCTGGCCTGTGCCGGTTTGCTGGACGGGTTCGATTGCAGCGTGCACTGGGAATGCCTGGCGTCGATGCAGGAAGCCTTCCCCCGCGTGGCCATGAGCACACGCCTGTTCACCCTCGACCGTAACCGCTTCACCAGTTCGGGCGGCACCGCGCCGCTGGACATGATGCTGCACCTGATCAGTCGCGACCACGGCCGTGAACTGTCGGCCGCCATCTCCGAGATGTTCGTGTACGAACGCATCCGCAACGAACAGGATCACCAGCGTGTGCCGCTCAAGCACATGCTCGGCACCAACCAGCCGAAGCTGCAGGAAATCGTCGCGCTGATGGAAGCCAACCTGGAAGAGCCGATCGACCTGGACGAACTGGCGGTGTATGTCGCCGTGTCCCGTCGTCAGCTGGAGCGCCTGTTCCAGAAATACCTGCACTGCTCGCCGTCGCGCTACTACCTCAAGCTGCGCCTGATCCGTGCACGGCAGCTGCTCAAGCAAACGCCGATGTCGATCATCGAAGTGGCGTCGGTGTGCGGGTTTGTCTCCACGCCGCACTTCTCCAAGTGCTACCGCGAATACTTCGGCATTCCGCCACGGGACGAACGCGTAGGCTCCAACACCGCGCAGCAAGTGGCGATGATGCCGATTCCGCAGGCACTGGTGTTGTCACCGTTGTCGGGGCCGATGTCGGCGTTGAGCCAGGCGCGTAATGAGTCGACGTTTGCGAGTGTACGGCTTTAGACCGAGTCGCCTTCATCGCAGGCAAGCCAGCTCCCACACTTGACCGAGTTCCAATTTTGGAATGCAGTCGAATGTGGGAGCTGGCTTGTCGAGTCGTCGCACCGCTGCGATAGCGGTCTATCAGGCGCCAGAGTTCTGCTTGAACTGCACCAACGCCGGCAACAACTGCTTGTCGATCGCCTGGCGCACCGCCGGCAAAATCGTCGCGCTGCCGGTGTACATCTGTTCCACCATGCCCTTGAGTGCCTTGGCCCGAGCCGCACTCAAACCGCGTACCGCGCACTCGCAAGCCTGCTCAGCGGTGGCACCGCTGGACACTTCAAAACCCAGCGAGCGCAGGTGGCCCAGCAGGTCATCCTGGTCAATCAAATCCGCGTGCATCATGGCGTTTTTCCTGGTGTAGGGAGCGGGGTCTGACCTCGATTCTGGTAGGCCTCCGACCGGTCGGCAAGGGCAGAATCAGCGAATGCCTCAGATGGCTATGAGCATGTCGTTTTCGGGCCATTTACCGACAGAAGTAATAGGCACACTGAATGCCAAGCAAGCACCTTGAAGGTTTGGTCACCCTCGGGATGTCACGCTCACACCAAGCGCTCTGCCCCGATCCAGTCACGGCTGGGTCGGGGCTTTTTTTGCCTGGGTTTTGGGGAGTTTGTGCTGACGCCATCGCCGGCAAGCCGGCTCCTACAGGGGGATGCATTCCAAAGTTGGAACTCGGTCAAATGTGGGAGAGGGCTTGCTCGCGAAGGCCGCGCCTCGGTCTACCTTTGCAATACCAATATCCGGGACAACAACTCATCCCGATCGATATAGCACCCCTGAAAATGCCGCGCCCCGGACGCCGGGTCGAATGCATGGCGCGCATGCAACGTGCGGCGGTTATCAAAGCACCACAACTCCCCCGGATTCAGGCGCTGTACCACGCGGAAACGAGCCTCCCGCGTCATCGCAATAAACCGCCGATACGCGCGGTACAACAGAGGCATCTGCTCCACGCTGGCCTCGAACGGCCCGCGCAGGAAGTTGGCCATGCGGATCTCCGCCACTTCGCCCAAGGCATCCAGGGCGATGATCGGTGCGAGCCGGCGGTAGTCGCTGTGGCGGTCCTTGTTGCGAAACTCCACGGGGATCTCACACAGCGCGCGAAACGCCTCGGGGTCTTCGTTGCGCAGGGCCTGGGCGATGGCAAACCCGTCGACAAAAATGCTTTCGCCACCGTCGGCGTCGTTCACCAGGCAATGCAGGAACTGCAGGCCCGGTTGCAGCTCTCGCGTCGGCAAATCACTGTGCAGCGGCAGGTTGAAAGCGGTGTAGGCATTGCTGTCGGCATCGGCCTTGGATTGCACGTTGAACAGCACGCCGAAGTTGCTCTCGCGGATGAACGAAATGCGCTTGGCGATGAACGCCAGGGAGCCGGGCTCGGTGGGCACGCCACGGATTTGCGTCAGGCCGGTGTCGCGCAGGGCCAGTAACCACTGCAGCAACACGCCGGGGTCTTGCATGATGGCTGTATAGTCGAAAACCGGCAGCTCGAAACGGCTGTCCCACAGCTGGGATTTGGGTTTCGCCGCCCGCCGTTCGGCACGGGATTCATCGTCGTAGGCGTGAGCCCGCAACCAGCCAGGGTCGTACCGGCTGTGGTGGCCGCCGCTCCATTCCACGCTCAGGTCACCTTGCACGATGTGCGCGCTGATCGCGGTGAGCTGTTCGTCCACATCGACGATCTCCAGCACCTGCTCGCGGGTCACGCTGTACACGCAGTGCGCGCACGGGCAGTTGTCCCGCAGCCACTGATGATGGAAAGGGCTGACCCGTCCATCGGCCCAGCGCACGCGAATCTGATCGTCGAGCACCTGGACCTCGTCGAGGTCACAGATCTTCGGGTAGGTACGGAAATCGGCAACAGCGGCGGCGGTTTGCATGGTGGCTCCTTGTTTTTTATTTTTTGGGTGGCAGTCCAATCACTCGGCCAAGCAGGGCAGGGCGCGGCAGGTCGGCCTGTTCTGCGCTGATGGTCGTGAGTTTTTTCAGCGTGGCCTCGGTGAACGGCGCGGAGTGCGGGCCGGCGAGGTCGACGTGCAGCAGCATCTGCTCGTTGCCCGCCAGTTCCTTCTCGTCGCCCACGAGGTGCAGGCTGTGATAGAGGTGCAGGCGCTTGGCGTCATGGGCGATGAGTTGGGTGTGCACCTCGACCTCAGCGCCCAATTTCACTTCGTGCAGGTAGTTCAGGTGCAGTTCCAGGGTAAACAGCGAATGGCCGCTGGCATCGCGGTTTTCGCTGTCCAGGCCCAGGGTGTCCATCAGCGCGTCGGTGGCGTAGCTGAAGATCAGCAGGTAGAACGCATCGCGTAGATGGCCGTTGTAGTCCACCCAGTCGGGCTGGATGGGGGTGGTGTAGGTGGTCAGTGCAGGCATGGTGTGAATCCCAAGAATGTACTCGATCAAAAATGTGGGAGCGGGCTTGCTCGCGAATACGGTGTGTCAGTTGATGCATTCGTGACTGATCCACCGCATTCGCGAGCAAGCCCGCTCCCACATTAGTTACTCAGCGAAGCTCATGCCGTGCTTTTCCTTGGTGGTCTTCACCGCTTCCAGCACCGCCAGCAGGCAATCATCACGATAGCGTTCCAGCGCCGAAATGCTGTGCTTGCCCAACTGATCGCTGGTGCCGTCCACCACGTCATCGATCAGCTTGTCGGTCAGCTCCGGCGCCGGCAGGTAGGTCCACGGCAGTTGCAACGCCGGGCCGAATTGCGCCATGAAGTGCCGCATGCCAGCGTCGCCACCGGCCAGGGTGTAGGTCAGGAAAGTGCCCATGAACGACCAGCGCAGGCCGGCGCCAAAACGGATCGCGTCGTCGATTTCGCCGGTGGTGGCCACGCCGTCATTGACCAGGTGCAGCGCCTCGCGCCACAACGCTTCGAGCAGGCGGTCGGCGATGAAACCGGGGACTTCCTTGCGCACGTGCAGCGGGCGCATGCCGAGGGATTCATACACCTTGATCGCCGCCTGGATGGCCTCGGGTGCGGTGTTCTTGCCGCCCACCACTTCCACCAGCGGCAGCAGGTAAACCGGGTTGAACGGGTGGCCGACCACGCAGCGTTCCGGGTGGGTCGAGCCTTCATAGAATTCGCTCGGCAACAGACCGGATGTGCTGGAGCCGATCAATGCGTTGGGCTTGGCCGCCGCGCTGATCTTGCTGTGCAACTCCAGTTTCAGCTCCAGGCGTTCCGGAGCGCTTTCCTGGATGAAGTCGGCGTCTTTCACGCACTCCTCGATGGTGGCGACAAAGCGCAGGCGGTCCTGGGAGGCACCCGGTGCCAGGCCTTGTTTCTCAAGGGCGCCCCAGGCATTGGCGACGCGTTTGCGCAATGCGGCTTCGGCGCCGGGCGCCGGGTCCCAGGCTACGACATCCAGGCCATGGGCCAGGGCGCGGGACACCCAGCCGCTGCCGATGACACCGCTGCCGAGGGCGGCGAAGGTTTTGATTTCGGTGATAAAGCTCATGGGCAATGTTCCTGAAGAATGTGATGTACCCATGTGGGAGCGGGCTTGCTCGCGAATGCGGTGTGTCAGTTGATGCATTGGGTGACTGATTCACCGCATTCGCGAGCAAGCCCGCTCCCACATTTCGATTCGGTTGTGACAGGTATCAGCCGCGCTTGGTCAGGCCCATCTTCACGCGGCCTTCGGCCGGGGTCATGACCCGTGCGCCCAGGCGGCTGAGGATTTCACTGGCGCGTTCCACCAGCTGGCCGTTGGTGGCGAGCACACCCTTGTCCAGCCACAGGTTGTCTTCCAGGCCGACCCGCACGTTGCCGCCCAGCAGCACCGCTTGCGCGGCCATCGGCATTTGCATGCGGCCGATGCCGAAGCCTGCCCACACGGCGTTGGCCGGCAAGTTGTCGACCATGGCCTTCATGGTGGTGGTGTCGGCCGGTGCGCCCCATGGGATGCCCAGGCACAGTTGGAACAGCGGGTCGTCCAGCAGGCCTTCTTTGATCATCTGCTTGGCGAACCACAGGTGCCCGGTGTCGAAGATTTCCAGCTCGGCCTTCACACCCAGCTCCTGGATGCGTTTGGCGCCGGCCCGCAGTTGCGCAGGGGTGGAGACGTAAATGGTGTCGCCATCACCGAAGTTCAGGGTGCCGCAGTCCAGGGTGCAGATTTCCGGCAGCAGCTCTTCCACGTGGGCCAGGCGGGTCAGCGGGCCGACCAGGTCGGTGTTGGGGCCGAACTCCATCGGGTTCTCGCCGCCGCCGATCTCCAGGTCGCCGCCCATGCCGGCGGTGAGGTTGACGATGATGTCGATGTCGGCCTCGCGGATGCGCTCCATCACTTCGCGGTACAGGGCCACGTCGCGGCTGAACTTGCCGGTTTGCGGGTCACGCACATGGCAGTGCACAACCGTGGCGCCGGCTTTGGCGGCTTCTACCGCGGCGGCGGCGATTTGTTTGGGAGTGACCGGCACGTGTGGGCTTTTGCTGGTCGTGTCGCCAGCACCGGTGAGTGCGCAGGTGATGATGACGTCGTGGTTCATGAGGCGGTTCCTTACAGGCGGGCGTAGTGGTGCCGTTCGCAGCCAGGAGCGGCTGCGAAACGGTGATTCGAATCAGGTTATTTGCTGGTCAATTGCAGGTTGGCGGCGGCCGGCTTGCCGTCGAAAGTGGTCACGCCTTCCAGCCAGCGGGCCTGGTCTTGCGGGTGATCCTTGAGCCACTGCTTGGCGGACTCGATGGCGTCCTTGTGGTCCAGCAACGGCTGCATCATCCGGCTCTCGTCGGCGGCGGTGAAGGTGAGGTTGGTCAGCAGTTTGTGCACGTTGGGGCACTGTTCGGCGTAGGTCGGCGACGTCACGCTCCATACCGTGGCCATGCCTTCGTTCGGGCCCAGGGCGTCGTCGCTGCCGGTGAGGTAGGTCATGGCGACGTTGACGTTCATCGGGTGCGGCGCCCAGCCGAAGAACACCACGGCTTCCTTACGGCGCACGGCGCGGTCGACGGCGGCGAGCATGCCGGCTTCGCTCGACTCAACCAGCTGGAACTTGCCCAGGCCGAACTGGTTCTTGGCGATCATCGCCTTGATCTGGGTGTTGGCGCCCGAGCCTGGTTCGATGCCGTAGATCTTGCCGCCCAGTTCTTTTTCGAACTTGGCGATGTCGGCGAAGGTCTTCAAACCCTTGTCGGCCAGGTAAGTCGGCACGGCCAGCGTGGCGCGCGCGTCTTCCAGGCTCGGCTTGTCGAGGACCTTGACCTGCTTGGCGTCGACGAACGGCGTGATGGTCTGGGTCATCAGCGGGTTCCAGTAGCCCAGGAACAGGTCCAGGCGTTGGTCGCGGATGCCGGCGAAGATGATTTGCTGGGAGGCGCTGGTCTGTTTGGTCTTGTAGCCGAGGCCGTCGAGCAACACTTGGGTCATGGCGCTGGTGGCGATTACGTCGGTCCAGTTCACCACGCCCATGCGCACGTTCTGGCAGGACGCCGCGTCGGCGGCCAGTACGTTGGTGCTCAAGATGGCGCTGGCGCTGAGTGCGAGCACGCAGCGGCTGATCAGTCGGTTCATGGTGGATCCCTCGGCAGGTCGTTATTGTGGGGTCCGGCGTCTTTGTGCGCCGTGAGGCCAAGTTACGTAGCTTTGGGGGCGACAAAACGCACGGCGGCGACCAGCTCTTGCACTGCAGCGACCTGCCCCCTTGAATCCACCCGAGAACGGGAGTATCACAGTGCCACGCTGCCCGTCCTACGAGAGCGCCACCATGTCCCAGGATTTCTACTTTTTGCTGATGCCGGGTTTCTCGGCCATTGGCTTTATCTCTGCGCTGGAACCGCTGCGGGTGGCCAACCGCTTTCGTGGCGAGCTGTACCGCTGGCATGTGCTGAGTGCCGACGGTGGCGCGGTGCTGGCGAGCAATGGCATGTCGGTCAACGCCGACGCTGCGCTGGAGCCGCTGAAAAAGGGCGCGACGTTGTTAGTCGTGGCAGGCTTCGAACCGTTGCAGTTCGCCACACCCGCCCTGGAACACTGGCTGCGCCGCCTCGATCACGACGGCGTGACCCTGGGCGCCATCGACACCGGCGCTTGCGTGCTCGCCGAAGCGGGCTTGCTGGACGGCCACCGCCTGACCCTGCATTGGGAAGCCATCGACGCCTTCAAGGAATCTTATCCACAGCTCACCGTGACCCAGGAACTGTTCGAGATCGACCGCCGCCGCATCACCTGCGCCGGCGGTACGGCCTCCATCGACCTGATGCTCGACCTGATCGCCCAGGCCCATGGCCCGGAACTGGCGATCCAGGTGTCCGAACAGTTCGTGCTCGGCCGCATCCGCCCGCGCAAAGACCACCAGCGCATGCAGATCGCCACACGCTATGGCATCAACAACAAAAAGCTGGTGCAGGTGATTGGTGAGATGGAGCAGCACACTGAGCCGCCCTTGAGCACCCTGGCCCTGGCGGAAGCGATCAAAGTGACCCGCCGCCAGCTGGAGCGCCTGTTTCGTCTGCATTTGAACGATACCCCCAGCAACTTCTACCTCGGCCTGCGCCTGGAGAAAGCCCGGCAGCTCTTGCGCCAGAGCGACATGAGCGTGCTGGAAGTGAGTATTGCCTGCGGGTTTGAGTCGCCGTCGTATTTCACCCGCAGCTACCGGGCGCGGTTTGCCAAGTGCCCGAGGGAGGATCGGCGACGGGAGGTGGTTTGACGGGCAATTATAGTCAATTATACTCATGACTATAATTTATAGTTCTTTGAATAATTGAGTATAAAACCATGTCCAAGCACAGCGGCTTTGTATTCCGCCGCCCCGCCCTGGCTAGCAGCATTGCCGACGGCCTGGTGGGGGCTGGCATTCAGGATTTCACCTCTGGCCTGTTTCTCGCCGCACCGCGCCGAACAGGCAAAAGTACCTTTCTACGTGAAGACCTGATCCCGGAGTGCCAGCTTCGAGGCTGGCTGGCCGTGTATGTCGACCTGTGGGCGGACAAAGAGAAAGATCCGGCAGAGTTGATTGCCAGCGCAATTGCCGCCGCGCTGGTGCCCTATGAAAAGGGCATCCGCAAGCTGGCCAAGAACATTGGCATCGAAAAGCTGAGCTTTCTGCGGACACTGTCCTGGGACTTCAGCAAGCCGCAATTGCCTGTTGGCGCAACATTGACCCAGGCGCTGGAGCTGCTGCACCACGCTGCGGAAAAACCCGTCGTGCTGGTGATTGATGAGGCACAGCACGCGCTGACCAGCGATTCAGGCATCAATGCGATGTTCGCGCTGAAGGCCGCCCGGGACCAGCTAAACCAAGGTAGAGACGAGGACGGCAGTGGTTTGCACCTGGTGTTCACCGGTTCCAACCGCGACAAGCTGGCCCACTTGGTATTGGGTAAAAGTCAGCCGTTCTTCGGCTCCAGCATCACGCCGTTTCCACTGTTGGGCAAAGCGTTCACCCAGGCTTACACCGCGCACCTCAACGCAAATCTGGCCAAGACCAACCAATTCAACGCGGCCGATATCGATGAGGCCTTTGAGTTGGTGGGCCGGCGTCCAGAGATGTTGCGCACCATCATCGGTGAAGTGGCGCTGGAGTTGGGCGAGGCCAGCAACCTGGGCCAACTGCTGCACAGCCGCGCCGAGTTACTGCGCGCGGGCGTGTGGACCGAATTTGAAAGCGCCTGGAACAATCTCACTATTCCCCAACGTGCCGTGCTGGACGTGATGGTGGAGCGTTCGCAAAACAACGAACCGTTCGCGCCGTTTACCGACAGCACCCTGGCGGCAGTCAGCAAGGCGCTGGAAGAGATGGGCAGCGACGTAGTGCCGGGCACCCAGACGATTCAGGCCTGCATCGATGCCCTGCGTGACAAAGAACTGGTGTGGAAATCGAGCCGGGGCGGGTATGCCCTGGAGGACAAGACGTTTGGAGATTGGCTGAAGCACAAGCGCCGTACACCTGACTAAGGGGCAACTCAAATCAAATGTGGGAGCTGGCTTGCCAGCTCCCACAGTGGATAGGCGGTGTGGCTTATTTTTTCAGCAGGGCCGAGCATGCCGCTTTGTAGGCTTCGTGCTGGTACTTGTTCAGCGTCGCCGGCAACTCGAAGTTGTGCTTCTTATTCTGCGCATTAATGGTCTGCGGCGACAGCAGCGTCACCTCCACACCGTCGAGCAGCTGAAACACCCCTTCAATCTTGAACGTGGTCGGGCCCCCGGCAAATTCGCCTTTCTTGCTGCGCTTCTTGATGGCGATACGCTCGATGGCGTTGTCCTGCACAAACGCCTTCACTTGAGCGGCGAAGGCTTTGATGTTGGCCGCTTCATCGTCGTCTTCCAGAGCGATTTTCTTGGTGGCCAAGGCGACATGGGCCAGCGCCCCGTTGTCCAGGGAAGCGACAGCGATGATGGCTTCGCTGCCTTTGATTTCGATGCCGCAAGTCTTCATGAGTCGCCTTGTTTCAGAGAGAAAGTGGCGGCGATTGTCGCTTATTCCTGCCCGATCGACTCCAAAAATTCCGACCGCTCATCACTCATCCGCGCCAGGCAGTCGTTCTGCTGGATCGCGTATGCCTTGGTGCCGTTCACCGCCGGGAAGGTGTCCACGGCGCAATCGGCGTCACGCAGTTTTTCCCACTTCTGCTGGGCATCCTTCAGACGAGCGGTAATGTCGGCGAGCTGCGACTTGTTGCTGCCGTAGGTCGAACCCATGCGTTCGAGCAGGCCCTGGTAGTTGTCCTTGAGCAATTGCTCGGCGGTGGTTTTGTTGTAGGTGGCGCATTCCAGGGTTTGCTTGTCGTTTTCGATGCCATCGCACGGCGTGTTGTCGGTGTCTTCAGCCGCGTGTGCGGTGGTTGCGATGAGTGCCAAAGCCAGGAAAATCGATTTCATTGCGCCGTCTCATATCAGGTGATGCGGAATTCTGGCCCAAGCGTAAGACAAATAACAGCTGCCAGTCAGACGTGTCATAGCAGCCTTTGTCGTGGATTGACGCTTTCGGCAATTCCCCTGTCGTTTTTGCACCCGGCTCTGTCGGCCCCTGGGCATATGCTGGCCCCAAAGCGCCGGCAGACGATTCGGCGCATGAATCGCCAATAAGGGGACGCCTGATGAGCCCAGCCGAATTGCACGCCGACAGCATCGTTATCGACGGGCTGATTATTGCCAAGTGGAACCGTGACCTGTTCGAGGACATGCGCAAAGGCGGCCTTACCGCCGCCAACTGCACTGTGTCGGTGTGGGAAGGGTTCCAGGCCACCATCAATAACATCGTGGCCAGCCAGACCCTGATCCGTGAAAACAGCGACCTGGTGATCCCGGTGAAAACCACCACAGACATCCGTCGCGCCAAGGAACTGGGCAAGACCGGCATCATCTTCGGCTTCCAGAACGCCCATGCCTTCGAAGACCAACTGGGCTATGTCGAGATCTTCAAGCAGCTCGGCGTGGGGGTGGTGCAGATGTGCTACAACACCCAGAACCTGGTCGGCACCGGCTGCTACGAGCGTGACGGCGGCCTGTCGGGCTTTGGCCGTGAGGTCGTCGGCGAGATGAACCGTGTCGGCATCATGTGCGACTTGTCCCACGTGGGCTCCAAAACGTCCGAAGAAGTCATCCTCGAATCCAAGAAACCGGTGTGCTACTCCCACTGCCTGCCGTCCGGGCTTAAAGAGCACCCGCGCAACAAGTCCGATGAAGAACTCAAGTTCATCGCCGACCACGGCGGTTTTGTCGGCGTGACCATGTTTGCGCCGTTCCTGGCCAAGGGCATCGATTCGACCATCGACGACTACGCCGAAGCCATCGAATACACCATGAACATCGTCGGCGAAGACGCCATCGGCATCGGCACCGACTTCACCCAGGGCCATGGCCAGGATTTCTTCGAAATGCTGACCCATGACAAGGGCTACGCCCGCCGCCTGACCAGCTTCGGCAAGATCATCAACCCGCTGGGCATCCGCACCGTGGGCGAGTTCCCCAACCTCACCGAGACCCTGCTCAAGCGCGGTCACAGCGAGCGTGTGGTGCGCAAGATCATGGGCGAGAACTGGGTCAACGTCTTGAAAGACGTCTGGGGCGAATAAGCCACCGCTCTCCTAATCCTTAACCCGCTGCCTTTCGCGCAGCGGGCATCCAAACGAATTTTCTGGAGTTAAGTTTCCATGGCCAAGATCGCCCCGCAATTGCCTATCGAAGTCGACAGCGAAACCGGTGTCTGGACCTCCGACGCCCTGCCGATGCTGTACGTGCCGCGCCATTTCTTCGTCAACAACCACATCGGTATCGAAGAAGTGCTGGGCGCCGAGGCTTATGCCGAAATCCTCTACAAGGCCGGCTACAAGTCCGCCTGGCACTGGTGCGAGAAAGAAGCTGAATGCCACGGCCTGGAAGGCGTTGCGGTGTTCGAGCACTACATGAAGCGCCTGTCGCAACGCGGCTGGGGCCTGTTCAAGATCCAGGACATCGACCTGGACAAGGGCACTGCCAGCGTCAAGCTGGAACACTCGGCGTTCGTCTACGTGTACGGCAAGGTCGGGCGCAAAGTCGACTACATGTTCACCGGCTGGTTTGCCGGCGCCATGGACCAGATTCTTCAAGCGCGCGGTAGCCAGATCCGCACTGTCGCAGAGCAAGTCTACGGAGGCTCCGAAGAGGGCCACGATGACGGCCTGTTCACCGTCAAGCCGTTGTAAGCCGAGGACCGTGCCATGGCTTTCGAAGCAATGTTCCAGCCGATCCAGATCGGCAAACTGACTATTCGCAACCGCGTACTCAGCACTGCCCACGCCGAGGTGTATGCCACCGACGGCGGGATGACCACTGACCGCTATGTGAAGTACTACGAAGAGAAAGCCAAGGGCGGCATCGGCCTGGCGATCTGTGGCGGCTCCTCGGTGGTGGCCATCGACAGCCCGCAGGAATGGTGGAGTTCGGTGAACTTGTCCACCGATCGCATCATCCCGCACTTCCAGAACCTCGCCGACGCCATGCACAAGCATGGCGCCAAGATCATGATCCAGATTACCCACATGGGCCGTCGCTCGCGTTGGGACGGCTTCAACTGGCCGACGCTGATGTCACCGTCTGGCGTGCGTGAGCCGGTGCACCGTGCCACGTGCAAGACCATCGAGCCAGAAGAAATCTGGCGCGTGATCGGCAACTACGCCCAGGCTGCACGCCGTGCCAAGGCCGGTGGCCTGGATGGCGTGGAACTGTCCGCCGTGCACCAGCACATGATCGACCAGTTCTGGAGCCCGCGGGTCAACAAGCGTACCGATGAATGGGGTGGCACCTTTGAAGGCCGCATGAAGTTCGGCCTGGAAGTGCTCAAGGCCGTGCGCGCCGAAGTGGGCGATGACTTCTGCGTGGGCATGCGCCTGTGCGGTGACGAATTCCACCCGGACGGCTTGTCCCACGAGGACATGAAGCAGATCGCCAAGTACTACGACGACACCGGCATGCTCGATTTCATCGGCGTGGTGGGTTCGGGGTGTGACACGCACAACACCCTGGCCAACGTGATCCCGAACATGAGTTATCCACCGGAGCCATTCCTGCACTTGGCGGCCGGTATCAAGGAAGTGGTCAAGGTGCCGGTGCTGCACGCGCAGAACATCAAGGACCCGAACCAGGCCACGCGGATTCTGGAAGGCGGTTATGTGGACATGGTCGGTATGACCCGTGCACACATCGCCGACCCGCACCTGATCGCCAAGATCAAGATGGGCCAGATCGACCAGATCAAACAGTGCGTCGGCGCCAACTACTGCATCGACCGCCAGTACCAAGGGCTGGATGTGCTGTGCATCCAGAACGCCGCGACCTCCCGCGAATACATGGGCGTGCCGCACATCATCGAAAAATCCACCGGGCCAAAACGCAAAGTCGTGGTGGTGGGGGCCGGCCCTGCCGGGATGGAAGCTGCGCGCGTCGCCGCCGAGCGTGGCCACGATGTGACCCTGTTCGAGAAAAAAGAATTTATCGGAGGGCAGATCACCACGGCGTCCAAGGCGCCGCAGCGTGACCAGATCGCCGGTATCACGCGCTGGTTCCAGCTGGAACTGGCTCGCTTGAAAGTCGACCTGCGCCTGGGCGTGGCGGCCGATGCCGATACCATCCTGGACTTGCGTCCGGACGTGGTGGTGCTGGCGGTCGGTGGCAACCCGAACGTCGAGCAGAACGAACACTGGGGCGCGGCTGAAGGCTTGGTCGTCAGCAGTTGGGACGTGCTCGACGGCAAAGTCGCGCCGGGCAAGAACGTGCTGGTGTACGACACCATCTGCGAATTCACCGGCATGTCGGTGGCCGACTTCCTGGCCGACAAAGGCAGCCAGGTCGAGATCGTCACCGACGACATCAAGCCGGGCGTGGCCATTGGCGGTACGTCGTTCCCCACCTACTACCGCAGCATGTACCCCAAAGAAGTGATCATGACCGGCGACATGATGCTGGAAAAGGTCTACCGCGAAGGCGACAAGCTGGTGGCGGTGCTGGAGAACGAATACACCGGCGCCAAAGAGGAGCGGGTGGTGGACCAGGTGGTCGTCGAGAACGGCGTGCGCCCGGACGAAGCCATCTACTACGCACTCAAGGAAGGCTCGCGCAACAAGGGCCAGATCGACGTCGAAGCGCTGTTCGCGATCAAGCCGCAGCCGTGCTTGAGCGAGGCGGGTGACGGGTACTTGCTGTTCCGCATCGGTGACTGTGTGGCGCAGCGCAATACCCACGCTGCGATCTATGACGCCCTGCGCTTGTGCAAGGATTTCTGACGAGGTGAACTCGGTCAAATGTGGGAGCGGGCTTGCTCGCGAAGGCGGTGTGTCAGTCGATACATCCGGTGGCTGAACCACCGCTTTCGCGAGCAAGCCCGCTCCCACATTCAGGGCCAGTTTCACAGTAGACCTGTGTGGTCTGTGGGAGCTTCACCATGCTGAACACCCTTCTTCCCATCCTGCTGTTCGCCGCCCTGGGCCTTGCCGTCCTCGGCGCCCTGCGCCGGGTAAACATGTGGCGCCGTGGCCGTGCGTCCAAGGTCGACTTGCTGGGTGGCCTGTTGGCCATGCCCAAGCGCTACATGGTCGACCTGCACCACGTGGTCGCCCGCGACAAATACATCGCCAACACCCACGTCGCCACGGCGTTGGGCTTTGTGCTGTCGGCGCTGCTCGCCATTCTGGTGCATGGCTTCGGCCTGCATAACCGCATCCTCGGTTATGCCTTGCTGTTGGCCTCGGTGCTGATGTTTGTCGGTGCCACGTTCGTGTATCTGCGCCGTCGCAATCCGCCGTCACGCCTGTCCAAAGGCCCGTGGATGCGCTTGCCGAAGAGCCTCATGGCGTTCTCGGTAAGCTTCTTCCTGGTCACCTTGCCGGTGGCCGGGATTCTGCCGGCGGACTTCGGCGGCTGGTTGCTCGCGGCATTGCTCGGTGTTGGCGTGCTGTGGGGCGTGTCCGAAATGTTCTTCGGCATGACCTGGGGCGGCCCGATGAAACACGCCTTCGCCGGCGCCCTTCACCTGGCCTGGCACCGCCGTGCCGAGCGCTTCGGCGGTGGCCGTTCCACCGGTTTGAAACCGCTGGACCTCAGCGATAAAACCGCGCCCCTGGGCGTGGAAAAACCCAAGGATTTCACCTGGAACCAGCTGCTCGGTTTTGACGCCTGCGTGCAGTGCGGTAAATGCGAAGCCGCGTGCCCAGCGTTCGCTGCCGGCCAACCGCTGAACCCGAAAAAACTTATCCAGGACATGGTGGTCGGCCTGGCCGGTGGTACCGATGCCAAGTTTGCCGGCAGCCCTTACCCGGGCAAAGCCATTGGCGAACATGCTGGCAACCCGCACCAGCCGATCGTCAACGGCCTGGTGGATGCCGAGACCCTGTGGTCCTGCACCACCTGCCGCGCTTGCGTGGAAGAGTGCCCGATGATGATCGAGCACGTGGACGCCATCGTCGACATGCGCCGCCACCTCACCCTGGAAAAGGGCGCGACCCCGAACAAGGGCGCCGAAGTCCTGGAGAACCTGATCGCCACCGACAACCCCGGCGGTTTTGCACCGGGCGGGCGGCTGAACTGGGCGGCGGATTTGAACCTGCCTTTGCTCAGCGAAAAAGGCACCACCGACGTGCTGTTCTGGGTCGGCGACGGCGCTTTCGACATGCGTAACCAGCGCACCTTGCGTGCGTTCGTCAAAGTGCTGAAAGCGGCCAATGTCGACTTTGCCGTACTCGGCCTGGAAGAGCGCGACAGCGGTGACGTGGCTCGCCGGCTGGGCGATGAAGCAACGTTCCAGTTGCTGGCCACGCGCAATATCCAGACGCTGGAAAAGTACGGCTTCAAGCGCATCGTCACCTGCGATCCCCACAGTTTCCACGTGCTGAAAAACGAGTACGGCGCCTTCAACGGCAACTACCTCGTGCAGCACCACAGCACCTTCATGGCCGAGCTGATCGGCGAGGGCGCGTTGAACCTGGGCCAGCACAAGGGCAGTAGCGTGACCTATCACGACCCGTGCTACCTGGGCCGCTACAACGGCGAATACGAGGCACCGCGCCAAGTGCTGCGGGCGCTGGGTATCGAGGTCAAGGAGATGCAGCGCTCGGGCTTCCGTTCACGCTGCTGCGGCGGCGGTGGCGGGGCGCCGATCACTGATATTCCCGGCAAGCAACGTATCCCGGACATGCGCATGGAAGACATCCGCGAGACCGGCGCCGAGCTGGTGGCCGTGGGTTGTCCACAGTGCACGGCGATGCTTGAGGGTGTGGTCGAACCGCGCCCACTGATCAAAGATATTGCCGAGCTTGTTGCTGATGCATTGCTCGAAGACGCCGCACCGGCAAAAGCTCCTTTAAAGCGTGAACCTGCGGAGGTGCTCTGATGAGCGACATTATCCGCCGCGACCCCCGGGCCGAATGGATTGCCCGCAACCGCTTGCACCCGCTGCATGCGGCGATGCAGCCGGTGCAACACAGCTGGATGGGGCCCAACGGCGTCATCCGCAAGCATGTACATGGCGTCGGTTTTATCGGCCCCAACGGCATCAAGCGCATCGACCGCAGCGGCGCCCAGCAGGGCGGCGCGGCCAAGCGCACGGCGGCGGTGGAAGTGCAGTTGCCGTTGCACCAGGTGCCAGCGCCTGCGTTCTACATCAACGTGGTGCCGGACATGGTCGGCGGCCGCCTGAGCAGCCACGACCGCGACTTGCTCGGCCTGGCGCGGCAGTTGGCCGGCAGCGACGGCGCCGTGCTGGCGGTGGTGTTTGGCGAGCACAAGGAGACGGCCTTCGCTGCGGCCGGTGTCGACCGCCTGCTGGTGTTGGAAGGTCACGCATTCGACGGTTATTCACCGGAACAACGTGTCCAGGGCCTGCGGGCTGTGGATAACCAATTCAACCCGCGTCATTGGCTGCTGCCCGACAGCCGCAGCGGTGGCGGTGAGTTGGGACGGCGCTTTGCCGCCAGCCTCCAGGAACGCCCGGCCACGCGTGTCTGGCAGATCAAGGGTAACGAGTGCATCGGCCGTGCCGGTGCCGGCCAGGAAGACTTGGCCCGCCCTCTGCCGCGCCTGATCCTGGCGGCCGCCGAGTGCGCCGATCCGGTCAGCGAAACCCGGCACGAAGCCTTGCCCGTGGAGTTATCCACACCCCTGGCCCGCAGCCTGCCGCGTATTGAAGACCTCGGCGCAGTGGCGGTGGACCCGGCGGCGATTCCCATGGCCGAGGCGGAATTCATTTTCTCTGGCGGCAACGGCGTGAAGGACTGGGCGCTGTTCCACCAGACCGCCGCTGCACTGGGCGCTACCGAAGGCGCTTCGCGGGTGGCGGTGGACGACGGCTTCATGGCGCGTGATCGCCAAGTCGGCGCCAGTGGCACCTGGGTTACGGCGCGGGTGTATGTGGCGGTGGGGATTTCCGGGGCGATCCAGCACCTGCAGGGCATCGGTGCCTGCGACAAGGTGGTGGCGATCAACCTGGACCCTGGCTGCGACATGATCAAGCGTGCCGACCTGTCGGTGATCGGCGAAAGCGCCGCGATCCTGCACGCCTTGATCGCAGCGGTCGAGGCCTACCGCAACGGCGCCAAGCGCGATGCAGCTTAAGGAGTTGGCCATGACCACGAATGTAATCAGCCTGGTGTCCATCGGCGCCCACCCGACTTCCGGGCGCCCGCGCCGTGCCGAGCAGGACGCGCGCGCCGTCGAGCTGGGCCTGCAAATGGCTGGGGATAAGTTGCAGGTGCTCCACGCCGGCAACATCAACGAGCCGACCCTGCGCAGCTACCTGGGCATGGGGTTGCCCCAATTGCAGGTGCTGGAACAACCGGCAGGCAGCGATGCCTTGCCGGTGCTCAGCGACTACCTGCGCGAGGCAGGTGCCCAGGTGGTGCTCGCCGGCAGCCAGGCGGAAACCGGCGAAGGCTCGGGCATGCTGCCATTCCTGCTCGCCGAACAATTGGGCTGGCCGTTGATCGTCGGGCTGGCGCAAGTGGAGTCCATCGACGGCGGCGTGGCCCATGTGCTGCAAGCCTTGCCACGCGGCCAGCGGCGCCGCCTGAAGGTGCGCTTGCCGTTCCTGGCCACGGTGGATAACGCCGCGCCCAAGCCTCGGCAAAGTGCCTACGGCCCTGCGCAACGGGGTGAGCTGGCAGCCCACGAGGTCGAGGTGGAAGAGGACGAGTTATTCACAGGCGCCGTGCTGCAACCGGCTAAACCTCGGCCAAAGCGTCTTAAGGTGATCAAGGCCAAGAGCGGTGCCGATCGGATGAAAGCCGCGACCGCCAAGGCCAGTGGCGGCGGCGGGCAGGTGCTCAAGGGCCTTAGCCCGGAAGCGGGCGCCGAAGCCATCCTCAAGCTGCTCGTTGAAGAAGGCGTCGTACGCTAACCACCCCCCCAAACCACTGTAGGAGCCGGCTTGCCGGCTCCTACTGTGGGCTTACCCACAATCCCTGTTGACCCGTCTGTGGATAACCTGTTCGCGGCTGTCCACACCCCTTGCAAATCAAGCCCTTTAGTCCTCTGTACGAAAAACAACCAGGGTAACTGGCGGTTTTTCCTGGGTTTTTTCCCTGTGCGCACTGGCGTTTACACACAGACTTGCCCCCAAAGTCTGTTGGCGCTTCTGTGGATAAGATGTTCGCTCTCGGCTGAGAGCCTTATAAAACGTGGCTTACACAGGCTTGGGCAAAAAACGACCAATTTGATGCTGGAGCCCTTAAAACCCCCGGCTCATGACGGTCTGGTGGGGTTTTCCACAAGGTTTTTGAAGTTACACCCAATCTCTGTTGGTGGCTCTGTGGATAAGGTGTTTGCGTACCGCTACAGGCCTCTACCTACGTGGCTTGTAGGTGTTTGATCAATAAGTGAGCAATGCATGCTGAAACCCCATGACTTGAATAAGTCACGGATTTTCTTCAATTAAATTCAGGTGAATAGCACAGTTGCCCACAATTGCTGTGGGTGGCTTTGTGGATAAGTTGTTGGGTAACGGCTGGAGGGCAGGTCGCTAAAGGGTTTCAAGAGGGTTGATCAAATGTTGAACACTGTGCAGTTGCAAATGTGGGAGCTGGCTTGTCGAATCGTCGCACCGCTGCGATGAGTGCAGTGAATTCACCGCCGTTATCGCAGGCAAGCCAGCTCCCACAGTTTGGTCTTTGTGGGCTCTGTTACTCGTGTACCGCCACACCCTTGAGGTAAGGCGCTGGCGCCGCCCCCAGGTTGCTCAGCATGCGCTCGCTGTACCAGTCCACGAAGTTCACCACGCCGAACTCATAGGTCTTGGAGTACGGGCCAGGCTGGTAGGCGGTGGAGTTGATGCCACGCTGGTTCTCTTCGGCCAGGCGGCGGTCCTGGTCGTTGGTGGCGTCCCACACTTCGCGCATGCGCGCCGGGTCGTAGTCCACGCCTTCCACCGCGTCCTTGTGCACGATCCACTTGGTGGTGACCATGGTTTCCTGGGCGCTGATCGGCCACACGGTGAACACGATGATGTGGTCGCCCATGCAGTGGTTCCAGGAGTGCGGCAGGTGCAGGATGCGCATCGAGCCCAGGTCCGGGTTCTTGATGCGCCCCATCAGCTTGGCGCAGCCTTGCTTGCCGTCCATGGTCATCGACACGGTGCCCTTGAGCAGCGGCATGCGCACGATACGGTTGCGCAGGCCGAAGCTGGCGTGGGCGTAAGGGATCTTCTCGGCATCCCAGGCAGCGGCGGAGGCGGCTACGTGGTCCTTGAAGGCCTGGTCGGCACGCGGGTCGGTGACGTCGTCCCATTCCAGCAGGGTTTTCAGCAGTTCGGGGTGCGACGCGTTGCAGTGGTAGCACTCGCGGTTGTTTTCCAGCACCAGCTTCCAGTTGGCTTTTTCCATCAAGGTGGTTTGCACCGCCACCTTGGTGTTTTCCATGTCGTACGGTTCCATGTAGTGGGTGAGCGTCGACAGGAAGTCATCGATGGCCGGCGGGTTCTCCGACAGGCTGATGAAGATGTAGCCGCCTGCGGTCTTCACGTTCACCGGCTTCAGGCCGTATTGCTTCATGTCGAAGTCGGCGCCCATCTCGGTGCCGGCGAACAGCAGGCGACCGTCCAGCTCGTAGGTCCACTGGTGGTAGTGGCACACGAGTTTGGCGACCTTGCCCTTGTCGCTGGTACACAAGCGCGAACCACGGTGGCGGCAGACGTTGTGGAACGCATGCACCACGCCTTCGGCGCCACGGATCACGATGATCGGGTTCTTGCCCACTTGCAGGGTCAGGTAGTTGCCCTTGGTGGGGATCTCGCAGGTCATGCCGGCGATCAACCACTCCTTCTGGAAGATCTCCTGCATGTCGATATCAAACAACCGCTCATCAGAGTAGAACGGCTGTGGCAGCGAAAAGGTGCGCTCGCGTTCTTGCAGCATTTGCGCGGTGGCCTTGCGTGCGGGTTCCAGCGGATCGCCCAAGCTTAAGGTTGCGGTGACGTCCATCGTGTAGGTCCTCATGGCCATTCTGTGTGGCCGAGATAAGTGGCTAATCAGGTTTGCAGCAAGGCGTAAAGAAAGCGTCGTTGTTGGGAGCGAGTGTGGGGCCGCCGATGGGCTGAACCTTATCCATGGGCGACATGGCCCAATCTGTTCCCGACGCGCAACCCTAGGTCGTTGGGGGCTGGTCGCGATAAGTATGTGAATGTCGCAGATAGGTAAATGGGTGGTTCTGGCGTTACGCAGAATCGCCACCATAAGGCCGATGTCGGCGGTGGAGAACAACATGTCCAATAATTTCCTGAATCCGGTAACCACCCAGACCTGGGCCAATGGTCGGCACATTGTCCGTTGCGTCAAAGTCATCCAGGAAACCTGGGACGTGCGCACCTTCTGCTTCATGGCCGACCAGCCGATCCTGTTCTTTTTCAAGCCGGGGCAGTTCGTCACCCTGGAGCTGGAAATCGAAGGCCAGCCGATCATGCGCTCCTACACCATTTCCAGCTCACCGTCGGTGCCTTACAGCTTCTCGGTGACCATCAAGCGCGTACCGGGTGGCAAGGTGTCCAACTGGCTGCATGACACGCTTCATGAAGGTCAGGAGCTGGCAGTGCACGGGCCGGTGGGCCTGTTCAATGCCATCGACTTCCCAAGCCCGAAAGTGCTGTACCTCAGCGGCGGCGTGGGCATCACCCCGGTGATGTCCATGGCGCGTTGGTTCTACGACACCAACGCGAATGTCGACATGACGTTTATCCACAGCGCCCGCTCGCCCAAAGACATCATCTATCACCGCGAGCTGGAGCACATGGCGTCGCGGATCGACAACTTCAGCCTGCACCTGATCTGTGAGAAACACGGGTTGGGTGAGCCGTGGGCCGGTTATCGTGGTTACCTGAACCACAAGATGCTCGAACTGATGGTGCCGGACTTCCTGGAGCGCGAAGTGTTCTGCTGCGGGCCTACGCCCTACATGAATGCGGTGAAGCGCCTGCTGGAAGTGGCCGGGTTCGACATGACGCGTTATCACGAGGAATCCTTCGGTGCCACGCCACCGGAAGCCCGTGCCGATGCGGTCGAACAGGCCGAACAAGCCGCCGACGCGCCGGAAATCGACCTGGCGGACCTGCACCAGGTGGAATTCATTGCCTCGGGCAAGAGCATTCGCGTGGCCCCGGGCGAAACCGTGCATGCGGCCGCGGCCAAGCTTGGCCTGTTGATTCCAAAAGCCTGCGGCATGGGCATCTGCGGCACGTGCAAGGTGATGAAACTGGGTGGCGAAGTCGAGATGGACCACAACGGCGGGATCACCGAGGAAGACGAAGCCGAGGGTTACATCCTGTCGTGCTGCAGCGTGCCGAAAGGCGACGTGCGTATCGAATTCTGAAGGCTAGCACCGCCCCTGTAGGAGCCGGCGTGTGTGGGAGCGGGCTTGCTCGCGAAAGCAGTGTGTCAGTCGCTTATCTGGTGACTGACACTCCATATTCGCGAGCAAGCCCGCTCCCACATTAGGGGTTATTGGGCGTAGATGTGGACGACGAAGTGCTGGCCTGATGCTGTCAATTCATAGGCTTTATCGTAGATCCGCAATGTCCTTGATGGCTCGCGGATGGTGTCGCCCACTTTTGCGTACTTGCGGAACTCATCCCAGTCAATGACGGTGGTGCTGACGCTGCCGTCGCTTTCGAGGGTGTTGCCGATGCTCTGATATTCCATGGTTTAGCTCTCTGTTGGATGTCCATTTCCGGCCGGTCATTCGGCAGGTTGTCGTACCCGAAAGGAGAGCCGCTGCAGCGGCGTTTTCCTTCCGGGTTCCAAGAGGCTAGACAATGAAAATGCAGCGTGAGGCTGTCAGAAATATCAAATAACAGACTCGGCACTGCGCCAGTATCAGGCGCCCATCACTTCCCGAATATCCGCCGCCAGTTCTCTTACACGCTCTTCCTCGGTATCCCACGCACACATGAACCGTGCGCCACCTTTGCCGATGAAGGTGTAGAAGCGCCAGCCCTTGGCCGTCAGTGCGGCGATGGCAGGTTCCGACAGTTGCAGGAACACGCCGTTGGCCTGCACCGGGAACATCAATTCCACGCCGGGGATGTCCGCCACCAGGCTGCTCAGCAGCTGCGCGCAATGGTTGGCGTGGCGCGCGTGTTTGAGCCAGGCGTCGTTTTCCAGCAAGCCCACCCAGGGGGCCGAGAGGAAGCGCATTTTCGAGGCCAACTGGCCCGCCTGTTTGCAGCGGTAATCGAAGTCTTCAGCCAGCTTGTGGTTGAAAAACAGGATCGCTTCGCCCACGGCCATGCCGTTCTTGGTGCCGCCAAAGCACAGCACGTCCACCCCGGCTTTCCAGGTCAGGTCCGCTGGCGAGCAGCCGAGGAATGCGCAGGCGTTGGAGAAGCGCGCGCCGTCCATGTGCAGGTTCAGGCCCAGCTCTTTGCAGGTGACGCTGATGGCGCGGATTTCATCCGGGGTGTACACGCTGCCCACTTCGGTGGCCTGGGTCAGGGTGACCACGCGGGGTTTCGGGTAGTGGATGTCCTGGCGCTTGAGGGCGATCTCGCGGATCGACTCCGGCGTCAGCTTGCCGTTTTCGGTACGGGCGGTGAGCAGCTTGGAGCCGTTGGAGAAAAACTCCGGCGCGCCGCATTCGTCGGTCTCGACGTGGGCGGTTTCCGAGCAAATCACGCTATGGTAGCTCTGGCACAAGGACGACAACGCCAGGGAGTTGGCGGCGGTGCCGTTGAAGGCGAAGAACACTTCGCAGTCGGTTTCAAACAGGTTGCGGAAACCGTCGGCTGCGCGGTGGGTCCATTCATCGTCGCCATAGGCGCGCTGATGGCCCTGGTTGGCTTGTTCCATGGCGGCCCAGGCTTCCGGGCAGATGCCGGAATAGTTGTCGCTGGCAAATTGTTGGCTCTTGTCGGTCATGGCCCATTCCTGTGGTCGATGTTGGTGCGCACTGTAACCAAGAATGTCGCGGGTGCGCACGCGCTGTAAATGCAAAGTCACTGGGGAATTATGCACGGTACTGAAACGATTCCTGTCGGACGCGTCCGTGATGGCGCTTTGGATTTGCTCAAGTGGCTGGCGCTGCTGTGCATGGTGCTGGACCACCTGCGGTATGTCGGCTTGAGCCTGGATGGCCTGTACGTGCCGGGGCGCCTGGCGTTCCCGTGGTTTTGCCTGGCCATTGCAGCGAATCTGCACCGCGCACGAAATGCACCCGTGACCGGCCAGTGGCGCTACCTGGGGTGGCTGCTGCTGTTCAGCGTGATCAGCGAAGTGCCGTACCGCCTGTTTATCGATGATGCCGATACGTTGAACGTGTTGCCGACTTTGGCGTTGGGCTTGCTGGTTACCCGAGGATGGCAGCAGAAGGCGCTTTTTGATCGAGGATTGGCGCTGATTGCCGTCACCATTGCGGCGGTTTTTTCCACGCAGCTGATGTTCGGTTTTTTCGGCGTGTTGTTGCCGTTGGCGATGCTGCTGGTGTTCCGTCGCCCATGGTATTTCAGCCTGTTGCCGGGTGTGGTCTGCATGGCCGCCAACCAATGGCAAATTCTGCTCAGTAGCGACACGCTGGTGGCGAAGTTGGGATTGGCCGCGTGCCTGATTGCGCCATTGGCCGGCCTGGCCTTGTTGCGACGTGCCAAAAACGTCTCGCCACCAGCCATGCGGCGTTGGGCTTATGTCCTCTATCCCCTGCATTTCCTGCTGCTGTTACTCGTCCGCCAGATCATCGCCTAACCCCCTGTGGGAGCGGGCTTGCTCGCGAATGCGGTGGGTCAGTTAACCCATGTATTGGCTGACCCGCCGCATTCGCGAGCAAGCCCGCTCCCACATTTGTTTCGTGTCGCTCATCTAATGTCGTAAACGCACCTTTGCGTGGCGTGCGTAGGCATTTGACCTGTCTGCACCAGCCCTACCATCGCATCAAAGGGCCCTGCGAGGGCCTCAACAATACGAAAGGCTGGGAGAGACGCGATGTTCAGCAAAAAAGACCAGATCCAGG
The DNA here is from genome assembly GCF_024810135.1 of Pseudomonas sp. BIGb0164. Taxonomy (NCBI): domain Bacteria; kingdom Pseudomonadati; phylum Pseudomonadota; class Gammaproteobacteria; order Pseudomonadales; family Pseudomonadaceae; genus Pseudomonas; species Pseudomonas sp. BIGb0164. The sequence continues at coordinate 124,839 of NZ_JANUEA010000003.1, read as the reverse complement.
GATATGACGACGCACTGCTCGCGGCCATGAATGCCGAAGAACAGCGTCAGGAAGATCATATCGAGCTGATCGCGTCAGAGAACTACACCAGCAAACGTGTGATGGAAGCGCAAGGCAGCGGCCTCACCAACAAATACGCCGAAGGCTACCCGGGCAAGCGCTACTACGGTGGCTGCGAGCACGTGGACAAGGTCGAAGCCCTGGCCATCGAGCGCGCCAAACAATTGTTCGGCGCCGATTACGCCAACGTGCAGCCGCACTCCGGCTCTTCGGCCAACAGCGCCGTGTACCTGGCCCTGATCAACGCCGGCGACACCATCCTGGGCATGAGCCTGGCCCACGGCGGTCACCTGACCCACGGCGCCAAAGTGTCGTCTTCGGGCAAGCTGTACAACGCGGTGCAATACGGCATCAACACCGACACCGGCCTGATCGACTACGACGAAGTCGAGCGCCTGGCGGTGGAACACAAGCCAAAAATGATCGTGGCCGGTTTCTCTGCCTACTCCAAGACCCTGGATTTCCCACGCTTCCGTCAGATCGCCGACAAGGTCGGCGCGCTGCTGTTCGTCGACATGGCCCACGTCGCCGGCCTGGTTGCCGCTGGCCTGTACCCGAACCCGCTGCCGTATGCCGATGTGGTCACCACCACCACCCACAAGACCCTGCGCGGTCCACGGGGCGGCTTGATCCTGGCCAAGGCCAACGAAGAGATTGAAAAGAAACTCAACGCTGCCGTGTTCCCGGGCGCCCAGGGCGGCCCGCTGATGCACGTCATCGCCGGCAAGGCCGTGTGCTTCAAGGAGGCGCTGGAACCCGGCTTCAAGGCCTACCAGCAGCAAGTGATCGATAACGCCCAGGCCATGGCCGATGTGTTCATCAAACGTGGATATGACGTGGTGTCCGGCGGCACCGACAACCACCTGTTCCTGGTCAGCCTGATCCGTCAGGGCCTGACCGGCAAAGAGGCGGATGCCGCCCTGGGCCGCGCCCACATCACCGTCAACAAGAACGCCGTGCCGAATGACCCGCAGTCGCCGTTCGTGACCTCGGGCCTGCGCATCGGCACCCCGGCGGTGACCACGCGTGGTTTCAAAGTGCCGCAGTGCATCGAACTGGCCGGCTGGATCTGCGACATCCTCGACAACCTCGGCGACGCCGATGTCGAGGCCAACGTGGCCAAGCACGTGTCTGCCCTGTGCGCTGATTTCCCGGTTTATCGCTGAGCGCGGTTTTGGAGTAATGACTATGCAACGCTACTCGGGCTTCGGCCTCTTCAAGCACTCACTCAGCCACCACGAAAACTGGCAGAAGATGTGGCGCACGCCCACACCTAAGAAGGTCTACGACGTGGTCATCGTCGGCGGCGGCGGGCATGGTCTGGCGACCGCTTACTACCTGGCCAAAGAACACGGCATCACCAACGTGGCCGTGGTCGAGAAAGGCTGGCTGGGCGGCGGTAACACCGCGCGCAACACCACCATCGTGCGCTCCAACTACCTGTGGGACGAGTCGGCGCACCTGTACGAACACGCAATGAAACTGTGGGAAGGCCTGTCCCAGGACCTGAACTACAACGTGATGTTCTCCCAGCGTGGCGTGTACAACCTGTGCCACACCCTGCAAGACATCCGCGATTCCGAGCGCCGCGTGAGCGCCAACCGCCTCAACGGCGTGGATGGCGAACTGCTCAACGCCAAACAAGTGGCCGACGAGATCCCGTACCTCGACTGCTCCAAGAACACCCGCTACCCGGTACTCGGCGCCACCGTGCAACGTCGCGGCGGCGTGGCCCGTCACGATGCCGTGGCCTGGGGCTTTGCCCGTGCGGCTGACGCGCTGGGCGTGGACCTGATCCAGCAGACCGAAGTGATCGGCTTCCGCAAGGAAAACGGCGTGTGCATCGGCGTGGAAACCAACAAGGGCTTCATCGGCGCCAAGCGCGTCGGTGTGGTCACGGCCGGTAACTCCGGGCACATGGCTTCGCTGGCGGGCTTCCGCCTGCCGATCGAATCCCACCCGCTGCAAGCGTTGGTGTCGGAGCCGATCAAGCCGATTATCGACAGCGTGATCATGTCCAACGCCGTGCACGGCTACATCAGCCAGTCCGACAAGGGCGACCTGGTGATCGGCGCCGGTATCGACGGCTACAACGGCTACGGCCAGCGTGGCTCGTACCCGGTGATCGAACACACCATCCAGGCCATCGTCGAGATGTTCCCGGTGCTGTCCCGTGTGCGCATGAACCGTCAGTGGGGCGGCATCGTCGACACCACGCCGGATGCGTGCCCGATCATCTCCAAGACGCCGGTACCCAACATGTTCTTCAACTGCGGTTGGGGCACCGGTGGCTTCAAGGCCACCCCAGGTTCAGGCAACGTGTTTGCCGCCAGCCTGGCCAAGGGTGAAATGCACCCGTTGGCGGCACCTTTCTCCATCGACCGTTTCCACAACGGTGCGTTGATCGACGAACACGGCGCTGCGGCCGTCGCCCACTAACAGGAGAAATTCCCTATGTTGCATATCTTCTGTCCTCACTGTGGCGAACTGCGCTCCGAAGAGGAATTCCACGCGTCCGGCCAAGCGCACATCCCGCGCCCGCTGGACCCGAATGCCTGCACCGATGAAGAGTGGGGCGACTACATGTTCTTCCGCGATAACCCCCGTGGCCTGCACCACGAGCTGTGGATTCACGCTGCCGGTTGCCGCCAGTACTTCAACGCCACGCGTGACACCCTGACCTACGAAATTCTTGAAACCTACAAGATCGGTGAGAAGCCACAATTCACCGCCAAGGCCTCTGGAGAGAAGGTATGAGCCAGACCAATCGCCTGTCCAACGGTGGCCGGATCGACCGTAACAAAGTCCTGACCTTCAGCTTCAACGGCCAGACCTACAAAGGCTTTGAAGGCGACACCCTGGCCGCCGCCCTGCTGGCCAACGGCGTCGACATCATCGGCCGCAGCTTCAAGTACTCGCGCCCTCGCGGCATCTTTGCGGCCGGCGCCGAAGAGCCGAACGCGGTGCTGCAGATCGGCGCCACCGAAGCCACTCAGATTCCTAACGTGCGCGCCACGCAACAGGCGCTGTACCAAGGCCTGGTTGCCACCAGCACCAACGGCTGGCCGAACGTCAATAATGACGTGATGGGCATTCTCGGCAAGGTCGGCGGCAAGCTGATGCCGCCGGGTTTCTACTACAAAACCTTCATGTACCCGCAATCGTTCTGGATGACGTACGAGAAGTACATTCGTAAGGCGGCTGGCCTGGGCCGTTCGCCGACCGAGAACGACCCGGACACCTACGACAACATGAACCGTCACTGCGACGTGCTGGTCGTCGGCGCCGGCCCTGCAGGCCTGGCTGCTGCACTGGCAGCGGCGCGCAGCGGTGCCCGCGTGATCCTCGCCGATGAGCAGGAAGAGTTCGGCGGCTCGCTGCTCGATTCCCGCGAAAGCCTCGACGGCAAGCCGGCCGCCGAATGGGTCGCCAGCGTGATTGCTGAATTGAAAGCCCTGCCTGACGTGGTGCTGCTGCCCCGCGCCACCGTCAACGGCTACCACGACCATAACTTCCTGACCATTCACGAACGTCTCACCGATCACCTCGGTGACCGTGCGCCGATTGGTGTGGTGCGCCAGCGCATCCACCGTGTACGGGCCAAGCGTGTGGTGCTGGCCACCGGCGCGTGCGAGCGTCCGCTGGTGTACGGCAACAACGATGTGCCGGGCAACATGCTGGCCGGTGCGGTCTCTACCTACGTGCGCCGTTACGGCGTGGCACCGGGCAAGAAACTGGTGCTGTCGACCAACAACGACCACGCCTACCGTGTTGCGTTGGATTGGTTGGATGCCGGCCTGCACGTGGTGGCTGTCGCCGATGTGCGCCACAACCCACGCGGCGCCCTGGTGGAAGAAGCCCGCGCCAAAGGCATTCGTATCCTCACCGGCAGCGCCGTGATCGAGGCTCGTGGCAGCAAGCACGTCACCGCTGCCCGTGTGGCCGCGATTGATGTGAAAGCACACAAAGTCACCAGCCCCGGCGAGTGGCTGGAGTGCGACCTGGTGGCCAGTTCCGGCGGTTACAGCCCGGTGGTTCACTTGGCTTCGCACCTGGGCGGCAAGCCGACCTGGCGTGAAGACATTCTCGGTTTTGTACCGGGCGAAGCCCCGCAGAAGCGCGTGTGCGTGGGTGGCATCAACGGCGTCTACGGCCTCGGTGATTCCCTGGCGGACGGTTTTGAAGGCGGCGTGCGCGCGGCCAGCGAAGCCGGTTTTGCGCCGGTGGAAGGCACCCTGCCAAAGGCTTTGAGCCGTCTGGAAGAACCGACCCTGGCCGTGTACCAGGTGCCGCATGACAAACCGACTGCACGGGCGCCGAAGCAATTTGTCGACCTGCAAAACGACGTGACCGCCGCCGCCATCGAACTGGCGACCCGCGAGGGTTTCGAGTCGGTCGAGCACGTCAAACGCTACACCGCGCTGGGCTTCGGCACCGACCAGGGCAAGCTGGGCAACGTCAACGGCCTGGCCATTGCCGCCCGCTCCCTGAACGTGACCATCCCGCAGATGGGCACCACCATGTTCCGCCCGAACTACACGCCGGTGACTTTCGGTGCGGTAGCAGGCCGTCACTGTGGGCACATCTTCGAGCCGGTACGCTACACCGCGCTGCAAGCCTGGCACGTGAAGAACGGCGCCGAGTTTGAAGACGTCGGCCAGTGGAAACGCCCTTGGTATTTCCCGCGCAACGGTGAAGACCTGCATGCGGCGGTGAAACGCGAATGCCTGGCCGTGCGCGACAGCGTCGGCCTGCTGGATGCGTCCACCCTCGGCAAAATCGATATCCAGGGCCCGGATGCGCGTGAGTTCCTCAACCGCATTTACTCCAACGCCTGGACCAAGCTTGACGTGGGCAAGGCGCGCTACGGTCTGATGTGCAAGGAAGACGGCATGGTCTTCGACGACGGCGTCACCGCCTGTCTCGCCGACAACCACTTCCTGATGACCACCACCACCGGCGGCGCGGCGCGCGTGTTGCAGTGGCTGGAAATCTACCAGCAGACCGAATGGCCAGACCTGAAGGTGTACTTCACGTCGGTCACTGACCACTGGGCGACCATGACCCTGTCCGGGCCTAACAGCCGCAAGCTGTTGAGCGAAGTGACCGACATCGACCTGGACAAGGACGGCTTCCCGTTCATGACCTGGAAGGAAGGCTTGGTCGGCGGCGTACCGGCTCGGGTGTTCCGGATCTCGTTTACCGGTGAGCTGTCGTACGAAGTCAACGTGCAGGCCGACTACGCCATGGGCGTGTTGGAAAAAATCGTCGAGGCGGGCAAGAAGTACAACCTGACCCCGTACGGCACTGAAACCATGCACGTGCTGCGGGCCGAGAAGGGCTTCATCATCGTCGGCCAGGACACTGACGGCTCGATGACCCCGGACGACCTGAACATGGGCTGGTGCGTCGGCCGCACCAAGCCGTTCTCGTGGATCGGCTGGCGCGGCATGAACCGTGAAGACTGCGTGCGCGAAGAGCGTAAGCAACTGGTGGGCTTGAAGCCGGTCGATCCAAAAGTGTGGCTGCCGGAAGGCGCCCAACTGGTGTTCGATCCGAAGCAGACGATCCCGATGAAGATGGTCGGTCACGTCACCTCAAGCTATGCCCACAACTCCCTCGGCTATTCGTTCGCGATGGCGGTGGTGAAGGGCGGCTTGAAGCGCATGGGCGAGCGGGTGTTCTCACCGCAGGCGGATGGCAGCGTGATCGAGGCGGAGATTGTTTCCTCGGTGTTCTTCGACCCGAAAGGCGATCGCCAGAACATCTGACAGACCGAGTCGCCTGCATCGCAGGCAAGCCAGCTCCCACATTTGGAATGCATTCCCCTGTGGGAGCCGGGCTTGCTCGCGATGAGGGCCGAACAGACACCACAGCATTCAGAACAGGTGCTCTATGACAGCAGCCAATGTTTACCAACAACGCCCCACCTCCGGTGCCAAGGCCGAGTCGTCGCTGCACCATGCCGACCTCGCCAGCCTGGTCGGCAAGGGCCGCAAGAACGCCGGCGTGACCGTGCGTGAAAAGAAACTCCTGGGCCACCTGACGATTCGTGGCGACGGCCATGACTCCGCCTTCGCAGCCGGCGTACACAAGGCCCTGGGCATCGAATTGCCAGGCGCCTTGCAAGTCATCGTCAAGGGTGAAACCAGCCTGCAATGGCTTGGCCCGGATGAGTGGCTACTCGTTGTGCCAAGCGGCGAAGAATTCGCCGCCGAGCAAAACCTGCGTGCCGCCCTGGGTGATTTGCATATCCAGGTCGTCAACGTCAGCGGCGGCCAGCAGATCCTCGAACTGCGCGGCCCGAACGTGCGTGATGTGTTGATGAAGTCCACCAGCTACGACGTGCACCCCAACAACTTCCCGGTGGGCAAGGCGGTGGGCACGGTGTTCGCCAAGTCGCAATTGGTGATCCGCCACACGGCCGAAGACACCTGGGAGCTGCTGATCCGTCGCAGCTTCTCGGACTACTGGTGGCTGTGGCTGCAGGATGCGTCGGCCGAGTTCGGCCTGAGCGTTGAAGCCTGACATGACGCTCACCCCGTAGGAGCCCGGCTTGCCGGCGATGGCGATCTCACCGACGCCATCGCCGGCAAGCCGGGCGCCTACAGGGCGTGTGTTGCCTGGAGTTGCTTGAGGAGTTACCCGCAATGAGCCGCGCACCCGACACATGGATCTTGACCGCCGACTGCCCCAGCGTGCTCGGCACGGTGGATGCGGTCACCCGCTACCTGTTCGAGCAGGGCTGCTACGTCACCGAGCACCACTCGTTCGATGACCGCCTTTCGGGTCGGTTCTTCATCCGCGTGGAATTCCGCCAGCCCGACGGGTTTGACGAGCAGGCCTTCCGCGATGGCCTGGCCACGCGCGGTGAAGCCTTTGGCATGATCTTCGAGCTGACGGCGCCGAACTATCGGCCAAAAGTGGTGATCATGGTCTCCAAGGCCGATCACTGCCTGAACGACCTGCTGTACCGCCAACGCATCGGCCAACTGTCGATGGACGTGGTCGCGGTGGTGTCCAACCACCCCGATTTGAAGCCGTTGGCCGACTGGCACCAGATTCCCTACTACCATTTCCCCCTCGACCCCAACGACAAGCCGTCCCAGGAGCGTCAGGTGTGGCAGGTGGTGGAAGACACCGGCGCCGAGCTGGTGATCCTTGCGCGCTACATGCAAGTGCTGTCGCCGGAGCTGTGCCGCAAGCTCGATGGCAAGGCCATCAACATTCACCACTCGTTGCTGCCGGGGTTCAAGGGCGCCAAGCCTTACCACCAGGCTTACAACAAAGGGGTGAAACTGGTGGGCGCCACGGCGCATTACATCAACAACGACCTGGATGAAGGCCCGATCATCGCCCAGGGCGTGGAGGTGGTGGATCACAGCCACTATCCCGAGGACTTGATCGCCAAGGGGCGCGATATCGAAGGGCTGACGTTGGCTCGGGCGGTTGGGTATCACATTGAGCGGCGGGTGTTTCTCAACGCCAATAGAACAGTGGTGCTCTGATGGGCGCCTTCGCGAGCAAGCCCGCTCCCACATTCGACCGCATTCCAAGTTTGGAACCCCGTCGAATGTGGGAGCAGGCTTGCTCGCGAAGAGGCCTTCACTAACAAAGCAAAAACAGCATCTGTACCCGAGCACTTAAACGCGCTGCCTGCCTGGGCAACGCGGTTCCATAAAAACAACAGCGAGGTGAAAGCATGTCTGGTAATCGTGGTGTCGTGTATCTCGGCAACGGCAAGGTCGAAGTACAGAAAATCGACTATCCCAAAATGCAGGACCCCCGTGGCAGGAAGATCGAGCACGGCGTCATCCTGCGCGTGGTCTCCACCAACATCTGCGGCTCCGACCAACACATGGTGCGCGGCCGTACCACCGCCCAGACCGGCCTGGTGCTCGGTCATGAGATCACCGGCGAAGTGATCGAGAAGGGCAGCGACGTCGAGAACCTGAAAATCGGCGACCTGGTGTCCGTGCCGTTCAACGTGGCCTGCGGCCGCTGCCGCTCCTGCAAGGAACAGCACACCGGCGTGTGCCTGACCGTTAACCCTGCCCGTGCCGGGGGTGCCTACGGCTACGTTGACATGGGCGATTGGACCGGTGGCCAAGCCGAGTACGTGCTGGTGCCGTACGCTGACTTCAACCTGCTCAAACTGCCGGACCGCGACAAGGCCATGGAAAAAATCCGCGACCTGACCTGCCTCTCCGACATCCTGCCGACCGGCTACCACGGCGCTGTAACTGCTGGCGTTGGCCCTGGCAGCACCGTGTACATCGCCGGTGCCGGCCCGGTTGGCCTGGCCGCTGCCGCTTCGGCCCGCCTGCTGGGCGCGGCGGTAGTGATCATCGGTGACGTCAACCCGATCCGCCTGGCCCACGCCAAGGCGCAAGGGTTTGAAATTGCCGACCTGTCCAAGGACACCCCGCTGCACGAACAGATCGCCGCCCTGCTGGGCGAGCCGGAAGTGGATTGCGCCGTCGACGCCGTGGGCTTCGAAGCCCGTGGCCATGGCCATGAAGGCGTGAAGGCCGAAGCGCCGGCCACTGTGCTGAACTCGCTGATGGGCGTGGTGCGCGTGGCAGGCAAGATCGGTATTCCTGGCCTGTACGTGACCGAAGACCCGGGTGCCGTGGATGCCGCCGCGAAAATGGGCAGCCTGAGCATTCGCTTTGGCCTCGGTTGGGCCAAGTCCCACAGCTTCCACACTGGGCAAACTCCGGTGATGAAGTACAACCGTCAGTTGATGCAGGCGATCATGTGGGACCGTATCAACATCGCCGAGATCGTGGGCGTGCAGGTGATCAGCCTGGATGACGCGCCGCGCGGTTATGGCGAGTTCGATGCGGGTGTGCCGAAGAAGTTTGTGATCGATCCGCACAAGCTGTTCAGTGCGGCGTAACGTGCAAGGCTGAAAAAATGGCGACCCTGGAGGTCGCCATTTTTTATGGGTTACTTGAGGGTTGAGAGTCGCAGATAGGGATTAGCCACCTCACCGTTTTTAATCAAGCGCTTGCCGCCATAGTCACAATGAACTTTGCCGTTGCGCTCATTGATTTCTTCGGCCTTAAGTTGGTACTCCGGGCTCAGGTAGTCGTCCTCTGTTGCGGCGGTTTGCCCGGTCCACGTCTTGCCGTTGGCCGTGGCGGAGTATTGATAACCCTCGCCATATGGAGGGGGCAGGTCGGGGTCCGTGTAAGGTTTTGATTGAATGTCGCGGATGGCAGGGCATTGGCCCAAGTCGATGACCTGATTGCGCGGTTGCTGGCTGCTGATGGCACTGAATACAGCAAAAAAGTTGGGGATCAATCCGATCATGTGGGTTACAGCTCCTGAGTAGGGTTGCCAGATATAGGCTGCCCTGGGTGGGCTGTAACGGCGCTAGGGTTCCGGGGAATCGGCTACTTCCGGGAGGGGAAAGAGCGACACGCCGTTGCCCTGTTTGTTTCTGCTGTTTACGCCTGCAAGCCCGCTCCCACAGGGGTTTGGTGGTGTCAGCGAGTCGCCAGCGCGCCCTGGTACAGCACGGGGCCGGTTGGTTGGCCGGTTGGCGAGCCACCTTTTGGTTCCAGGCTGACGGCGAGGGTTATCGGGGCGGCGAGCAATGCCTGCTGCTCCTTGCTCAACTGAATTCGACCTTTGCCGGCAACAGGCACTAGGCCCAGGGACACCGGCTTACCGCCAGCCGGGATAGCCCACAGTTCCAAGACGCGCGTCGGTTCCACGGCGGCCAGTGACAGCGCCTCCACTTGTAAATGATCGCCAAACGCCTGGATCTGCAGCGCCGGTTGCTGGTTGGCACTGGCCAGCGTGGCGCTGTACTCGGGGCCGATGTCGCGTTGGTACAGCACGCCCACCAACAGCGTCATCCCCACCGCACAGGCGGCGACCAGTACGCGAACACTCATCCAGAACGGCTTCTTCGCCGGCATCTGCAGCACCTGCGGTTCGATGCGCGCCTTGATGCCTGCCCACACATGTTCCGGCACCGGCCGTTCGGGCAACGCGCCGGTCAGGCTGGCAAGCGCGTCCTGCCAATGGCCAAGCTCGACGCGCAGCGCGGCATCCTCCAGCAGCAGGGCATCAAAACGCCGGCGTGCCGTGGCGGGCATCAACCCGATGGCGTAGTCGGCGGCGAGGGCGCGGCGCAGGGCGGTGGTCTGGTAGTTCATGATTCAAGGCACCTGCGCAGGCGCTCCATGCCGCGACGGATCCAGGATTTGACCGAACCCAGGGGCGCGGCCAGGTGGTCGGCCAACTCGGAGCATGACAGGCCCTGGAAGTAAGCCACGGTGATCGACTGGCGTTGCATGCCGTCCAGGGTGTCGAGGCAGCGGTTGAGGGCGTGGGCCTCGCGCTCGCTGTCGAGGCGGTCGTGGGCGCTGGGGCTGTCGTCGAGCAGGGCGTCCTGTTGGCCGTCGGCCAGGGGTTGTTCACGGCGTTTTCGCAGCTGGTCGATAGCCAGGTTGCGGGTGATGTTGATCATCCAGGTCATCGGCGCGGCCAGGTGGGCTTCGTAGCGCGAGGCGTTGTACCAGATGCGCACAAAGGCTTCCTGCAGCACTTCTTCGGCCAGATCAGGGCGGCCCATGAAACGCAAGGCCACACCGTGCAGGCGCGGTGAGACACTGCGGTAAAGGGTTTCGAACGCCTGGCGGTTGCCCAGGGCACATTGGGCCAGCAAGGGCCGCAGCGGATCAGCATCGTTGATGGAAATAGGGCTTCTCCAAGCACTCGATCGAGAGCGACGGGACTGCGCACGGTAGGCAGAGGGTAGTTCAGCGCTTGCATTCATTCCATCCGACTCCGGGCGGTGCATGCCTGATATACGCGCGAGCACGTAATCCGGATGCAGCTTTTTCTGAACTCATCTCGGAGTGGGAACATTCCTTTGGAACTGTCAGTCAAACGCCTGCTTTTTAGCTCCTACTTTCAGAGGTTGTCTTGATGAAGATTTCACGCGGTTTTGCCCTGTCCTGCCTGCTGAGCGTGGCCGCTGGCCCGGTGTTTGCCGCAGGTTTCAGCCTCGGTGACGTGGCCAACGCCGTCTCCGGCGCCCAGGGCAACAACAAGGCGGCGGCAGCGGCGCCCAGCTCTCAGACCGCCGGTCTGCTCAGCGCCCTGACCTCGCAATTGAACGTCACGCCAGAGCAAGCGGTAGGCGGCACCGGCGCCATGCTGGGCTTGGCCAAGAACCAACTGAGCAGCACCGATTATTCACAACTGGGCAAAAGCGTGCCGGGCCTGGATCAACTCTCGGGGAGCAATTCCCTGGGCAGCCTCGGTGCCTTGAGCGGGATGCTCGGCCAGAGCGGCGGCAGCAAGACCAGCGGCCTGGATGGCCTGCTGGGCAACGTGAAAAACACCAGCGACCTGAACACCGCGTTCAGCGCGCTGGGCATGGACAGTGGGATGATCGGTCAGTTTGCGCCGGTGATCCTGCAATACCTGGGCGGCCAGGGCGCCAGCGAGTCGGTGCTGGGCAAGCTGGCGCAGGCTTGGGGCACTGGCGGTTAACGCCCTTGCGCGCGCAGTTGTTCGATGCGCGCGTCCTTTTCCATCCAGAGCTGGTTCACCCAGTTCTGGACGGTCTGGCGAAACGCCGGATCATTCTCGTAATCCCCCTGCCACAACGCCGGGTCCAGTTCGCGAGTGCGGATATCAATGATCACCTTCGGCACGGCGCCACTGATCAAGTCCCAGAAACCCGGGATCTTCTCCTGTGGATACACCACGGTGACGTCAAGGATCGCGTCTAACTGCTCACCCATCGCCGCCAGTACAAATGCCACGCCTCCCGCCTTGGGCTTGAGCAACCGGGCAAACGGTGAGTCCTGCTGTTTGCGCTTGGCTTCGCTGAACCGCGTGCCTTCCAGGTAATTGACCACCGTCACCGGCTGGCGCTTGAACAGCTCGCAGGCTTCTTTGGTGATTTTCAGGTCCTGCCCCGCCAGTTCCGGGTGCTTGGCCAGGAAGGCTTTGGTGTATCGCTTCATGAAGGGGTAGTCCAGCGCCCACCATGCCAGGCCCAGGAAGGGCACCCAGATCAGCTCTTTTTTCAGGAAGAATTTGAAGAAAGGCGTGCGTCGGTTGAGAGTCTGGATCAGCGCCGGGATGTCCACCCAGGATTGGTGGTTGCTGATCACCAGGTAGGAGGTGTCACCGCGCAGGTCGTCGCCGCCGCGAATGTCCCATTGGGTGGGGATGCACAGCGAGAAGATCAGCTTGTCGATTTCGGCCCAGGTCTCGGCGATCCACATCACCGCCCAGGACATGTAGTCGCGCAAGCGGCCGGGGGCAACCAGCTTGAGCAGGGCAAACACCATCAACGGGCCGAACAGGACCAGGGTGTTGAGCAATAGCAGCAGGGTGACGAAACAGCCGGTGAGCAGGCGGCGCATAAGCAACTCTTGGAGTCCGGTGGGCGGGCCATCATAAGAGAGGTGAGTCTAGAGGCCAAATCGCAAATCGCCCGGCGAATGTTTCACAATGTGCCGGGTATGCTGCCAGCGAGCTAACTAACCGGCGCTTTTGCGGTCTAGAATCCGCCTACTTCTTTCCGAGGAAATCACTTCGTGAAACTGCTCCTTGCCGCCTTTGCCCTGGTTGCCTTGCCCGTCATGGCCGCCGAACCGACCCTCTACGGTCGCTACGAATACATCCAATTGCCGGAGATCGGCCAGACCTTCAAGGCCAAGATGGACACCGGCGCCCTGACCGCCTCGCTCTCTGCGCGCAACATCGAAACCTTCCAGCGTGACGGTGACGACTGGGTGCGCTTCCGCCTCGGCGGCAAGGATGCGAGTGACAAGGTCTACGAACACAAGGTGTCGCGCATCAGCAAGATCAAGAGCCGCGCCGATGAAGACGACGACAAGGACGAGGCCACTGTGGCCAAGCGCCCGGTGATCGACCTGGAAATGTGCCTGGGCAACGTCAAGCGCACCGTCGAGGTCAACCTCACCGACCGCAGCAGCTTCAACTACCCGCTGCTGATCGGTGCCAAGGCCCTGCGTGAATTCGGCGCAGCGGTAAACCCGGCACGTCGTTACACTGCTGACAAACCGGACTGCTGACGGACCACCATGGCGCATATCCTGATTGTCGAAGACGAAGCGGCCATCGCCGACACGCTGATATTCGCCCTGCAAGGCGAGGGTTTCACCACCACCTGGCTGAGCCTCGGCCAGGAAGCGCTGGCCCATCAGCGCCAGACGCCGGCCGACTTGATCATCCTCGACATTGGGCTGCCGGACATCACGGGTTTTGAAACCTGCAAGCAACTGCGCCGGTTCAGTGAAGTGCCGGTGATGTTCCTCAGCGCGCGGGATGGTGAGATCGACCGCGTGGTAGGGCTGGAGATCGGCGCCGACGATTATGTGGTCAAGCCGTTCAGCCCTCGTGAGGTGACGGCGCGGGTCAGGGCGATCCTCAAGCGCATCGGCCCGGGCACTGCGCCCACGGTGTTCCAGGTGGATCTGGAACGCATGCAGATCGCCTATCGCGGCCAGCCGTTGAGCCTGACGCGTCATGAGTTCCGTCTGTTGCAGAGCCTGCTGGAGCAACCCGAGCGGGTGTTCAGCCGCGAGCAATTGCTCGATGCGGTGGGCGTGGCGGCGGATGCGGGTTATGAGCGCAATATCGACAGCCATATCAAGAGCCTGCGCAGCAAACTGCGGACCGTGGCGGCCGATGCCGAGCCGATCCAGACCCACCGCGGCCTCGGTTACAGCTACAGCCCGAGCAACAGCTGATGCGCCTGGGGCTGCGGATCTTCCTGGTGTACGCGCTGTTTATCGGCCTCACCGGTTACTTTGTGCTCAGCACGGTGATGAAGGAAATCCGCCCGGGCGTGCGCCAGTCCACCGAAGAAACCCTGGTGGACACCGCCAACCTGCTGGCCGAGATCCTGCGCGATGACGTGAAGAACGGCACCCTCGGCCAGAGTCACTGGCCCGAACTGCTCAAGGCCTACGGCAACCGCCAGCCGGGCGCGACCATCTGGGGCTTGCCGAAGAACCAGGTCAACCATCGCATCTACGTGACCGACGCCCAGGGTACCGTGTTGCTCGACTCCACGGGCGAGGCGGTGGGCCAGGACTATTCCAAGTGGAACGACGTGTACCTGACCCTGCGCGGCGAGTACGGGGCCCGCTCCACCCGCAGCGAACTGGATGACCCGGCGTCGTCGGTGATGCACGTGGGCGCGCCGATCCGCGACAACGGGCAGATCATCGGCGTGGTCACCGTGGCCAAGCCCAACAGCTCGTTGCAGCCCTATGTTGATCGCACTGAACGTCGCCTGTTGTGGTACGGCGCCGGGTTGGTGGTCCTCGGTCTGTTGCTGGGTGCAGTGCTGTCGTGGTGGCTGAGCGTGGCGCTGCGCCGGCTCACGGCTTACGCAGAGGCCGTCAGCGAAGGCCGGCGCGCCGAGTTGCCGCATTACCGGGGCGGCGAGTTGAAGCAACTGTCCACCGCCGTTGAGCACATGCGCACGCAGCTGGAGGGCAAGGCCTACGTCGAGCATTACGTGCACACCCTGACCCATGAATTGAAAAGCCCGCTGGCGGCCATTCGGGGGGCGGCGGAGCTGTTGCAGGGCGATATGAGTCGCGAGCAGCAGCAGCGGTTTGTCGGCAATATCGACAGCGAAAGTGCGCGCCTGCAGCAGTTGATCGAGCGGCTGTTGAACCTGGCGCAGGTGGAGCAGCGCCAGGGCCTTGAGGAGCAGGCGAGTATCCCGCTGGCCGCCATGGTCGACGACGTGCTCAAGGCCCAATGTGCGCGGATCGAAGGCGCCGGCTTGCAGGTCGAGCAGGTGATCAGCGCGGATGTGAAGGTGTATGGCGAACCCTTCCTGCTTCGCCAGGCCCTGGGCAATCTGCTGGACAATGCGCTGGATTTCACGCCACAGGGCGGCACCTTGACGTTCAGCGCCCAAGTCCGGCACCACGACGTGCAAGTCAGCCTGTTCAACCAGGCGGCCGCGATCCCCGACTACGCCTTGCCACGCCTGAGCGAGCGCTTCTACTCGTTGCCACGCCCGGCCAGCGGGCGCAAAAGCACGGGGCTTGGCCTCAACTTTGTCGAGGAAGTGATGAAGCTGCACGGCGGCGCGTTGCAGATCGGTAATGTCGACGGCGGCGTGCAAGTGGTGCTGCATCTCCACACAGTCTCCACATTGCCCACATAAATCGCCCACACAGTCTGCCCAGACTCTCCCCATCAAAACAGGGAGAGACCCATGAACCGCAGTCTGCTTTTCAAACTTGGCGCCATTGCGCTGCTGATCCTGCTGTTGCTGATTCCGTTGCTGATGATCAACGGCATCATCAGCGACCGCCAGCAGCTGCGCGACGGCGTATTGATGGACATCGCCCGCAGCTCCAGCTACAGCCAGCGCCTCACCGGCCCGGTGATGGTGGTGCCTTATCGCAAGACCGTGCGTGAGTGGAAACTCAATGAAAAGCTCAACAAACGCTACGAAGAAACCCGTGAAGAGCGCGGTCGTCTGTATTTCCTGCCGGATCGATTTGAACTCGACGGCAAAGTGCAGACCGAACTGCGCGCACGGGGCATCTACCAGGCGCGGCTGTTCCATGCCGACACCCGCATCGGCGGACGTTTTGAAGTCCCTGCGCAATTGGGCATCACGGAAGATTTCACGGATTACCGCTTCGAACCGGCGTTTCTGGCGGTGGGCATCAGCGATATTCGCGGCATCGAAAACGCGCTGAAGTTGGAGCTGGGCAACCAGCGCCTGGCGTTCGAACCGGGCTCCCAGGTGGATTGGCTGGGTGAAGGCGTGCACGTGGCGCTGCCGCAGCAAGACAGCAAGAAGCCCTACGTGGTGGAGTTCGCTTTCGATCTGCGCCTGCAAGGCACCGAACAGCTGCAAGTCGTACCGGTGGGCAAGACCAGCCAGGTGACCCTGGCGTCCAACTGGCCGCACCCCAGCTTTATCGGCAACTTCCTGCCGGCCCAGCGTGAGGTCAGTGACCAGGGCTTCAGCGCCACCTGGCAAACCTCGTTCTTCTCCACCAACCTTGAGCAGGCGCTGCAAAGCTGTCTCGACGGGCAGGGCTGCAAAGACTTCAGCAACCGTGGCTTTGGCGTCAATTTCATCGACCCGGTGGACCAGTACCTCAAGAGCGACCGTGCGATCAAATACGCGCTGCTGTTCATCGCCCTGACCTTTGCCGGCTTCTTCCTGTTCGAGGTACTCAAGAGCCTGGCCGTGCACCCGGTGCAATACGCGTTGGTGGGATTTGCGCTGGCGTTTTTCTACCTGCTGTTGTTGTCGTTGTCTGAGCACATCGGCTTTGCCATGGCCTACTTCATCTCGGCCAGTGCCTGTGTGTTGTTGATTGGTTTCTACGTGTGCCATGTGCTGCGCAGCGTCAGCCACGGCCTTGGCTTTTCGGTGGGGCTGGCGGCGTTGTATGGCTTGTTGTACGGGTTGCTGAGTGCCGAGGATTACGCGCTGCTGATGGGCTCGCTGCTGCTGTTCGGCCTGTTGGGTACGGTGATGGTGCTGACGCGCAAGCTGGATTGGTATGGCGTGGGCAAGCGCAAGGCGGTTGAGCCGTTGCAGTTTGACCTGGAGGCGGTGCAATGATCGGGTTGCGTGAGGATCAGCAGATGAAGGCGCGGATGGTCGACTACCTCAACCACGCTACTGCCCAATGTGGGAGCGGGCTTGCTCGCGAAAGCGGTGTGCCAGTCAACGCATCCGTTACTGAAAAACCGCATTCGCGAGCAAGCCCGCTCCCACAAGGGATCAGTGGTGAGCGTTAGGCTGGCGGTTGAGTTTCCAGCATCGAAGGGCGCTGGCTGACCTCGGCGTACCAGGCGGCAAGCTTGGGGTTGTCCTGGCGCCATTGCAGGTCGGGGTGACGGAAGTCCAGGTAACCCAAGGCGCATGCCACGCTGATCGCCGCGATGTCGAAATGGCTGCTCAGCTCGGCAATCGCGTCCTGCTCCAGCTCGGCGAGGGTGCGGCGGATCTTGTTGCGCTGCTCGTCGAGCCACTGGTCCCAGTGTTTTTCTGCAGGGCGCATGGCGGTCTCGTAACGCACCAGCACGGCCGCATCCATGATGCCGTCGGCCATCGACGCCAGGGTCAGGCGGCGCCAGCGGGCGGAGCCGTCACGAGGGATCAGCGGGTTGCCGACGTGCTGGTGGTCCAGGTAGTCGAGGATCACCCGGCTGTCGTGCAGTGCCGACCCGTCGGCCAGGCGCAGGGCCGGGATCTTGCCCACGGGGTTGCCTTGCACCACCTGGGCGTCCGGGGCGACTGGTGTCGGCATGCAGGCCTGCAGGGCCACACGGTCCTGCTGGCCGGTTTCGATCAACAGCACGCGCACTTTGCGGACAAAGGGTGAAGCGGGGTTGTGGAACAAGGTCATGCTGGGAGCGGACATGGGTACACCTCACGTTGGGCAGTGGCTAGCCTAGAGATATTGCGGGTGTTTTTGAAGGCCTCTTCGCGAGCAAGCCCGCTCCCACATTCGACCGCGTATTTTCAGATGAAATGCGCTCGAATGTGGGAGCGGGCTTGCTCGCGAAAGCGCCCTCAGCCGCGCCGCTTAACTAACCCCCATACGCCAATGCCAGCGGGAATCCCCAACCCCACCCAGCTGAGCGAATCCCACAGCCCATCCCCCAGCAACGCCGCAAACAACCCCGCCGCACTGAGCACACCAATCCCGAGGGGAATGCCAAACACCTTCCAGAAACTCGACTGCCGCGGCTTCATGGCTTGGCCGCCTTGCGCCGCACGATCCACAGGTAGACCCCGCTGCCCAGCACGATGATGGTCAGCACATCCAGCACCGCCCACAGAATCTTCATCGGCATGCCGCCATAGTCGCCAAAGTGCAGCGGCTGGGACATGCCCATGGCGTCCATGTACCACGGCCGTTCGGCGATGGCGGTGACGGCCAGGGTGCTGGCGTCGATCAGCACTGGCGTGAGCAGGTGCGAGGTGAGGTGGGTGCTGCCTTTCATGAACACCGCGTAATGGTGCTCGCTGGAAAAGCGTGTGCCGGGAAAGGCGATGAAGTCCGGCTCCATGCCGGGCGCAGCCTTGGCGGCGATGGCCAGCAGCTCAGTGGCCGGTGCACGCTGGGTGAGCGGCGGAGCGTTCTTGTACGGCTCGATCATCGCGCTGAGGCTGTCCTGGCGCCAGGCGGCGATGATCAAGTCGGCGCAGGCGCTGATCACACCGGTCACGCCCACCACCAGCGCCCAGGTCAGGGTGACCACGCCGATCAGGTTATGCAGGTCGAGCCAGCGCAGGCGGGTGGACTTGTCCTGGCGCACGGTGGCGAACTTCAAGCGGCGCATGAACGGCAGGTACAACACCGTGCCCGAGACAATCGCCACCACAAACAGAATGCCCATGAACGCCAGCAACAGCTTGCCCGGCAGGCCGGCGAACATGTCTACATGCAAGCGCAGCAGGAACAGCGTCAGCCCGCCATTGGCCGCTGGGGTTTCCACGGCTTCGCCGGTGCGCGCATCGAGCATGAAAGTGTGCGACGAATTGGGTTCGGTGCCGGCCGTGGCGGCCATGATTGCGATCACGCCGTTCTTGTCGTCTTCGTCCCAGGCCAGGTACTGCATGGCTTCGCCGGGGCGATGGGCTTGGGCCTTGGCCACCAGTTGCTCCAGGTTGAGCTGCGGCGTGTCGGCGGGCATCTGCGCCAGTTCCGGCTCGTTGCCCAGCAGGTGGTCGATCTCGTGGTGAAACACCAGCGGCAGGCCGGTAAGGGCGAGCAGCAACAGGAACACCGTGCAGATCAGGCTGGTCCAGGTGTGGATGAAGGACCAGCGGCGGATGGTTTTGCTTTTCATTTTTTCAACCTTCAGACACACCAAAGCCGCCCATTGGGGCGGCCTGGTGATGAACTCAGCCGATTACCACTGGTAGGTGGCGCTGGCGACGACACTGCGTTGGTCGCCGAAGTAGCAGTAAGACGCGTCGCAGGTGGAAATGTAGTCCTTGTTGAACAGGTTCGTGGCATTCAACTTCACCGATGCACCTTTGAGGCTGTTATGGAGACGACCGAGGTCGTAGTGAACGGCTCCGTCGAATACGGTGTAGGCATCGGACTTGCCCAGCCAGGTGTTGGCCTGGTCGCCATAGGTGTTACCGGTGTAGCGCGCACCGAAGCCGATGCCGAAGCCGTCGAGCACGCCGTTGTGCCAGGTGTAGTCTGTCCACAACGACGCCTGCTGGTTAGGTATCAGTTGCAGGCGATTACCTTTGTAGATGCCTGTTTGAACTTCGGACTTAGACAAGGTGTAGGAGGCAATGACCTTGAGGTTTTCGGTGACGTCAGATACCGCTTCCAGCTCCAAGCCTTTGACCTTCACTTCGCCTGCTTGATCAGTGATTGACTGGCTACCCGAACCAATTCGGGTCACCAACACGTTTTTCTGGGTCAGGTCGTAGACCGCTGCGCTCAGCAGTGTGTTGGAGCCGGGTGGCTGATACTTGATCCCCAGTTCCCATTGTTTGCCTTCGGTGGGCTTGTAGGACGTCAACGGGTCGACGCTGGCGTTGCTCGCAGGTTGAAACGACTCGGCATAGGACAGGTACGGCACGAAGCCGGAATCGAATACGTAGCTGATCGCCGCGTTGCCGCTGAAGTTTTTGCTGCGGTCGGTATTGGTGGCGTCTTTTTTATTGAAGTAGGTGGTGCCTTGGTGCACCCAGTCTTCACGGCCACCGAGGGTCAGGCGCCATTTGTCCAGGGCCATCTGGTCTTGCGCGTAGAGGCCAGTCTGCACAGTCTTCTGGTTGTAGTCGTAAAACGCATCGGAGCGCAAAGGACGTACTACTGGCGTGCTGTTGATCGGGTTGAAGATATTGACGCGTCCGGCGCCTCCGTAAATCGACAAGTAAGAGGTGTCGGTACGCTGGTGATCAAGGCCCAGTAGGAGGGTGTGGGTGATGTCGCCAGTGGCGAAGTCGGCCTGGAAATTGTTATCTACAGCGAACTGTCCGATGTTCTCGTCAACATTGGTTGAGAGACGATCCATATTGCCTGCGGCATCTACGGGGGCATAGGCATAGGCACCCACGGTCAGTTGTTGGAAAGACAACTCCGACTTTGTGTAGCGCAGGTTCTGTTTGAACTGCCAAGTGTCATTGAAGCGATGTTCGAACGCATACCCCAGTGCGTAGTAGGTACGGTCGTAGAACTCGTAGTCTGGGTCGCCGAGGTTCTTGTGGTGTGACACTTCGCCCAATGGCGAATGAATTTTGGTGCCCACGATAGGCAGGAACTGGCTAGTAGCACCGGTATCGTCGCGAGTGAACTGCGACAGGAAGGTCAGCTTCGTATCCGGGTCGATGTTCCAGGTCAGGCTCGGCGCGATGTTGTAGCGCTTGTTGTCGATGTGATCGACCTGGGTGCCGGCATCCCGTACCACGCCGCTGAGACCATAGAGGAACTGGCCTTCGTCATCGATCTTGCCGGTGCTGGCGAAGTTGATCTGACGGTAGTTGTCGCTGCCGTATTGCACCTGCACGGCATTGCTCGACTCGGCGCTGGGACGGCGGCTGACCATGTCCAGCAGGCCACCGGGTGGGGTCTGGCCGTAAATCGAAGACGCCGGGCCGCGCAGCAGGGCGAGGCGGTCGAGGTTCCAGGTTTCCGCTTTCGGGTTGGCGTACACACCGCGTGGCAGCGGCAGGCCGTCGAGGAACTGAGTGGGTTCGAAGCCGCGCACACGCATCCAGTCGTAACGAGTGTCGCTGCCGTAGCTGGCGGACACGATACCGGGCATGTATTTGACGGCGTCATCCAGGTTCTGGACGTTGCGGTCCTGCATCTGCTGGCGGGTGGCGACGGAAATCGAGCGCGGTGCTTCGACCAGCGCCGTGTCGGTCTTGGTGCCAGCGGCGGTACGGGTCGCCAGGTAGCCCTGCACCGGGCCCCAGGCGCTTTCGTAATTGGCGTCTTGCCCGGTGATGCTGGTTTCCGGCAGGGCCACCACACCGTCGGGGATCGCAACCAGGGTGAAGGTGCCGGCACTGCTTTGCTCCAGCTGCAAACCGGTGCCACGCAGGGCTTCACGCAGCGCGCCCTGTGGGTCGAACTGGCCTTTGACCGGTGCCGAGGTCTTGCCCGAGGCCAGCGCCGGGTTGAGGGTCAGCGCCAGGCCGGCCTGGCTGGCGATCTGGTTCAACGTGGTGGCCAGCGGCGCCGCCGGCAGGTTGTAGGCGCGCACGTTCGAGGCTTGTTCGGCTGCCATCAGTGCAGTACTGGCCAGCGGGGTGCTCAAGGCAATGGCCACGGCTAACAGGCTGGGGCGCAACAAGGTGTCTAGCGTGCGGGACATAGGGCGGCTCCTGAATGGAAATATTTCTCAATTGCCTAGGTGCCGAACGAGAATTGAAAAGTGATAGGGCGGGGTGAAAATATTTTTTTGGAGGGCCTTGAGGGCCTCTTCGCAGGCAAGCCAGCTCCCACATTTGATTGGGTTCACACGGTCAAAATGTGGGAGCTGGCTTGCCTGCGATAGCAATAGCCCAGGCACCGCCGAACCTAAGGCTTGGCCTTGACCGTCACCCACCACGGCGTGTGCTGCTCGATCTGCACCGGCAAGGTGGGCAGCAGGGCATTGAGTGCCAGGGTGGTGTCATGCAGCGGGAAGCTGCCGGTAATCCGCAGGTCCGCCACGTTCTTATCCACACCCAGGTAACCGGTGCGGTAGCGGCTCAACTCGTCAACCACATCGCCCAGGCGCGCGTTGTCCACCACCAGCATGCCGCGGGTCCAGGCGTCGGTGGCGGGGGTGACGGCCAGCGCAGGACCGAGGCCGTCGCTGCGCATCAGCACTTGCTGGCCTTCCTTGAAGATCTGTTCCTGGTGCAACGCCTCGGGCTGCGCGGCCACGGCTGATTGCAGCACGCTCAGGCGCGTGGCGTCGTCTTCGCGCTTGACGATAAACCGTGTTCCCAGGGCGCGCAGGTTGCCGTCGCGGGTTTGCACATAGAAGGGGCGGGCGTCGTTGTGGCCGGTCTCGACCAGAATCTCGCCTTCCTGCAATACGATCAGCCGGCGCTTTTCATCAAAACGCACGTCGATGGCACTGTGGGTGTTGAGGTTGATCAGCGTACCGTCCGCCAGTTTCAGCGTGCGTTGCTCGCCTGTCGCAGTGCGTTGATCAGCCATCCAATAGTGGATTGGCACATAGCGCTCACCGGCAAACAACGCCAGGCCGATCACCAGCGCAACACTGGCCAGGCCGCTGCCCAGCTTGCGCACCCGCTGGCGAATGCCTTCGCGCGACTGCAACAGTGCCGCCCGCGCCGGGCCTGAGGCCACGCTGAAACGCTGGTCGAGCATGCCCAGTTGGCGCCAGGCGCGGGCGTGTTCTTCATCGCTGGCCAGCCATTTGGCGAATTCTTCACGCTCCACCGCACTGCCGTCCCCCGAGTCGAGGGACAGTTGCCAGGCAATCGCGGCGTCCAGCACACGGGCCGAAACCGGCCGGGAGCTTGTCACAGCGGCTCGCCATACAGCGCGATGTAGCACTGGCGAATGCCCTGGGCCAGGTACTGGCGCACGCGGGGAACGGAGACGCCGAGGCGCTGGGCGATTTCTGCATGGCCCAGGCCGTCGAGGCGGTTGTAGAGGAAGGCGGCGCGAGCCTTGCTCGACAGCTTGCCGAGCAGGCGGTCGATGGCCTTGAGGTCTTCGAGGATCAGTTGCTGTTCTTCGGGCGAAGGGTGTTCGCTTTCCGGGATCAGCATCAATTCGGTGAGGTAGGCCTGTTCGAGGGCCGCGCGGCGGAAGTAGTCGAACAGTAGCCCTTTGGCGATTGCCACCAGGAACGCCCGTGGCTCGCGGGGTGCGCGCAACTCGTCACGGCCCAGCAGGCGCATGAAGGTGTCCTGGCTCAGGTCTTCGGCGCGACTCGGGCAGGCCACGTTGCGCCGCAGCCAGGCCAACAGCCAGCCACGATGGTCGCGATACAACGCGCCAACAAGCTCACTGTGTGGGTTCTGGACCGACGACAAGGCATCACCGAATAAACAAAAGGTTTAAACTAACGAGAATTATTCGCGATTGTGTCAGAGGCGTCGGATGGGCGCAATTGGCGTCTGTCGGGCAATGCTATTAAAACGATGGCGCTTGCTTGCGCCGTTTCCATTGACTCAAACGCTCTTGCAACGCCTGCGGTGTGTCGATGTGCTGTTGGCGTGCGCGGCTGAACAGGATCAGCATCAGCTCCGCCGTGGCCAAGGCATCGGCACTGGCGTGATGGCGTTCGCCTACGTGCAGCTTGAAGTGCCGGGTCCAATCGTCGAGCCCGGCTTCACGGATGTTCGCGTCAGGGCACAGCAGCGGGGCGAGGTCGGCCACGTCGAGAAACGGGTGCGCCAGGCGGTAACCCAGGCTGTCCTTGAGTGCCCTGCAGAGCATGTGTTGATCGAACGGCGCATGAAACGCAAGCAATGGGCTATCACCGACAAACGCCATGAAATCCAGCAGCGCCTCCACCGGGTCGCTGCCGGCGGCGATGGCGCTGGGCCCCAGGCCATGGATCAGTACGCTGGGGCTGAGTTTGGTCTCGGCCCGTTGCAGGGTGCGCTCGAACATCTGCGAGAAGTCCACGGCGCCGTCTTCGATCACTACCGCGCCGATGGACAGCACCTGGTCTCGGTTGAGGTTCAGCCCGCTGGTTTCCAGGTCCACCACGACCCAACGTTGGCTGTGCAGTGCGCCGTCGCCCAATGCGCCGGCCGCAGGCAGTTGGGCCAGGCGCTGTTGTTGCGTTGCATCGAGCCCAGGTTTTTTCGGGCGCAACCAGTTGAACAGCCTCACAGTTGATACCGCAAGGTCAGGCTGGCTTGCAGGCGTTGGGCCTGGCGCAGGGATTCACGCAGGATGCGCCGGTCCAGGTGGTTGAGGCTGTCGGGGTCGACGCGGTTGGAATACGGCTGGTTCTCACGGGTCTGCAACTGATGCTGCTGCATGCGGGTTTGCTGGATGAAGTGATACGCCTCTTCGTACGCTGCGCCGTCCAGGGGCTCGATCACTTCCTTGGCCACCAGCTGGCGCAGGCGTTCCAGCGTGTTGTTGGCGGGAATGCCGTTGGCCAGGGCCAGCAGGCGCGCACCGTCGACAAAGGGTGTGAGGCCTTGCACCTTGAGGTCCAGGGTGGCTTTCTCACCGCCTTTGCGCGTCAGTACAAACTCACGGAAGCGCCCCACGGGCGGGCGATGGCGCAGGGCGTTCTCGGCCAGCATGCGCTGGAACAACCGGTTGTCCGCCACTTGATCAAGAATGCCCTGGCGCAGTTGCTCGCAGCCGCGCTCATCGCCCCACACCACCCGCAGGTCGAAATAAATGCTCGAGCCCAGCAGGTTCTCCGGCGTGGCCTCGCGAATGAATGCCGCAAAACGCCGCGCCCATTCTGCCCGCGACAGGCACAGCTCGGGGTTGCCGGCCATGATGTTGCCCTTGCACAGGCTGAACCCGCACAGCGCCAGGCTCTGGTTGATCTGCTGGGCCAGTGGCAACAGTCGCCCACGGATCGCCGCCGCCTCGGCCGCGTCCTTGGCGTCGAACAGAATGCCGTTGTCCTGGTCGGTGAACAGCGTCTGCTCACGACGGCCTTCGCTGCCGAAACACAACCAACTGAACGGCACGCCGGGGTCGCCTTTTTCGGCGAGGGTCAACTCGATCACCCGGCACACGGTGTGATCGTTGAGCAGCGTAATGATGTGGGTGATCTGGGTTGATGACGCGCCGTGGGCCAGCATGCGCTCGACCAACTGCCCGATCTCACCGCGAATCGCCACCAGGTTCTCCACCCGGGGCGCATTGCGGATGGTGCGGGCCAGGTGCACCAGGTCGACGCGTTGCAGGGAAAACAGGTCGCGCTCGGACACCACGCCGCACAAGCGCTGGTCCTTGACCAGGCACACGTGGGCGATATGCCGCTCGGTCATGGCGATCGCGGCGTCGAAGGCGCTGTGGTCCGGTGTTAAAAAGAAGGGCGCTTGGGTCATATGACCTTCTATGACCTGATTGAAGTCGCTGGTGCCATCGGCCACCACCTGGCGCAGGTCGCGCAGGGTAAAGATGCCCAGGGGCGTCTTGTGTTCATCGACGATCACGATGCTGCCCACCTGTTGCTCATGCATCAGCGTCACCGCCTCGCGCAGCGGCGTATTCGGGCTGCAGGTGACCGGGTGGCGCATGGCCAATTCGCCCAGGCGCGTGTTCAGTGAGTATTGGGTGCCGAGGGTCTCCACGGCTTTCTGCTGGACCTGCTGGTTGACCTGGTCGAGCAGGCTGCTGACGCCGCGCAGGGCAAAGTCACGAAACGGGCTGGAAAGCGCGAACAGCTTGATGAACGCCGGCTTGTTCAGTTGCAGGCAGAAGGTGTCTTCGGCGGCCTTGTGCTCGGTGCGGGTCGCTCGTTCACCCAGCAAGGCAGCCAGCGGGAAGCACTCGCCGGTGGTGATTTCGAAGGTGGTTTCGGTGGAATCCGGCCGCTCGCCCACGACGCGGCCCTGCTTGACGATATAGAAGTGTTCCACAGGCCCGCCCGAGGGCTTGAGGATGCTGTCTCCGGGGCCGTAGAAGCGTAATTGGCACTGTTCTACCAGGAACGCCAGGTGCGCGTGTTCCATCTGGTTGAACGGTGGGAAGCGTTGCAGGAATTGCAGGGTGCCGTGGATGTTCTGCAACACGGCGGTTTTCCCCGCCTGCGTGAAAGCATCAGCTTTACTCATAACAGTGACCGCAGTTTTTTTGTCGTTATCGTCAGGCATGGTCAACTCCTGCGCAGCGGGTGCCCATTGGACGTAAGTCTAGGTACTGGTAAAACCACTCACGACTAGGGAAAAACCTTACATGACTATCGTCCAAAACCCGTAGAACGCCCACTAGGCAAACTTTCCGACGAAGTGCACATTGATCGCCCTTCCGCAGATGTCTGACGAGTGTGCTGGGAGATTGATGAGAACTGCTGAGAACCGTATGTCCGACCACGATATTTTGAGTGATGCCGAGCGCGAGGCGCTGAGCGCCGTGATGCTGGAGCCTGATTTACCGCCGCAACGGGTGTTGATTGTCGACGACGACAAGGACGCGCGTGAATTGCTGGCGGAAATCCTGGGGCTGGACGGCATTCGCTGCATGACCGCCGACAGCGGCGAGGCGGCGTGGGACTTGCTGAAGTCCAGCAGCTCCATTGGTTTGCTCATTACTGACCTGCGCATGGCACCCAGCAATGGCTTGGAACTGATCCGACAAGTGCGCGAATCCACACGGGCGGCGTTGCCGATCATCATCATGTCGGGTGACGCCGAAGCGCCGGATGTGATCGATGCGATGCATTTGAGCGTGGTGGACTTCTTGCTGAAGCCGATCGATAGCGTGAAGTTGGCGAAGATGGTGAAGCGGGAATTGGGAATGGCGTCCTGATTTTTTGGTGAAGATGCGGTCCCAAAGAAAAAGCCCCGATCTTTCGACCGGGGCTTTTTTCATTTACAGGCCGTTCTTGGCCTTGAACTCCCGGCGCCGACGGTGCAACACCGGCTCGGTGTAGCCGTTGGGTTGCTTGGTGCCTTCAATCACCAACTCCACCGCTGCCTGGAACGCGATGTTGCTGTCGAAGTCCGGTGCCAGCGGGCGATACAGCTTATCCCCGGCATTCTGACGGTCCACCACCGGCGCCATGCGCTTGAGGCTTTCCAGCACCTGGGCTTCGTTGACGATACCGTGGCGCAGCCAGTTGGCGATGTGCTGGCTGGAGATGCGCAGGGTGGCGCGGTCTTCCATCAGGCCCACGTCGTTGATGTCCGGCACCTTCGAGCAGCCAACGCCTTGGTCGATCCAGCGCACCACGTAACCCAGGATGCCCTGGGCGTTGTTGTCCAGCTCGTTGCGGATTTCTTCGTCAGACCAATCGGTGTTGGTGGCCAGAGGAATGGTCAGGATGTCGTCCACCGACGCGCGTTCACGCTTGGCCAGTTCTGCCTGGCGGGCGAACACATCGACCTTGTGGTAATGCAGTGCGTGCAGCGCAGCCGCCGTCGGCGACGGTACCCAAGCCGTGTTGGCACCGGCCAATGGGTGGGCGATTTTCTGTTCGAGCATCGCCGCCATCAGGTCGGGCATTGCCCACATGCCTTTACCGATCTGTGCGCGACCTTGCAGGCCGGTGCTCAGGCCGATGTCGACGTTCCAGTTTTCGTAGGCGCCGATCCACTTTTCGGCCTTCATGGCGGCTTTGCGCACCATCGCGCCCGCTTCCATGGAGGTGTGGATCTCGTCGCCGGTGCGGTCGAGGAAGCCGGTGTTGATGAACACCACGCGCTCGCTGGCCGCCTTGATGGAGGCCTTGAGGTTGACCGTGGTACGGCGCTCCTCGTCCATGATCCCGACTTTCAGCGTGTTGCGCGGCAGGTTCAGGACGTCTTCGATGCGGCCGAACAGCTCGTTGGTGAACGCGGCTTCTTCCGGGCCGTGCATCTTCGGCTTCACGATGTACACCGAACCGGTGCGGCTGTTCTTGCGGCTGCTGGTGCCGTTGAGGCTGTGAATCGCCGCCAGGCTGGTGACCAGGCCGTCGAGAATGCCTTCCGGCACTTCGTTGCCGTCTTTGTCGAGGATCGCGTCGATGGTCATCAAGTGGCCAACGTTGCGCACGAACAACAGCGAACGGCCGTGCAGGGTCACGTCCTGGCCATTCACGCCGTTGTAGACGCGGTCAGGGTTCATGGTGCGGGTGAAGGTCTTGCCGCCCTTGGCCACTTCTTCGGCCAGGTCGCCCTTCATCAGGCCGAGCCAGTTGCGGTAGATCACCACTTTGTCGTCGGCATCGACGGCGGCCACGGAGTCTTCGCAGTCCATGATGGTGGTCAATGCGGCTTCCATCAGCACGTCTTTGACGCCGGCGGCGTCGGTCTGGCCGACCGGGGTGCTGGCGTCGATCTGGATTTCGAAGTGCAGGCCGTTGTGTTTCAGCAGGATCGCAATCGGCTCCGCCGCAGGGCCCTGGAAACCGATCAGCTGCGCATCGTCACGCAGGCCGCTGTTGCTGCCGCCCTTGAGGCTGACGATCAGCTTGCCATCAACGACCTTGTAGCCGGTAGAGTCGACGTGGCTGCCAGCAGTGAGCGGCGCGGCTTCGTCGAGGAAGGCGCGGGCAAAGGCGATCACCTTGTCGCCACGCACTTTGTTGTAGCCCTGGCCCTTTTCGGCACCATTGGCTTCGCTGATGGCGTCGGTGCCATACAGCGCGTCATACAACGAGCCCCAGCGCGCATTGGAGGCGTTGAGGGCGAAACGGGCGTTCATCACCGGTACGACCAGCTGTGGGCCGGCCATGCGGGCGATTTCGTCATCGACGTTTTGGGTCGTAGCCTGGAAGTCTGCGGCTTCTGGCAGCAGGTATCCGATGTCTTGCAGGAAGGCCTTGTAGGCCACCGGGTCGTGGGCCTGGCCGGCGTGGGTCTGGTGCCAGGTATCGATCCGCGCTTGGAAATCGTCGCGTTTGGCGAGTAGGGCTTTGTTCTTCGGTGCCAGGTCGTGGATGACCTTGTCGGCGCCGGCCCAGAACTGCTCGGCGGTGATGCCGGTACCGGGAATGGCTTCGTTGTTCACGAAGTCGAACAGGACTTTGGCGACCTGCAGGCCACCGACTTGAACGTGTTCAGTCATCTCTTGCCTCACTCTTCGGAGCTTATGCGCTTTTCAGCTTTTCAATTTACCAATGAAGCCTCTGGCCATTTAAACCACGAACCCGATCCCCCAGTACATGCCGTTCAGGCGGCTGGGCTGGCGGGTTATCGCGATGCGTTGGTGCCTTGGCAGACATCGACCTAACGTTATGTAGTGCGCGATTGGGCATACTACATGATGACTTGCGGTTGTGAAAATCAGACCAAATACGTCGTTTAGCGACCCACCTGTGACATTCGGTCACAGTGGGGAACGGGATGTTCTCAAAAAACTACTAGATTGTTCCAGATAAATATAAAAATGGTACACGATTTGTTTTCATGGACCTGTGCGTCCACTTTGTAGGGATAAGGCCCTTGGGCCTTGCGGCGATCATCGGGCCGCTATCGCCGGCAAGCCGGCGCCTATAGAACAACAATGCCCCTGAGGAATTTCGCCATGGACCATCTTGTACTCACAATTATCGCCGCCGACAAACCCGGGCTGGTTGAACGCATTGCGCAAAACATTGCGGCCCAGGGTGGCAATTGGCTGGAAAGCCGCATGGCCCATATGGCCGGGCAGTTTGCCGGGATCTTGCGGGTCAGCGTTCCCACGGAGAACCGTCAGGCATTGGTGGGCGCGCTGGAAGACTTGTCCACCCATGGCATCCGTGTGCTGGTGGGCGAGGGCAGCAGCGGGCAGGCGTCGGCCTCCAAGTCGATCATGATGACGCTGGTGGGCAATGACCGTTCGGGCATCGTGCGTGAGATCACTGCGCTGTTGAGCAAGCAGGGCGTGAACCTGGAAAGCCTGAGCACCGACGTGCGCCCGGCGCCCATGAGTGGCGACCCGCTGTTTACCGCCGAGGCACTGTTGCAGGTGCCGGCGACGTTATCCCTGGATGACTTGCAGGTGTCCCTGGAAACCCTGGCGGATGATTTGATGGTGGAGTTGCACAGCGAGGAATAATCCATCCACAAGGTTATGCATGGAAATCTTGCATGGGCCTGTGGATAACCTGTAGAGACCCGGCGCCAGCCCATGCCGGCCGGGCTTCTTCGCCCGCTGAGCAAAAAACGAGCAGTTTCAAGGGCTTGTGCACAAATGGCGGGTATCAGGCTGTGGATAACCTTGGGGTGGATGCCTGCAAGCCACGCCCGCTGTGGCTTGCAGAGGTTTGTACGTTATTTGATCAGCGTTTGCGCACAGTCAGCCACGCGTCCAGGCTGTAAACCACCAGGCCGGCCCAGATAAAGGCGAAGGCAATCAACGTGCTCGACGCCAGGTGTTCGCCAAACAGCAGCACGGCCTCCAGCAGTACCAACGTCGGTGCGACGTACTGCAAAAAGCCCAGGGCGGTGTAGGGCAAATGCCGTGCGGCGGCGTTGAAACACACCAGCGGGATCAGCGTCACCGGGCCTGCGGCCACCAGCCACCAGGCTTCGGAAGTGCTCCAGAACGCCAGTTGTGCACTGTGTGCGGTCGGGTTGAACAGCAGCCAGGCCACGGCGATCGGCACCAGCATCCAGGTTTCCACCACCAGCCCCGGCAGCGCCTTGACCGGTGCCTGTTTGCGGATCAGCCCGTAGAACCCGAACGTCAGCGCCAGCACCAGCGACACCCAAGGCAGGCTGCCCACCTGCCACACCTGTTGCGCCACGCCCACCGCTGCCAGCCCGACGGCAACCCATTGCAGACGGCGCAGGCGCTCGCCAAGCAGCAGCATGCCAAGCAGCACATTCACCAAAGGGTTGATGTAGTAACCCAGGCTCGCTTCCAGCATGCGCCCGCTGTTCACCGACCACACATAGGTCAGCCAGTTGCCCGCAATCAATGACCCACTGAGCGCCAGGATGGCCAAGCGCTTGGGGTTGTCGAGCAGTTCGCGCAACCAGCCTGGGTGTTTCCATACCAAGAGCAGCAAACCACCGAACAACGCCGACCACAGCACGCGGTGCACGATGATCTCGGCGGCAGGCACACTGGCGATGGCTTTGAAGTAGATCGGGAACAGGCCCCAGATGACATAGGCGCTCAGGCCCAGGATGTACCCCTTGCGGGGGTTGGCGGGTTGCATTGCAGAATCCTTGCTTAGGCAGCTAACAAAGCGCGATTGTAAGGATATTTGTCAGGCAATGTGTGCTGAAAAATGGCCCCGACCCTGTTCCCACATCCCCTGTAGGAGCCGGCTTGCTGGCGATACGCCAGTGAGGGCGGCGGTGATCGTGAGGATGCTATCGCCGGCAAGCCGGCTCCTACAGGTCGAGTGTGAGTCAGAAGAGTTTGAGGGGCTCTTCGTTGAGGGCCGCCAGTTGCTCGCGCAAGGCCAGCACCTGATCGCCCCAATAGCGTTCGCTGCCAAACCACGGGAAGCTGTGGGGGAACGCCGGGTCATCCCAGCGCCTTGCCAGCCAGGCGCTGTAATGCATCAGACGCAGCGCGCGCAGGGGCTCGATCAGGGCCAGTTCACGCGGGTCGAAATCGTGGAACTCCTGGTAACCGTCCATCAATTCCGACAACTGCCCCAGGCATTCCTGGCGGTCGCCGGCGAGCATCATCCACAGGTCCTGCACCGCCGGGCCCATGCGGCAGTCGTCGAGGTCGACGATGTGGAACATCTCGTCACGGCACATCATGTTGCCGGGGTGGCAGTCGCCGTGCATGCGGATGTTCTTGTGCGGCGTGGCCTTGTACACCTCTTCCACGCGCTTGAGCAGGTCGCGGGCCACGGACTCGTAGGCCGGCAGCAGGCTCTTGGGAATGAAGTTGCCTTCCAGCAGGGTGGTCAGGGAGTCCTGGCCGAAGTTCTTTACACCCAGCGCTTCGCGGTGTTCGAACGGACGGGTGGAGCCCACCGCATGCAGGCGCCCGAGCAATTGCCCAAGGCGATACAACTGGTCGAGATTGCCTGGCTCCGGCGCGCGGCCACCACGGCGGGGGAACAGGGTGAAGCGGAAACCCGCGTGTTCGAACAGGCTTTCGCCGTTGTGGATCAGTGGCGCGACCACCGGTACTTCGCATTCAGCCAGTTCGAAGGTGAAGCGGTGTTCTTCCAGGATCGCTTCGCTGGTCCAACGCTGGGGCCGGTAGAACTTGGCGATCAGCGGTTCGGAATCTTCGATGCCCACCTGGTAGACGCGGTTTTCGTAGCTGTTGAGCGCCAGAACGCGCGCGTCGCTGAGAAAACCGATGCTTTCGACAGCGTCGAGTACCAGGTCGGGGGTGAGTGTTTCAAACGGGTGGGCCATGCGAACTCCTGCGCGCAGCAGGGCGCCGCGTCCGGCCGGGTATGGTAACAGCATCGATAGGTGGTGGCTGTGCGGACGCCTTCGCAGGCAAGCCAGCTCCCACATTCGACCGAGTTCCACCTTTGGAATACGGTCGAATGTGGGAGCTGGCTTGCCTGCGATGAGGCCCTATCAGGCGCCGACGATCCCGCCGTCATCCCGTCGAATCGCCATCACCGACGAGCGCGGCTTGCCATTCGGCAAATGCTCCGGCCAGGTCGAACCGCCGGTCTCACCCGGATGCTGGATGCCCACGAACAAGGTTTTCTGATCCGGCGAGAAGCTGATGCCCGTCACCTCACAGGCCACTGGTCCTACCATGAAACGGCGGATTTCACCGGTGCTCGGGTCGGCACACAACATCTGGTTGTTGCCCATGCCGGCGAAATCGCCCGCGTTGCTGTAGTCGCCGTCCGTCAGGATCCACAAGCGGCCGGCTTTGTCGAACCCCAGGCCATCGGGGCTGTTGAACATGTTCTGCGGGTTGATGTTGGACGAGCCGCCCTTCGGCGTACCGGCGTGCACGCCCGGGTTGCCCGCCACTACAAACAGGTCCCAGGTGAATGTCGTCGCACCGTGGTTATCGGCGTCGGCCTTCCAGCGCAGGATCTGGCCGTAGACGTTTTTCTCCCGTGGGTTGGGGCCGCCCACCGGCTGGCCTTCCTCGCCGCGCTTGGCGTTGTTGGTCAGGGTGCAATAGACCTGGCCATCCTTGGGGCTCACCACGATCCATTCCGGGCGGTCCATGCGTGTGGCTTTCACCACGCTGGCGGCCAGGCGCGCGTGGATCAACACCTCGGCCTGGCTGGCAAACCCGGTGCTGGCATCAATGCCGTTTTTGCCGTGGGTCAGCTCCACCCATTGGCCCTTGCCCTTGGGGTGGTCGGCGTTGCCGTCGCCGGCGTCGAAGATCGCCACGTACAAGGTGCCGTGGTCGAGCAGGTCTTTGTTGGCCTTGGGGTTCTTGTGGTTGATCTTGTCGCGGCTGATGAACTTGTAGATGAACTCGCCGCGTTCGTCGTCGCCCATGTACACCACGGCGCGGCCGTCGCGGGTTTCGGCCAGCGCGGCGTTTTCATGCTTGAAGCGGCCCAGGGCGGTGCGCTTGACCGGTGTGGATTTGGGGTCGAACGGGTCGATTTCCACCACCCAGCCATGGCGGTTGAGTTCGTTGGGGTTCTTGGCCAGGTCAAAGCGCGGATCGTGCGGGTGCCAGTTGATGTCTTTGCTGGCGGCAACCACGCCGTAGCGTTTTTGCCCGGCATCGAACGTCTGTTGTGAGTTGCTGCTGCCAAAGCAGTCGGTGAAGTTCTCTTCGCACGTCAGGTAAGTGCCCCACGGGGTCTTGCCGTTGGCGCAGTTCTGGAAGGTGCCCAGGGCTTTCTTGCCGGACTTGTCGGCAGCGGTCTTGAGCCAGTCGTGGCCGGCGGCCGGGCCGCTGAGGCGGATCGGCGAGTTGCCGTGGATGCGGCGGTTGTAGCGCGAGTCCTGGACGAACTGCCAGGTGTCGCCCTTGCGCCGCACTTCGATCACCGACACGCCTTCGCTGGCCAAGGCTTTGCGCACGTCTTCGGCCGATTGCGGCGCGCCGCCGTGGGCATAGAGGTAGCGGTAATTGGTGTATTCATTGTTGATGGCCATGAGCGCGCGATTGTCGTCGCCCGGGAAGGCGAACAGGCTCATGCCGTCGTTGTTGTCGCCGAACTGCTGCTCCTGGGCCGCTGCCGTACCATTACCGGACGGGTCGAAGGCCGGGGCGCCCTTGCTCAAGGGCTGGCCCCAACTGATCAGCACCGAGGCGCTATAGCCGGGCGGCAAGGTGATCGCGTCGCTGGTGGCGGCGCCGATGCTGGTAAAGCCCAGCAGCGGGCTGGCGGTGGCGGCATTCACGGCCATGGCGCTGCGAGTCAGCAGGTTGCCCCCCAGGAACATCGCGGCCCCGCACAGGGCGCCGGCGCCGATAAAGCGGCGGCGGGTGAGGCCGACCATCTGTTCCAGGTCGGTGGCTTGGTTTTCTTCTAATAGGCTCATTTCAGGCTCCCTGCGGTTTTTGCAGACACCTTAAGGAGCGCTTGTGACGAAATTGTTGCGGTTTGAAGTCGGGCGGCCGGCTACACCGGCGTGCCGAGCAACACATGGCTGGGAGCGAATTGCACCTGGATCGGCTGGCCTTCTGCCGCACCGAGTGCCGTGAGCGCGGCTGGCTGCGCCAGGGCGCATAAAACCTGGCCGTTGGGCAGGGAGATGCGCACCTCGCTGGGGCCGTCCTCGGCGTCGAGAATCGTCTCGATAATACCGCTCATGCAATTGTGTCCAGGTGTTGCAGGTTGCCCGGGGGCGAGCAGTTCCAGCCAGCCGGCCTTGATCAAGGCGACCACTTCCACACCCGGCTCCAGTTCCAGCCGGTGCGTGCTGTCATGGGTGATCTGGGCATCCAGACTCAGGTCGCCCGCCAATTGCAGGCGGATCAGGTCATTGCGGCCTTGGCTGTCGATGGCGATCACCTGGCCATGCAACTGGTTGCGCGCACTGGTGCGCAGCATCAACCGGCCCAGCAGGTTGAAGTCGCTGGCATCTTCATCTGAGCCCAGTATTTCGGCCTGCAACACTTGCAGGCGTTGGTACAGGCGCAACACGCGCTCACCTTCGGCCGTCAGCTTGGCACCGCCGCCGCCTTTGCCACCGACGCTACGCTCCACCAACGGTTTCTGCGCCAGGTTGTTCAGCTCATCGATGGCGTCCCATGCGGCCTTGTAGCTCAAGCCGGCGCTTTTGGCGGCGCGGGTGATCGAGCCTTGTTCGGCGATGTGCGCCAGCAGGGCGATGCGCTGGGGGCGGCGAATGATGTGTTGGCTGAGGGAGGTGGGCAGAGACATGGGGATTCGCTGTGGTGAGATGGGCGGACGTTGCAGGCGCCGGGCTGAGGAGTCAAGTCACGGGCCTGGTTTTGGCGTGCGGGCCAGGCAATAGACGTCCACCGCGCGTGCGCCCGCGCTCATCAGCAACCGGGCCAGGCTGTGGGCGGTGGCACCTGTGGTGAGCACATCGTCCACCAAGGCAAAGTGGCGCCCCTGTACTCGGGCATCAGGCGCCAGGGCGAAGGCGCCGAGCAGGTTGCGCTTGCGTGTCTTGGCGTCGAGGGCCTGTTGGGCGACGGTTTCATGGGGGCGTAACAACAGGTGTTCATCGTGGGGGATATTCAGGTCTCTGCTGAGCCAACGTGCCAGCATCCAGGCCTGGTTGAAGCCGCGTTCACGCAGGCGCTTGTTCGCCATGGGCACGGGCAGCAGGCAATCGGGGCGCACCAGCTCGCCACTGTCGAGACGGTGTTGCAGGTGTCGGCCGAGCAAATGCCCCAGCAGGTGCCCGAGTGGCCAGCGTGCCTGGTGCTTGAAGCGGCTGATCAAGGTGTCGATCGGGAAGCTGTAGGTCCAGGGTGCGATGACCTGTTTAAAGGCCGGCGGGTTTTTCTGACATTGGCCGCAGATCAGGCCATCCATCGGCAGCGGCAGGGCGCACACGCTGCACTGTTCTATCAGCCAAGGCAGCTCTGTTTCGCAGACGTTGCACACAGGATCGGCGGAATCTGTGCTTTCATCGCAGATTAAACAGATTTGGTTGTTTGTTGACCAGATGTAAACCTGGTGTTTGTGGTCTGGTTGACAGTGCATGAATCTTCCTTAAATATGCCGAGCATCCGTGTCGTGCCTGTGGGTATTGCCCTTCCCGCAGCGCTTGCCAAAGCATAATCAAGGAATCGCCCATGAGCGCCAGCACCTCTGCCACCCTGCGTCACGATTGGTCCCTCGCCGAAGTCAAAGCGCTGTTCGTGCAGCCGTTCAACGACCTGTTGTTCCAGGCGCAGACCGTGCACCGCGCGCACTTCGACGCCAACCGTGTGCAGGTGTCGACCCTGTTGTCGATCAAAACCGGCGCCTGCCCGGAAGATTGCAAATATTGTCCGCAGTCGGGCCACTACAACACTGGCCTGGAAAAAGAAAAACTGATGGAAGTGCAGAAGGTCCTCGAAGAGGCCGCTCGCGCCAAGGCCATCGGTTCGACTCGCTTCTGCATGGGCGCCGCCTGGAAACACCCGTCGGCCAAAGACATGCCCTACGTGCTGCAGATGGTCAAAGGCGTGAAGGCCATGGGCCTGGAAACTTGCATGACCCTCGGCCGTCTCGACCAGGACCAGACCGAAGCCCTGGCCCAGGCTGGCCTCGACTACTACAACCACAACCTGGACACCTCGCCGGAGTTCTACGGCAGCATCATCACCACCCGCACCTACAGCGAGCGCCTGCAAACCCTGGCCTACGTGCGTGATTCGGGGATGAAGATCTGCTCGGGCGGCATCCTCGGCATGGGCGAGTCCCTCGACGACCGCGCCAACCTGCTGATCCAGCTGGCGAACTTGCCGGAGCACCCGGAATCGGTGCCGATCAACATGCTGGTGAAAGTGGCCGGTACCCCTCTGGAAAACGCCGAAGACATCGACCCGTTTGATTTCATCCGCATGCTGGCCGTGGCGCGCATCCTGATGCCGCAGTCCCACGTGCGCCTGTCGGCCGGTCGCGAGGCTATGAACGAGCAAATGCAGGCCCTGGCGTTTTTCGCCGGCGCCAACTCGATCTTCTACGGCGACAAGCTGCTGACCACCGCCAACCCGCAGGCCGACAAGGACATGCAACTGTTCTCGCGCCTCGGGATTTTGCCGGAAGCCCGTGAAGAGCATGCCGACGAAGTGCACCAGGCCGCGATCGAGCAGGCGCTGGTGGAGCAGAAGAGCAGCGAGCAGTTCTACAACGCTGTTGTTTGACCCCGTGATCTCACTTTGGAATGCGATCCAACTGTGGGAGCGGGCTTGCTCGCGAAAGCGGTCTTTCAGTTGATGTATGTGCTGGCTGACACACCGTCTTCGCGAGCAAGCCCGCTCCCACAGTTGAACCGCGTTCAGTCTGCTTAATCGAGGCCAGCATGTCTTTTGATCTCGCCGCGCGCCTCGCTGCCCGCCGTTCCGAACACCTTTATCGTCAACGCCCGCTGCTCGACAGCCCCCAAGGCCCGGAAGTGGTGGTGGACGGCCAGTCGCTGCTGGCGTTCTGCAACAACGACTACCTGGGCCTGGCCAATCACCCGCACGTGATCGAAGCCTGGCGTGCCGGTGCGTCCCGTTGGGGTGTGGGCGGTGGTGCTTCGCACTTGGTGGTGGGGCACGCTACGCCGCACCATGAACTGGAAGAAGCCCTGGCTGACCTCACTGGCCGCCCCCGCGCTTTGCTGTTTACCACGGGCTACATGGCCAACCTCGGCGCCGTCACGGCGTTGGTGGGGCAGGGCGATACGGTGCTCGAAGACCGCCTGAACCACGCCTCCTTGCTGGACGCCGGCTTGCTCTCCGGCGCGCGTTTCAATCGTTACCTGCACAACGATGTCGGTAGCCTGATCAAGCGCCTGGAGAAGGCCACCGGCAATACGCTGGTGGTCACCGATGGCGTGTTCAGCATGGACGGCGACCTGGCCGACTTGCCCGCACTGGCCCGCGAAGCGCGCGCAAAAGGCGCCTGGTTGATGGTGGATGATGCCCACGGTTTTGGTCCATTGGGAGCCACCGGCGGCGGGATCGTCGAGCACTTCGGCTTGAGCCAGGAAGATGTGCCGGTGTTGGTCGGCACCCTGGGCAAAGCATTCGGAACTGCAGGCGCGTTTGTGGCTGGCAGTGAAGAGCTGATCGAAAGCCTCATCCAGTTCGCCCGGCCGTATATCTACACCACCAGCCAGCCACCAGCGCTGGCCTGCGCCACCTTGAAAAGCCTTGAGCTGCTGCGGACCGAACACTGGCGGCGCGAGCACCTCAATGGCTTGATCCGCCAGTTCCGCCAAGGGGCCGAGCAGCTTGGCCTGGACTTGATGGACAGCTTCACGCCGATCCAGCCGATCCTGATCGGCGACAGCGCCAAGGCCGTGCGCCTGTCGCAGATGTTGCGTGAGCGCGGCTTGATGGTGACCGCCATCCGCCCACCCACCGTACCCGCTGGCAGCGCCCGTTTGCGCGTGACGTTCACGGCGGCTCACACCGAGGCGCAGGTGCAGCTATTGTTAAGCGCATTGGAAGAGTGTTTCCGCTTGTTAGGCGCCACGGAGCCCGACCATGCGTGATCGACTGATATTGCTGCCCGGCTGGGGCCTCGGTGTATCGCCGCTGGAGCCTCTGGCCGCCGCCTTGCAGGGCCTGGACGAACACCTGCGGGTGCAGATCGAGCCGCTGCCCGTATTGGATTCCAGCGACCTTGATGAATGGCTCGACGAACTCGACGCCACGCTACCGGACAACGCCTGGTTGGGCGGCTGGTCCCTGGGTGGCATGCTCGCCTCCGAGCTGGCCGCACGGCGCGGCGAGCGCTGCTGTGGCCTGCTGACCCTGGCCAGCAACCCGTGTTTTGTCGCCCACGAGGGCTGGCCGAACGCGATGCCCGCCGAGACGTTCGATGCCTTCCTGGCCGGGTGCCATGCCGATTCCCAGGTCACCCTCAAACGTTTCGGCCTGTTGTGTGCCAAGGGCGCCGAGGATCCGCGTGGGTTGTCGCGCTTGCTGGTCAGCGGCGCACCGAACTCGCCTTCCAGCGTGCTGATGCCGGGCCTTGAATTGCTGGCGCAACTGGATACCCGTGAAGCGCTGCTCGCCTACCGTGGCCCGCAGATGCATCTGTTTGCTGGGCTGGACGGCTTGGTGCCGGCCGAAGCGGCCAGCGACCTGCTGACCCTGCTGCCCGATGTCGAAATCGGCCTGATTGAACAGGCCGGCCACGCTTTTCTTCTGGAAGACCCTCACGGTGTCGCGGGGGCCATCCAGGCTTTTTTGCATGAGTGCGTCGATGACTGATCTATCCCACCCTTCACTGCCCGGCGCCTTGCCCGACAAGCGCCAGGTTGCCGCGTCGTTCTCCCGTGCGGCCGCCAGCTACGACAGTGTGGCCGAGTTGCAGCGGGCGGTGGGCGGTGAGCTGTTGGCGCGTTTGCCGGCCGACATTTCGCCGCAACGCTGGCTGGATATGGGCTGTGGCACGGGGTATTTCAGCCGTGTGCTGAATGAGCAACTGCCGGCCAGCCAGGGCGTTGCGCTGGATATCGCCGAGGGCATGCTCAATCACGCCAGGCCTTTGGGCGGTGCCGAGCACTTTATCGCGGGTGATGCCGAACGCTTGCCACTACAGGATGAAAGCTGCGGGCTGATCTTCTCCAGCCTGGCAGTGCAGTGGTGTGCGAACTTCGAGGCGGTGCTCAGTGAGGCCTATCGCGTGCTGCAGCCGGGTGGCGTGCTGGCTTTTGCGAGCCTGTGCGTGGGCACCCTGGGCGAGTTGCGTGACAGCTGGCGCGCGGTGGATGGCCTGGTCCACGTCAACCGTTTCCGTACCTTCGAGGCGTATCAACAGGTGTGCGCCGCCAGCGGCCTGCGGGTCGTTAGCCTGGAGCGTCAACCCCATGTCCTGCATTACCCGGACGTGCGCAGCCTGACCCATGAATTGAAAGCGCTGGGCGCCCATAACCTCAACCCGGGGCGCCCGGGAGGGTTGACGGGCCGCGCGCGGATTGTTGCACTGGTCAACGCTTACGAGCAGTTCCGCCAGGCCCAGGGCCTGCCGGCGACTTACCAAGTGGTGTACGCCGTACTGGAGAAACCTCTATGAGCGCCGCTTACTTCATCACCGGCACCGACACCGATGTCGGCAAGACCACGGTCGCCGCAGGCCTGCTGCACGCCGCGCGGTTGGCGGGCAAAAGCACCGCCGCCGGCAAGCCGGTGGCGTCGGGTTGCCAGGTCACGCCTAAAGGTTTGCGCAACGCCGATGCCCTGGCGCTGCTGGCCGAGTGTTCGTTGCCGTTGAGTTATGCCGAGGTCAACCCGGTGGCGTTCGAACCGGCTATCGCGCCACACCTGGCGGCGCGTGAAGCAGGCGTGGCGCTCACGGTGCAATCGTTGCTCAAGCCCATGCAGCACATCCTCGCCAAACACGCGGACTTCACCCTGATCGAAGGCGCGGGCGGCTGGCGTGTGCCGTTGGCTGACCAGAGCAACCTGTCGGACCTGGCCATGGCGCTCAAGCTGCCGGTCATTCTGGTGGTGGGCGTGCGCCTGGGCTGCATCAGCCATGCGTTGCTCACGGCTGAAGCCATTGCGCGGGACGGTTTGCCGCTGGCCGGTTGGGTGGCGAATATCATCGACCCCAAGACCTCTCGTCTGGAAGAAAACCTCGCCACTCTCGCCGAAAGGTTGCCGGCACCGTGCCTGGGGCGTGTGCCGAAACTCAAGCACGCCGGGGCTGAAGCGGTGGCCGAATACCTGGAACTGGACCTGCTTGACTGATTTTGGCTATCGCGAAGGCATTATGCCATTAGTGTTTTTGACGGGTGTTTTGCCAGGATCTCTGCTTCAATTCAGGTTCACGATTCTCTAAAGGCAGGCTTACGCCATGGAAATCTCTGGAAGCAGCGCGTTTTATTCGGGACTGAGCAGCATTCAGACCGGGCAGAACCGTGTCGATCAGGCTGCCGGCAAAATTGCCAGCGCCGCAACGACCCAGCCCTCGGACGCGCAAAGTGACCGTCTGCAAGCCAACGATCGTGCTCAGCCCACCAACTCGGCGAGCAACATGGTCGAACTGGCCCAAGGTAAGTTTCAAGTGGAGCTGGGCGCCAAAGTCGCCAAGGCGTCGGATGAAATGCTCGGCACCTTGATCGATACCTACGCTTAATCCCCTCTCTTCAGACATGCCGGCTCTTCTGTGGGAGCTGGCTTGCCTGCGATAGCTTCTACTCGGTTTTCCTGATACTTCGCGGCGTCTGCATCGCAGGCAAGCCAGCTCCCACATTTGTTCTGCGCCATTCCCCTGAACTTCTATTCTCTTTGGAAAGCCCTGTGGCAACCCGTCGCAGACGTCGGCGCGTGCGCGTTTGATTCATGTCATGACAAACGGCGCCCGGACGACGCTTGACATCCCCAGGTCGTAAACGTATGTTTCAAACACCTGTTTGACCGCCATAACAAATCCACGCGGTTGTTCATTCCAGATTCATCAGCAGAGGTTTATCGCTATGCCTGACTACAAGGCCCCCTTGCGTGATATTCGCTTCGTTCGTGACGAACTGCTTGGCTATGAAGCGCACTATCAGAGCCTGCCGGCTTGCCAGGACGCTACCCCGGACATGGTTGACGCCATCCTTGAAGAAGGCGCCAAGTTCTGTGAGCAAGTGCTGGCCCCGTTGAACCGCGTGGGTGACATCGAAGGCTGCACCTGGAGTGAGTCAGGCGTTAAGACCCCTACTGGTTTCAAAGAAGCCTACAAACAATTCGTCGAAGGCGGCTGGCCAAGCCTGGCCCACGACGTGGAGCACGGCGGCCAAGGCCTGCCGGAATCCCTGGGCCTGGCCGTGAGCGAAATGGTGGGCGCCGCCAACTGGTCGTGGGGCATGTACCCGGGCCTGTCCCATGGTGCGATGAACACCATTTCCGAGCACGGCACCCCCGAGCAGCAAGAGGCCTACCTGACCAAACTGGTGTCGGGCGAATGGACCGGCACCATGTGCCTGACTGAGCCACACTGCGGTACCGACCTGGGCATGCTGCGCACCAAGGCCGAGCCTCAGGCTGATGGTTCCTACAAAGTCTCCGGCACCAAGATCTTCATCTCGGCCGGTGAGCACGACATGGCCGACAACATCGTCCACATCGTGCTGGCCCGCCTGCCGGACGCACCGGCCGGCACCAAAGGCATCTCGCTGTTCATCGTGCCCAAATTCCTGCCGAACGCCGACGGTTCGATTGGCGAGCGCAACGCGGTGAGCTGTGGTTCGTTGGAACACAAGATGGGCATCCACGGCAACGCCACCTGCGTGATGAACTTCGACGCGGCCACCGGTTTCCTGATCGGCCCGGCGAACAAAGGCCTGAACTGCATGTTCACCTTTATGAACACCGCTCGCTTGGGCACCGCACTGCAAGGCCTGTCCCACGCCGAGATCGGCTTCCAGGGCGGCCTGAAATACGCGCGTGATCGCCTGCAAATGCGCTCCCTGACTGGCCCGAAAGCGCCGGACAAAGCCGCTGACCCGATCATCGTGCACCCTGACGTGCGCCGCATGCTGCTGACCATGAAAGCCTTCGCCGAAGGCAACCGTGCGATGGTGTACTTCACCGCCAAGCAAGTGGACATCGTCAAATACGGCACCGACGACGAAGCGAAGAAACAGGCCGACGGCCTGCTGGCGTTCATGACCCCGATCGCCAAGGCTTTCATGACCGAAGTCGGCTTCGAGTCGGCCAACCACGGCGTGCAGATCTACGGTGGCCACGGCTTCATCGCCGAGTGGGGCATGGAGCAGAACGTTCGCGACAGCCGCATTTCGATGCTGTACGAAGGCACTACCGGCATCCAGGCTCTCGACCTGCTGGGCCGTAAAGTGCTGATGACCCAGGGCGAAGCGCTCAAGGGCTTCACCAAGATCGTGCACAAGTTCTGCCAGGCCAACGAAGGCAACGAAGCCGTCAAAGAGTTCGTCGCACCGCTGGCGGCACTGAACAAAGAGTGGGGCGAGTTGACCATGAAGGTCGGTATGGCCGCGATGAAAGACCGTGAAGAAGTGGGTGCCGCCTCGGTGGACTACCTGATGTACTCCGGCTACGCGTGCCTGGCGTACTTCTGGGCCGACATGGCGCGCCTGGCGGCCGAGAAACTGGCTGCCGGCACCACCGAAGAAGCGTTCTACACCGCCAAGCTGCAGACCGCGCGCTTCTACTTCCAGCGCATCCTGCCACGTACCCGTACCCACGTGGTCACCATGCTGTCGGGCGCCAACAACCTGATGGACATGAAAGAAGAAGACTTCGGCCTGGCTTACTAAGCCTTACCGAGTTCTCGTGAAGCCGCCGCGCCCCTTGGGTGCGGCGGTTTTTTTATGGGTGATAAAAAACCACAGTACAGCGCTCAGGGATTTTGCTCGGCTGCCGTTACAGTGATGGCAATGTGATACATGCGTGCCAGGTTGTGCTTAACTGTCAGCATAAAGGCACAGTGCCATCATTTTTTGCGGGTCGGAGTTTTACCCTTGTCACGCGTGTCCGCTGTACGTTTCAGTCATTTCCTACCTTCGTTACTGCTGTTGCTGGCCGGGCTCTCGGCTGCGTACGTCAAGGACCTCAACGTCTTCTTCACCTCGCTGTTCAACGTGCTGCCGACCCTGGTGCTGTTGCTCGGCGGTTCGTACTGCGCGGTGTATCGGCGCCAGCGTGAACTGTTCCTGATGATCACGGTGTACATCGCCTACTTCCTGCTCGATACCCAGACCGACTTCTACCGTGACAACGGCCGCGTGCGCGAAGACGCGGCCGTGGTGTTCCACCTGTGTTGCCTGCTGTTGCCGCTGTTGTTCAGCATCTACGCGCTGTGGCAGGAAAAGACCCACCTGTTCCGCGATTTTGTCGCTCGCTGCGCCGT
Organism: Pseudomonas sp. BIGb0164; assembly: GCF_024810135.1. NCBI lineage: Bacteria > Pseudomonadati > Pseudomonadota > Gammaproteobacteria > Pseudomonadales > Pseudomonadaceae > Pseudomonas > Pseudomonas sp. BIGb0164. Next base: position 81,297 of record NZ_JANUEA010000003.1, on the reverse strand, counting down.
GCTGTTTGCCGTCGGCAGCGTGGCGCTGGCGCTGGAGCAGAGTTACCCACAGGCGCTGCTGGCCTGGTTGGCGGAGATCCGCTGGCCGGCGCTGCATGGCAGTTGGATGAGCTTGATCCAGCTGTCGTACCCGATGTTCCTGATCGGCTTCCTGACCCTGGCAGCGCAGTATTGGTATCAGCCACGCCCGTTGCATGCGGCGCAAATGGTCGGGTTGCTGGGGATGTTCTGGATGTTGCCGCAAACCTTCATCCTGCCGTTCACCCTGAACATCATGTGCAGCCAGGTAATGCTGATGATTGCGGCGGGTGTAGCCCACGAGGCCTACCAGATGGCCTTTCGCGATGAACTGACCGGCCTGCCGGGCCGGCGTGCACTCAACGAGCGCATGCAACGCCTGGGGCGCAACTATGTGCTGGCGATGAGCGACGTCGACCACTTCAAGCGCTTCAACGACACCCATGGCCACGACGTGGGCGACCAGGTGCTGCGCCTGGTGGCGAGCAAGCTGTCCAAGGTCAACGGTGGCGGGCGGGCGTACCGGTATGGTGGGGAAGAGTTTGCCGTGGTGTTTGCCGGCAAGACCCTGGACGAGTGCATGCCGCATCTGGAGGAAATCCGCGAGATCATCGCCGACTACGACATCAAGCTGCGCAACTCGGACCGCCCACAGGACGATCATCAGGGCCGCCAGCGCCGTGCGGGCAGCGGTGCATCGAGTGTCTCGGTGACCATCAGCATCGGCGTGGCCGAACGCCAGGCCGAGCAGCGCACCCCTGAAGAAGTGCTCAAATCCGCCGACCAGGCGCTGTACGCGGCCAAGGGCGCTGGGCGTAACTGCGTGGTCGCCTCCGGGCAAACCCGGCGCGGCGCGGTGCGCACGGAAGGTGCTGCCGGTTGAGTGATGGCGCTGTATTCAGCAGCGCTACAGTCATTGTTCACGGCGGTGGCCGGCAGTAGGTTGAAACCATCTGCTGCCGGAGACATTGCCATGCCTGAGTACAAAGCTCCCCTGCGCGACATGCGCTTTCTGATCGACCACGTGTTTGATTTCCACGGCCACTACGCGGCCCTGGGCGCCACCGACGCCAGCCCTGACATGGTCAGCGCGATCCTCGAAGAAGGCGCGAAATTCTGTGAGAACGTCCTCGCACCGCTCAACCGCAGCGGTGATGAAGAGGGCTGCCATTTCGACAGTGGCGTGGTCACCACGCCCAAGGGCTTCAAGGAGGCCTTCGCCCAGTACGTGGAAGGCGGCTGGCATGGCGTGGCGGCCGATCCGGCCTACGGGGGCCAGGGCTTGCCGCAGTCACTGGGCCTGGTGCTGAGCGAGATGATCGGTTCCAGCAACACCTCATGGGGCATGTACCCGGGGCTGACCCACGGCGCGATGTCGGCGATCCACGCCCATGGCACTGCCGAACAAAAAGACACCTTCTTGACCAAACTGACGGCCGGGGAGTGGACCGGCACCATGTGCCTCACCGAAGCCCATTGCGGCACCGACCTGGGCCTGATCAAGACCCGCGCCGTGCCCCAGGCGGACGGCAGCTATGCGGTCACCGGCAGCAAGATCTTCATCTCGGCCGGCGAGCACGACATGAGCGCCAATATCATCCACTTGGTGCTGGCCAAGCTGCCGGATGCGCCGGCGGGTACCAAGGGCATCTCGCTGTTTATCGTGCCCAAGTTCCATGCCGATTCCGGTGAGCGCAATGCGGTGCACTGCGGCTCCATCGAGCACAAGATGGGTATCAAGGCCTCGGCCACCTGCGTGCTGAATTTCGACGGGGCCAAGGGCTTTTTGATCGGTGAACCGAACAAAGGCCTCAACTGCATGTTCACCATGATGAACCACGCGCGCCTGGGCACCGGCATGCAGGGGCTGTGCAACGGTGAGGCGAGTTTCCAGGGTGCGATCAAGTACGCCAACGACCGCCTGCAGATGCGCTCGCTGACCGGCGCCAAGGCCCCGGAAAAAGCCGCCGACCCGATCATCGTGCACCCCGACGTACGGCGCATGCTGCTGACCATGAAGGCCTTCAACGAAGGCAACCGGGCGCTGACCTACTTCACCGCGCAGTTGCTCGACACCGCGCACCTGAGCCCTGACGCGGGCCAGCGTCAGGAGGCTGAAGACTTGCTGGCGTTCCTCACGCCGATCTGCAAGGCCTTCATGACCGACACCGGCCTGGAAGTGACCAACCACGGCATGCAGATCTTCGGCGGCCACGGTTACATTCGCGAATGGGGCATGGAGCAACTGGCACGCGATGCGCGTATCGCACCGATTTATGAGGGCACCAACGGCATCCAGGCCCTCGACCTGCTGGGGCGCAAGGTGCTGGGTAGCCAGGGTAAGTTGCTGCGCGGGTTTACCAAAATCGTGCATAAGTTCTGCGCGGCGAATGCCGAGCATCCGCAGCTCAAGGGGTATGTGGCGCAGCTCAATCAGTTGAACGGGGAGTGGGGCGAACTGACCACCCAGGTCGGCATGGCAGCCATGAAGAACCCCGACGAAGTAGGAGCTGCGGCTGTGGATTACCTGATGTACAGCGGTTACATCATCCTGGCCTACCTGTGGTTGCGCATGGCGATTGCGGCTCAGGCACACGATGGCAGTGAGTTCGCCGAAGCCAAGCTTGCCACCTGCGACTTCTACTTCAAGCGCTTGCTGCCGCGTACGGCAACCCATCGCGCAGCTGTGGAGGCGGGCAGCGAATGCCTGATGAGCTTACCTGCTCAGTTGTTTGCCCTTTAGGCGCTGGCACCGCGTCGTTTAACTGTGGGAGCGGGCTTGCTCGCGAATGCGGCGGATCAGTCAACAAATCGGGTGACTGACAAAGCGCATTCGCGAGCAAGCCCGCTCCCACATTTGCTGCAAGTGTGACTTGTAAATACTGAATGGTCACAAAAGGACCCTATGTGTCTGAAAAGTTGTTCGGGTACACTCTGACCCTGTAAAACCGACTCTTACCGAATTACTTTTCACGTTCTCACGAGGTTTGCCATGGCTGATTACAAAGCGCCGCTGCGTGATATGCGCTTCGTCCTCAATGAAGTCTTTGAGGTCGCCAAGACTTGGGCCCAATTGCCGGCATTGGCAGACACCGTCGACGCCGAAACGGTTGAAGCCATCCTCGAAGAAGCCGGCAAGGTCACGGCCAAATCCATCGCCCCGATCAGCCGCGCTGGCGATGAACAAGGCTGCCGCTGGGAAGACACGGCGGTCTTTACCCCGGACGGTTATCCACAGGCCTATAAAACCTACGCAGAAGGCGGTTGGGTCGGTGTCGGCGGTGACCCTGTGTTCGGTGGCATGGGCATGCCCAAGGCGGTGTCGGCCCAGGTGGAAGAGATGATCAACTCGTCGAGCCTGGCCTTCGGGTTGTACCCGATGCTGACCTCCGGCGCGTGCGTGTCGATCAACACCCACGCCAGTGAAGAACTCAAGGCCGCGTACCTGCCGAAGATGTACTCCGGCGAGTGGGCCGGTTCCATGTGCTTGACCGAAGCCCATGCCGGCACCGACCTGGGGATTATCCGCACCAAGGCCGAGCCTCAGGCGGACGGTTCCTACACTATCAGCGGCACCAAGATCTTTATCACCGGTGGCGAGCACGACCTCACCGAAAACATCATCCACCTCGTGCTGGCCAAGTTGCCGGACGCACCGGCTGGTCCCAAGGGCATTTCGTTGTTCCTGGTGCCGAAGTTCATGGTCAATGCCGACGGCAGCCTGGGCGCGCGCAACCTGGTGAGCTGTGGCTCCATCGAGCACAAGATGGGCATCCAGGCGTCCGCCACCTGCGTGATGAACTTTGACGGCGCCGTGGGTTACCTGGTGGGCGAGCCTAACCGTGGCCTCGCGGCGATGTTCACCATGATGAACTACGAGCGTCTGGGCGTGGGTATCCAGGGCTTGGCGTCCGGTGAGCGTTCTTACCAGAACGCCATTGAGTACGCGCGCGACCGTCTGCAGAGCCGCTCCCCGCTGGGCGCCCAGGCCAAAGACAAAGTCGCCGACCCGATCATCGTGCACCCCGACGTGCGTCGCATGCTGTTGACCATGAAGGCGGCGAACGAGGGCGGACGCGCATTTTCGACTTACGTGGCGACGCAGTTGGACATTGCCAAATTCAGTGAGGATGCCGCCGCCCGTGAGCGCGCTGATAATCTGGTGGCGTTGTTGACCCCAGTCGCCAAGGCCTTCCTCAGCGACCTCGGCCTGGAAACCACCGTGATGGGCCAGCAGGTATTCGGCGGCCACGGTTACATCCGCGAATGGGGCCAGGAACAGCTGGTGCGTGATGTGCGCATCACTCAGATCTACGAAGGCACCAACGGCATTCAGGCGCTGGACTTGATGGGGCGCAAGATCGTCGGCAGCGGTGGGGCGTTCTATGCGTTGTTTGCCGACGAGATTCGCCAGTTCATTGCCTCAGCAGGCGCCGAGCTGGGTGAGTTCACCCGTCCGCTCAGCGCGGCGGTGGAGAACCTCGACGAATTGACCGCCTGGGTGCTGGATCGCGCCAAGACCAATCCGAACGAAATCGGTGCGGCTTCGGTGGAATACCTGCACGCCTTTGGCTACATGGCGTACGCCTACATGTGGGCGCGCATGGCCAAGGCCGCGTGGGGCAAAGAGGCTGAGGAAGACTTCTACGCCAGCAAGCTGGGCACTGCGCGGTTCTACTTTGCGCGCCTATTGCCGCGGATTCACTCGCTGAGTGCATCGGTAAAAGCCGGCAGTGAATCACTGTTCCTGCTGGATGAGGCACTGTTTTAAGGGGCGGGAGGGCGTGTAAGCATTCTCTTACGTGACGTGCTGCTATTCGTCCTCTATCGCCAAATTGGATCCATCGATAATCTACTTCACATGGACGTCGCGCAGGAAGCGCAAAGCAACAACACGGACACGTAGGATTCTGCCAGGACGGCGGAGTGAAATGGATGTCAGGGAAACAGTCTGCAAAGCCCCGCTTCGGCGGGGTTTTCTTTTGCCTGCGAAAAAGTTCAGGCAGGCGCCTGCGGGGCATTCATCACGTCTTCCAGCAAGGTGCGCAGCAACGCCACCGTCGCTTGCTGGCGCTGCACGTCGCGGCACACCAGGCCCACTTTCAGCGGCACCCTCGGTTCACTCAACGGCTTCCACAGCAGTAATTGGCTGTTGTGCTCATCCTGTGAGCGCCCCGGTAACACGGTGGCAAGTTGGGTATGGGGCAGGCTGTCGAGAATCCCCACCATGGTGTTGAGTTCCGCCTGTACTTGCGGGCGCCGCCCTAGGTTGGACAGTTGGCCCTGCCAGATCTGCCGGACCTGAAACTCTTCCCCCAACAACAACATCGGCAATTCGGCCGCCTGTTTCAGCGAGACCTTCTTGAATTCCCGCAGGGGATGGTCCTCGGGGATGACCACTTTCAACTCATCTTCGTACAGCAGCACGCCATGCAGCCCAGGTTGGCGCGGTGGCAGGTAGCTGATGCCGATATCCAGCGAGCCGTTGAGCAAACGCCGCTCAATCTCCAACCCCGTCAATTCATAGATCTGCACCACCAGGTGCGGCTGGGCCTTGCGCACCCGTTCGAGCATTTGCGGCACCAGGCTGGTGTGCACGGTTTGCAGCACGCCGATGGCCAGGGTGCGCATCGCCTGGCCCTTGAAGTTGCGCAGGGCTTCGACGGCGTGTTGCATGCCGTCGATCAACGGCAGCGCGTGGTTATACAAGGTGTGCGCAGCGAGGGTGGGCAGCAGGCGTTTGCTGCTGCGCTCGAACAGACTCACATCGAGGTTCTGTTCCAGCTGGCGAATCTGTTGCGACAGGGCTGGCTGGGAGATCGACAGGCGCTCGGCAGCACGGCCGACGTGGCCTTCCTCATACACCGCGACGAAATAACGCAGTTGCTTGAAATCCATAAGACTTACTTATCGAAAAAGCTGGAAAATCGAAATGGCCGCTGGCCCCTTGGGCGCCTAGTCTAGCGCCTATTCGCAGGGCTTACAGGGCCGGATCGGACAATGAACAGCGTTTTTGTTGATGGCGTTTACATAGGCAAGGCAATAAATCTCACACCCGTGATTACGGGGCGCACCGACCAAGGTCCCGTTGCTATTACAGGTGAGCTATGAATCTGTTCCGTCGCCCCGCGCCGAGCCTGGACGATTTGGTCCTGGAGGCTTCCAGCAACAATCCTTCCAGTGAGTTCCTGATGCCGACCGTGGCACGCCCACCTCAAGTCTTCGTGCGCGGCCAGGGCTCTTGGCTGTGGGACAGTGACGAGCGTGCCTACCTGGATTTCAGCCAGGGCAACGGCGCCAACAGCCTCGGCCACAGCCCTCAAGCCTTGATCAGGGCGCTGGCCGATCAAGCCCAGTCCTTGATCAACCCAGGCAATGGCCTGCACAACCGCGCCCAACTCAACCTCGCTGAACGCCTGTGCCACCGCACGGGCAGCGACCAGGCCTACTTGCTCAACAGTGGCTCCGAGGCCGTTGAAGCCGCGATCAAGCTGGCGCGCAAGTGGGGCCAATTGCATCGCAACGGTGCCTATCGAATCATCAGCGCCAGCGCCGGCAACCATGGGCGCAGCTTTGCGGCGATGTCGGCATCGGCGGGCGGCCCGCAAAACCGCTTTGAGCCGCAATTGCCGGGGTTCAGCCATGTGCCCTTCAACGACCTGCCGGCCCTGCACGCGGCAGTCGACGCGCACACGGTCGCCATCCTGCTCGAACCGATCCAGGGCGAAGCCGGCGTGATTCCCGCGACCGAACACTACCTCAAGGGCGTTGAACGCCTGTGCCGGGAATTGGGGATCCTGCTGATCCTCGACGAAGTGCAAACCGGCATGGGGCGCTGCGGCACGCTGCTCGCCGAGCAGCAGTACGGTGTGCGTGCCGACATTGTCACGCTCGGCAAAGGCTTGGGTGGCGGCGTTCCGTTGGCAGCCCTGCTGGCACGTGGCAAAGCCTGCTGTTTCGAGGTGGGCGAATTGGAAGGCACCCATCATGGCAATGCGCTGATGGCCTCGGCGGGTGGGGCGATACTTGATGCCGTGTTGGAACACGGCTTTCTTGAACACGTGCGTGAGTCCGGCCTGTACCTGGGCGAAGGGCTTGCTCGCCTGGCCTACCGCTACGACCACGGCCAACTGCGCGGTCATGGCCTGATGTGGGGCCTGACCTTATCGGATGATTCTGCGGATGCAGTGGTAAAAGCCGCACTGCATGAAGGCCTGATCCTCAATGCCCCGCAACCCAACTGCCTGCGCTTCACCCCAGCGCTGACCGTGAGCAAAAGCAACATCGACGAAATGCTCCTGCGCCTGGCGCGCGCCTTCTCCCGCGTGCGCACCGCACAACTGCAATGCCGCAAGGGTATTGCTGTTTAAACCTGATTTCCTGAACCGTCTCGCGGTATACGCGGCGCCTCCGGCCTGATTCTTTTGGCTGGGGGCGTTTTTTTGTCTGCGCAGGCATAGATGGCCCAACGCCAGATTTCACTGAACCCTCACACACCGCCAAGGTCGATTAGCTTAACGGCTCACACGAGCCGATTTTTTGGAGCTGACCCCATGGATTTCATTCGAATCATCATCGCCATTCTGTTGCCACCACTGGGCGTGTTCCTGCAAGTAGGCTTCGGCGGCGCGTTCTGGCTGAACATCCTGCTGACCTTGTGCGGTTACATCCCGGGCATCGTGCACGCGGTGTACATCATCGCCAAACGCTGAGGCCGTCAGCCTTTTGCGATGAGCCGTGAGTTGCGCTCATTGCGAAAGGCCAGTTGCTCGATGGTCTGGGTGGCGTGCTCGGCGTCTTCCCGCGCTTGAAGGATGATGCCGTGCTGCTCGGACTTGCTGCACACCGGATCGGCATTGCTCGCATCGCCCGTGAGCATGAACGCCTGGCAACGGCAGCCGCCAAAGTCCTTTTCCTTTTCGTCGCATGAGCGGCACGGCTCGGGCATCCAGTCGTAGCCGCGAAAGCGGTTGAAACCGAACGAGTCGTACCAGATGTGCTGCATGCTGTGGTCACGCACGTTGGGAAATTGCACCGGCATCTGTCGGGCACCATGGCACGGCAGGGCAGTGCCGTCGGGTGTGACTGTCAGAAAGATGCTGCCCCAGCCATTCATGCAGGCTTTCGGGCGCTCTTCGTAGTAGTCCGGCGTGACGAAGATCAGCTTGCACGGGTGGCCTTCGGCTTCCAGTTTGGCCCGGTATTCGTTGGTGATGCGTTCGGCGCGCACCAACTGCTCCCGGGTCGGCAACAGCCCCACGCGATTGAGCTGGGCCCAGCCGTAGAACTGGCAGGTGGCAAGCTCGACAAAGTCCGCCTCCAGGGCGATGCACAGCTCGATGATGCGGTCGATCTTGTCGATGTTGTGCCGATGGGTCACGAAGTTGAGCACCATCGGGTAGCCATGGGCCTTCACCGCGCGGGCCATTTCCAGCTTTTGTGCGAAGGCTTTTTTAGAGCCGGCCAGCAGGTTGTTCACCTGTTCGTCGCTGGCTTGGAAGCTGATCTGGATATGGTCCAGGCCGGCTTTCTTGAAGTCGCTGATCTTCTGTTCGGTCAAGCCGATGCCGGAAGTGATCAGGTTGGTGTAGAACCCCAGTTTGCGCGCCTCGCCAATCAACTCGGCCAGGTCCTGGCGCACCAGCGGTTCGCCGCCAGAGAACCCCAGTTGCGCCGCGCCCATTTCCCGCGCCTCACGAAATACCTTGATCCACTGCTCGGTGCTCAGCTCCTTGCCCTGCTCGGCAAAATCCAGCGGGTTGGAGCAATACGGGCACTGCAACGGGCAGCGGTAGGTCAGCTCGGCAAGCAACCACAGCGGCAGGCCAATGGCCGGCTTTTCAGGTAAGGGTGATCCAGTGCTCAGCACGGGCGACCTCCATGAATTGCTCGATGTCTTCACCGAGTTCAGGCACGCCGGGAAACTGCTGATCCAGCTCGGCGATAATCGCGGCCACATCGCGCTCGCCATCGATCAAGCCACCGATCAATGCGGCGCTGTCGTTGAGCTTGATCATGCCCTCGGGGTAGAGCAGCACATGGCCTTTTTGCGCCGGTTCGTACTGGAAGCGATAGCCAGGGCGCCATGCGGGTGTCTTGCTGCGATCAAAGCTCATAGGGTGATCCCTTTATGCCACACCCGCGCGTCGGTCACGCTGTGATACGGAGGGCGCTTGAGTTCATAGGCCATGCTCATGGCATCGAGCATGCTCCACAAAATGTCCAGTTTGAACTGCAGGATTTCCAGCATGCGCTCCTGGCCTTCACGGGTGGTGTAGTGCTGCAGCGTGATTGCCAGGCCGTGCTCCACATCGCGACGGGCCTGGCCCAGGCGAGTGCGGAAGTACTCGTAGCCGGCCGGGTCGATCCAGGGGTAATGCTGCGGCCAGCTATCGAGGCGCGACTGGTGGATCTGCGGCGCAAACAGCTCGGTCAGCGAGCTGCTGGCCGCTTCCTGCCAACTGGCGCGACGGGCGAAGTTGACGTAGGCATCCACCGCAAACCGCACGCCGGGCAACACCAGCTCCTGGGAGCGCAATTGGTCCGGGTCGAGGCCCACGGCCTGGCCCAGGCGCAACCAGGCTTCGATGCCGCCGTCTTCACCCGGGGCACCGTCGTGGTCGAGCAGGCGCTGGATCCACTCGCGGCGGATCTCACGGTCCGGGCAATTGGCCAGGATCGCGGCGTCTTTCTGGGGGATGTTCACCTGGTAGTAGAAGCGGTTGGCGACCCAGCCCTGGATCTGCTCACGGGTAGCGCGGCCTTCATACATCGCCACATGGTAGGGGTGATGGATATGGTAGAAGGCGCCCTTGGCGCGCAGGGCGGCTTCGAATTCAGTGGTGGTCAACGGCGTGTCAGTCATTTCGGTCGCTCCTACAGTTCGATGCTCATGCCGTCGTAAGCCACTTCGACATTACGCCGCACCAGCTCCGCGCGCTCGGGGGAATCTTCATCGAGGATCGGGTTGGTGTTGTTGATGTGGATAAGCACTTTGCGCTGCTCTGGCAATTGCTCCAGCACTTCCAGCATGCCGCCAGGGCCATTCTGGGCCAGGTGGCCCATCTCGCGGCCGGTGCGGGTGCCAACACCACGGCGTTGCATTTCGTCGTCGTCCCACATCGTGCCGTCCACCAGCAGGCAGTCGCTGCCGGCCATGATCTCCAGCAACGGGGCGTCGACCTTGCCCAGACCCGGGGCGTAGAACAGTTTGCCGCCGGTGCGCAGGTCTTCGACGATCAGGCCGATGTTGTCACCTGGGTGCGGGTCGAAGCGGTGCGGTGAATAGGGTGGCGCGGCGCTGCGCAGTGGCAATGGGGTAAAGCGCAGGTTGGGGCAGGCCGGGACGGTGAAGCTTTTATCCAGCTCGATGCGGTTCCAGGCCAGGCCACCGTTCCAATGGGTGAGCATGGTGAACAGCGGGAAGCCGGTGCTCAAGTCTTCATGGACCATGTCGGTGCACCACACCTGGTGCGGGCAGCCTTCGCGCAGGCTGAGCAGGCCGGTGGTGTGGTCGATCTGGCTGTCCATCAGGATGATCGCACTGATGCCGGTGTCACGCAGGGCGCGGCCGGGTTGCATTGGGGCAAAGCCCTGGAGTTGCGCACGGATATCCGGTGAGGCGTTGCACAGTACCCAGTTCACGCCGTCGTCGGAGATTGCGATGGACGACTGGGTGCGCGCCTGGGCCCGCAGGCTGCCGTCGCGAAAACCCGCGCAGTTGACGCAGTTGCAGTTCCACTGCGGGAAACCACCGCCAGCGGCGGAACCTAGAATCTGGACAAACATGGCAACTCCATCAAGCAAAGCTCAAAACAAAAACGCCCCGGGCGAACCGAGGCGTTGTATTACCCAGCGGATTAACGGCTGGCGAAGTACATGGTGACTTCGAAACCGATGCGCAGATCAGTGTAAGCAGGTTTGGACCAGGTCATATTCATACTCCTACCAAGGGATGGGACGTTCACTACCAAGTAATACATATAGTCCACCTCCAGTCGGAGATGTTCAGATATTGCGTAGGAATGTTACCCAATTCTTGTCGAGTTAGCGCTGTCTCGGCGGAAAAAGCCTGTTGCAGAGACGGCAATGATCAATCTGCTACCTGCCAGCTATCTGAAGTTCGCGGGCCATTGGCGACACAGCGCCAGCCGCCTGTGGCCGCGTTCAGTTGCCGTGCGGCGTGTTGCAGGTCTTCGCGGGTGCAGCCTTGGATCTGTTGTTGAAGGGCTTCAAGGTATCCCGACGGATGGCCGGCCAACCGTGCCTGCCAGACCAGCTCGGCAGCTTGGGCAATCGGCAGCGTTTGAGGTGAGAACTGCTGTGCCAACGCCTGATGGCCCAAGTCAGGGCTGCCGTCGATCAGCGCCGGCACCTGCTGAAGAAAGGTTTGCAGGTGATCAACGATGCCTTTCAGCGCTACGTCAGGGGATTTCACGCCAAATAGCAGGCCGGTTTGCCCGTTGATCTGTCGGATACCGCTGAACACGGCGTAGCCGATTTGCAGTTCGACCCGCAGGCGTTGGTAGAACGGTCCTTGGAGCAGGTGGCCGAGCAGCCGCCACGCGGCCTCATCGGCCAGGGATTGGCTCGGTGCTGGGCAGAACAGCAACAGTGCGGCTTCGCTGGAATCGGTTTTCACCTCATGCCAATGAAGCCCGCCCAGCGTCACAGGTGAGTGCTCAAGGTTGGCAGGCTGGCCGGGCAAGCGCGCCGCCGCCGTTTTGAGTGCGGCCTCCACCGAGGCGGGAAACCCCAGTCCCTGGGCTTGCCAGCGAGCAGTGGCCCATGAAGCCTTGCTGTCCAGAGGGTGGGCCGTGAGAAAAGCGGGCAGCGCCTTGAGTAATTCCCGGATGGCAATCATGGGCGTGTTGGTTGAAGGTGCCTCGTGAGCTTGGTTCAGGCTTTGCGCCAACGCCTCCAGGACAGCCGGCATGGGGTCGTGCAGCCCGACCAGCTTCACCAACCAGTCATGGCCTACGGTTTCGAACGATATTTCCACGCCGGCCTGGCGAGCGTTCTCACGCAGGGGCTGCAAGGCACCTTCCAGGCCAGCAGGGGCACCCTGCCATTGCACGTACAGCGCGCCTTCATCACCGTCGTCCGCCAACGCCTGGCTGAATGTCAGCGCCGACACCTCACGCCGACCACGGGAGCGATCCTGGGCAAAGGTGCGCAAGCCCCGGTGGGCGCTGGTCTGGCCGCGGATCAGCCCAGCACGTTCTTCTTTCACCGGCGCCCGCAGGAACGGGTTGGGTGGCGGCAGTTGCCAGGCATGCGTGGCGGGCTTGAGGTGCAGTGCGTCCAGCAGGGTCTTGAGGGCTGCGAGGCTCTGTTGTGACAGGGCTGCCTGATTGTTTCGCGCCAATGCCAGGGCGCCCTGGACCTGTTGTTGACGAGCGGCCAGCAGGGTGAACTCCTCCTGCAGGGCCGTCCAATCGCTGTGTGCGAAAAAGCTCAGCCAGTCGTGCAGCAATGCCTCGATCTGGGTCGGTGATGCGCCGTCGGGGCTGAGCGTAATGTCGATATCCAACACGGCTTGCCCCGCGAAGTGATACAGCACGCTGGCCTGCACTGCCGTGGCCAGCTGGCATGTTTTCAGTTCGGCCAGCAGCCCGCCCTGCGCCGAAGCGTTGAGCCAGGTGCAGAGAAAATCCAGGGCCTCTCGGGGCGCATCGCCGGTGATAACCTGATGCAGATGATCGCCGGCCAGGTGCTGATAGCTGGGCGTTGGCCCGGGCATCAGGGCGGGCGGATTGGCCTGCGGTTGTCGGGTGCCGAAGGGCAGTTGCTCGCTGAACTGCTGTGCCAGGGTTTGGAGTGTTTGCAGCGACTGTGGCCCGGCCAGGCTCAGGGTCATCTGCCCGCTCTGATAAAAGCGGGTATGGAATTCCCGCAACGCCTGCTGAAAGGTCTCACGCTCAACTGGCAGGCTGTCGCGGTTGCCCGCATGAAACCCTCGCAGCGGATGGTCCGCCGCCAAGCCTTCCAGCAAAGCCACTTGCTGCTGCGCCTTGGCATCCTGGCTCCAGGCGACAAATTCCGCGTGCAACACCTCGCGTTCGCGCAACTGGTCTTCCACTGCCAGGCGCGGCTGGGCCAGCATGTGCGCCAGCCGGTCCAGGCCACCGGCAAACGTCGGTTCTGGCAGTTCAAAGAAGAAGTCTGTGGTGCGCTCGCGTGTGCTGGCGTTGACCTGGCCCCCATGGCGTTGCACGTAGGCCATCAGCCCTTCGCCCGCAGGAAAGCGCTCAGTGTCCAGAAACAACAGATGCTCAAGAAAATGCGCCAGCCCCGGCCACGCCAAGGGCACGTCATGGCTGCCGGCAGCCACCTGGAGAACAGCAGCGCAACGCTTCAGGCGCGGCGCATGACGCAGGGAAACCCGCAAGCCGTTGGCCAGGGTCAGGTGAAGGTGATGAGGGTGGGCCGGCGCGGGCATGGGCACTTCCGAAACGTTGGAAGTGCCCATGTTAACAAACCGGCTGGTTCAGGGTTTGTGCAGTGCGCCGTAGAGTTCGGGGCGACGGTCTTGCAGGTAGTGGTTGGCGGCGCGGGCATCGAGGATCGATTGACGCTCCAGGGTGCCAACGATCAAGGCTTCATCCAGCCCCGCCTGGGCGATGCGCTGGCCGTTCGGCGCGGCGATGCTGCTTTGCCCGCAGTACTGGATCTCACCTTCGTGCCCACAATAGTTGGCGTAGGCCACATAACATTGATTTTCAAACGCCCGCGCCCGCACGGTGACATCGGCGACAAAGTCGAAGGGCACCATGTTGGCGGTGGGCACCAGGATCAGCTCGGCGCCGGCCAGGGCCAGGCGCCGGGTGTTTTCCGGAAACTCCAGGTCGTAGCAGATCAGGAAACCGAGCTTCCAGCCGTTGAGTTCCACCAGCGGGAAGTCATCCTCGCCGGCACTGAACATCGAGTGGTCCAGGTCGCCGAACAGGTGCGTCTTGCGGTAGTTGCACAGGCGCTGGCCCTGGGCGTCGATCAGTTGCACGGCGTTGTAGATTTGCCCGTCTTCGGCACGCTCCGGGTAACCGTAGAGAATCGCCAGCCCGGCGCTTTTGGCCAGCTCGGCAATGGCCTGTGCCGACGGCCCATCCTGCGCCTCGGCCAGGGCGCCCACCGCTTCTGCGCCGATGTTGTAGCCGGTGAGAAACATCTCCGGCAGCACCAGTACATCGGCGCCAGAGGCCTCGTGCGCCAATTGATGCAGGCGTGTGAGGTTGCCGGCGACGTCCAGCGGCAGTGGCGGGCATTGGTACAAGGCAACACGCATGTTGAGTTCCTCAGTCGGCCAGGGCGATCGGCCCGATTTCGTCGAACACATCCCCAGGCCCCGGGTTCTCGGGGTGAGTGCTGCCGCCGAAGTGGGTCATGATGCCCCACACGGCGTTCAGCGAGGTCTGCACCGCGCCCTCCACCCACGCGGGCGTCCAGGAGACGTCATCACCGGCGATAAAGATCCCGCGCTGTTCGGCGGGCATGTCCTTCTGCATGAAGTGCGCATACATGCGCTGGTTGTAGCGATAGTGGCCCGGCAGGGCGCCTTTGAAGGCGCCGAGGAAGTGCGGGTCAGCCTCCCAGGACACGGTGATCGGGTCGCCGATGATGCGCGCCTTGATGTCGACGTTCGGGTAGATCTTTTTCAGCGCATCCAGGGCCAGCTTCACGCGTTTGTCGATGGGTTGCGGCAGCATTTTCAGCGCATCGCTCATCCACGAGTACGACAGGCAGATGACCCCCGGCTTGTCGTCGCCGTTGTCGAACAGGTAAGTGCCACGGGTGAGGCGATCGGTGAGGGTCATGCTCATCAGGTCGCGGCCGGTTTCCGGGTCTTTGTCTTTCCAGAACGGGCGATCGACCATCACGAAGGTCTTCGATGATTGCATGTAGCGGGTGCGGTCGAGGGCCATCCACATTTTTTGCGAGAACAAGGTTTCATCGCATTCGATTTGGGTGGTCAACAGCCAGCTTTGGCAGGTGGTCAGCACGGCGGCGTATTCGCGGGTGTCGCCGTAGTTGTCGGTGACCGCGAAACGGCCATCCGGTGCGTGGGCAATGCGTTTCACCCCGGCGCGCGGCGCACCGCGGTGCAGCGAACTCAGGCTGGTGCCGGCCGGCCAGTGGGCGCAGCGCTCTGGCACATGGCGCCAGATGCCCATGGGCACCTGCGCGACGCCGCCGACGACGAGGTGCTGATGGTCGTCGCAGTTGGTCATCACCACGCGGAAGATTTCCAGCATGGAGTTGGGGAAGTCCGAGTCCCAGCCACCGGTGCCGAAACCCACCTGGCCAAACACTTCGCGGTGCGCAAACGAGAGCTTGGCGAACGCCTTGGAGGTGGCGACGAAGTCGTAGAAGGTGCGGTCGTCCCACAGGGGTACCAGCTTGTTCCACAGTTCCTTGAGGCGCGGTACGTCGCGGTCGCGGATGGCTTGTTGGATATCGCCGAACTGCGAGCCCGCTTCCAGGGCATCGGCCCAGGCGTCGGCCACTTCCTGGAACAGAACGGGCAGGTCGGAGAGTTTTTGCGCGTAGTGGGTCTGGCCTTCGAGGTCGATCACCGTGCTGCCAGAGGCGGGTGTCAGCGGGTTGGGAAAAGGTTTGGTTTCCAGGCCCAGCTTGTCCACATAGTGGTAGAACGCGGTGGACGACACAGGGAACCGCATGCCGCCCAGCTCGGCGATGATGCCTTCGGCGCCTTCGAAGGCCTGGGAGCGCAAGCGGCCGCCCATCTTCGAGGCCTCGTACACCACCGGCTTGAGGCCCAGCTTCATCAACTCGTAAGCGGCCACCAGGCCTGCGATGCCCGCGCCGACGATCGCCACTTCGGCACCGTGGTTGGCGGCGGGGATGCTGCCGAGCCCGGCCGGGTGCTCGATCCAGTCATCAAAGGCAAACGGGAAATCCGGGCCGAAGATGGTGATGGGTTTCTTACCGTCTGCAGGGTGGCGATTGTTCTTGTTGAGTTCGTTCATGGCAAACCTGGCTGGCAACTCGGCGGGGCACGTCCCGCTGAGTATAGGAAAAGATGGCAGCCAGTTTAGGGAGCCTTGCGCTCGTTAATAAGACGCAAAGTGTCGTCGTAATGAATTGTTTTTAGTCAGAGTGACGAAGTCGACGGTCAGATTGGCTGTCCACGATCCAATTTGTTACTGAGGATGATCGACGTGGTGGTTTTCTCCACGCCGTCGACACTGCCGATCTGGTCCAGCAGTTGATCCAGCTGTTCCGGCGAATCGGTGCGCAGCCACGCCACATAGTCGAACTCGCCACTCACCGCGCACAATTGCTGGACCTGGGCCATGGCACTGAGCTTGCGCAGCACGTCCTTGCCCGAACGCGCCTGCACGGTAATGCCCACATACGCCTGCAAACCGCCGTCGACCACCCGTTGGCCGAGACGTACGCCGTATCCGGTGATCACCTGGGTCTTCTCCAGCCGCGCCAGGCGCGACGTCACCGTTGTGCGTGCGATACCCAACTGCCGGGCAAGCATGGCGACGCTTTCGCGGGCGTTGATCTGCAGGGCAGCGATCAGTTGGCGGTCGATTTCATCGAGGATGGGCAAGGGGAGGGCTCCAGTGCGGGCGGCAATGGGACGGTATATTACAGCCTTCCAGACACACAAAAGCCGCGCAATGCGCGGCTTTCTTGTTTGGTGGGCCCACACGGACTTGAACCGTTATGTGGTATGTAAAGAGTCCGTTCGTGTACTGTCCGTCCGATCGGATCACCGGTCAACTGCCCGTGAAATCTAGTGATTGTTTCCGGTTGACGATCATGTGGCCATAGCTAATTAAATACAACTCTGGTGTTGTATTTGGATGGCTCGTCACAATGCGCCCACCTCGCGTGTGCTAGGGAACATCTAAATCACCGTGCAGCGTTCACCTCAGACGAGCTTATTGCGGAAAATCTCTGAAGCCTCATCGGAGCTCGTGGTCGCCGGTCTGCTCAACGGTTCGGGCGGAAGCGGCGATGAGCGACATGCGCCATCGCTTCATTGAAGGCTGCAGGGTTTTCCAAATCGCACCGTAATTTCACTGAAATTGGCATTATTTGGGCGCACCTTTTTGCTCCTTTCCTTTTAATCTCAATGCTAAATGTTACCAACTTGGAGGGGGAAATCGGTGTACACCGCTCCTGCGTCGCCGCCAGCTACAAAGGGCGGCTAGACCAAGAAACGGCGACCCTCCTATGCCCGCGCTTTGTATTATCATTGCGCCAGCACCGAATCGCCGAATGGATAATTTATGAAAATTGACGCAATGATGCGGGATATACGCGTTATCTCCCTGGATCAAATTAAGCTCGACCAGGAGAACGTGCGATTCGGCAACGATGTCGCCCAGAATCAGCGTGAAGCTATCAAGCTGATGCTCTCCAATCCGGAGGAGGCCAAGAAAATTCTTCGCCTGGCTGAACATATTGTTGAAAACGGTCTTGACCCTACAGAGCTGCAGCTTGTGACACCGGACGAAGACGGCAACTTTATAGTCCTTGAAGGAAATCGCCGGCTTACAGCCCTTAAGCTCCTTCAGCGTCCCGACCTTTGTCCTGCAGATCGCGGCTATAAAGGCTTTCTGAAAGCCCATCATAATTTGACGGATGGGGTGCCTGAAAGCCTTCAATGCAGCGTAGTGTCTACCCGCGCTGACGGGGATGTATGGATTGAGCTAAAGCATACGGGTGAGAATCGGGGGGCAGGACGGGTTGGCTGGGACAGTGACATTCGAGACGAACGCCGGGCACGCCAGACTGGCATTGAATCTATTGGTCGCCAGATCAGAAACCTGATCGTCGACAACCAGCACATCTTCACGAACAAGGCGGCTCTGGACGTCTTCGAGATCGACGTAACGACCCTTACGCGGATCTTCTCGTCTACGCTTGGGCAGAACACCTTCCGGTTAAAAGTCGAAAATAAAATCCTGACACCACAGCTGCCACTCGACCAGATCGCGCCCGCGCTGGAGTTCATGCTCGATATGTTTGTATCCCATGGATACAACGTGAACGACGTGCGTAAGTATGAGAACCAGGTAGTTACCCTTGGGCATATTCCACCTGAAATACTGCCCGACAGTTTGGCAGAAGCCGCAAAGGTAAAGGCCAGACCGGCTCGGCCAGACACGACGAATGGTGGGGGCACAGGGGGCGGTCACAGCGCTGGTGGCAACGGTGGCTCTGGCGATGAAAAAGGTACTAACGTGCAGCCAGGTGGTGGCAACGGCACTCGACCAGGAGTAGCCAGTGGCCCTCAATCGGGCGGGACTCAGCCGGGCAAGCCGGACGGCACCGAAAATATAAAACCTGAGCCTCAAACTCCACCGGGGATTCGTGCAAAGCCGCAAGCACGCGCTAGAAAATACTTAACGCCTTGGTCGCTAAAGATTTCCAACTCCCGCATCAATGCAATATATAACGAACTTCGGGCGGTCTTGCGTGTAGATGAGTGCCCTAACGCAGTCGCAATAACTTTCCGCGTGTTCATTGAAACAACTTGCGATGAATACGCAAGATTGCAGAAAGAAGCAGGAAAAACCGTTTTGCGTTGGGATACCAATAATGAACTTCGTGGCGGAGGAAATGGTGACAAGTTAGTCATGAAGGTTCAGTCGGTCGTTAAACACCTGGAAGCTGAAAAGAAAATAGCAGCCTCAGCGTCAAAGGCCATTTTCAAGCGTGCCAGCTCCTATGACCAGCCAGGATCGGTAGATCACTTCAACCTGTTCGTGCACGGGACTCATAGCGCCCCGCTGCCATCCGAGCTGAAGGACATTGCGGAAGAATACCAACCTATGCTTGAAGCCATCTGGCGCTAAGCATTGGAAAATGCCCTAGCATGTGTTCTCATGTACAGCTTGACAAGCTGGGATAAGATTCATGGGCGCTTCTAGGGTATTTTCCACACCGCTACGCTACCCTGGTGGTAAGGGAAAATTTGCTCATTTCATTAAGCAAGTGTTTGAAGTGAACGGCTTGCATGATGGTCATTATGCAGAACCCTACGCGGGTGGAGCTGGTGTTGCTCTGGAGCTCATGTTCCACGAATACGCCTCAGTTATACATATCAATGACTTAGATCCGGCTATCTACGCGTTTTGGCATTCGGTAGTACATCATACTGATGATATCAGCAAAGTTATTACTGACACGCCTGTCACCATGGAAAACTGGCATAGGTTTAAGGCCGTGCTTGATAATCCCGAAGATTGCTCAGTCGTGGATCTAGCCATGGCAACCTTCTTTCTTAATCGTACTAATCGCTCGGGCATCTTGAAGGCAGGAGTTATTGGCGGAAAAGAACAAGCAGGCAAATGGAAGCTGGATGTTCGTTTCAATAAGCCTGAGCTAATTAAGCGCATTGAGCTAATTGGCAAATATAAGAATCGAATCAAAATCTACAATGAAGACGCTCTTGGCTTCATTAATAATATCATCCCTACTCTCCCCAAAAAATCCCTCACCTATCTTGATCCTCCTTATTACATCAAGGGATCTGGTCTCTATCGAAATTTTTATGTGCACGACGATCACGTACAGATCGCTAACGCGCTGGGCAGTATCGACAAGCCTTGGATCGTTTCATATGACAACGTGAGCGAAATAAAAGATATCTACACCAGCTACCGTCAGGACGAGTATTTCTTGAGCTATACCGCCCAACAAAAGAAAAAAGGCTCTGAAGTTATGATCTACGGGCCAACTATTTTAGCGCCCGAGAGTGGCTTGAACCGGAAGGCGTCGTAGGCCAAACCGCCCTATACCGCGAGATACCTTTGAGCGCTGGTGCCAAACCTGTTTTCCACGTGGACGACGAACCGACCCTTAAATTCCCCGGCGATAGGCAAGCCAGCCGGGCAGTGCGACCCACTACTCTGGCCCTTAAGATGCCAAGCAAGGTTTCACCCCATCCCGATTGAACTTACAAGATCAACTCATAGCAGTAACCTGAAGCGTGATAGCAAGAAGTTACTAATCCAGTGACACTACGCAAAAGCTGAGGCACGATTAGCTAGCCCGAGCACAACCATGCTCGCCTACCAGGCGGGGCCTTTGGATGCACGGAGCGCTCAATTCCATATCAGCTATATCACGCAAATGGAGTTCACATGGCTGTAACACTGAAACGCTCAAACCTTCAAACCGATGTCTATACCTACACTTGGACTCGAGATGAAGGCGACTCGCCTTATGCCGGCATCAAGGATCGTCGTCAGGTAGATAAGGACGAAGGCTACGAAGTCCTGTACTTCCTAGAGCAACTCCTGAATAAGCACGACAAGACGAAGGTTAAAGAGCTGTACGCCGCAGAGGACGCCCTTCATCACAAAGACTTGAGCAGGGTCACTGATCGGGCTGAACTCACCGCAGGGGTTGAGAAAATCCTGGGCTGGTGAACAAAGCTGACGCGTTACGCGGGGAATGCCGGATGTCTTCATAACTGCAGCTCGATGGCGATGACGCCGTTGCAGTTTTAGGCTTGCCCCCGCTGAGGGACGGCTGTCGTAAACCAAACCCTGGCTTCGCCAGGTTTTGGCCCTGCGGGCTTCCATCCTCAAGCCTCTGGCCCAGAATGGCAGTTGGAGATGCTTGAAGGCAGTTGAGTAATTTTCTTTAGCAAGAGGCCATCAATATACCCGTTGCCCGTTACGTCGAGGCGACTGCGCTGAGTCACAGTGACATCAGAGCTTAAGCTGGCATCACTCACGCCCCTCAAATCGTCTTGAATGGCACATCTTGCAACGATTGTGATGGCCCAATAATACCAAAAAGCCAGTTAACGCCTACGCTTAGGGATTACCCCGCGAGATGAGCGCACCATGACGAAGATTGAGGCAGGGCCGGTTGTAGCTGATGATTTCGAGACTTGGCTGAATGGACGCCCCAAATGGTTGCAGACTGCAGCTCGAATGCTTATCGACTCGAAGCGGCAGCTGAACCAAGACGAAGTCAAAGAGCTGTCCAGGCTCTGCAAGGTCGAAGCCAAAGGTGAGGCTGACACAGGATTTTTGAACGTAACGCCCGGCACGTTATCGCAGGTTGCCAATAGACCCCTGCTTCGGATTGAAGAGATCCTGGATGTGCATGGTTTGAACGCAATAAAGCCTGGCGCCAACCTCCCCTTCGGTAAGAGCAACCTGTCTGTTATCTACGGACAGAATGGAACCGGCAAGAGCGGGTTTGCAAGGTTGCTCAAGCAGATCTGCGGATCACGTTCCAAGGACGAGATTCACAGCAACGTGTTTGATGCGGCGCCTACAGCATGCCGTGCTCAATTCAAGGTGTCCATCGACGGAAAGTCAGCCGATATTCACTGGGATATCCCCAGCGGCCCTCACAAGGCCCTACGGCATGCGCAGATTTTCGATAGCAAGGCTGCCAATCAGTACATGGGAAGAACCGAAGCCTGCTATGAGCCAAGCAGGATGAAGTTTGTATCTGCGCTGATCGCGACCGCAGATGCCGTTAGCGCTGAGCTTGCAAGAGAAAAGGCGTTGCTCAGCAGAGCGCTACCCGCCATGGCTGAGAGCCTTAGTCAAACAGCAGAAGCGAAATGGCTTTCCGCATTGAAGAGCACGACTACGCCCGCGAGCATTGATAAGGAATGCCTGTATACCGACCAGCTTGATCGGGAGCGTATAGAGAGCGAAGCCTTGCTTGCAGAGAAGGACATTGCTGGACGTCTTTTAGCTATCAACAAAGAAAAAACCGCGCTGAAGAGTATTGATACAGCGATGTCGACACTTCAGCTGGGTCTGAACGACGCGACGGCGGTCGAACTGGAAAACCTCAAGAATACCGCCGTAAAAGCGAGGAGCACTTGCGAAGAGGCAGCGGCGGCTATTTTCGGGAAAGCAGAGCTTGAGGGAGTTGGTTCAGCGACTTGGCAGAAAATGTGGGAGCAGGCACGCGCTTATTCCACCAGTACAGCCTACGTTGATACAGCATTCCCTAACGTCTCAGCTGACTCACGTTGTGTACTTTGCCACCAAAGCCTCAGCGAGGACGCCAAAGCCCGACTGACAGGGTTTGAGAAGTTCGTGACTGACGGCCTCGAAACAACCGCCAAGACGGCTGAAAATGGATTTGCCGACCGCAAAAAGCGGCTGCCGGTTCTTCCAGGACAAGCTGACTGGATTGTCCACATGTCCACTCTAGGCTTTGAAGAAGCCGACGGGCTCAGCTGGCTTGGCCTGCTGAAAGCACGGTTTGATCAAATTGCACTGGGTAGCCCTTTAGGCACCCTGCAACCTTTCGACTGGTCGGGCATAAACGAGGCGGCAAAGACCAAATCTGCAAAACTCATCGAAGAGGAGCTGAGCCTGTCGGCCTTGTTGAAAGATGAGCATCGCCAGACGATGCAGAGCCGAGTCCAGCAACTCCAAGCCAAGCAGTGGCTCTATCAAAACAAGGCATCAATTACTGCTGAAAGGGCTAGGTTGATCGCCGTTGCAGCGATTGATAAAGCTTCGCGCTCAGCCGCCACCAATGCCCTGACTACGAAGAAAAACGAGCTGGCGAAGACCGAGCTTGATGCCGGCTATCAATCTCGATTCCTAGATGAGTTGAAACGCCTCGGCGGCCACCGCCTTCCAATCGCGCCGCAAAGTAAATCCGGGGGCAAGGGCAAGATCACCTTCGGCTTGAACCTGGTGGGCGCGAATGGCACCCATGGGCTGGACTACATCTTGAGCGAAGGAGAAACCAGGATCGCTGCCTTGGCCGCGTTCCTTGCGGACACTACAGGCTCAAACCAACTAGCCCCGTTCATTTTCGATGACCCGATCTCTTCGCTAGACCAGGACTTTGAAGAAAAAGTGGTCGAGCGTCTCGTGGCCCTGTCTCAGACAAGGCAGGTCATCATTTTCACTCATCGGCTTTCTCTGGTGGCTCAGGTAGAAGCCGTCACCAAAAAATGGGAGCTGATCCCAGGAATGCCCTCAGTCAAGCCAACGCTAACGTCACTCCAGAGGATGGCGAAAACTGCCGGGATCGTCGCGACTGCAAGCGCTCGAGACCTAAAGCCGGAAAGTGCGGTGCGCGGGCTGATAGATAACGCTATCACACGCCTCAAGAAGCACCAGGAAAACGCTGAGGTCGATGCTTACGAGGCGCTTGGCAAGAGCGCGTGCAGTGACTTCAGGATCATCGTTGAAAAGACGATTGAGTTCATCCTGCTAGCAGATGTCGTAGGACGTTTCCGGCGTGCAATCAACACCCAGGGCAAGCTGCACAAGGTCGCCAAGGTGACGAATGAGGACTGCCTATTCATTGATGATCTGATGACACGCTACTCGGTATTTGAGCATGCCCAGTCGGATGAGTTGTCCAGCAGCGCTCTTGAACTGGATGTCTTTGAGGCCGACGTCTTAGCTCTGCAAAAATGGATAGCCGAGTTTGGGTCGAGAACCAGCTAGCATGGCTCAGTGAGCAAGGGCCAGAGTCATAACAAGCCTCATGATTCTGGCCGGCAACTATGTAAGCTTAGGAACAACCCACCCACTAGAGTTCTACCGGGCGTCCTGTCGCTAGGCTTCAGCCTTACCTATCGCCTCGAGTCTTTTTTCAGCAGCCTGAAAAAAGAGCGTATCCGTAAGCGGATCTACAAAACCCGGGACATGGCCCGGGCCGACGTATTTGATTACATTGAAGCGTTTTACAACCGAACGCGCCGTCACAGCCTACCTGGGCGGCGTCAGTCCTGAGGCCTTTGAAAGAACCTCACTTTGAGGCTGGAAAATGTCTATGGGGGCGGGGGCAGTCCATCCGTTAGACTAGCGGTTCTTCAAGGAAGCTTTTCAAAGGAGTGAACCGGTGCAAACCAATCAAACCGTCAGTTGCCCACATTGCATGAACGACGTCCCGTGGGGCGCTTCAGTTTGTAGAGGCTGTCATGCGGAAATTGCCTATGGCACGCCAGGGGCAATCACCATCTTTTTCATTGTCATTTCAGTGGCGGCAGGTTGGTATGCGGCGAAGCTCGTTCATGATCACCTCTCCACCAATTCGACATTCCTCTGGATTGTGTTCGGGGTCGTACTGGTGCTGGTAGGCATTCTGTCCATCAAGATCTGTAAACGTCTTTACAAAGGTAAGACTTGGTTTCGAAGGATTTATCGGACCAAGTGACCGCCCGGCATATAACGTTTGTGTACGCATATGTCATGTACAAGTGGCTCAATAGGGCCAGTCGAGGCGTACGGTGTTGTTGCTGATGTTCCCGCCACGGCTAGGTTCGTTCAGGCGCTTGTCGCGATAGCCGGCGATGATGTCAGCGGAGAGGGCAGCCAGTCAGTATTTGCCCAGGTGCTCGATGAGCTTCTTGGCTTTCGAGATTTCGCCGCGCTGAGTGGTGGGCTTCTTGGTGGGGGTAATGGCGCTCAAGTAGCGCTTGAGGGCTGCTTCCAGCGTCATGCGCTCGGAGCCGCTGCGCTGTATGTACGCACCTCTGACCATTTCGTCTTCGGTACGTCAAGACCAGTCCTCCGCATCACGCTTGGTGCGGAAGGTTTTAGCCACAGTTGGCCAGCCAGTTTTGCGAATCAGCGCCTTCCAGGTGCCGGAAGGAGTTTTGACAAGAGTAGCCATGAGAGGGGGCTCCTAGGCGGCTGGCGAACCAGCACTGTACCTAAATTGTACCCTTGGACCATAGGACTGTGTCTGTGATGGTTCCGCCAGAAACGCGAAAGCCGCGCAATGCGCGGCTTTCTTGTTTGGTGGGCCCACACGGACTTGAACCGTGGACCAAAGGATTATGAGTCCTCTGCTCTGACCAACTGAGCTATAGGCCCTGTAACAGGTCGCGGATTATAGCGATGGTTTCTCCGCTGTGCTATCCGAAAAATCCTCAAGGCTCATACGAAGGAAGGTAGCGGCAAACAGCTCGGGCGGCAGGGGCAGGCTGACGATGTAGCCTTGCATCTGCTCGCAGCCTTCTGCGGCCAGGAAGGCTTGCTGGGCGGGGTTCTCCACGCCTTCGGCGATGATGGTGAATTGCATGCTGTGGCCCAGGGCAATGATGGCGCGCACGATGGCGGCGTCGTGGGGGTCGTCGGGCAGGCCGCGCACGAAGGATTGGTCGATCTTCAGGAAGTCCAGCGGCAGGCGCTTGAGGTAGCTGAGGGATGAGTAGCCGGTGCCAAAATCATCAATAGCCAGTTGCACACCCAGGCGCTTGAGCTGGTGCAGCACCTCCAGGGCCTCCTCGGCCTGGCTCATGATGAAGTTTTCGGTGATCTCCAATTGCAGGTTGCCGGGGTCGAGGCGGTAGTCGCGCAGCAATTGCTCGATGCGTGCCAGCAAGCCGGGGTGGCGCAGTTGTGCGCCGGCGAGGTTGACCGACAGCGGGCCGAAATCATCGAAGGCCTCTCTCCAGGCGGACATTTGGCGGCAGGCTTGCTCCAGCACCCAGTCGCCAATCTGCAGGATCATGCCGTTCTCTTCGGCCAGGGCAATGAAATGCTCGGGCGGCACTTCGCCAAAGGTTGGGTGATGCCAGCGGATCAGGGCTTCGGCGCCGATCAATTCCTGAGTCAGCAGGCTCTGTTTGGGCTGGTAGTAGAGGCTCAGTTCCTCGCGCTCGATCGCGCGGCGCAGTTCATGCTCCAGCGCCACGCGCTCATTGGCCTGGGCCGTGAGGTCGCGGGTGTAGCTTTCGACCCGGTTGCGACCCTTGGCCTTGGAGCGGT
This sequence comes from Pseudomonas sp. BIGb0164, assembly GCF_024810135.1. NCBI lineage: Bacteria > Pseudomonadati > Pseudomonadota > Gammaproteobacteria > Pseudomonadales > Pseudomonadaceae > Pseudomonas > Pseudomonas sp. BIGb0164. The sequence continues at coordinate 55,573 of NZ_JANUEA010000003.1, read as the reverse complement.
ACATCGCCGCGTCGGCGTTCTTGACCAGGGTGGCGACGTCGGTGCCGTCCTGGGGATAAAGGCTGGTGCCAATACTGGCGCTGATAAAGAACTCGTGCTCGCCGGCCTGGAACGGTGGGGTGAAGCACGCCAGCAGCTTATTGGCCAGGTGTTCGGCGTCGCTGGCGTGTTGCAGGCCCGGCAGCAGGATGATGAACTCGTCGCCGCCCAGGCGGGCCACCGTGTCGATATCGCGCAGTTGCTCCTTGAGGCGCACGGCGATGTCCTTGAGCAGCAGGTCACCGATGGGATGGCCGAGGCTGTCGTTGATGTGTTTGAAGCGGTCCAGGTCCAGAAACAGCACGGCGCCCTGTTTGCCGGTTTCCTGATGGCCATTGAGGGCGGCCTGCAAGCGGCTTTCGAACAGCGTGCGGTTGGGCAGGCCGGTCAGTGGGTCGTGGTGGGCCTGGTAGTCGAGGCGGGCCTGGGCCAGTTTGAGGCTGGAAATATCGGCGAACACAGCAACAAAGTGGGTGATCAACTGGTCGCGGTTGCGCACGGCACTGATCGTCAGCCAGCTGGGGTACAGCTCGCCATTCTTGCGACGGTTGGAGATCTCGCCCTGCCAATGCCCCTGGGCCGTCAGTTGGTGCCACATCGCGGCGTAGAACGCGCTGTCGTGCAGGCCGGACGCGAGCAGGCGCGGGGTGTGGCCGAGGGCCTCGACTTCGCTGTAGCCGGTGATTTCGGTGAATGCGCGGTTCACGGCACTGATGTTCTGGCGGGTGTCGGTGATCAGCACGCCCTCGGCCGTGCTCTCGAACACAGTGGCGGCTTGCTGGAGTTTTTCCTGCATTAGCTGGCGGTCGGTGATGTCGCGGGCGATGGTGAGCATGCAATCTTCATCGCCGATGGGCAGCGGGCGACTGGACAGCTCGCACAGGCGAATCAGGCCGTCGGCGCGCCGGATATGGCAGATGAAGTCGCGTACGAAACCGTCGCGCTGCATCAGCTCCAGCATATGCTTGCGTTCGTTGAGGTCGACCCAGATACCCAGGTCGAGCGTGGACTGGTCCAGGGAAGTTGCGCTGGTGAACCCGGTGAGGCGGCTGAAGCCTTCGTTCACTTCAATCAGCAGCCCATCGCGCTGGCGGCTGAGCAGCAAGCCGTCGGGCGAGGCATGGAACGCCTTGGCGAACTTCTCTTCGGAGGTCTGCAGTTGTTGCTGGGTTTCCTTGAGTTGGGTGATGTCGCGTACCACCACCACCAGGGCTTCGGTGGTGTCGAGTTGGAACGGTTCGGCCGAGATCAGCCCGATGAAGGCCTGGCCGTTGCTGCGTAAAAAGGGCATTTCCAGGTTGCGAATGCTGGTGGTCTGCACCCGTTGCAACAGGTCGGGACCGACCCCCTGGATGCCCCAGATATTCAGCTCGGTGGCGGTTTTGCCGACAACGTCGGCAGCGCTCAGGCCGATCTGGTCCTCAAAGGCCTTGTTGACCTCCAGCAGGCAGCCATCCGACAGCCGTGCGATCACCAGGATGTCCGGGCATTGCTGGAACACTGAGGCGAATTTCTGCTCGGACAGCTGCAGTGCTTCCTCGGTACGCTTGGCTTCGCTGATGTCGATCATCAAGCCACGCAGTACCGGCTCATGCCCGTGCTCGATCAGGCTGACAATATCCCGCACCCACAGGCAGCGGCCATCAGCGGTGATGACGCGATAATCCAGGCTGTGGTCGCGGTTGGCGCGGGTTTCGCGGTAGCAGTAGGCTTCGGCGCGCGTCAGGTCGGCGGGGTGGATGATGTTGCGCCAGAAGCCCGGGATCAGCCAGTGCGCCCGCGGGTAGCCCAGCAGTTCCTCGGCGTGGGGGGAAACGTAGCTGTAGGTGAAATCAGTGATGCTGGCTTCCCAGGCGATGGCGGACAGGCTCTCCACCAAGCCGCGATAGTGGTATTCGCTGCTGCGCAGTTCTTGCTCAAGGGCCACGCGTCGGGAAATTTCCGAGCTGAGCCGACGATTGATCCGAATCACGATGGCCAACACGGTGCTCAGCAGTAATACGGCTGGCAGGCCGTACAGCAGCAGGTCCGCCCAGAACGTACGGTGATCGGTAAAACTGCCTACCCAGTGCTGCTGGATGGCAACGGTTTCATCCGAACTGAGGTCGGCGAGGACTTTGTCCAGAATGCCCACCAGCATTTTCCCGTCCCGTGGCACGCCCATCGCCAGTTGATAGCGGTAGGGCGTTTCTCCGCTGACATATAAACCGTCGAGCTTGAGCTGACGCAGGCTCCAGACGCTGGAAGCCAGGTCGCCCACCACCGCGTCCACTTCGTCCGTGGCCAGGGCTTGCAGGGTGGAGCTGACATTAGGCATGGCCACCAGGTTGAGGTCGGGGTGGTGAGTGCGCAGCAATTCGTGGGGGGCGTAGTTCTCCACCACGGCGATCTTGAGCCCGTACAGGTCCTTGAGGTTGCGCGGTTTCGCGCCGCCTTCATGGGCGAGGATGACGATGGGGAAGTCCAGGTACGGGCGCGTAAACGCCAGGTAGCTCTGGCGTTCCGGGGTGGACATGATACCGGGTAGCAAATCCAGCTGGTTGTTTTTGGCCTGCTCCAGCACAGCGGTCCAGTTTGCCGGCTCGATCAGCTTGATCCGGACGCCCAAGCGGTCCTGTATCAGGCGCACGTAGTCAGCCGCCAAACCTTGGTAGCGGCCATTTTCGTCGCGGTATTCAAACGGTGGCCAGGACGCGTCCACGCCCAGGCGCAGCTCCTGATGGTCCGCCAACCAGCCACGCTCATCATCAGTAAGAGTCAACGCGCCAGCCGTTGCGGTCCAGGTCAGCAGCGACAGCAGTAACACAGTCGGCAATCTGGGCATAACGGTCTCGTTATGGCACGGGGAATGTTTCGAGTGTAGACGGGCATTGCGGGAGGGAGGTGCTGCGAAGGATTTTATCGATACAAAACAAAACCCCCGGCCTGGGCCGGGGGTTCTGGTATCACTCGTCGAGGAAGGAGCGCAGATGCTCGCTTCGCGTCGGGTGGCGCAACTTGCGCAGCGCTTTGGCTTCGATCTGACGGATCCGCTCGCGGGTCACGTCAAACTGCTTACCGACTTCCTCAAGGGTGTGGTCGGTATTCATGTCGATGCCGAAACGCATGCGCAGTACCTTGGCTTCACGGGCAGTGAGGCCGGACAGTACGTCGCGGGTCGCTTCTTTCAAGCTCTCAACGGTGGCGACATCGATTGGCGACTGCATGGTCGAGTCTTCGATGAAGTCACCCAGATGGGAGTCTTCATCATCACCGATCGGGGTTTCCATGGAGATCGGCTCTTTAGCGATCTTCAATACCTTGCGGATCTTGTCCTCAGGCATTTCCATGCGTTCGCCCAGCTCTTCCGGAGTCGGTTCGCGACCCATTTCCTGCAACATCTGCCGGGAAATACGGTTGAGCTTGTTGATCGTCTCGATCATGTGCACCGGAATACGGATGGTGCGGGCCTGGTCGGCGATCGAGCGAGTGATCGCCTGACGGATCCACCAGGTGGCATAGGTCGAGAACTTGTAGCCACGACGGTATTCGAACTTGTCCACAGCCTTCATCAAGCCGATGTTGCCTTCCTGGATCAGGTCGAGGAATTGCAGGCCACGGTTGGTGTACTTCTTGGCGATGGAGATCACCAGACGCAAGTTCGCTTCAACCATCTCTTTCTTCGCGCGGCGGGCCTTGGCCTCACCGATCGACATGCGACGGTTGATGTCCTTGATCTCGGCAATCGTCAGACCGGTTTCGGTCTCAAGTGCAGTCAGCTTCTGCTGGCAACGGATGATATCCGGTTGCAGGCGGCCGATGGCTTCAGCGTATTTCGCCTTGCCCTTGGCCAGTGCGTCGGACCAGCTTTCGTCAACTTCGTTGCCCGGGAACTGGCGCAGGAAATCGGCACGCGGCATGCGCGCATCGCGGACACAGAGCTGCATGATCGCACGCTCTTGTGCACGCAGACGCTCAAGGGCGCTGCGAACGCGCTCAACCAGGCCTTCGAATTGCTTGGGCACCAGCTTGATCGGCATGAACAGCTCAGCCAGGGCCAACAGCTCGGCGATTGCCTGCTTGTTGGTGCGGCCGTGCTTCTTCAGCGCCTTGCGGGTGACTTCCATCTGATCGGACACCGCACCGAAACGCTGGGCTGCGATGATCGGGTCCGGACCGCTTTCGACTTCTTCTTCGTCGTCGCTGCTGGCTTCAGCATCGTCGTCATCGGAATCGTCGTCAGCTTTCGCAGCTTTCGCATCGACAGGCGGCGGTACTTCGGCGGCAGGCGGGGCAATGCCGTCGTCCGGGTCGATATAACCGCTCAGGACGTCGGACAAGCGGCCACCTTCGGTGGTCACGCGGTTGTACTCGGAGAGAATGTGGTCAACCGTGCCAGGGAAGTGCGCGATTGCGCCCATCACTTCACGGATGCCCTCTTCGATACGCTTGGCGATTTCGATTTCGCCTTCGCGAGTCAGCAGCTCGACCGTGCCCATTTCACGCATGTACATGCGCACAGGGTCAGTCGTACGGCCGATATCGGTCTCCACCGCAGCCAACGCGGCGGCAGCTTCTTCAGCGGCGGCTTCGTCGGTATCGGCGTCAGCCAGCATAAGGGAATCCTTATCTGGCGCAGCTTCGAATACGTTGATCCCCATGTCGTTGATCATGCGGATGATGTCTTCCACCTGCTCTGGATCTGAAATATCCTCAGGCAGGTGGTCGTTGACCTCCGCGTAAGTCAGGTAACCCTGCTCACGACCGAGAACGATCAACTCTTTGATACGAGACTGCTGTTGCGCTTTTCCGGACATAACACCCTATCCACTGAAGGTCTTGGCGGGCAAAAAACAAGCCGAGGATTATACCCGAGCTATGACCTCACACGCCAGCTGAGGTCGGGTTTGATGCGGAAACATTCTGTTTTAAGAGGTCGCGCATCTGTTTTGCTATCTGAATTTGCTCTTCAGCCGACAATCCCGGCTGCCTTGCTCTCTTGATGAGTTCGTCGAGGGTCTGCGTGTGCTGACCCGCGGATAACCTAGTAATGGTGTCTAAAAACTGTTGTTCAAGGTTTTCGCCGTCAATTAGCCACTCCTTTTCCGCAAGCGCCTTCAGAAGGCGGCCCTGTTCGGTGCCGTGCCAGCGCGCCATCAATTGAATTGAGTTTAGCTTAGGATTTTTCTGTACCGCCTCGATCAGCGCGATCAGCACCTGGGCGTAAGTGTTGCTTGCGTTGGCAAAGTGATCGGCGCTTTCGACCTTTTCCGCCAGTTGCGGGTGGTGGATGAGCGTGCGCAGCGCGATCAGTGTAGGCGCTTCTACGGCAACGGGCGTGCGCGGTGCGTAGGCTTCATCGCGGTCGCCTCGCTTGCCGTTCTTGCTCCACGGTTTCTTGTCCCATTTCTTGCCGTCGCCACCCGACTTTTTCGGTGTCCACTCCTGCTGGGGTGCGTAGGCCTCCTGCGGTTGGTGGAAGTCTGAATAGTCCGGCATGGCGTCGTAATCCATGCCGGGGTCGTAAGTCGGTGGCGGCGCATCGTGCGGTGCGCTGTGCACCAGTTGGCTGACGGCTTCGCCGCTCAACCCGGTGATTTCCTGCAGGCGCATGCGCATCAGCGATTTCAGGTTGGCGCCGGGGACTTTGTCGATCAGTGGCGCCGCGAGCGTGGCCATATGGGCCTTACCCTCGAGGGAGCGCGGGTCGGCTTCTTCGGTCAACTGCTGGAAGAAATAGTCCGCCAGCGGCTGCGCATGTTGATTGATGCGCGCGCGGAAGGCGTCGGTGCCTTCGGAGCGCACCAGGGTGTCCGGGTCTTCGCCTTCGGGCAGGAACAGGAAGCGCGCGCGGCGCCCGTCTTGCAGGCTCGACAGTGTTGCCTCCAGGGCACGCCAGGCGGCATTGCGGCCCGCCTGGTCGCCATCGAAGCAAAACAGCACGCTGGGCACCACGCGAAACAGGCGCTTCATGTGTTCTTCGCTGGTCGCGGTACCCAAGGTCGCGACGGCATTGCGCAAGCCCTGTTGGGCGAGCGCAATCACGTCCATATAGCCTTCAACCACGATGATTTCGTCGAGGTTGCGATTGTTCTTGCGCGCCTCGAACAGGCCATAGAGTTCCTGACCTTTGTGGAAGACCGGCGTTTCCGGGGAGTTCAGGTACTTGGGTTTGTCGTCCCCCAGTACCCGGCCACCAAAGGCGATGATGCGGCCCCGGCTGTCGCGGATCGGGAACATTACCCGGTCGCGGAAGCGGTCATAGCGCTTGCCGGTCTCGGCGTTTTCCACCAGCAAGCCGGCATCGATCATGGCTTTTTGCTGGAGAGTGTCACTGCTCAGGTGCTTGTACAGGTTGTCCCAGCCAGGCGGGGCGAACCCCAGGCCAAAGTCGCGGGCGATTTCACCGGTAAGGCCGCGGCCCTTGAGGTAGTCGACGGCGGCCTTGCGCTGCGGATGGCTTTTAAGCGCCTGACGGTAAAACTCGGCAGCGGCAGTCAGCAGCGGGTACAGCGGCGAATCGGTGGGCTGACGCGGTTTGTGCGAGCGCCCGCTTTCTTCGCGAGGGACTTCCATGCCGGCGGCTTTTGCCAGGTCCTCGATCGCCTGGGGGAAGTCCAGGTTGTCGTGGTCCATGAGAAAGCCCAAGGCGTTGCCGCCTGCGCCGCAGCCGAAGCAGTAATAGAACTGCTTGTCGGGGCTGACGCTGAAGGATGGAGTCTTTTCTTTATGGAATGGGCAGCAGGCGGTGTAGTTCTTGCCGGCTTTTTTCAGTTGCACGCGCGAGCTGACAACATCGACGATGTCGGTGCGGTTCAGAAGGTCGTCAATAAAGCTCTGGGGAATCAGCCCGGCCATGGCGTTCTCGTCATCACTGCGTGTCAATGAGGGCCCATCAAATGCTCAAGCGCGCGTATTGCGTAGCTCGATCATCAGTTGTCTGCGTGGGCATTCAGGAAGTGTATCTGCCGTTCATTCACTGACGTTAGTTTCAATCAGGTTTTTGGCATGGAAATGTTGCCCCGGCGTCCGGTCTTGGCCAATGCGGCCTCGGAAGCTCATCGTCGGGCACAGTCGATACAGTTGATCGTCTGTTTGAAGAATAAGTGTGCTCGTCAGTAGCCTTGATAGGCTCGTCAGAAGAGACGTGCACCGCTGGCAAAAGAGCCAGTCCTGACGTGTGAAGCAGTTGTCTCGGTCGCATGTGCGGCGTCAACAGTGAAGCATCAAGCGATATCCGCAAATGCCATTAGCCCGGCTGAGGGCCGGGCTTGGCAGAAGCTTGCTACGAACGTCTGTGTATTAGTACAGACGAACGGCGCGGCGCTGTTCGCGCTGAACTTTCTTGGCGTGACGCTTAACAGCGGCTGCTGCTTTACGCTTACGCTCAGAAGTTGGCTTCTCGTAAAATTCGCGGCTACGAACTTCAGCCAGTACACCGGCTTTTTCGCAGGAGCGCTTGAAACGACGCAGAGCTACGTCGAAGGGTTCGTTCTCTTTAACTTTGACGGCTGGCATCCAGAGCTACCTTCTTTCATTACCGGGATCAACGTTCTCGTCGCAAACAATTCGCGGCTGAGGTCGTCGGTTTTTAAGGGTTGCGGATGTTAACCCCTCATTGCCCGGAATGCAAAGCCTCTGATCGAAAACCGCTAGTCGGGAGGGGGAGCGGCGACTATTATGCGCGCCTTCGAATTCAGCCTCTACAAGGCGCAAACCCATGCTAGTACTGGGACTTGAAACCTCCTGCGACGAAACCGGTGTCGCACTTTATGACAGTGAACGCGGGCTCTTGGCCGACGCACTGTTCAGTCAGATCGACCTGCACCGTGCTTATGGCGGCGTGGTGCCGGAGTTGGCCAGCCGCGATCACGTCAAGCGCATGCTGCCGTTGATTCGCCAGGTGCTGGATGAGGCCGGCTGTGTGCCAACCGAGATCGACGCCATTGCCTACACCGCAGGCCCCGGATTGGTCGGAGCCCTGCTGGTTGGGGCCTCTTGCGCCCAGGCCCTGGCGTTTGCCTGGGGCATTCCGGCGCTCGGTGTACACCACATGGAAGGCCATTTGCTGGCGCCCATGTTGGAAAAAACACCGCCTGAGTTCCCGTTCGTCGCTTTGTTGGTTTCCGGCGGCCATACGCAGCTCGTTCAGGTGGACGGCATCGGCCAATACACCCTGCTGGGTGAATCCCTGGATGACGCGGCCGGTGAAGCCTTCGACAAAACCGCGAAGATGATGGGCCTCAATTATCCCGGTGGCCCGGAAATCGCCCGTCTCGCCGAAAAAGGCGTTGCCGGCCGCTATACCTTCCCGCGTCCGATGTGCGATCGCCCGGGCCTGATGTTCAGCTTCAGCGGTTTGAAAACCTCCGCGCTGAACACCTGGCAGCAGAGCGTCAGCGCCGGGGACGACGGCGAGCAAGCCCGTTGCGACATCGCACTGGCATTCCAGCAGGCCGTGGTGGAGACTTTGACCATCAAGTGCAAGCGCGCCCTGAAACAGGCGGGTATGAAGCGCCTGGTGATCGCAGGCGGCGTCAGTGCCAACAAGGCGTTGCGTGCTTCGCTGGAAAAAATGCTCGGCGACATGAAGGGCGATGTGTTCTACGCACGCCCCGAGTTCTGCACCGACAACGGCGCGATGATCGCCTACGCCGGTTGCCAGCGCCTGCAGGCCGGGCAGCATGAAAGCCTGGCGATCAGCGTGCAGGCACGCTGGCCGATGGAGCAGCTTTCACCGTTGTAAGGGGGCAGCCTGGGCCGGGTTCATCGACGGTATTTAAAAATGCCGTTCGCGCCCGGCAAACAGGTCGCGTAAATTGCCCCGGTGGCGCCAGACGATCAGCAGTGTCAGCACGCTCATCGGCAACAGCGCTGCCGGTTCCTGCCAGGCCAGTAGCGGCAGGGTCAGGGGCGTTGCGATCAGCGCGGCGAGCGAGCTGGTGCGGGTCAGGTAGAACGTCAGCAGCCAGGCGAGCACGGCCAGCAATGCGGCGGGTGGGTAGATCCCCAGCAACATGCCGGCCGCCGTCGCTACACCTTTGCCGCCGCGAAAGCGGAAGTACAGTGGAAACAGATGGCCCAGGACGGCGCACACGCCAATCCAGGCTTGTTGTTGCAGGGTAAGGCCGGCGAGGTGGGCGATCAGCACGGGCAGCAGGCCCTTGCACAGGTCGCCGAGCAGGGTCAGCACCGCGAGCTTTTTGCCGGCCAGGCGCAACATATTGGTGGCGCCGGCATTGCCTGAGCCACTCATTCGCGGGTCGGGATTTCCCGTCAGGCGGCTGAGCAAAATGGCGAAGGACAGCGAGCCGAGCAGGTAGGCGAGAATCGCCAGTGACCAAAACATGCTAACTATTCCGGGCGAGGACGCCCTGATTCTAACGGGGCATCGCGCCCTTGTCGTGCTGCGGAGAAGAGTGCTTGGACAGAGTGTTTATCGAAGGCCTGGAAGTCGACACCGTGATCGGGGCCTACGACTGGGAGCGCGGCATCAAGCAATGCCTGCGCCTGGACCTGAGTTTCGCCTGGGATAACCGCCCGGCCGCCGCCGGTGACGACCTGACCCTGGCCCTGGATTACGCCAGCGTGTCCGCACGCATCCAAGCCTTTGCCGAGCAATCCCAGTTCCAGCTGGTAGAAACCTTCGCCGAACGCCTGGCCGAAGTGCTGATGAGTGAATTCCAGATTCCCTGGCTGCACCTCAAGTTGACCAAGCCAGGGGCCGTGCCGGCTGCCAGGGGCGTGGGCGTGGAGATCGAGCGCGGATGTCGCTAACTCAGGTTTACCTTGGCCTTGGCAGCAACATCGAGCGCGAGTCTCACCTTTGCGCCGGCCTTGATGCATTGGCGAGTTTCTTGACGGATGTGCGCTGCTCGGCGGTGTTCGAAAGCCAGCCGGTCGGTATCAAGAGCGGGCCGTTCTTCAATCTGGTGGTCTCGGCCTGCACCGACCTGTCGTTGATGGAGCTGGATCGCCGATTGAAATTCATCGAGGCCGACAATGGCCGCTATGCGCCGGATCGCAAGGGGTTGCCGCTGGATATCGACGTGCTGTTGTACGGCGACCTTGTGGGCAATTTCGATGGGCTGATCCTGCCCCGTGCCGAAATCCTGAAAAACGCCTTTGTGCTGTGGCCGTTGTCGTTGATGGCGCCGGAACGCGTACACCCGGAAGCGGGCAAAACCCTGGCCGAACTGTGGCGTGATGCGCAAATCGACCAAGTGCTGGCGCCTGTTGCGTTCGAATGGCAGGGCCAGCAACTGACCCCGACCACCCTGATCTCTGCGCCAAACGCACCCCTGTAGTAGCCCGGCATGCGGGCGATGGCAATCCTACGGACGCTATCGCCGGCAAGCCGGACTCCTACGGGGCGTGGTGTTCCTTGTAGATTTTGAGTGCCTTGAGCCTTTCGCGCTTCAGCGCTTCGCCCAATTCCGGGCCTTTGAAACCTTTCTCCAGCAGTGGCGCAACGGCGACTTCGCGGGCAGCCTTCGCCGCACCACGCAAATAATCTGCCTGTGGGTAACTACGCTGCTCAAGCCCCTTGCGACCCCGCGCATCCATCTCGCACGCCACCACAAACTCCTCAAAGCGTTGCGGCCGACGGTACACGTCGAAACTCTGCAGTAACTCCAGCAGCGTCGAGGCCCTCAGCTCCAAGGCACGATGGCCATGGGTGTGATATTGGCCCACCAGCAGCGCCAGTTCCTGACAATCCCTTGGGACTTTAAAACGTTCGTTGACCGCCTTGATCAGCTTCAAACCTGTGTGTTCATGGGCAATATGCTGCGGCAACTTATCCACAGGTGTCAGGCCTTTGCCCACGTCATGCAGCAGACAAGCCCAGCGCACGGTCAGCGGTTGTTTATGCAGGGCAGCCTGTTCCAGCACGCTTAACGTATGCACGCCGGTGTCTATTTCCGGGTGATGGATTTCGGGTTGTGGCACGCCAAACAGCGCATCGACTTCGGGCATCAGGGTTTTCAGGGCGCCGCAGTCACGCAGTACCTGGATAAACACCTGTGGCTGATCTTCCATCAGGGCGCGGGAGATTTCCTTCCAACTGCGCTCGGGTGTCAACGCCTCAAGCTCGCCAGATTCGCTGAGTTGACGCATCAGCGCCAGGGTATCCGGCGCGACCGTAAACCCAAGGTGGGCATAGCGTGCTGCAAAGCGGGCAACGCGCAGCACTCGTAGTGGATCTTCGGCGAACGCGGGGGATACGTGGCGCAGAATGCGGGCGTCAAGATCGCGCTTGCCGTGATAGGGGTCCGTCAGGATGCCGTCGTCATCCTCTGCCATCGCGTTGATAGTCAGGTCACGACGAATCAGGTCTTCTTCCAGGGTTACTTCTGGGCTGGCATGAAACACAAAGCCGCCATAGCCCCGGCCGCTCTTGCGTTCGGTACGGGCGAGGGCGTATTCCTCGCCGTTCTTAGGGTCCAGGAACACCGGGAAGTCAGCGCCGACCGGCTTGTAGCCTTTGTCGAGCATCTCTTCAGCCGTCGCGCCCACGACAACGCGGTCGATATCGGTGACCTTGATGCCCAGCAGGCGGTCACGCACGGCACCGCCGACTTTGTAGATTTTCATGAAAAAGCCTCCATTAGCGGCACAGGATACCGCCTGTGACTGGCCAATGGAGGCTTTGCAGTTTCAGAGATGAACGACGGCCAGGTCCAGGCGGCCGTAGTCGTTGTCGTTGTGATCGGTGCGCGGTGGTACGTGATGGGTTTTCATGACCTGGTCGCCCTGCAGGGTCTCCAGGTGAATATCGAACCCCCACAGGCGATGCAGGTGCTTGAGTACCTCCTCGGTAGATTCGCCCAAGGGTTTGCGGTCGTGCTGCTGGTGGCGCAGGGTCAGCGAGCGGTCGCCGCGCACATCAATGCTGTAGATCTGCACATTGGGCTCACGGTTGCCCAGGTTGTACTGCGCCGCCAGGGTTTCACGGATGGTGCGGTAGCCGGGTTCGTCGTGGATGGCGGGCACCACCAGGTCATCTTTAAGGTCGTCATCAAGGATGCTGAACAGCTTGAGGTCACGAATCACCTGGGGTGACAGGTACTGCAGGATGAAACTCTCGTCCTTGAAGCTGCTCATGGCGAACTTGATGGTCGACAGCCAGTCGCTGCCGGCGATCTCCGGGAACCAGCGGCGGTCTTCTTCGGTAGGGTGCTCGCACATGCGGCGAATGTCGCGGTACATGGCAAAGCCCAGTGCATACGGGTTGATACCGTTGTAGTACGGGCTGTCGAAGCCTGGCTGGAACACCACACTGGTGTGGGAGGTCAGGAACTCCATCATGAAGCCGTCGGTGACCAGGCCTTCGTCGTACAGGTCGTTCATCAGCGTGTAGTGCCAGAACGTGGCCCAGCCTTCGTTCATCACCTGGGTCTGGCGCTGTGGATAAAAGTATTGGGCGATCTTGCGCACGATGCGCACGATTTCCCGTTGCCAAGGCTCAAGCAGTGGCGCGTGTTTTTCCAGGAAATACAGGATGTTTTCCTGAGGTTCGGCGGGGAAGCGAGCGTTGTCCTTGTCGCTGTTCTTGCCTGTCTTTTTAGGAATGGTGCGCCACAGGTCATTGATCTGTTTCTGCAGATGCTCCTCGCGCTCCTTCTGGCGCAGACGTTCTTCCTCGGCAGAGATCGGGTAGGGGCGCTTGTAGCGGTCCACGCCGTAGTTCATCAGGGCATGGCAGGAGTCGAGCAGGTCTTCCACTGCATCGATACCGTGGCGTTCCTCGCATTGCATGATGTACTGCTTGGCGAACACGAGGTAATCGATGATCGAGCTGGCGTCGGTCCAGGTGCGGAACAGGTAGTTGCCCTTGAAGAAGCTGTTATGCCCGTAGCAGGCATGGGCCACTACCAGTGCCTGCATGCAGATGGTGTTTTCTTCCATCAGGTAGGCGATGCACGGGTCGGAGTTGATCACGATCTCGTAGGCCAGGCCCATCTGGCCGCGGCTGTAGGACTTTTCGGTGCTGAGGAAGTGTTTGCCGTAGGACCAGTGGTGGTAGCCCAAGGGCATGCCGACGGAGGCGTAGGCGTCCATCATCTGTTCGGCGGTGATCACTTCGATCTGGTTGGGATAGGTGTCCAGGGCATAACCCGCCGCGATGCGGCTGATTTCCCGGTCGTAGGCCTGGATTAGCTCGAAGGTCCACTCGGACCCTGTGGAGATCGGTTGGCGTTTTTGCTCTTTTTTGGCGGTCATGTCACTAACCTGCGCTGGAAGAGTTCACGGAAGACCGGGTAGATATCGCCGGCCGAGACCAGTTGCTGCTGGGCGAACGTGTCGGCAAAGGCTTCGCCGATGCGCTCGTATTCGAACCACAGGGCCTGGTGCTCACGGGGGGTGATTTCAACGTACGTGTAGTACTGCACAAATGGCATGATCTGGTTGATCAGGATGTCGCGGCAGATCGGCGAGTCGTCGTTCCAGTTGTCGCCGTCGGAGGCCTGGGCCGCGTAGATGTTCCACTCGTTGGCGGGGTAGCGCTCGGCCATGATCTCCTGCATCAGTTTCAATGCGCTGGAAACGATGGTGCCGCCGGTTTCCCTCGAGTAGAAAAACTCTTCTTCGTCCACTTCCCGGGCGCTGGTGTGATGGCGGATGAACACCACATCGATCTTGTCGTAGTTCCGCTTGAGGAACAGGTACAGCAGGATAAAGAAGCGCTTGGCAATGTCCTTGGTGGCCTGGGTCATGGAGCCGGACACGTCCATCAGGCAGAACATCACCGCCTTGGAGCTGGGGTTGGGCTGTTTGACCAGCAGGTTGTACTTCAGGTCAAAGGTGTCGAGGAACGGCACGCGATGAATGCGCGCACTGAGTTTCTCGATTTCGGCTTCGATTTCCTGGATATCACCGAAGTTGTCCGGTTCTTCGCGTTTCAAGCGTGCCAGCTCTTCCTTGGCCTCCTTCAGCTTTGCGCGGCTGCTGCCGGACAGGGCGATGCGCCGTGCGTGGGCCGAGCGCAGCGTGCGGATGATATTGATGCGGGACGGGTTGCCTTCGTTGCTGATCCCGGCGCGCACGGTCTTGAAGGTGTCGGTGCCGGTCAGGTTGCGTTTGACCAGGTTGGGCAGCTCCAGGTCTTCGAACATGAATTCGAGGAATTCTTCCTGGGTGATCTGGAACACGAACTCATCCATGCCCTCGCCGGAATTGCCGGCCTTGCCCGGGCCCTTGCCGCCGCCTCCGCCCTGGGGCCGCTGGATATGTTCGCCGGTGGTGAATTCCTTGTTGCCGGGGTGCACGACGGTCTGTTTGCCGCCCCGGCCATGGTGCAGCACCGGTTCGTCGATGTCCCGGCCAGGAATGCTGATCTGTTCGCCATGTTCCATGTCGGTGATGGAACGGCGGCTCACGGCCTCTTCCACGGCCTTTTTGATGTGGTCACGGTAACGGCGCAGGAAACGCTGGCGGTTTACCGTGCTCTTGTTCTTGCCATTGAGGCGTCGGTCGATCACATAGCTCATGGGGAGCCCTCCGGGCAGCTTCACGTTACAAGCTTCACGCTACGCGCTGGAAGCTTAGAGACAAGCGGTCAGCTGCCGGGCGCTTGGCCCGGCAGTGCACGCCTGTGGCTGCCTTACTGCGATTTGCGCACCCGCAGGTACCACTCGGAGAGCAACCGTACCTGTTTGTCGGTGTAGCCACGCTCGACCATTCGTGTGACGAAGTCGTTGTGTTTTTGCTGATCCTCCTTGCTGGCCTTGGCGTTGAAGCTGATGACCGGCAGTAGATCCTCGGTGTTGGAGAACATTTTCTTCTCGATGACCACCCGCAGTTTCTCGTAGCTGAGCCAGGTGGGGTTCTTGCCGTTGTTGTTGGCACGGGCGCGCAGCACGAAGTTGACGATCTCGTTGCGGAAATCCTTCGGATTGCTGATGCCGGCCGGTTTCTCGATTTTCTCCAGTTCTTCGTTGAGGGCCACGCGGTTGAGGATTTCGCCGGTTTCCGGGTCGCGGTATTCCTGGTCCTGGATCCAGAAGTCGGCGTACAGCACGTAGCGGTCGAAGATGTTCTGGCCGTACTCGCTGTAGGACTCCAGGTACGCCGTCTGGATTTCCTTGCCGATGAACTCGATGTAGCGCGGCGCCAGGTATTCCTTGAGGAAGCGCAGGTAGCGTTCACGGGTTTCGGCCTGGAATTGCTCCTGTTCGATCTGCTGTTCCAGCACGTAGAGCAGGTGCACCGGGTTGGCGGCAATCTCGTGCGGGTCGAAGTTGAAGACCTTGGACAGGATCTTGAACGCGAACCGTGTCGAGAGGCCGTTCATCCCCTCGTCCACGCCGGCACTGTCGCGGTATTCCTGGATCGACTTGGCCTTGGGGTCGGTGTCCTTGAGGTTTTCGCCGTCGTACACGCGCATCTTCGAGTAGATGTTCGAGTTCTCCGGCTCCTTGAGGCGCGACAGCACCGTGAACTGGGCCAGCATCTTCAGGGTGTCGGGCGCGCAGTGAGCCTTGGCCAGGGAGCTGTTGAACAGCAGCTTGTCGTAGATCTTGATCTCATCGCTGACCCGCAGGCAGTACGGCACCTTGACGATGTAGATCCGGTCGATGAAAGCTTCGTTGTTCTTGTTGTTGCGGAAAGTGTGCCATTCCGACTCGTTGGAGTGGGCCAGCAGGATCCCGGTGAACGGAATCGCGCCCAAGCCCTCGGTGCTGTTGTAGTTGCCTTCCTGGGTGGCGGTGAGCAGTGGGTGCAGCACCTTGATCGGTGCCTTGAACATCTCCACGAACTCCATCAGGCCTTGGTTGGCCCGGCACAGTGCGCCCGAGTAGCTGTAGGCGTCGGCGTCGTTCTGTGGGAATTCTTCCAGTTTGCGGATATCGACCTTGCCCACCAGCGCCGAGATGTCCTGGTTGTTCTCGTCGCCCGGTTCGGTCTTGGCCACGCCAATCTGGTTGAGGATCGACGGGTAGAGCTTGACCACGCGGAACTGGCTGATATCGCCGCCGAACTCGGCCAGGCGCTTGGTGGCCCAGGGCGACATGATGGTGTTGAGGTAGCGCCGTGGGATACCGAAGTCCTCTTCGAGGATCGCGCCATCTTCCGTGGCGTTGAACAACCCCAAAGGCGATTCGAAAACCGGAGAACCCTTGATGGCGTAGAAGGGCACCTTCTCGATCAGTTGTTTGAGCTTTTCGGCCAGGGACGACTTGCCGCCGCCGACGGGGCCGAGCAGATAGAGGATCTGTTTCTTCTCTTCCAGGCCTTGGGCGGCATGGCGGAAGTAGGAGACGATCTGGTCGATGCATTCTTCCATGCCGTGGAAGTCTTCAAAGGCCGGGTAGCGCCGGATCACCTTGTTGGAGAATATTCGCGACAGGCGCGAATTGTTCGAGGTGTCTACCAGCTCCGGCTCGCCAATTGCCAGCAGCAGGCGTTCGGCGGCAGACGCGTAGGCACTGCGGTCCTGTTTGCACAGTTCGAGATACTCTTGCAGCGTGAGTTCTTCTTGCCGTGTGGACTCGAAGCGTTGTTGGAAGTGGCTAAAAATACTCATGACGTCGTCACCTCGCTCGATACGTGGAGCCGACGCCGGATCAATCAGTCGATGCTGGCAGTCATTGGCGATCGCCAATGGCCGTTTTCCCCCCAGAACACCCTGAAACGCTACCGATGACCCGCACGCCGGTGTACCGGCTCTCCCCTGATTCGGATGGCCTGCGCTTAAGGATAGTTCGGAATCGGGGAGGTCAAGGCGCGATGCGTAATTAGTTTGGCTGCGCCGTTCGTCAGAAACGGCGCGAGGCCAAGCGTCACGCGGGGTAGCGGGGTGTGAAAAAAATTATTGCGAATCGCCGGAGGCAATTTCCGCAGGATACGTCGTACGCCACAGCTCAAAGCCGCCGTCCAGGCTGTAGACGTCGGAGAAGCCCTGGCTGATCAGATAAGCCGCTGCGCTCTGGCTGGAATTGCCGTGGTAGCAGGCGACGATCACGGGCGCATCGAGGTCGGCGGCGCGAATGAAATCGGCAATGTTGACGTTGTCCAGGTGCTGGGCGCCCTTGATGTGGGCCGCCACGTAAGTCGGCTGGTCGCGGATATCGACCACCACGGCACCTTGTTCGCGCAGGGCCTGGGCTTGTTCGGGGGGGATACGTTTGAATTCGCTCACGGGGGCTCCTAGGGCTTGGCGGCCGGCAGGGTAACGGAAAGGGGAGATTCGCACTGGCAGCTCAGGCGCTCGCCAGTGTCGATGTTCATCAGGGTCATGGCGCCGCCCCACACGCAACCGGTGTCGAGGGCAAATACGCCGGGCTCTTCGCACTGGCCTTCCAGGGCCGCCCAGTGACCGAAGATGATCTGTGTGTCGCGGGTCTTGCGTTCTTTATGCGCGAACCATGGCTTGTAGCCCGGCAGCGCCGTGTCGGCGCCTTCCTTGCTCTTGAGGTCCAGCTTGCCTTCAGCGGTGCAGAAGCGCATGCGCGTGAAGTAGTTGGTGATGACGCGCAGGCGGGTCACGCCCGTGAGATCGTTATCCCACTTCACGGGCTCGTTGCCGTACATGCCGTCGAGGTAGGTGGCGTACAGGTTGTCATCAGCCAGGGCGCTTTCGACTTCGGCCGCGCACTTGAGTGCCTTCTTCAACGTCCACTGTGGCGGGATACCGGCATGGACCAAGGCCATGTTGCGCGCTTCGTCGTAATGCATGAGCTTTTGCCGGCGAACCCAGTCGAGCAACTCGGCACAGTCCGGCGCTTCGAGGATTTCCCGCAGGGTGTCACCCTTTTTCAGGCGCTCGATGTTTTTGCCGACAGCCAACAGGTGCAGGTCATGGTTGCCCAGTACACACACCAAGGCATCGCGCAGGCTATAGAGGTAGCGCAGGGTTTCCAGGGATTGCGGACCGCGGTTGACCAGGTCGCCGACCAGCCACAGGCGGTCCTTGGCCGGGTCGAAGGCAACCCGCTCCAGCAGGCACTTGAGAGGTTTCAGGCAGCCTTGCAGGTCGCCGACCGCGTACGTCGCCATCAGTGCAGGGCTCCGGGCACGGCGAGGCGGAAAGGCGCAATGACCGCATCGAACAGTTGGCCATCGGTGGCCTTCATCTGATACGAACCTTGCATGGTGCCGACTTTGGAGGTCATGACCGTGCCACTGCTGTAGGTATGGCTGGCGCCGATGTCGATCAAGGGTTGCTGGCCAACCACACCGGCACCGCGCACTTCCTCGACCTGGCCGTCACCGTCGGTGATCACCCAGTGGCGCGATAGCAGCTTGGCAGGCATCAGGCCGTTGTTCTTCACCGTGATGGTGTAGGCAAAGGCAAAGCGGTTCTGTTCAGGTTGCGATTGGTCCGCCAGGAAGCGGGTGACGACGCTGACGTCGATCTGGTAGCGAGGATCGGACATGCAAGAGGCCTTAAAAGCAAAAGCGGAGGACAGCAGATGCGGGTCAGTCTAGGCCATCAGCCGGGCACTAGGCCAGACATGCTATCTGGCCTGGTGTGCACATCCTTGTAGGAGCCGGCTTGCCGGCGATAGCGATCTTGAGGACGCCATCGCCGGCAAGCCGGCTCCTACACGGTTATTCAGCGGCTGGGGCGGGCTGGATCGCCAGCTGGTCAGCCAGGCGTACGAATGCGGCGAGGTCCAGTTGCTCCGGGCGCAGGCTGCCGTCTACACCGGCGGCTTCGATTTCAGCGTTGCTCAGCAGCGCCTTGAGCGTGTTGCGCAAGGTCTTGCGGCGCTGGTTGAACGCTTCACGCACCACCCGCTCCAGCAGGCGATGGTCCTTGGCTGGGTGCGGCAGTACGGCGTGAGGCACCAGGCGCACGATGGCCGAGTCGACCTTCGGCGGCGGGTTGAACGCACCTGGGCCGACGTTGAACAGGTGCTCTACGCGGCAGTGGTATTGAACCATGATCGACAGGCGACCCCAGTCACCGCCGCCAGGGCCTGCGGCCAAACGCTCAACCACTTCCTTTTGCAGCATGAAGTGCATGTCGCGGATGATCCCGGCGTTGTTGAGCAGGTGGAAAATCAACGGCGTGGAGATGTTGTATGGCAGGTTACCCACGACCCGCAGGCTGTTGGGCGCGGCGTTGAGGGTGTTGAAGTCGAACTTCAGCGCATCGCCCTGGTGCAGGTTGAAGTTGGGTTTGCCGGCGAACTGCTGGTTGAGGATCGGGATCAGGTCCTTGTCCAGCTCAACCACGTCCAGTTGGCCACCGCTGGCCAGCAGGCCTTGGGTCAGCGCGCCCTGGCCCGGGCCGATTTCCAGCAGGCGGTCGTCGGGCTTGGCATGGATGGAGCGCAGGATGCGGTCGATTACGCCCGCATCGTGCAGGAAGTTTTGCCCGAAGCGCTTGCGCGCCCGGTGTTGGTAATGCTCAGTCATATACGGGTCTCGGCCATCTGATAGGCGGTTTCCAGGGCCACGTGCAGGCTGCCGGTATCGATCTTGCCGCTGCCCGCCAGGTCCAGGGCAGTGCCGTGGTCGACGGAGGTGCGGATGATCGGCAGGCCCAGTGTCACGTTGACTGCGGCGCCGAAGCCTTTGTACTTCAGCACGGGCAGCCCCTGGTCATGGTACATCGCCAGCACTGCGTCGCAGTGCTCCAGATATTTGGGGGTAAACAGAGTGTCCGCAGGCAGTGGGCCACGCAGGTCCATGCCTTCTTGGCGCAGGCGCTCTAATGTTGGTTCAATGATGTCAATTTCTTCATGGCCCAGGTGGCCACCTTCACCGGCATGGGGGTTGAGCCCGCAGACTAGGATGCGTGGCTGGGCGATGCCGAATTTCTGTTGCAGGTCGGCGTGCAGGATGCGCGTCACGCGTTCCACGCGCTCGGCGGTGATCGCATCGGCGATGTCCCGCAGCGGCAGGTGCGTGGTCACCAGGGCCACGCGCAGCCCCCGAGTGGCCAGCATCATCACCACTTGTTCGGT
Source organism: Pseudomonas sp. BIGb0164 (assembly GCF_024810135.1). Taxonomy (NCBI): domain Bacteria; kingdom Pseudomonadati; phylum Pseudomonadota; class Gammaproteobacteria; order Pseudomonadales; family Pseudomonadaceae; genus Pseudomonas; species Pseudomonas sp. BIGb0164. The sequence continues at coordinate 35,636 of NZ_JANUEA010000003.1, read as the reverse complement.
GTGGGTCAGCTCGGCGAGGAATTCGGTATGACCGGAGAAAGCAATGCCGGATTCGTTGATCACGCCCTTGTGGACCGGCGCGGTGATCATGCCGGCAAAGGTGCCGTCGATGCAGCCTTGGCCTGCCCGTGTCAGGGTTTCCAGCACAAAGGCCGCGTTGGCCTTGTCCAGTTGCCCGGCAACGACCTTGGCCTGCAATGGGGTGTCCCATACGTACAAGCTGCCTGCCGGAGCGGGCAGATCGGGCCAATTGCCCGGTGCTGCGTCCAGCAAATTGACAGCCACACCCAGTTGCGCGGCCCGCTCAAGGAGCAGGTCGCGGCTGGTAATGGCAATCAGGGGATGTGGCTGGGGTTGCGAGGCGAGCAGCAGGCACAGGTCTGGACCAATGCCGGCTGGCTCGCCGGGTGTCACCGCGAAACGCTGAGGTTTCACTGGGCTGCCTGATCGGCGCCTGTTTGCTCGGCGGCGGGCAGCTTGTTTTCCACGTAGGCTTCGTCGCGGATCTGACGCAACCAAGTCTGCAGCTCTTCGTCGTATTTGCGGTTGCGCAGTACGGTGAGTGCTTGCTGCTCGCGGGCTTGAGCGGTGTTGTCAGTGGCGCGACGGCCAAGGACTTCCAGCACATGCCAGCCGTATTGGGTCTTGAACGGCTTGGACAGAACACCTTGCGGGGTCTTGGCCATGACGTCCTGGAACTCCGGCACCAGCGCTTTCGGGTCGATCCAGTTCAGGTCGCCGCCGTTGAGGGCAGAACCCGGGTCTTCCGAGAAGCTTTTGGCCAGGGTCGCGAAGTCTTCACCGCCTTCGATGCGGTCATAGATCTTCTGGGCCAGTTCCTTGGTTTGGGCTTCGGTGCGGATTTCGCTTGGTTTGACCAGGATATGACGAACATGCACTTCGTCTTTCAGCGAGTTCTCGCCGCCGCGCTTGCCCAGCAACTTGAGGATGATGAAGCCGCCCGGTGTACGTGCAGGCTGGGTGATATCACCCACGCTCATGGCGCTCAGCTCACGGTCGAACGGAGGTGGCAGTTGAGCCGCCTTGCGCCAGCCCATGTCGCCGCCGTCCAGGGCGTTGTCACTGCCGGAAACGGCAATGGCTGTCTGGGCGAAGTCGGCACCGGCTTTCAGGCGGTCATAGACAGCCTGGGTTTTTGCGGCAGCAGCGTTGAGTTGCTCGGCGCTGGCGCTGTCCGGGGTCGCGATCAGGATATTGGCCAGGTGCAGCTCTTCGGAGAGCTGCATCTTGCCGAGGTCGGAAGCCAGGAAGTTCTTCACTTCCTGCTCGGACACCTGCACACGTTCAGCCACACGGCGCTGACGCACACGGCTGATGATCATTTCGCGCTTGATCTGGTCACGGGCGTCCTCGTAGGACAAGCCGTCGTGGGCCAGGGCGGCGCGGAACTGGTCGATGCTCATGTTGTTGCGTTGAGCAATAGTGCCCACCGCCTGGTTCAACTCTTCGTCCGAAATACGGATGCCGGAGCGCTCGCCGATCTGCAGTTGCAGGTTCTCGACGATCAGGCGTTCCAGAACCTGAGGTTCCAGCACGCTGGTCGGTGGAACGCCACCACCGCGCTTGGCGATGGTTTGCTGAACTTCCTTGACCCGTTGGTCCAGTTGGCTCTGCATGATTACGTCGTTATCGACGATGGCTGCCACTTTATCCAGTTGCTGAACCGCAGCGTGTGCCGAAACAGTACCCAGGAACAGCGCGCCCAGCACTAGCGGGCGCAAGCAATCAGAAAGCTTGGTCTTCACGTTCACGATAACCTTCAATGCCTTTGTCGAGGAAGCTCTCTACCTTGGCGCCGGTCAGGCCGCCGAGTCCTTTGAGGACGATCTGGAAGAAGAGCCCGTGGTCACCCTTTTCGTTCAACGGGGCGATCTGAGTGTATTCGTCGTTGGAAACCCAATAACGGTTGATCACGCGAAGTTTCCAGCAGCAGTTGTCGTACTCGAAACCACCGAAGGCTTCCAGGGTACGGTTGCGGGCATAGTCATACTGCCAGCGGGTGATCAGGTTCCACTGGGGAACGATCGGCCACATCATCGAGAAGTCGTGTTGCTGGATTTTGTAGTAATCCTTCACGAAGTTCGGATCGCCCGGGCTGCCGTAGTCGCCACCAAACTGCCACTTGCCGGTCAGCTGGTTGTACACCACCTGGTCGTTGCGGTAGCGGTAGCCGACGTTGATAACCTTGTTCGGGTTGTCTTCTGGCTGGTAGTGGAACATCGCGCTGCCGGAACGAGGGCTGTGGTTCTCGGTGTCCCAGTTGTAGTCGGCAGTGGCGCGCCAGTCGCGGTTGAAGCGGAACTCGTAGTCCAGGGCGATTGGCGACACGTCGGTGTTCGCATCGGCACGGTCGGCCGCCAGGATGCCTGGCAGTTGAACCTGGCGATCCTTGAAGTACAGCGCCTGGCCCACGGATACACGCTGACGTTCGAAGCCGTTGTCTTCGATCCAGCGGCTGGTCAGGCCCAGCGACAGTTTGTTTTCGTCACCGATCCGGTCGTTACCGCTGAAGCGGTTGTCGCGGAACAGCGAGGCGTAGCTGAACGAGTACTCACTGGTGTCGAAGACCGGAATGTCGCTTTGGTCCTTGTTCGGCACATACAGGTAGAACGCGCGCGGCTCGAGGGTCTGGCGATAGTCTTTGCCGAACCAGTTGGTGTTGCGGTCGAAGTACAGGCCGCTGTCGACGCTGGCAACTGGAACTGCACGGTCCTGGGAGCTGCTGAAGCTGCCACCGGCATACGGGTTGGCAGCAGTCGAGGCCGCTTGCGCCGCGATGATCTGGTTCTTGCCGATGCTGTCCAGGTCAAGATCGTACTTGGTGTAGACGTACTTGAGCTTCGGCGTGACGAAGCCGTAGGTCCAGTTCATCGGGTATTCGACGGCCGGTGCCACGTTCAGGCGCGTACCGTTTGCACGGGTCAGGCCGGTCACGTAGGTGTCCAGGCGTGGCGAAACCAGGCCGTTCTCGTCGGTGAAGTTGCCGTTTTCCAGGTCACGCTCGAAACGCACCGCTTCAGTTTCATAGCTGAAGTTCAAGCCACCCGGGTGGAATGGCAGTTGGCCGTTGAAGGTGATCTGCGGCAGGCGGTCATACGGCGTGATCTGGGAGATCGTTGCCAGCTGATAGGCCTGCAGGTTCAGGCGTGCCTGGTAGGAGTCACCGCGATAGGTCACGGAACCCTGCTGGTTGATGTAGTCCTGGCTGCGCACACCTTCCTGGAAGGACTTGAGGTCCTGGAAGTAGTAAGGGTCGCTGATATTGGTGTAGTCGACCTGGGTCAGTACACGCGAATCCAGCCCGCCCTTGTGTTGCCAGTTGAGCATGTAGCGAGTTTTCTCGTAGTCGGTCTGGCCTTTACGCTCGCTGTTGTCGTCGTTCAGGTACGCACCGCCCACCTGGCCTTCGCTGGACTTGGTGAGGTAGCGGAATTCGCCTTCCATCAACAGGCCGCGCTTGGTCATGTATTGCGGGTACAACGTGGCGTCGTAGTTGGGCGCCAGGTTGAAGTAGTACGGCGTCACCAGGGTGAAGCCGGTTTCGCCGCCTGTGCTGAAGCTTGGCGGCAGGAAGCCGGATTGGCGACGATCGTCGATCGGGAAATAGATGTAAGGGGTGTAGAGGATCGGAATGTTCTTGATCCGCAACGTCGCGTTGGTGGCTGTACCGAAACCGGTGGCCGGGTTCAACGTGATGTTGTTGCCCTTGAGCTGCCAGGCGTTGCTGTCTGGCTCGCACGTGGTGTATGTGCCGTCCTTGAGACGGATGATCGCGTTTTCGGCACGCTTGGCGTACAGCGCGTTGCCGCGGATACGCGACTTGTGCAGGACGTATTCGGCGTTGTCGATCTGGGCGGCGCCGGTGTCGAGCTGGACCTGGGCGTGGTCGCCCACGATCAGGGCGCCGTTGTCGCGCAGACGGACATTGCCGTTCAGCTCACCACGGCTCTCGGCCTGATACAGGCTGGCTTCCTGAGCCTCCAGCTGCATGCTGCCCTGGCGCATGACAACGTCACCGGCCAGGGTCGCGACTTGTTGTTCCTGCTCGTAACGAGAAGCCTTGGCACCGATGAAGGTCGGCGCATCGCTCTTGTTCGTCTTGTCGTTCATGCCAGGGCGCGTCGGCTCGATGTACGCACCGCCGCAATAAGGACCGGTTTCAGCCAGTTGGGCTGCGGTCAGCTTCTCGCGAGGCACCCAGTCCAGATGGCTGTAGTCGGCGCTGCGCGAACGCAGGCCACGGCCCTTGGACTCGGTGACCAGTGCGGTCTGCGGTCCGGCATCGGCTTTGCCGCCAGCGTCGGTTTGCGCCGTGCTGGTGGCCGAGCTGACGGCAGCGCCGTCATGCACAGGACGCGGTGGCAAAGGGGCAGCGGCGGTTTTCGGCGCGCAATCCCAGGCACCCGAAGCAGAGACTGAGCAGTCATACTGTTCCGCGGCGACCACGAATGAGGTGGCGAAAGGTTGCATGGCCAGCAGACTGCCGGTTACCAGCAACGGAAATTTTCTACGAAACGCGGGGGATTTCAATGCCATCTTATTAGTCCGGGCTTCCTGCGTGCCATCTGCCCGCGGTGTGGGCCGCACGCCTCTCGATGGTCTGAAAAAGATGCGTGATAATAAAGCATGACCCGCTTGACGGCTAGCGCCGTCGGAGACCCTTGTAATGCCCGAGCAAGATCTACGTTTACAACAGCTGGAAGTCTGGCTGGATGAGCAGTTGCCGATCCTTTTCAATGCCCAGGGTTGGGGTGCCGTCCCCCCGGCTACATTGACCGCGGCCAGCAGCGACGCGAGTTTCAGGCGGTATTTCCGCTGGGAAGGCGGGGACCACACGTTCATCGTGATGGACGCGCCACCCCCCCAGGAAAACTGCAAACCCTTCGTCGATATCGCCCATTTGCTCGCGAAATCGGGAATAAATGTGCCAAAAATTTACGCAGAAGATTTGCCGCGCGGCTTTCTTTTGCTCAATGACCTGGGCCGAAAAACCTATCTGGACGTAATTGACGACAAAAACGCCGATCAATTGTTTGCCGATGCCATCGATAGCCTGCTGGCTTTCCAGCAATTGCCGATGGACGCGCCGTTGCCCAGCTATGACGTCGCCTTGCTGCGGCGTGAGCTTGAATTGTTTCCGGAGTGGTACGTGCGTCGCCACTTGGGTATCGAACTGGATACCCGGCAACAGACACTGTGGCAGCGTGTCAGCGATCAACTGATCGACAGTGCCCTGGCGCAACCCAAGGTGCTGGTGCACCGCGACTACATGCCGCGCAACCTGATGATCAGCGAGCCGAATCCCGGCGTGCTGGACTTCCAGGATGCGGTCTATGGCCCGGTGACCTACGACATCACCTGCTTGTTCAAGGACGCATTCCTCAGTTGGCCGGCGGTTCGTGTGCGTGAATGGCAGCACGGTTATTGGCAGCGCGCGCAGCAGGCCGGTATTGCAGTGCAGGCGGACTTCGACGAGTTCCTGCGTGCCAGCGACTTGATGGGCGTACAGCGTCATCTCAAGGTCATCGGCATTTTCGCGCGCATCTGCCACCGTGATGGCAAGCCACGCTACCTGGCGGACGTACCGCGCTTCTTTGCTTATATAGAAGCGGTGCTTGCCGACCGCCCGGAGCTGAGTGACTTGGCCGAGCTGCTGACCAGCCTGCGTGCTCCCGCCGAGGCCGGTGTATGAAGGCCATGATCCTGGCAGCCGGCAAAGGCGAGCGCATGCGCCCGCTCACCTTGCACACGCCCAAGCCGTTGGTGCAGGCCGGTGACAAGCGCTTGATCGAGTATCACCTGGAGGCGCTGGCCAAGGCCGGCTTCACCGATATCGTGATCAACCATGCGTGGCTGGGTCAGCAGATTGAAAGCTACCTGGGCGACGGTGCCCAGTTCGGCTTGCGCATCCAGTACTCGCCCGAAGGTGAGCCTTTGGAAACCGGTGGCGGGATATTCCAGGCACTCCCTTTGTTGGGTGATGAGCCGTTCCTGGTGGTCAATGGCGACATCTGGACCGACTACGACTTTACCCGGTTGCGCCAGCCGCTTGAGGGCCTGGCCCATCTGGTGATGGTGGACAATCCGGCGCATCACCCGTCGGGCGGTGATTTCTATCTGGATCAGGGTTTGCTTCATGATGCCGCGCCCGGTGCCGATAACCTGACCTTCAGTGGCATTTCAGTGCTCGACCCCCAGTTGTTCGCGGGTTGCAGCGCAGGTGCCTTCAAGCTGGCGCCGCTGTTGCGTGCGGCCATGGCTAAAGGTCTGGTAACGGGGGAGCACATGGCGGGACGCTGGATTGATGTCGGCACGCTGGAACGCTTGGCGCAAGTCGAAGCCTTGCTGACTGCGGAGCAATAAGATGTTGTGGCCAGGGACGCTGATCGGCGCCGGGGCTGGCTTTGCCATTGCCAGTATTCCGGGGGCCTTGTTGGGGGCTTTGTTGGGCCAGGCGCTGGACCGTCGCCTGCAACTGCAGAGTTGGGCGCAGTTGCGCGAGCGCTTGGGCGGGCGCCCGGCACTGCGCAACGACGAACTGCTGTTTGTGCTGCTGGGGCGCCTGGCGAAAAGCAATGGTCGGGTGGCCGACGGGCATATTCAGCAAGCGCGACAAGAGATGCGTTCGTTGGACATGACCGAGTCGGCCCAGCGTCGCGCCATCACGGCTTTCAATCGTGGCAAGTCAGGCACCGACCGCGTGCGCAGCTACCTGCGTGTGCTCAAGGCCCAACCCCATGCCGCCGAAGGCGTATTGCGTGCATGCTGGCGTATGGCCTGGGCCGACGGCAGGGCGGATGACGCCGAGCGCGACCTGATCGACCTATGGGGCAAGTGGCTGGGTTGGACACCGCAACAGCTTCAAGCGCTGGCTGCCGACTTCGCGCCGGAGCGCAAACCCTTGGTCAATCGTAACGCGACTTACCAGGACGCGCTTCGCGTGCTGGGTGTGACGGCCACCACCGAGCCTTCGGCCATCAAGCGCGCTTACCGGCGCCTGCTCAGCCGTCACCATCCGGACAAGATCGCCGGCAGTGGCGCCAGCCCCGCGCAAGTGCGTGAGGCCACCGAGCGGACCCGCGAGCTGCATAACGCCTACGCGTTGATTCGCGAGCGTCGGGACTTTCGCTAGCTGCCGAATGCGGCCCTGGAAACCCAATCTCCCTGTAGGGGCCGGCAAGTCGGCTCCTACAGGGGGGGGGCGGGGTTCAATCCGCCTGGAGTTGCGGGCTCAACCAACCGCGAATCCGCCGATACAACTGCTCTTGCTCGGCCGAACTATTGCCGGGCAAGGTCGTGAGCGACACCTGCTTATAACCCGTATTCTTCGTGCGCTTGGCCGCCTGCCCACGCTCCAGGGCGGTTTTGCGCGCCTGGGTGTCGTCCAGATAGAAGACGTCGGCCGTGGGTACCTTCAAGGCTGGCGCCAGCTGCTGCAGGCTAGGCTCACGCGCCGCAGGGGTCTTGCCGGCCACCATTACCAGCTTCTGCACCTGGGTTGGCTGCTTTTCACTCAGGTAGCGCGCCGCCCACCAGGCACCGGTGCCATGGCCGAGCAGCACTACGTTGCGCGCACTGTGGGTTTGTGCAAACGCGACGGCAGCATCGATGCGGTCGAAGATGCGTTTGGCGTCGGTCTTGTCCTGCTCATCCGTGCCGGGCACCACCGCCGGGTCCGTCCCTTCGGCCTCGGCACTGGCGGCCTGTTCGATGGGCTTGGCGGCGGTGCTGCCTTCTTTACTGCTGGTGTCGACGGCGGCCTTGGGTGCTTCGATGACGCGAGGCGGCAGGGTATCCAGGCTCATGTCGGGCAGTGACAGGCTGAGGGTGCCCCAGTCGGCGTCCGGTAATTTGCGCCGCAACGGTGCGATTGCTTGCGGCCAGTCAGCACTTTCCCCGGCGCCCGGTACGATAATCACCACCCCTTCGGGCTCGGCGCTGTTGGCCGGTTTCCACAGGGCCAGGAACGAATCGCTGCCGGCTTGCAGTTGTTGCTGTTCCTGCTGCGGGATCTGCCGTTCAAGGGCGGTGGCGTCTTCCTGGCTGCGCTCGGGCAGAGGCTGGCGCTCAGCCGGTTTTTCGGCGCTAGGAGCGGGTGCGTCAGCCGCCTGAACAGAAAAGCCGCTGGTAAATAGCAGCGACAGGCACAATGCTGGCAGTGCCGAACGGTTTCGATGTGGCATCGTTATTTCCCGGCCAGAAGTGATTCCAGCAGCCTAATGGGTTGGTCAGTATTTGTCAGTGATGTGAGACGTGGATCATGGGTTTTCGCTGTCTGCTGGTTATCGGCTGCTTGTGCTTTGCCTTGATGGCAAGTGCCGCGCCTGCGCCTGTCGCGCCACAGGCGCAGCTCAATGCACAGCAACGTGAGTGGTTGGCCCAACACCCGGACCTGCGCGTTGGTCTGGTATTGCAAGCGCCTTACGCGCAATACGATCGGCGCTTGCAGCGCTTGTCCGGGGCCAACGTCGAGTTGATGCAGTCGCTGGCCAAGGCGCTGAACATCGAGCTGACCTGGCGCAACTTCCCGACCCAGGAGCAACTGGAGGCTGCCGTGCGTGAGGGCGAGGTGGACATCGCTCCCGGCCTGCAGCAAACCCCGGCCGGCCTGCGCCTGTGGTTGTTCACCGACCCTTACATGCGCGTGCCCCAGCACATCGTAGGGATTCGTGAAGGCGGTGCGGCGGTGGACCTGGAAAAACTCGACGAACAATCCCGAGTTGCCGTGCGCATGCCCAGTGCCGTTGCCGACTATTTGCGCAGCACCTACCCCAAGCTGAATGTGCAAGGCGTGCCCATGGAGCGCCAGGCGTTGCAGTTGCTGGTGAGCCAGCAGGCGCGCTACGCCGTGGTGGATGAGGCGCAGTTGAGCCGGTTGTCGGGCGAAGCGGAATTCGCCGGGCTGGCCGTGGTGGGCGATATTGGCCTGCCGCAGCTGTTGCGCGTCGCCACGCGGCGCGAATGGCCAGAGCTGGCGAGCATTATGCAGAGCGCCTTGCGTGCCATCCCCGCCCGCGACCTGGATCAACTGCACAGCCGCTGGCTGCAACCCAAGTACCCAAGGCTGTCGGAGTCTCCAGGCTTCTGGCAAAACCTGAGCCTGTTGTTGGGCCTGTTCCTGCTGGCCAGCCTGGCGGTGGTGTCCTGGCAACGCCGCCAGCAGCGCGTGCTGGAGCACAACCTGTTGGCGGCCCGGGAAGAAAGCGCGGCGCGCGCCGCCGGGGCCGAGGCGTTGCGGCTGACGCAGTTTTCCATTGACCAGAGCACCGTGGGCATCCTGTGGGTCAACTGGGACAGCCATGTGCGCTACGCCAACCTGGCTGCCGAAACCATGCTTGGCTATAAGCCTGGCGCGTTGATCGAGCGCCCGCTGATCGAGTTCGACCCGACCCTCACCATGGACCGCTGGCTCAACCTGTGGAAGCGCGCCCGTGCCAGCGAAGACGGGCCGCAGAGTTTTGCCACCAATTGCCTGCGCGCCGATGGCAGCGTGTTGCCGGCCGATGTGTCCTTGAGCTTCTTGCGTTATGGCGGTGGCGAATACCTGGTGGTGTACCTCAACGACGTCACCGAGCGCCGTCGTGCCTTGGCTGCCTTGCAGGAAAGTGAAGCGCGCCTGCAGGGCATCGCCGCCAACGTGCCCGGGCTGGTGTTCCGCCTGGAGCGCCTGCCGCGCAGCGACGCCATCGAGTTCGCGTACATCAGCCAAGGCAGCGAAGGCCTGGTCGGTTACTCGCCGTCGGTGCTCAGTGATCCCGCCATGGGGATCCGCAGCCTGGTGCACCCGGATGACCGCGCCAGTTATCACCGCACTCAAGACCAAGCCATCGAGACGGAAAGTAATTGGTCGTGGCAAGGGCGCATCCTTACCCGACTCGGGCAGCAGCGATGGGCCGACATCAAGGCCGTGACCCGCCGCCTGGACGACGGCACGGTGGTCTGGGACGGGATTGTCTGGGACATCAGCGAGAGCAAGCGCATCGAGCTGGAGCTGGATGCTTCCCGCGCACAGTTGCGCGAGTTGTCGGCCCACCTCGAAACCGTGCGCGAGGAAGAAAAGGCGCGCATCGCCCGTGAAGTGCACGACGAGCTGGGGCAGATGCTCACGGTGCTCAAGCTGGAAACCTCCATGTGCGAGCTGGCGTATGCACAACTCGACCCCGGGCTGCATGAGCGACTCAACAGCATGAAGCGTCTGATCGCCCAGTTGTTCCAGCTGGTGCGTGATGTGGCCACGGCGCTGCGTCCGCCGATCCTCGACGCGGGGATTGCCTCGGCCATCGAGTGGCAAGCGCGGCGTTTTGAGGCGCGCACGCAGATTCCTTGCCTGGTGCAAGTGCCGGATAACCTGCCGACCTTGAGTGATGCCAAGGCTATCGGCCTGTTTCGGATCCTGCAGGAAGCGCTGACCAATGTGATGCGCCACGCCCAGGCGCATACTGTGGAACTGACCCTGGTGGTAGAGGATAACGACTTGCGGCTGACCATCAGCGACGATGGCGTGGGTTTTGTCCAGGCCCAGGGGCGGCCAGTGTCGTTCGGCCTGGTCGGCATGCGTGAGCGGGTGCTGATCATGGGCGGTCAATTGAGCCTGGCGAGCGAGTTGGGGGAGGGCACCACCCTGAGCGTCACGGTGCCGCTGGATGCATAACGATAAGAGGAAACCCCTGTGATTCGCGTATTGGTAGCCGAAGACCACACCATCGTCCGTGAAGGCATCAAGCAGTTGATCGGCCTGGCCAAGGATCTGCAGGTGGTCGGCGAAGCCAGCAATGGCGAGCAGTTGTTGGAGACCTTGCGCCATGTGCCGTGCGAGGTGGTGTTGCTGGATATCTCCATGCCGGGTGTCAACGGCCTGGAGGCCATTGCGCGCATCCGTGCCTTGAACAATCCTCCGGCGATCCTAGTGTTGTCGATGCACGATGAGGCCCAAATGGCCGCGCGCGCCTTGAAGGTCGGTGCGGCGGGCTATGCCACCAAGGACAGTGACCCGGCACTGTTGCTGACGGCGATTCGCAAGGTGGCGGCGGGCGGGCGTTACATCGACCCGGACCTGGCCGACCGCATGGTGTTTGAAGTGGGCCTTACCGATACGCGGCCGCTGCATTCGTTGTTGTCCGAGCGTGAATTCTCGGTGTTCGAGCGCCTGGCCCAGGGCGCCAACGTCAACGACATCGCCCAGCAGTTGGCGCTGAGCAGCAAGACCATCAGCACCCACAAGGCGCGCTTGATGCAGAAGCTCAATATCACGTCATTGGCGGAACTGGTGAAGTACGCCATGGAACATAAACTCCTGTGATCCGCTGCACGGTCACCCCTTGTAGGAGCTGGCTTGCCAGCGATAGCACCCGCACGATCGCCATCGACCTTAAGGGCCTCATCGCCGGCAAGCCGGCTCCTACAGGGGGTGGTGTGTCTGTTTGCGACATGCAAATTGCAGGCGGGGCTGGTAACGAGCGCTGCACTGTTCTATACCCGCCATCCGTGTAGGGCAATCCTTACCCCAAGCCTTCCATCCGGCTGATGCAATTCTCTCTCGGCCCCCGATTTCCGGGGCCTGCGCCCTGGACTACGCTTGTGCCACAGCAGTCCAAAACAAAAAGGTGCGGGTATGAGCGAGGTGGATTCAAATGATGCGCTGGTCAGCTTTCGTGGCGTGCAGAAGAGCTACGACGGCGAGAACCTGATCGTCAAAGACCTCAACCTGGAGATTCGCAAGGGCGAGTTCCTCACCCTGCTCGGGCCTTCCGGTTCGGGCAAGACCACCAGCCTGATGATGCTCGCCGGCTTTGAAACGCCGACCGCCGGCGAAATCCTGCTGGCCGGGCGTTCCATCAACAACGTGCCGCCGCACAAGCGCGACATTGGCATGGTGTTCCAGAACTACGCGTTGTTCCCCCACATGACCGTCGCCGAGAACCTGGCGTTTCCGCTGTCGGTGCGGGGCTTGAGCAAGACCGACATCAGCGAGCGGGTCAAGCGCGTGCTGAGCATGGTCCAGCTCGACGCCTTCGCCCAGCGCTACCCGGCGCAACTCTCCGGCGGCCAACAACAGCGCGTGGCCCTTGCCCGGGCGCTGGTATTCGAACCGCAGTTGGTGCTGATGGACGAACCCCTCGGTGCGCTCGATAAACAGCTACGCGAACACATGCAGATGGAGATCAAGCATCTGCATCAGCGCCTCGGTGTGACGGTGGTGTACGTGACCCACGACCAGGGCGAAGCCCTGACCATGTCCGACCGCGTGGCAGTGTTCCACCAGGGCGAGATCCAGCAGATCGCCGCGCCGCGCACGCTGTACGAAGAGCCGAAGAACACCTTTGTCGCCAACTTCATCGGCGAGAACAACCGCCTCAATGGACGCCTGCACAGCCATACCGGCGAGCGCTGCGTGGTGGAGCTGGCGCGTGGCGAGAAAGTCGAGGCGCTGGCGGTGAACGTTGGCCAGGTCGGCGGCCCGGTGACCCTGTCGGTGCGTCCGGAGCGCGTCAGCCTCAATGGCTCCAGCGAAAGCTGCATCAACCGCTTCTCGGGGCGTGTGGCGGAATTCATCTACCTGGGCGACCACGTGCGTGTGCGCCTGGAAGTCTGCGGCAAGGCCGATTTTTTTGTGAAACAACCGATCGCCGAGCTGGACCCGGCGTTGGCGGTCGGCGACGTGGTACCGATTGGCTGGCAAGTCGAGCACGTTCGCGCACTCGACCCACTTCTAGAGGCGAATTGATCGCCCCATGGCTTCACCAACCCTGCACGTGGAGAGAACAACAATGTTGAGATCCCTGAAATTTTCCGCCCTGGCCCTTGGCCTGATCGGCGCCACCCAGGCCATGGCAGGCCCGGACCTGACGGTCGTGTCCTTCGGTGGCGCGAACAAGGCCGCACAGGTCAAGGCGTTCTATGCGCCATGGGAAAGCGCGGGCAACGGCAAGATCGTCGCCGGCGAATACAACGGTGAAATGGCCAAGGTGAAAGCCATGGTCGACACCAAGAGCGTGTCCTGGGACCTGGTGGAGGTGGAGTCGCCGGAACTGTCCCGTGGCTGTGACGAAGACATGTTCGAACCGCTGGACCCGAAACTGTTCGGCAATGGTGCGGACTATGTGAAGGGCGCTATCCAGCCGTGCGGCGTGGGCTTCTTTGTGTGGTCGACCGTGCTGGCGTACAACGCTGACAAGCTGAAAGCACCGCCAGGCGGCTGGAAAGATTTTTGGGACGTGAAGCAGTTCCCGGGCAAGCGCGGCCTGCGCAAAGGCGCCAAGTACACCCTGGAATTTGCGTTGATGGCCGACGGCGTCGCGCCGAAGGACGTCTACAAAGTGCTGGCCGGCAAAGATGGCCAGGACCGCGCTTTCAAGAAACTCGATGAGCTCAAGCCTTACATCCAATGGTGGGAAGCGGGCGCCCAGCCGCCGCAATACCTCGCTTCCGGTGACGTGGTGATGAGCTCCGCCTACAACGGCCGCATCGCTGCCGTACAGAAAGAAAGCAACCTGAAAGTAGTGTGGAACGGCGGTATCTACGATTTCGACGCGTGGGCGATTCCTAAAGGTTTGCCAAAGGACCGCGCCGAAGCCGCGAAGAAATTCATCGCCTTCTCGGTGCAGCCGCAACAGCAGAAGACCTACTCGGAAAACATCGCCTACGGCCCGGCCAACACCCAAGCCGTGCCGTTGCTGGACAAGGACATCCTCAAGGATATGCCAACCACCCCGGAAAACATCGCCAACCAGGTGCAGATCGACGTGAGCTTCTGGGCGGATAACGGTGAGCAGCTCGAGCAACGCTTCAACGCCTGGGCCGCCAAGTAACACCGCATAACCCTCTGTGGGAACCGACCTGTGTGGGTGCTGGCTTGCCTGCGATGCAAACACCTCGGTGCATCTGATGTACCGAGTCGATGCCATCGCGGGCAAGCCCGGCTCCCACAGAGAGCGCGGTCCACAGTGAAACCACCTTAGATTTTCCGGAGTTTTCCATGGCCATCGCCGCTCTCCCCACCCTCAAGCAGCGCCTGGCGCGTGCCGAGCGGGTCAACCGCTGGAAGGCCCAGGCCTTGATTGCGCCGCTGGTGTTGTTCTTGGTGCTGGTGTTCCTGGTGCCGATCGTTGCGCTGCTCTACAAAAGCGTGGGCAACCCGGAAGTGGTGGGCGGTTTGCCGCGCACTGTGGTGGCCGTGACCGCCTGGGACGGGCGTGGCTTGCCCGGTGAACCGGTGTATCAGGCCCTCAGTGAGGACCTGGGCGAAGCGCGCAAAAATCAGACCTTGGGCGACCTGTCCAAGCGCTTGAACATGGAACTGGCCGGCTACCGCAGCCTGCTGACCAAAACCGCGCGGGCGCTGCCGTTCAGCGAAGCGCCTGCCTCCTATAAAGAAGCGTTGGAAAGCCTCGACGAACGCTGGGGTGACCCGGCGTACTGGCAGGCGATCCGGCGCAATACCAGCAACCTGACGCCGTTCTACCTGCTGGCGGCCGTCGATCACCGTATCGACGATCTGGGTGAAGTGGCTCCGGCCACGCCCGACCAGGCGATCTACCTGGACATCTTCGCCCGCACCTTCTGGATGGGCCTGGTGATCACCGCCATCTGCCTGTTGCTGGCCTACCCGCTGGCGTACCTGTTGGCCAATTTGCCGGCGCGCAAAAGCAACCTGCTGATGATCCTGGTGTTGCTGCCGTTCTGGACCTCGATCCTGGTGCGGGTCGCCGCCTGGATCGTGTTGCTGCAATCCGGTGGGCTGATCAACAGCGCACTGATGGGCATGGGGCTGATCGACAAACCCCTGGAGCTGGTATTCAACCGCACCGGGGTCTACATCTCCATGGTGCACATCCTGTTGCCGTTCATGATTCTGCCGATCTACAGCGTGATGAAAGGCATCTCGCCCACTTACATGCGGGCGGCGATATCCCTGGGTTGCCACCCGTTCGCCAGTTTCTGGCGCGTGTATTTCCCACAGACCTACGCCGGTGTCGGCGCCGGGTGCCTGCTGGTGTTCATCCTGGCGATTGGTTACTACATCACCCCGGCCTTGCTGGGCAGCCCGAACGACCAGATGGTCAGCTATTTCGTGGCCTTCTACACCAACACCAGCATCAACTGGGGCATGGCCACCGCGCTGGGCGGCTTGCTGCTGCTGGCCACGGTGTTGCTGTACCTGATCTACAACCGACTGGTTGGCGCCAGCCGCCTGCGCCTGAGCTAAGGAGACCTTGCGATGCTGAGCCCTTATATGTCCCCCATTGAACGGGTGTGGTTCTACAGCTTGCGGATCCTCTGCGGCTTGATCCTGCTGTTCCTGATTCTGCCGGTGCTGGTGATCATCCCGTTGTCGTTCAACAGCGGCAGTTTCCTGGTGTACCCGTTGCAAGGCTTCTCGCTGCATTGGTACCAGGACTTCTTCGGCTCGGCCGAATGGATGCGCGCCCTGAAGAACAGCATTATCGTGGCGCCCGCCGCCACGGTGCTGGCCATGGTCTTCGGCACCCTGGCAGCCATTGGCCTGACCCGTGGCAACTTCCCCGGCAAGGCGCTGGTGATGGCCCTGGTGATTTCGCCGATGGTGGTGCCGGTGGTGATCATTGGCGTGGCCAGTTACCTGTTCTTCGCGCCATTGGGGCTGGGCAACAGCTTCTTTTCGCTGATCGTGGTGCATGCGGTGTTGGGTGTGCCGTTTGTGATCATCACGGTGTCGGCGACGTTGCAGGGGTTCAACCACAACCTGGTGCGGGCGGCGGCCAGCCTGGGCGCTTCGCCACTGACTGCGTTTCGCCGGGTGACCTTGCCGCTGATCGCGCCGGGGGTTATTTCCGGGGCGTTGTTTGCCTTTGCCACCTCGTTCGATGAAGTGGTGGTGACCTTGTTCCTCGCCGGCCCCGAGCAAGCGACCTTGCCGCGCCAGATGTTCAGCGGCATCCGCGAAAACCTCAGCCCCACGATTGCGGCGGCGGCGACCTTGTTGATTGCCTTCTCGGTGTTGCTGTTGCTCACACTGGAATGGCTGCGCGGCCGTAGCGAAAAACTGCGTACCGCACAGGTCTAAAGCCCGGGCGAAGCTCAAAATGTGGGAGCGGGCTTGCTCGCGAAAGCGGTGTATCAGTCGCCAAATGTAATGGCTGACACACCGTATTCGCGAGCAAGCCCGCTCCCACATGGGTTTTGTGTGCATTCAGTCGCTGAATAGCTGACAACACGCCGTAGGAAGCTACTCTTGTGCCAGCCCATTTCTTAATAAGAGGCCGCGCACATGAGTACTTCCTCATTCAAGATCGCCCATAAACTGCTCACTGGCGCTGGCGCCATCGAACAACTGGCTGCCGAACTCACCCGCCTGGATGTGGACAACCCGCTGATCGTCACCGACGCCGCGCTGGTCAAATCCGGCACCGTGGCATTGGCCCTCGAACACTTGGGCGAGCGCACCTACGAAATTTTCGACCGCGTGCTGCCCGACCCGGAAATCGCCATCGTCGAAGACTGCATGCGCGTGTACCGCGAAGGCGGGCATGACGGCCTGATTGGCGTGGGCGGCGGCAGTGCCATCGACATCGCCAAGAGCGTGGCAGCCTACGCCGGTTACCACGGCGCGCTGGCGGACCTGTTCGGCGTCGACCAGGTACCGCGCAAGGGCCCGCCGCTGATCGCGATCCCGACCACGGCCGGCACCGGCTCGGAGGTGACCAATGTGGCGATCCTCTCCGACAAGGCTGCGCAACTCAAAAAAGGCATCGTCAGCGATTACCTGCTGCCGGATGTGGCGCTGATCAGCCCGCAGATGACCCTGACCTGCCCGCGCAGCGTCACTGCTGCCAGTGGCGTGGATGCGCTGGTGCATGCCATCGAATCCTACCTGTCGCTGAACGCCTCGCCGATTACCGATGCGTTGGCCATCGGCGCGATCAAGTTGATCGCCAGTGCGTTGCCCAAGGCCTACGCCAACCCGGCCAACCTGCAGGCCCGAGACGACATGGCCACCGCCAGCCTGATGGCGGGCATGGCGTTCGGCAATGCCGGGGTTGGCGCGGTGCATGCGCTGGCGTACCCGTTGGGTGGGCGGTTCAACATCGCCCACGGCGTGAGCAACGCGCTGTTGCTGCCTTACGTGATGCACTGGAACAAGCTGGCCTGCGTGGAGCGCATGCAGGACATCGCCCAGGCGATGGGGGTGAATGTGTCGGGCTTGAGCGTCAACCAGGCGGCCGATGAAGCGGTCGACGCGATGACGCGACTGTGTGCCGCAGTGGAGATCCCCGCCGGGCTGCGCAGCTTTGGCGTGCCGGAGGAGGCCATACCGGCCATGGCCACGGAAGCGGCGGGTATCGAGCGTCTGATGCGCAACAACCCGCGCAAGCTCAGCGCGGCGGATATCGAGAAAATCTACCGGGCCGCCTACTAACCGTTGAGTTAGGTCACGGTGCGCGCAGCAAAGCATGAGGTATACAATGCGCGCCATCGTGATTTAGCTCAAAAAAGGTGCGTCATGCAGCCCTTCGTCATTGCTCCATCGATTCTCTCTGCCGATTTCGCCCGCCTGGGTGAGGAAGTGGACAAGGTACTGGCCGCCGGTGCCGACTTCGTGCACTTCGACGTCATGGACAACCACTACGTGCCCAACCTGACCATCGGCCCGATGGTCTGCGCGGCGCTGCGCAAGTACGGCATCACTGCGCCGATCGACGCACACCTGATGGTCAGCCCGGTGGATCGCATCATCGGCGACTTCGTCGAAGCCGGCGCCACCTACATCACCTTCCACCCGGAAGCCTCGCTGCACGTCGACCGCACCCTGCAACTGATCCGCGAGGGCGGCTGCAAGGCCGGCCTGGTGTTCAACCCGGCCACTCCGCTGAGCGTGCTCGAGTACGTGATGGACAAGGTCGACATGATCCTGCTGATGAGCGTCAACCCGGGTTTCGGCGGGCAGAAGTTCATTCCTGGCACACTGAACAAGCTGCGCGAAGCCCGCGCGCTGATCGATGCGTCGGGCCGTGACATCCGCCTGGAAATCGACGGTGGGGTCAACGTCAACAACATCCGCGAAATCGCGGCCGCTGGCGCTGACACCTTTGTGGCCGGCTCGGCGATCTTCAACGCGCCTGACTACCAGGAAGTCATCGGCAAGATGCGCGCCGAACTGGCGCTGGCGCGTCCATGAGCGGCTTTGAGCAGCTGTTCCCCGGCAAATTGCCACGGCTGGTGATGTTCGATCTGGACGGTACCTTGATCGACTCGGTGCCAGACCTGGCGGCGGCGGTGGACGAGATGCTGCTCAAGCTGGGGCGCAAGCCGGTCGGGATCGAGTCGGTACGCATGTGGGTGGGTAACGGCGTGCACATGTTGGTACGCCGGGCCCTGGCCAACCACATCGATGCCGAAGGTGTCGATGACGTGGAGGCCGAGCATGCCCTGGAACTGTTCAACGCCGCCTACGAGGACGGCCACGAGCTGACTGTGGTCTACCCCGGCGTGCGCGACACCCTCAAATGGCTGCACAAGCAGGGCGTGGAAATGGCCCTGATCACCAACAAGCCGGAGCGCTTTGTCGCGCCGCTGTTGGACCAGATGAAAATCGGCCGGTATTTCCGTTGGATCATTGGCGGCGATACCTTGCCGCAGAAAAAGCCTGACCCGGCGGCGCTGTTTTTCGTGATGAAAATGGCCAATATCCCGGCCTCCCAGTCCTTGTTCGTCGGCGATTCGCGCAGTGACGTGCTGGCGGCAAAGGCCGCTGGCGTGCAGTGTGTGGCGCTCAGCTACGGCTATAACCACGGTCGGCCGATTGCCGAAGAGTCGCCGGCCATGGTGATTGATGACCTGCGTCTGTTAATCCCCGGTTGCTTGGGAGCTGGCGCTGAGATAACGTTGCCCGACATCGATCCGTCCCCTTCTGGAAATTCCATCGTGGTGGTCACTCGCAAACTCTGGATGAAAGTCATCAAGGCCCTGGCCCGCTGGCGTTGGCGCGCCTGACTGATCCTGGCCGCGCTCTGCGGCACGTTTGCATACCTGACTGTTAGACCCTCAAGCCACGAGGCACACATGATCCGCGAAGAATTCCTGCGTTTGGCCGCTGCCGGCTATAACCGCATTCCCCTGGCCTGCGAAACCCTGGCCGACTTCGACACGCCGTTGTCGATCTACCTGAAACTGGCTGACGAGCCCAATTCCTACCTGCTCGAATCGGTACAGGGCGGCGAGAAGTGGGGCCGTTATTCGATCATCGGCTTGCCGTGCCGCACCGTCCTGCGGGTACACGACCATCATGTAAGCATCACCCATGATGGCGTCGAGATCGAAAGCCACGACGTAGACGACCCGTTGGCGTTCGTCGAAACCTTCAAGGCGCGCTACAACGTGCCGACCATTCCTGGCCTGCCGCGCTTCAACGGCGGCCTGGTGGGGTATTTCGGTTATGACTGCGTGCGCTATGTGGAAAAGCGTTTGGGCAAATGCCCGAACCCGGACCCGCTGGGTGTGCCGGACATTCTGCTGATGGTCTCCGACGCGGTGGTGGTGTTCGATAACCTTGCCGGCAAAATGCACGCCATCGTGCTGGCCGACCCGGCCCAGGCGGATGCGTTCGAGCAGGGCCAGGCCAGCCTCGAAGCCTTGCTGGAAAAGCTGCGCCAGCCGATCACCCCACGTCGTGGCCTGGACCTCAGCCGTCCTCCGGCCGCTGATCCGGTATTCCGCTCAAGCTTTACCCAGGATGACTACGAGCGCGCCGTCGACACCATCAAGGAATATATCCTCGCCGGTGACTGCATGCAGGTGGTGCCGTCGCAACGCATGTCCATCGACTTCAAGGCCGCGCCGATCGACCTGTACCGTGCGCTGCGCTGCTTCAACCCGACGCCGTACATGTATTTCTTCAACTTCGGTGACTTCCACGTGGTGGGCAGCTCGCCGGAAGTGCTGGTGCGGGTCGAAGACAACCTGATCACCGTGCGTCCGATTGCCGGCACTCGCCCCCGTGGCGCGACCGAGGAGGCCGACCAGGCGCTGGAAGAAGACCTGCTCAGCGATGATAAAGAGATCGCCGAGCACCTGATGCTCATCGACCTGGGCCGCAACGATACCGGGCGCGTCTCGGAAATCGGTTCGGTGAAGCTCACCGAGAAGATGGTCATCGAGCGTTACTCCAACGTGATGCACATCGTGTCCAATGTCACCGGCGAGCTGAAGGCTGGTTTGACGGCGATGGATGCACTGCGCGCGATTCTGCCGGCCGGCACCTTGTCGGGTGCACCGAAAATTCGTGCCATGGAAATCATCGACGAGCTGGAGCCGGTCAAGCGGGGTGTCTACGGCGGCGCCGTGGGGTATTTCGCCTGGAACGGCAACATGGATACGGCCATTGCGATCCGCACGGCCGTGATCAAGGACGGGGAGCTACACGTGCAGGCCGGTGGCGGGATTGTCGCCGACTCGGTGCCGGCCCTCGAATGGGAAGAAACCCTGAACAAGCGCCGCGCGATGTTCCGCGCTGTAGCGCTGGCTGAACAGACGCCCAATTCCTGAGGTTTGCCCCATGTTGCTGATGATTGATAACTACGATTCCTTTACCTACAACGTTGTGCAGTACCTGGGCGAGCTGGGTGCCGAGGTCGAGGTGGTGCGCAACGACGAACTGACCGTGGCCGAGATCGCCGCCCTGAACCCGGAGCGCATCGTGGTTTCGCCAGGCCCGTGCACGCCGACCGAGGCGGGCATTTCCCTGGAGGCGATTAAGTATTTCGCCGGCAAGTTGCCGATCCTGGGCGTGTGCCTGGGCCACCAGTCCATCGGCCAGGCCTTTGGCGGTGACGTGGTGCGTGCGCGCCAGGTGATGCACGGCAAGACCAGCCCGGTATTCCATCATGATCTGGGCGTATTCCATGGGCTTAACTTGCCGGTGACCGTGACCCGCTACCACTCGTTGGTGGTCAAGCGCGAAACCTTGCCGGAATGCCTGGAACTGACCGCCTGGACCCAGCTGGAAGACGGCTCGGTCGATGAGATCATGGGGCTGCGCCACAAGACACTGAATATCGAAGGGGTGCAGTTTCACCCCGAGTCGATCCTGACCGAGCAGGGCTACGAGCTGTTCGCCAACTTTCTCAAGCAGAGCGGCGGCACGCGCTAAGGACTTTTCATGGATATCAAGACTGCCCTGAGCCGTATCGTCGGCCATCTGGACCTGAGCACCGCTGAAATGAGCGATGTGATGCGCGAGATCATGACCGGTCAATGCACTGACGCACAGATCGGCGCCTTCATGATGGCGATGCGCATGAAGAGCGAGAGCATCGACGAGATCGTCGGTGCCGTATCGGTGATGCGCGAGCTGGCGGACAAGGTCGAACTCAACACCCTCGACGGCGTGGTGGATGTGGTGGGCACCGGCGGTGACGGTGCGAACATCTTCAACGTGTCGACGGCGTCTTCTTTTGTAGTGGCGGCGGCGGGTTGCACCGTGGCCAAGCACGGCAACCGTGCCGTATCCGGCAAGAGCGGCAGTGCCGACTTGCTGGAAGCGGCCGGCATCTACCTGAACCTGACGCCGGTGCAAGTGGCGCGCTGCATCGACAGCGTCGGCATCGGCTTCATGTTTGCCCAATCCCACCATGGGGCGATGAAGCACGCCGCCGGCCCACGCAAGGACCTCGGCCTGCGTACCCTGTTCAACATGCTCGGCCCGCTTACGAATCCGGCCGGCGTGAAGCACCAGGTAGTGGGCGTGTTCAGCCAGGCACTGTGCCGGCCATTGGCCGAAGTCTTGCAGCGCCTGGGCAGCAAGCATGTGCTGGTGGTGCATTCCAAGGATGGCCTGGACGAATTCAGCCTGGCGGCACCGACTTTTGTGGCGGAGCTGAAGAATGACCAGGTCACCGAATATTGGGTCGAGCCGGAAGACCTGGGCATGAAGAGCCAGAGCCTGCACGGCCTGTCGGTGGAAAGCCCGGCCGCCTCGCTGGAGCTGATCCGCGATGCCCTGGGGCGCCGCAAGACCGAAAACGGCCAGAAAGCGGCAGAAATGATTGTGCTCAATGCCGGTGCGGCGCTGTATGCCGCCGATCACGCCTACAGTCTTAAAGAGGGCGTGGCCCTCGCTCACGATGCATTGCACACCGGGCTCGCTCGCGAAAAGCTCGAAGAACTGGGTGCCTTTACTGCGGTGTTCAAGATGGAGAATGAAGGATGAGTGTGCCGACCGTTCTGGAAAAGATCCTGGCCCGCAAAGCCGAAGAAGTCGCCGAGCGCCGTGCCCGTGTAAGCCTCGCCGAGCTGGAGAGCCAGGCGAAGCTCGCGGATGCGCCACGTGGTTTCGCCAATGCGCTGATCGCCCAGGCCAAGCTCAAGCAGCCGGCCGTGATTGCCGAGGTGAAAAAAGCCTCGCCGAGCAAAGGTGTGATCCGTGAGAACTTTGTCCCGGCAGAAATCGCCGCCAGCTATGAAAAGGGCGGCGCGACCTGCCTGTCGGTGCTGACCGACATCGATTACTTCCAGGGTTCCGACCTGTTCCTGCAGCAGGCCCGCGCCGCGTGCAAGTTGCCGGTGATCCGCAAGGATTTCATGGTTGACCCGTACCAGATCGTCGAGGCTCGCGCCCTGGGCGCCGACTGTGTGCTGCTGATCGTCTCCGCACTGGACGATGTGAAGATGGCCGAGCTGGCGGCCGTGGCCAAAAGCGTTGGCCTGGATGTGCTGGTGGAAGTGCACGACGGCGATGAGCTGGAGCGCGCACTGAAAACCCTCGACACGCCGCTGGTGGGGGTCAACAACCGTAACCTGCACACCTTCGAGGTAAGCCTGGAAAACACCCTCGACCTGCTGCCGCGTATTCCGCGCGACCGCCTGGTGATCACCGAGAGTGGCATCGTCAACCGTGCCGATGTCGAGCTGATGGAAATCAGTGGGGTGTATTCGTTCCTGGTGGGCGAGACCTTCATGCGCGCCGAGAACCCGGGGGCGGAATTGCAGCGCCTGTTCTTCCCGGAGCGTGGTGTGGCGGTCAGCGGCTCGACATTGGATTGATTTGAAACGCGGCCATCATTTGGAATGCAGTCTAAATGTGGGAGCGGGCTTGCTCGCGAAAGCGGTGGGTCAGTCACTGAATATGTGTCTGATCCACCGCATTCGCGAGCAAGCCCGCTTTCACATTGGGTTTTGTGTCTATTCAGATAGGTAGGTGTTGATGGATAAGCCAGTAAGGATGACGGTTGAAGCAGGTCTCGCTGCCGAGCAAACCCTGTTGGCCGCCGTTTGCGCAGGCGAACAGGCGTTCGGCCTGCTGTTCTGGCAACCCATCGATCAAGCCCTCGTCATGCCGCGTCGCTTGAGTCGTCTGCCGGCTTTCGACGCCGCCAGCCAGGTTTCGGCCGATGCCGGTTGGCCCGTATTGCTGCGGGAAACCGGTGGCGAGCCGGTGCCGCAGTCGAGTGCCACCGTCAATATCGCCCTGGTGTATGCACCGCCCCGCAGCGAAGGCGACCAGGGGCGTATCGAAACCGGCTACCTGCGTTTGTGCCAGCCGATCTGCGACTTGTTGATCGAGTTTGGCGGTGATGCGTCCGTCGGCGAAATCGACGGCGCGTTTTGCGATGGCCGTTACAACGTCAACCTTAATGGCCGCAAGATGGTCGGCACCGCACAGCGTTGGCGACAAAGCGGAGGGCGTCCGGTGGGCCTGATCCACGGCGCGTTGCTATTGGAAAACGACCGTGAAGAACTGATCGCGGCGGTCAATCGCTTCAATGAAGCCTGCGGTCTCGACCAGCGCGTTCGCGCCGGTAGTCACATCGCCTTGCACGAAGCCTTCCCGGCACCGGATGCAATCAGTCGGCTGGATGAGCTGTACCGAACGATGCTGGCCGGTTTCCTGCCGGGTTAACGCGTCCCGAACACCACCATCGTCTTGCCTTTGACGTGCACCAGGTTGCGTTCTTCCAGGTCCTTGAGCACGCGCCCGACCATTTCCCGTGAGCAGCCGACAATGCGCCCGATTTCCTGGCGTGTGACTTTGATCTGCATGCCGTCAGGGTGCGTCATGGCGTCGGGCTGCTTGCACAGCTCCAGCAGGCAGCGGGCTACGCGGCCGGTGACATCAAAGAATGCCAGGTCGCCCACTTTGCGGGTGGTGTCGCGCAGGCGCTGGGCAATCTGGCCGCTCAGGGCATACAGGATGTCGGGATCGTGCTGGGCCAGTTCACGAAACTTCGTGTAGCTGATCTCGGCCACTTCGCACTCGACCTTGGCCCGCACCCAGGCGCTGCGCTCCTGCTCTTTGCCGGCCTGTTCGAACAGGCCCAGTTCTCCGAAGAAATCGCCGGTGTTCAGGTAGGCGATGATCATCTCGCGGCCGTCTTCATCCTCGATCAGGATGGTGACCGAGCCTTTGATAATGAAGAACAGTGTTTCGGAACGCTCCCCTGCGCAGATGATGTTGTGCTTGGCGGGGTAGCGGCGACGCTGGCAGTGCATCAACAGTTTGTCGAGATTCTTGATCTTGGGTATGGGAGTAAGAGCAACCATGGTTGTATCCCGAAAAGACTGCACGGTGTGGTTGGAGTTGTTTTTATCCAGTGGTATCGGCATTGATACACGCTGTACAAAGGATGGCAATGCGCCATTTCGCTGGCGCCAGCTTACCAGACACATTCTGACTCGATTAGCCAATTTACTGGGGAAAGCCTGCTATTGATCGCTTTGATGGGAAACGCTGTGCTGATCTGACCCTGTGCTAAGCTGGCGACCCTTTTTTAGCAGTGGAGTCTGGGCGATGAAGGCACGCATCCAATGGGCGGGCGAAGCCATGTTCCTCGGTGAGTCGGGCAGTGGCCATGTGGTGGTCATGGACGGCCCGCCGGAAGCCGGTGGCCGAAACCTGGGCGTACGCCCGATGGAAATGCTCCTGCTTGGCGTGGGCGGTTGCAGCAATTTCGACGTGGTCAGCATCCTGAAAAAATCCCGCCAGGCAGTGGAAAGCTGCGAGGCCTTCCTGGAAGCCGAGCGCGCCACTGAAGACCCCAAGGTGTTCACCAAGATCCACATGCATTTTGTGGTGAAGGGCCGGGCGTTGAAGGAAGCCCAGGTCAAGCGTGCCATCGAGCTGTCGGCCGAGAAGTATTGCTCGGCGTCGATCATGCTTGGCGCGGCTGGCGTGGCCATCACCCATGATTACGAAATCATCGAATTGGGTTGATCGCGCAATCGGTGGGCAAAAAGAAAGGGCGCTGTGAAAGCGCCCTTTTTTTCGGCTCAGATTCGGTACGTGCTTTTAGTCATGACTTTGGCCAACAGGCTCATGCCAAACCTCACCGGCGCTGGGAAACGGAAACCGCCAGCATCCAGCGCGCTTTCAGCGTGGTGTTCTTCGTCGATGCGCATCTGTTCAAGAATGGCCCGGGACTTTTCGTCTTCGGCTGGCAGTTGCTCAAGGTGTTCATCCAGGTGCTTGCACACTTGGTGCTCGGTGGCGGCGACAAAACCCAGGCTGACTTTGTCGCTGATCAAGCCGGCGGCGGCGCCGATGCCGAACGACAAGCCATAGAACAGCGGGTTCAGCACGCTCGGGTGGCTGCCGAGCTGGCGAATGCGTTGTTCGCACCAGGCCAGGTGATCGATCTCTTCTTCGGCGGCATGTTCCATGGCTGCGCGCACCTGCGGCAACTTGGCCGTCAGGGCCTGGCCTTGATACAGCGCCTGGGCACAGACTTCACCGGTATGGTTGATGCGCATCAGGCCGGCGACATGGCGGGTGTCGGTCTCGCTCAACTGTGCGTCGGGTTGCACGATGGCGGGCGACGGGCGGTACGGTTGGCCGCTGAATGGCAGCAGCGTGCGCATGGCCATGTCGGCTTGCAGCAACAGACGATCAATCGGCGAGTAGTGACGTTGGGTAGTCATGCTGACCTCCGGGAAGAATCTCGGCGGCCAGTTTACCGCAAGAGAGGGGCGAGCGTTTGCGCTGAGTCAAGGGCATAGGGTCGCAGCCTGGGGGCGCGCGACCGCTGCCCAAAGGCTGATCAGCCCGGAGGCCAGTTCATCTGGCGCTGACCCAGCACGTGCATATGGATGTGATAAACGGTCTGCCCACCTTTCGGGTTGCAGTTCATCACCACGCGGAAACCTTCCTCGCAGCCTTGTTCCACGGCCAGGCGCTGGGCGGTGAATAGGATATGGCCGGCCAGGGCTTTGTCTTCCTCGGTCAGGTCGTTGAGGGTCGGGATGTGTTTCTTCGGAATGACCAGGAAATGCACGGGCGCCGCTGGATAAATATCCTTGAAGGCCAGGACCTGGTCGTCTTCGTAGATGATGTCCGCAGGTATTTCTCTGTTGATGATCTTGGTGAACAGAGTATCCACAGCTGTTTCTCCATTATGAAAGTGCAGGGTGAGTGTACCCAGGCGTTCAGCGCGGGCAATAGGCCTTGTTGATGGCGCCGGCGATCTTGCGTGTCAGCCAGCGCGGGCTGAGTCGCGGGCTGAAGGTGATCCAGCGGTTGCGTCGGCCGGGAATGATGATGGCTTTGTTCTTTTCCAGCGCGCGCACGGTGTAGAGCGCCACTTCCTCGGGGCTCATCAGCTTTTCGCTGGCGTCGAGCTTGGCGGTGTCCATCTGCGCTGTGCCGAAGAAGGCAGTGCGCGTCGGGCCGGGGCAGAGCACCGAGACCTTGATGCCACAGGTCTTCAGCTCTTCACGCAGGCCTTCGGAGAAGTGCAGCACATACGCCTTGCTGGCGTAGTAGCTACTCATCCACGGGCCGGGTTGAAAGGCTGCGACCGAGGCGACATTGAGGATCTGCCCGCCGCCCTGCAGTGCCATCGCATTGCCGAGGGCGTGACACATGCGGGTCAGGGCCAGGATGTTGACTTCGATCAGGTCCTGCTCGGTCATCCAGTCCTGGGCCAGGAACGGCCCGCTGGTGCCGATACCGGCGCAGTTGACCAGCAGGTCGATCTGCCGCTCGCCCTCTTCAAGCTCCAGCAGAAAACCGGACAAACGCAGCGGCTCGCCCAAGTCGCAGGCCCGAAACAGCACCTCGACGCCAAACCGTTGGGTCAATTCGATTGCAATGCTTTCCAACTGATCACGCTGGCGGGCTACCAGAATCAAGCTGCGGCCGCGACGGGCCAATGCTTCGGCCAAGGCCAGGCCGATGCCGCTGGAGGCACCGGTGATCAGAGCGTAACGGGTCATGCCTTTCTCCATCGCAACGCGACCGGGCCTGTGACAGAGGCATCACAGGCGACGGGCGTTTCTTCACTGTTCTGGAGAGTCTACAGGTTCGGCTGCTTCATCAGCACTTTGCGCGTCTTCTTCCTCAACGATCACGCTTGGGTCGCTGTCGTCGTCGGAGGTGATGGAGCTGCTTTCATAGCTGCTGTCGACGCTTGACTCCAGTTGGTTCAGGTAGCCGTTCATGCCCAGTGTCACGGCAATCGCGAACACCACCGGGATGAATGCCAGCCACAGGGTGGCCAGGACTTTTACCGCGGTGGAGTTGCGCGGTGGCGGCGGGCCGTACTGGTTGGCGCCGGTGTTGCCCGGCAGTACCAGCAGCAGCAGCGGGAAAATGCTGTTCACCAGCGGTACCAGGTTGAGCAGGTACAGCCAGCCCGACCAGCCCAGGTCGTGAAGGCGTTGCACACCGATTTGCACGCTGACCCAGACAAGCGCAACAAACAGTGCAAAACCCAGCAGGGAGCCAAGGACGATGCCCATGGTTGGCGAGGCGGCGGCCACGGCAAAGCTGGCGGTGGAGATGATGCCGCCCGCGACCAGCATTGCGACGGTCAGCACCAGTGTCCACGCCAGGTAACGCAGGCGGCCGATCCGGCCGTGGATGGTGAAGACCTTGAGCGTGGAGAACTCTGCCCCGTCATCACCCACGGCTGCGCGGGGTGGGGCGTAAGGCGATGCGGCCGGGCGCGAATAGTCAGCGGAATCGGTCTCATGGGTTTCCGCCAGGCTGAAGGCGACGGGCTGCTCGGCTTCGATACGTGCCTCGACGCCGGCGTTTTTCAGCGCAGTCAGGTAGGTTTCGGCGTCGGAACGGGACAGGTCACGCTTGAGCGCAACCGGGCGACCGGTAAACAGTTTTTCGATGGCACCCACGTCGCTCTTGAACAGTTCGGCGAGGTTCAGTTTGGCAGTGGTGCTTTCGACACCCGGGAGCAAGGCTCCGTCAAACACAATCTTGAAACGGTTGTCGCTCATGCGGGCATCCTTGTCACTTGTCTGGGAGGTGATGCAGGCCTGCTCGGTTGGCAGGCCTTGCGGTTGGGTCAGCGTGGCCAGCGCAATTGTGCTGCTTGCTCGCGTGCCTTGCGGTATTCGGCATCCAGCCGGGCAATCAGTTCATCGACGCTGGGCAAATCATCAATTTCACCGACGCCTTGGCCGGCAGACCACACAGTCTTCCACGCCTTGGCCTCGTCGCTCAACGGCTTGAGCTTGGAACCGAAGTTGACTTCGCCCTTGCCCTGCAGGGCGGCGAGGTCGAAACCAGCGTTTTCCAGGCTCTGGCGCATGAAGCTTGCGGGCACGCCGGAGACTGCGGGAGTGTGCACGATGTCGGCGGCGCGCGATGTGAGCAGCATCTCTTTATACGCATCCGGGGCGTGGCTTTCGGTGGTGCCGATGAAACGGGTGCCGAAATAGGCGAGGTCGGCGCCCAGCAATTGGGCGGCGAGGATCTCGTGGCCATGGTTGAGGCAGCCGGCCAGCAGCAATGTCTTGTCGAAGAACTGGCGAATTTCGGCGATCAGAGAAAACGGGCTCCAGGTGCCCGCATGACCGCCGGCGCCCGCTGCAACGGCGATCAGGCCATCGACACCGGCCTCGGCAGCTTTCTCGGCATGGCGTCGGGTGGTGACGTCATGGAACACCAGGCCGCCGTAGCTGTGGACGGCGTCGACCAGTTCCTTCACGGCACCCAGGCTGGTGATGACGATCGGCACTTTGTGCTCGACGCAGATCGCCAGGTCGGCTTCCAGCCGTGGGTTGCTGTTATGCACAATCAAATTGACGGCATACGGTGCGGGGTTGTCCAACTGCGCCAGGCCCGCCTCGATTTCCTCCAGCCAGGCCTTGAAGCCGCTGCTTTCGCGCTGGTTGAGCGCCGGGAAACTCCCGACCACTCCATTGCGACAGCACGCCAGGACCAGTTGCGGGTTGGAAATCAGGAACATCGGCGCTGCCACCACGGGCAGGCGCAGGCGTTGTTCAAGCAGAGCGGGCAATGACATTGGAGGTACCCCGTGTGATTGAAATTAGAACGGTTTGACCACGACCAAAATTACGATAGCCAGCAATATCAGAACGGGCACTTCATTGAACCAGCGATAAAAGACATGGCTGCGGGTGTTTTCGCCACGGGCGAAGCGTTTTACCCGCGCGCCGCACATGTGGTGGTAGCCGATGAGGAGTACGACGAGGGTCAGCTTGGCGTGGATCCAGCCGCCGGAGTGAAAGATGCTTGGGTTGAGGTAGATCAGCCAACCACCAAAGACCAGCGCGGCAATCATCGCCGGGCCCATGATGCCGCGGTACAGCTTGCGCTCCATGAGGCTGAAGCGTTCCTTGCTGACGGTGTCTTCGCTTTGGGCGTGGTAGACGAACAGGCGTGGCAGGTAGAACAGCCCGGCAAACCAGCAGACGATGCTGATGATGTGGAAGGCTTTGACCCATAGATAAAGCATTTTTAGTTATTCCCAGGTTCACGGTAGCGAAGATAGTAGTGGCTCATGCGCCCGTACGTCACGTTGACGGTTGTCGCAGGGCGATACGGCCCCTATTATCGACGGCTTTCCAGTGGGTTCGTTGAGGGCAGGTTTATGGTCAAGGTCGGTATCGTCGGCGGCACGGGTTACACCGGTGTCGAATTGCTGCGTCTGTTGGCTCAGCATCCGCAAGCTGAGGTGGTGGTCATCACTTCCCGATCCGAGGCCGGGCTGGCCGTGGCCGATATGTACCCGAACCTGCGAGGCCACTACGATGGCCTGGCGTTCAGCGTTCCGGACATCAAGACCCTCGGCGCCTGTGACGTGGTGTTCTTTGCCACCCCCCACGGTGTAGCCCATGCGCTGGCGGGTGAGCTGCTGGCGGCCGGCACCAAGGTCATCGACCTGTCGGCGGACTTCCGTCTGCAAGACGCCGATGAGTGGGCCAAGTGGTACGGCCAGCCTCACGGTGCGCCTGAGTTGTTGGAAGAAGCCGTATACGGCCTGCCGGAAGTCAATCGTGAGCAGATCAAGCAAGCACGCCTGATTGCGGTGCCGGGTTGCTATCCAACGGCGACGCAGCTTGGCTTTCTGCCATTGCTGGAAGCTGGTTTGGCGGACACCTCGCGTTTGATCGCCGACTGCAAGTCGGGTGTCAGCGGTGCCGGCCGTGGCGCAGCGGTGGGTTCGCTGTACTCCGAGACGTCCGAAAGCATGAAGGCCTACGCAGTAAAAGGGCATCGTCACTTGCCGGAAATCCGCCAGGGCTTGCGCCGCGCTGCGGGCAAGGACGTCGGCCTGACCTTCGTGCCGCACCTGACCCCGATGATCCGTGGCATTCACTCCACGTTGTACGCAACCGTGGTGGATCGTTCTGTCGACCTGCAGGCGCTGTTTGAAAAGCGTTATGCCAATGAGCCGTTCGTCGACGTGATGCCGGCTGGCAGCCACCCGGAAACGCGCAGCGTGCGCGGCGCCAACGTGTGCCGGATTGCCGTGCACCGTCCGCAGGATGGCGACCTGGTGGTGGTGTTGTCGGTGATCGACAACCTGGTCAAGGGCGCCTCGGGCCAGGCGGTGCAGAACCTGAACATTCTGTTCGGCCTGGATGAGAAACTGGGCTTGTCCCACGCGGGCATGCTGCCTTAAGGCTGTTGAGCCGCTAAGCAAAAGGCCCGTTGATCGGGCCTTTTGTGTTTTTAATGGCGGCAGCGCAGATTGATATACCGTAACAATAGTTGACCGCTTTTCTAGGAGAAGCGGATAATGCCCGCCATTACGCATATGGCGGCGGTACGCCGGGAGATTATCAGCATGAGCGTTGAATCCTTCACCCCCACGGCTTTGCAATTCACCCACGGTGCTGCGCACAAGGTGAAGAGCCTGGTCGATGAAGAGGGTAATGATCGCTTGAAGCTGCGCGTATTTGTTACGGGCGGCGGTTGTTCAGGGTTTCAGTACGGTTTTACCTTCGATGAAGATGTGGCCGATGACGACACCATCGTCGAGCGCGAGGGCGTGAGCCTGGTCGTGGACCCGATGAGCTTCCAATACCTGGCAGGTGCCGAGGTGGATTACCAGGAAGGTCTGGAAGGTTCGCGTTTCGTGATCAAGAACCCTAATGCCACCACTACCTGTGGTTGCGGGTCTTCATTCTCGATCTGATCGACGGCGCAAACAAAAACGCCGCTTGGCCTTCATAGGCCAAGCGGCGTTTTGCTGTCTGGGGCTTAAGCGGGGTAGATTGCGCCCAGTACCCGAAGCCCCTGTGCGCCGGTGACGCTGGGGCGGTTGGCGGTAATGCCTTCCAGGCAGCAGTGGGCGAGCCAGGCAAAGGCCATGGCTTCGACCCAGTCAGGGTCTACGCCGTAGGCGGCGGTGCTGGCGACCTGTGTGGAAGGTAGCAATGCTGCCAGGCGATTCATCAGCGTCGCGTTGTGGGCGCCGCCGCCGCAGACCAGCAAGGTTTCGGTGCTGGATTGGGCGGCTTGCAGGGACTCGACGATGGTGAGGGCGGTGAGTTCCAGCAACGTAGCTTGCACATCTTGCGCCGGGAATGCCGGCAGGCGCCCGAGGTGTTGTTGCAGCCATCCCAGGTTGAACACTTCGCGCCCGGTGCTTTTTGGTCCCTTGGTCACGAAGAATGGATCGCTGAGCAGGGCGTTGAGCAACTGTGGCTCGACCCTGCCACTGGCTGCCCACTGACCGTTGCGGTCGAAGTGCTCGCCGCGGGCCTGGTGGATCCAGGCATCCAGTAAAACGTTGCCTGGGCCGCAGTCGAAACCGGCTACAGGTTTGTCGGTTTCGATCAGGCTGAGGTTGCTGAAACCTCCCACATTCAATACCGCCCGGTTACCGGTGCGCTCGCCAAACAGTGCTTCGTGGAAAGCCGGAACCAGAGGGGCGCCCTGGCCGCCTGCGGCAACATCGCGGCTGCGGAAGTCGCTGACCACGGTGATACCGGTCAGCTCCGTGAGCAGCGCAGGGTTGCCGATCTGGACGGTAAAGCCTCGGGCAGGTTCGTGGCGGATTGTCTGGCCGTGACTGCCAATCGCACGAATGGCCTGGGGCTTGAGGTTTTGCTGGTCAAGCAAGGTGTGAATGCCGTGGGCGGCGAGTTTCACCCAGTGCTGTTGGGCAATGGCGGAGCGGGCGATTTCGTCTGGGCCGCTGGCGCACAGGCTCAGCAGCTCGGTGCGCAGGGTGTCTGGCATGGGGATGTAATGCGTGGCGATCAGGTTGATCGCCGGGCCCTGTTCAATCAGGGCAATGTCCAGACCGTCGAGGCTCGTCCCGGACATCACACCTATATAGAACGTCATGGCTTAACGCTTCGCCGAAGCCAGTAGGGTGGAGCGCTCTTGATCCATGCGCGCCATCAGCGGCTGGCTCTGTTGCAGGAAGCGCGCACGCTCGGCCTTGGCGATCGGGTCGGCCATCGGCAGCTTCTGGCCCAGTGGGTCGACGTGGACGCCATTGACCTGGAATTCATAGTGCAGGTGCGGGCCAGTCGACAGGCCGGTGGTGCCGATGTAGCCGATCACTTGACCCTGTTTCACGTTGCTGCCAGTGGACACGCCCTTGGCGAAGCCTTGCATGTGGCCATACAGGGTCCGATAAGTGTTGCCGTGCTGGATGATAACGGTGTTGCCGTAGCCGCCACGACGTCCTGCGAGCAGTACCTTGCCGTCACCTGCCGCCTTGATCGGCGTACCGCGTGGGGCGGCATAGTCGACGCCTTTGTGGGCGCGGATTTTGTTCAGAATTGGATGCTTGCGGCCCATGGAGAAACGCGAGCTAATGCGAGCGAAGTCCACCGGTGTGCGGATGAAGGCCTTGCGCATGCTGTTGCCATCAGCCGTGTAGTAGCTGCTGTTGCCTTGCTTGTTGGTGTAGCGCACGGCGGTGTAGGTCTTGCCGCGGTTGGTGAAGCGGGCCGAGAGGATGTTGCCGGTGCCGACGACCTTGCCGTTGGCGACTTTCTGCTCGTAGATCACGTCGAATTCGTCGCCTTGGCGGATGTCCTGGGCGAAGTCGATGTCGTAGCCGAACACGCTGGCCATGTCCATGGTCATGCTGTGGGACAGGCCGGCACGGGCGGCAGACTGGGACAGGGAGCTGTTGATCACACCATGCACGTAAGCCGAGCGCATGACGGGCTTGGTGGTGACGCGGTTGAAAGCAAAGCCCTTGGCGCCCTTGGTCAGGGTGATGGTTTCAAGGTCGCTGACACTGCTGTGCAGGTTGTTCAGCTGGCCGTCGGGCGTGAGTTCGAACTCAAGCTTCTGGCCGTGTTTGAGCTGTGTGAACTGCTTGGCTTGTTTATCGCTCGCCAGCACCTCATTAACGGTTGCTGCGGGCAGGCCGACCTTTTCGAACAGGGTGGACAGTGTGTCGCCCTTGGTCACGATGACTTCGCGGTGTTGAGGGTTCTTGGCGGCGGGTGCTTCCTGGGTGGCCTGCTGGGTGTCATCAGGTGTGCTTTCTATCTGTGCGAACGGCGATTCGGTTGGCGCATTTGTGGCTTGTTGGGCGTCGGAAGCGTCTTGATCTTGTGTCAGTTGTTCAACAGGACTTTCCAGGTCAAGGCTCAGGGAGGTTCGTTTGGCTTCTACGTCACTGGAAGGGAATACCAGGAGTGCCAGGCTGAGAAGGGCGGCGATACCACTTGCGGCAAGCAAGTGGGTCTTCGGGTAAAGCGGCGGCGCTTTAGACGGTTCTGTGGTCATAAGTAATTTTGACTTTGAAGATGAAATGGAAAAGATGAATGACATGATGAAGATGAAATAACTGTATAAAATATAACCAAATCATCTGTGGCGCAAGCTCGCGAACGCTGGGCTTGCTGAACGGTGTCCGTTCGCAGGGCAAAACTTGTAATTAGTCCCTGATCTTGTATGGTTGGTTCCCTTTTGAATCTGAGCCTTGCGGGTCTGTTATGAAGTCGGTTGAAGAGCAGCTAGCGCTGATAAAACGTGGTGCGGAAGAACTGTTGGTGGAAGCTGAGCTGATCGAAAAGCTCAAGCGCGGCCAACCCCTGCGTATTAAAGCCGGCTTTGACCCGACTGCGCCGGATCTGCACTTGGGGCATACCGTGCTTATTAATAAGCTGCGCCAGTTCCAGGAGCTGGGGCACCAGGTCATCTTCCTTATAGGTGACTTCACCGGGATGATCGGTGATCCGAGCGGCAAAAGTGCTACGCGCCCTCCGTTGACTCGTGAGCAGGTCCTCGATAATGCCGAGACCTACAAGACTCAGGTGTTCAAGATTCTTGATCCGGCCAAGACCGAAGTGGCGTTCAACTCCACCTGGATGGATCAGATGGGGCCGGCGGACTTCATTCGACTGACCTCCCAGTACACTGTCGCGCGGATGCTTGAGCGTGATGACTTCGATAAGCGCTACTCCACCAACCAGCCTATTGCTATCCATGAGTTCCTCTATCCGCTGGTTCAGGGCTATGACTCGGTGGCGTTGCGTGCGGACGTTGAGCTGGGCGGTACCGATCAGAAGTTCAACCTGCTGATGGGGCGTGAGCTGCAGCGTGCGTATGGGCAGGAAGCGCAGTGCATCCTCACCATGCCTTTGTTGGAAGGGCTGGACGGCGTCAAGAAGATGTCCAAGTCCTTGGGTAACTATGTAGGCATCCAGGAAGCGCCGGGTGTTATGTACGGCAAGTTGGTGTCTATTCCTGATGCGTTGATGTGGCGTTATTTCGAATTGCTGAGCTTCCGCTCGATGGACGAGATCAATGCGCTGCGCGCTGAAGTTGAGGCGGGCGCCAATCCGCGCGATGTGAAGATCAAGCTGGCGGAAGAGATTGTTGCGCGCTTCCATGGTGAAGAGGCTGCGGCCAGTGCTCATCGTGCGGCAGGTAATCGCATGAAGGATGGCGAGTTGCCGGATGATCTGCCGGAGATCGAGCTGTCTGCTGCTGAAGCGATGCCAATCGCGGCTGTCCTTAACAAGGCTGGCCTAGTGAAAAACTCGGCAGTTGCGCGGGATCTCCTGGGCTCCGGTGGTGTGCGTATAGATGGTGAGGTTGTGGGTCGCACCTTTATATACGAGCTGGGTGCTACCCACGTTTGCCAGGCTGGGAAGAAGGCGTTTGCGCGTATCACGCTCAAATCCGAGTAAAGCTGAAATTAGGTGTTGACGGCGAATTATATCTGTCTATAATTCGCCCCACTTCCGGCGCAGTCGAAACGGAAAACTCCTTGAGTTTCAATGAGTTAAGTAGGTTTCGATAGCAGATCGCTTCAGTTCATCGAAGCCCAGAAGGAGTTGATAGGGCGGTGTAGTTTGGCTCTATTAACGTTTCGATCTTCTCGGTCGAAAGCGGAGAAAAAGAGGTGTTGACAGCAGCGTGTAACGCTGTAGAATTCGCCTCCCGCTAACGAGAGATCGGA